>JBGARJ010000014.1:0-132699 GCA_044230315.1 Saprospiraceae bacterium
TGATTGCCATAACTCGATCGCTTGACGGCGAACTTCTGAATTGTGTGCCCTCATACATCCTTGATTTATTCTACAAAGTCAATGAACTTCCGGCAATCTTTTATGCCGCTTTTTCAGGTAATCTTAAGGTCCGACGACAACCCTTGAACCCTTGAACCCTCTGCAACCTCTGAAACCCTGCAACCTCTGAAACCCTGCAACCTCTGAAACCTCTGAAACCCTGCAACCAATCTAAACCGAATCATTTTATGTACCGCGAATTTAAACACCTCAACCTCCCCGCCATCGACGCCGAGATCCTCCAGTTCTGGGAAGACGAACGCATTTTTGAACGGTCGGTCGATCAGCGCGATCCCGGCAACTCGTTCGTGTTCTACGAAGGCCCGCCCTCGGCCAACGGTCAGCCCGGCATTCACCACGTCATGGCGCGCGCGGTCAAAGATATTTTTTGCCGCTACCAAACCCTGAAAGGCCATCGCGTGGAGCGCAAAGGCGGTTGGGATACCCACGGCCTGCCGATCGAACTGCAGGTGGAAAAAGAACTCGGCATCACCAAGGAGGATATCGGCAAGACGATCAGCGTCGAGGAATACAACCAGGCTTGCCGGGCCACGGTCATGCGGTACAAAGACCTCTGGGACAGCCTGACCCGGAAAATGGGGTATTGGGTCGACCTGGAGCACCCCTATATCACGTTCGAGAACGACTACATCGAGTCGGTGTGGTGGCTGCTGCAACAACTGTACAACAAGCGGACCGCGGCCGGCGAGTCGTTTCTCTACAAAGGCTTCACCATACAGCCGTTCAGCCCCGCGGCCGGCACCGGCCTGTCGTCGCACGAACTCAACATGCCGGGCACGTACAAGGAGGTGACCGATTTTTCGGTGGTGGCCATGTTCAAGGTGAAAAAAGACGCGACGTCGGCGTTTCTGTTCGACAGCGCCGATGAAGACCTGCGCATCCTCGCCTGGACGACCACGCCCTGGACCCTGCCCTCCAATGTGGCCCTGACCGTAGGCCCCAACATCGCCTACGTGAAGGTCCGAACCCTGAGCCCGTACACCGGCGCGCCGCTGAGCGTGGTAGTGGCCCACGACCGCCTGAGCGCCTATTTTAACCCGGAAGATGAAAATCAGCCTCTGGAGGCGTTCCAGGTTGGCGATAAAAAACTGCCTTTCCAGGTATCGAAAAAAGGCATCAAAGGCGCTGACCTCGCCGGCGTGCGCTACGAACAACTGCTCCCCACGCCCGCCGCCTCCACCCCCCAACTCGAAGCCCAGGGCTTCCGCGTGATCACCGGCGACTTCGTGACTACCGAAGACGGCACCGGCGTAGTGCACACGGCGCCGTACTTCGGCGCCGACGACTTCCGGGCCTGCAAAGCGGCGGGGGTGCCTTATATCGGCATACCCAATGCCAAAGCACCCGATCTGCCTTTCCCGCTGGTGGATCGCAGGGGGCGTTTTGTGGAAGAAGTGCCGATGTTTGGCGGCCGTTTTGTCAAAGAAGAATACTACGGCGCCGAAGACCGCCAGCAGGCCGATTTCAAACCCACCGATCTGCTGATCGCCCTGCACCTGAAAGAAGCGAACAAGGCCTTCCGGATCGAAAAATACAAACACACCTATCCGCACTGCTGGCGCACCGACAAACCGGTGCTCTACTATCCGCTCGACTCCTGGTTTATCCGCGCTTCGTCGGCCAAAGAACGCATGGCCGAACTGAACCGCACGATCAACTGGAAGCCGGCTTCTACCGGTACGGGCCGTTTCGGCCAGTGGCTCGAAAACCTGCAGGACTGGAACCTCTCCCGCTCGCGCTACTGGGGCATTCCGCTGCCCATCTGGCGAACGGAAGACGGGGACGAGGAAATATGCATCGGCTCGGTAGCCGAATTGCGCCGGGAGGTGGATAAGGCCGTGGCGGCGGGCTTCATGACTGCGAACCCGTTAAACCCCGCGGGGTTCGACCTCCACCGCCCCTATATCGACGACATCGTCCTCCTTTCTCCTTCCGGCAAACCCATGCGCCGCGAACTCGACCTCATCGACGTGTGGTTCGACTCCGGCTCCATGCCCTATGCCCAATGGCATTACCCGTTTGAAAACCAGGAAAAGTGGAAACAAAATTATCCGGCCGATTTTATCGCGGAAGGCGTTGATCAAACCCGCGGCTGGTTCTACACCCTGCACGCTATTGCCGTGATGTGTTTCGACTCCGTGGCGTTCAAAAACGTGGTATCGAATGGGTTGGTGCTCGACAAAAACGGCGAGAAAATGTCCAAGTCGAAGGGCAATGCCGTCGACCCCTTCGAAACGATCGAGACCTACGGCGCCGACGCCACCCGCTGGTACATGATCAGTAACGCTGCGCCTTGGGAAAACCTCAAGTTCGACGCGGCCGGAATCGTGGAAAGCCGGAACAAGTTTTTCGGCACCCTCTTCAACACTTACAACTTTTTCGCCCTGTACGCCAACCTAGACGGCTTCCGGATGGACGAATTCAACGTGTTGCCCTACGGCAAACGCAGTGAACTCGACCGTTGGATCATCTCCAAACTATACAGCCTGGTGGCGGAAGTGGACGAAGCCTTCGACGACTACGAGCCGACCAAAGCCTGCCGCGCCATCGAGAATTTCGTGGACGAACACCTCTCCAACTGGTACGTGCGGTTGAGCCGCCGGCGCTTCTGGAAAGGCGAAATGGGCGACGATAAAGTGGCGGCCTACCAAACCCTGTTCGAGTGCCTGATGGTAGTGGGCCAGTTGGCCGCTCCGGTGGCGCCCTTTTTTGCCGACTGGCTCTACCGCAACCTCACGGCCCCCGTAAAAGAAATTGCAAAAGCCAAAAACACACCGCTGCGCCACGACTCGGTGCACCTCACCGACCTTACCCGCCCCGATCCCTCGAAGGTGGACAAGGGCCTGGAAAAACGCATGGACTATGCTCAGCGCATTTGCTCCCTGGCGCTGAGTATCCGCAAAAAGGAACGGCTGCGGGTGCGTTTGCCGTTGCAAAAAGTGCTGCTGCCGGTGCTCGATGCCTCATTCCAGGTTGAGGTGGAAGCCGTCAAACCGCTCATCCTGGCCGAGATCAACGTAAAAGAACTGGAATACATCACCGACGCTTCGGGATTGCTGCAAAAATCGGCCAAGGCCAATTTCAAAACCCTGGGCGCCAAACTCGGCAAAGACATGAAGGATATGGCCGCGCTGATCGCCGGGTTCGACAACACCCGGATCAACGCCCTGGAGCAGGCCGGATCGCTGGAAGTGACCGTCAACGGTACGGCCTATACGCTCGTGCCCGAGGATTTAGTCGTCACGACCGAAGATCTGCCCGGTTGGAAAACAGCGTCCGACGGCGCGCTCACGGTGGCGCTCGACGTGCACCTGAACGATACGCTCCTGGCCGAAGGCCTCGCCCGCGACCTGGTGAACCGCATTCAGAACATCCGGAAGGAAAAAGACTTCAACGTCACCGACCGCGTGGTGGTCACCCTGGAAAAACATCCGGCCGTGTTGCCGGCGGTGGAGCTGTTCCACGACTATATCAAGGGTGAAACCCTGGCCACCGATCTGGTGCTGCGGGAAGCGATGAACGGCGAAAAAGTAGAACTGAACGACGAGGTACAGTTGGGGATTGAGGTAGAGGTATCTTAACGCCACAAAAAAAACCGCATTTGCCGGCATCGCCTTACTTTTGCGGAGAACCATCCCCTTTTGACACGGCGAATGGTAGATTCGCCCTTTACGTATGGCCAAGAGCAAACGAGGACAAATAAGCCTGAATTTTGACGACGAGCGCCTCTCGAAACTGTTCGGGATGTTCCTGCTTTTCCTGTCGTTTTATTTTCTCATCGCCTTTACGTCCTATTTCTTCACCTGGGAGAACGACCACGACCTCGTCTTCCGCTTTTCCTGGGAGATTTTCCTGGGCGATGTGGAGGTGGACAATTGGCTGGGGCGCCTCGGGGCGTTCCTGGCCGATAGCATCATTTATTGGGGTTTCGGGCTGGCTTCTTTCGGGTTTGTGTACCTGCTGTACCAATATGGCCTGGCCTTCGTGCGCCGGGTACCGTTGAGCTACTTGTCGGCCACCTTGCAGCGCACCATTATCTGGATGGTGATCATTTCGGTGATCAGTTCCTTCTTTTTGCAAACGGTGGAGTTTCCGGTGGGTGGAGTGTTCGGGCAGGCGGTCAGCGGCTGGATACAGCGGTTCCTGGGCATACCGGGTACGATGGCGCTGCTGATCTTCAGCCTGGTGGCCGTTTTTGTGTGGAACAACAACCCCGACCTCTCTGATTTCACCTGGCGTAAACTCTGGTTCGAAACCCAGCAGGCCTGGCGCGATCTGCTCAGCGGCAACTACGGCAAACGCCGCAAAGCCGCCCAAACGCCGCCCGCGCCGCGGAAACGCGAAGAATCCGACGATGTTACCCTGCCTATTCTCACAGCATTGGCCGACGAAAAACCGGAACCCGCCAACGCCGGAGACGCCCTCTCCACCGGCGGGCAGCTCTCGTTCGACCTGACCAAAAAAAGCGCGCTGTTTGCCGACGACAAGCCGGCCAAAACGGCGGATTCGGCCGAAGATACCGAACTCGAGATCAACCTGCCGCCCGCTGCTCCGGCGCCGGTGCTCCCCGAAGAGGCCGAAGCCTACAAGGCGCCTATGGTGGCTGTGCAGGAAGACAACCCCAACCTCAGCGAACCGTACGACCCCACCCTCGAACTTTCGCATTACGAATACCCGCATCTCCAGCTCCTGCACGAGTACGACAATACCCAACTCGAGATCGACCGCGAAGAGCTGGAAGCCAACAAAAACCAGATCCTCCACACCTTGATGAATTTCAAGATCGACATTGAAAAGATCAAGGCGACCATAGGCCCCACCGTCACCCTGTACGAAATCGTGCCAGCCCGCGGCATCCGCATTTCCAAGATCAAAAACCTCGAAGACGATATAGCGCTCAACCTCTCGGCGCTGGGCATCCGGATCATCGCGCCCATCCCCGGCAAGGGTACCATTGGGATCGAGGTGCCCAATAAAAAACGCCAGACGGTGGGCATGCGCGACGTACTGATGGACGACCGTTTTAAGCGCGCCAAAATGGAGTTGCCGGTCGCGCTGGGTAAAAACATCCAGAACGAGGTGTTTGTAGCCGATCTCACCAAGATGCCGCACCTGCTCATTGCCGGCGCTACGGGGCAGGGCAAATCAGTGGGCATCAACGTTATCCTGATGTCGTTGCTGTACAAAAAACACCCTTCGCAGGTCAAGCTCATCCTGATCGACCCGAAGAAGGTGGAACTGTTCCCGTACAGCCGGCTGGAAAACCATTTTTTGAGTTTTTTGCCCGACCAGGTCGAACCCATTGTCACCGAAACGGCCAAAGTAGTACAAACGCTCAACTCGCTCATCATCGAGATGGAAGCCCGGTACGACCTGCTCAAACGGGCCGAAGTGCGCAACATCGCCGAATACAACGACAAGTTTGTGGCGCGCCGCCTCAGTCCGCTCAAAGGCCACCGCTTCCTGCCCTACATCGTATTGATCATCGACGAATTTGCCGACCTCATCATGACCGCCGGTAAAGAAGTGGAGCTGCCCATCGGCCGCCTGGCACAACTGTCGCGCGCAGTGGGTATTCACCTCATTATCGCGACGCAGCGGCCCTCGGTCAACATCATCACCGGCGTCATCAAGGCCAACTTTCCCGCGCGGATCGCCTACAAGGTGGTATCGAAAGTGGACAGCCGGACCATTCTCGACGCCGGCGGCGCCGAGCAACTCACCGGCAAAGGCGACATGCTGCTGTCGGTCGGTGGCGACGTTATCCGGCTGCAATCGGCGTTTGTCGACACGCCGGAAGTGGAACGGGTGATCGAATTTATCGCCAACCAAACCGGTTTCCCCGAGCCGTTCTTCCTGCCGGAGTTTCACAGCAACGAAGAAGGCGGAAACGCCAAGGAAGTACGCCTGTCGGACCTCGACGACATGCTGGAGGACGCCGCCCGCCTGGTGGTCGAAACCCAGCACGGCTCTACCAGCATGATCCAGCGCCGCCTCAAACTCGGCTACAACCGCGCCGGCCGGATTATGGACCAACTCGAAGCGCTCGGCATCGTCGGCCCCGCCGAAGGTTCCAAGCCCCGCGAAGTACTCTACTACGACATCATGGAGTTGGACCGCTACCTGATCGAACTGCGGAGCCGCAGCGGAAAATAGCCGTTGGAGCGTATGCCAAATGTTTGCAAGGTAAAAAGGCATACCGGATCATCTTTTCCCAGGAACACGCAGACCTGATGTTGCACTCCACCCGTCCAGACCTGAAAACTAAATCCCGCTGAATCCTGTTTATCCTGTCCAAAAATATGCTGCGCGATCTCCGTTCCTTATCTCTCCCCGACCTCGAAGTGCTCTTTGCTTCGTGGAACGAACCGCGTTTTCGCGCCAAGCAATTGTACGAATGGCTCTGGGCGAAGTCGGCGACCAATCTGGAGGCCATGACTAACCTGTCCAAGGACCTGCGGACGCGTTTAAAAGCCGAATTCAGCTTCCACACCTTGTATGAAGACGCGGTGCAGCACAGCGCCGACGGTACGATCAAGACCCGCTGGCTGACCCACGATGGCCACCGCATCGAAAGCGTACTGATCCCGGTGCCGGAAGACGGCCGTTTCACCGTTTGCGTGAGCACACAGGTGGGGTGCAGCCTGACCTGCGCTTTTTGCGCTACCGGCCGGATGGGTCGCAAGCGCAACCTTGACGCCTGGGAAATTGTCGACCAGGTGACCGGCGTCAACCGCCAATGCATCGAGGCATTTGGCCGCTCCATCACCAACGTGGTGTACATGGGCATGGGCGAACCGCTGTTAACCTACGGCAGCACGATGGAGAGCATCGCCCGACTCACGGCTGCGCCGCCCATGGGGCTCGGCATGTCTGCCCGGCGTATCACTGTCAGCACGGCTGGCATCGCCAAAATGATCCGCAAACTGGCCGACGACGGTTTCCGCAGCAACCTGGCCCTCAGCCTCCATGCGGCTGACGATGCAAAACGCAACGAGATCATGCCCATCAACGAAAGCAACAACCTGACCGCGCTGATGGAAGCCCTGGAGTATTTTTACCAGAAGACAAAAGCCCGCATGTCGTACGAGTATATCGCTTTCGAGCGCTTCAACGACAGCACCGCCGATGCGGCCAAACTGGTGCAACTCTGCCGCCGCCAATTCCCCGTGCGGGTCAACATCATCGAGTACAACCCCATCGACGGCGCGCCGTTCACCAAAACCGGCGAAGAACGGCTCAACGCTTTTGCCGCTTACCTGGCCAAGCACGGCGTTACCGTGACGGTGCGCCGCAGCAGGGGCAAGGACATCGATGCCGCCTGCGGTCAGTTGGCCAATAAGTAAAGCGGCGTGCGTTACTTGAAAAAATCGTCGTAAGAATTCTGCTGCTTCGGCGGTTCCTCTTCGGGTGGCTGCTGCAGATCGATCGGCTCGTCCGGCGGCGGTGACGGCTCTGTTTTGGGCCGGCTCTCCAATTCTTCAAACTCGACAAATTCGTCTTCCGGCGGCTGGCCGCTTGATTTTGTGCCCGGACCGAACGGTTGCGGGCGGTTGTAATTGATCGCGCGCGTGAAGAGGTACAGCGATAAAATCGGGAAACCGACGACGGCCATTGCGCCCAGCAGGAGCCCCGCCACGGGGTTTCGTTGCAGGAGGTTTAAAAAATCCTTGCCGGTATCGGCTACTGCACGCCAGTTGATGATCAGCGCCAGGGCCAGTAAAGCCGGGGCTGCCCACCAAAGGAGGATAAATAAGCCTTTCAGGATATAAAATGCCGCTACCAGAAACAGGATACCGAAGATAAGGCATCCCAAGCCTCCGCCACCGCGGCCATATCGAACATAGATCATGGTATAAAAACAATAAAGTGCCTCAAAGTTGGGTCCGCCCCAGGGCTAAGAGGGTGGAAAATTCGTCCAATGTGGCCGGCATTACCGACAAACGGCCATTGCGCACCAAGCCGAACTGCTGCAGCGCCGGGTGGGCCTTGATCGCCGTCAGGGGCACGGGCTGTGCCAGCCGTTTGACGGGCTCGAGGTCGACGGCCGACCAATCGCCTTTCTCAGCGGTGGGGTCGGGGTAGTGCGTTCGGGCTACCCGGGCGATCCCCACGATTTCCAGTCCGATATTGCTGTGGTAGAACAGGCACAGGTCGCCCGTCTGCATGGCGCGCAGGTTGTTGCGGGCCTGGTAATTGCGCACGCCGTCCCAGCGGGTGCGTCCGTCGGCAACCAGTTGCTCAAAACTATACGTGTCGGGTTCCGATTTGACCAGCCAGTACGTCATGGAAGTTTGAAGTTTGGGTTTCAAAATTGAAATTTGACGCGGGGGTGATAAAGATAGATCGTTTCTTTGAGGTATTCGGTGTCGAGGTGGGTGTAAATCTCGGTGGTGGTGATGCTCTCGTGCCCGAGCATATCCTGCACGGCCTTGAGGTCGGCCCCGCCTTCCACGAGGTGGGTGGCGAAAGAATGGCGGAAGGTGTGCGGGCTGATCTTTTTGCGGATCCCGGCTTTTGCCGCCAAGTCCTTAATGATATAGAACACCATCACGCGCGACATGCGGGCGCCGCGGCGGTTCAGGAAAACGATATTTTCCTGACCGGGTTTGATCTCCTGCAGTACGCGCACGTGTTCGAGGTATTGCCCGAGGTATTTGACGGCTTCGGCGCCTATGGGCACCAGCCGTTCTTTGTTGTTTTTGCCGAGTACTTTGATAAAACCGGCGGCCAGGAAGAGGTAACTGATCCGCAGGTTGACCAACTCGCTCACCCGGAGCCCGCAGGCATACAACGTTTCGAGGATGGCGCGGTTGCGCAGGCCCTGGGGTTCGCTCAGGTCGACGGCCGCCAGCATTTGCCGGATTTCATGCACCGACAATACTTCCGGCATTTTGCGGCGGAGCCGCGGCCCTTCGAGCAGTTCGGTGGGATCGTCGTCGAGCAAATCCTCCACCATCAAAAACTTGTAGAATGCCCGGAGCCCCGAGATCAGCCGGGCCTGCGAACTTGCCTCGAGCCCCAGCCGGTTGACCCAATGAATAAAGCCTTCCAAATCGCTGTGCTGTACCTGCAAGGGCTGGATTTCCAAGCCGTTAAGCTCCAGGTACTGCACAAACTTTTGCATATCGCCCAGGTACGCGTCGCGGGTATTGGGGCTCAGCGATCGCTCGAGCATCAGGTAGGTGCGAAAATGTTGCAGCGCTGCGGGCCAGGTCATGATCGGCAAAGGTATTTACAAGCCCGGCAAGTCGCGCGACCGCAGCAAATCCTTGTGGTAGCAATCGTGAAAATGCCGCACCTCGTAGGTAGCCGGCAGGCTGGGCCAATCCACATAAAAACTGTTGACGGGCAGCGCGGGCGACCAGTTTTCGACGCTGATCTGGAGCGTCCGGCGCTGCAACGGGGCATTATTTTGTTCGGGCCGTGTTTCTTCCACCTGGCTGAAATACACCGGCAACCCCGTGGTTTTGCTCAGTCCGAACCGGATGTGCTCGGTGATGGCGCCCGCAGTGTCCAGCGACCAGTCGGCACCGACCCAGTGGCAGGAAATGCCGTTGACAAGCGTATCGTCGAGGGTTTGGTATGGCGGCGTGCCGAGATATTTATCGGGTCCGAGGAATTTCTGTACCTCTCCGGGGTGCAGGAGCAGGGGCACGAAGAAAAAATATTGCAGGCCGCGCATGACGTATTCGTCGCCCAGTTCGCGGCTGTCGTAGAGCATGACCATGGTATCGCTGCGGAAATCGTATTTATAAAATCCGTCGAACACCGTGCGGTTGTGGTTGATCTGGCCGGGATAACGGGTTTCCATTTGTACGTCGAAGCGGATGCCGGGCTTGCCGTCGAAGTGCTCGAACCGGGAAAAGGCGCAATCCCCGCGGTACTCGACGGTATCCTTGCTGTAGGGGTATTGTTCCCTGGCTACGATCCGGTAGGATCCGTAATCGACCTTTTGCGCCAGTTCCTGCATTTGCAGCAACAGCGGGTGGGTGGTTTGCGCAAAAACGCCGCTCCACCCGAGCCAACACAGCACGAAACTGAAATGAACGATTTTCATAGAATAAGCCATGGGTTGATGCGATCCGGTTGGGTGCAAACAAAGTTACCGGTTCCCGGGCGTTAAGTCCAGGTTAATTTCCCGGGCGACTTCGACTGCATGGCATACTTTTGCCGCGAAATAGCGTTAAGCGTTTGTCTAAATTTCGGTTACCGGGCTGCAAGCGGCCAATTTTATTTCATGCTCCGTTAAAATTTTTGCCATAGACGCCCGGCCATGCCTGCAAATTTTGCCTTGCCTGAAACAAAATTTGCTCGCTTGCAGCCCGGTAACCGAAATTTAGACAAACGCTAAGCAACGTGTTGGAAATGACGCTTTCCCAAAAACATTCTTTTCATTTGACCTCAAGCCTTCCAGCTATACATGAACGCCCAACGCATTCGCCTGATAATCGGCCTGATGACGGTAGCCCTCATCGGGGTGATCTGCCTGCAGATTTACTGGATCAGCTGGAGCATCCGGCTGAACGAGGAGCAATTTGATAAAAACGTGTACGCGGCGCTCAACCGGGTAGCCGACAAATTGCAAAACATTGAGGATTGGGCCGTCATTGAAGCCATGAACTCCACTTTCGGCTATTCGAGCGAGGCCAACCGGAATATTCGCAAAGCCGCCAAGTTTCTCGAAAACGGGCTGTCCACCCGCCGGATCAGCCAGAAGAACGACAGCCTCCCCTATCCGGGCACCGGCGGCAAGAGTTTTGAAGACAATATGACGATGTGGGAGTACATGAAGGTGAGCCAACTCGTCGACTCCAAACCCCTGGCCGAGCGGATTCAACTGGACCTGCTCTCCGTGTCGCTGCAGGAAGAGCTCAGCAGCCGGGGCATATATACACCCTACCAATACGGGGTGTACGCCAAGGCCCGCAATAGTTTTGTGGTGGTCAACGACCACTATGTGGTGGTGGACAACAGCCCGCAAGTGATCCACGGCGGGGCCTCAACGCTTTACAACTCGCCCTATCGGGTGGCGTTGTTTCAAAAAGACATCGAATCGCCGGGCTATCTGTCGATTTATTTCCCCAACCGCACCAGTTTGGTCCTCGGTTCGGTCTGGAAAGCGCTGGTGCTGTCGGTCATTTTTACCGGGATCATTTTATTCTGTTTTTGGTACACCATCCAGGTGATCTACCGGCAGAAGAAATTGTCGGAGATGAAGACCGACTTCATCAACAACATGACCCACGAATTCAAAACGCCGATCGCCACTATTTCGCTGGCCACCGACAGTATCGCCAGCCCGCTGATCGTCAAACACCCCGACAAGATCCAGCGGTTCGTGGATATTATCCGGCAGGAAAACCGGCGCATGAACAGCCAGGTGGAGCGGGTACTACAGATCGCGCAACTGGACAAAAAGGAATTCCAGCTCAAACTGACCGAACTGAACATGCACGATCTGATCCAACAGGCGGTCGACAACTTCAGCCTGCAGGTGGAAAAGCGCAACGGCGTGGTGCACCTCGACCTGCAAGCCGAGCGGCCGGTCATTCAGGGCGACGGTACCCATATCGCCAGTGTGGTGCACAACTTACTGGACAACGCCAATAAATACAGTCCCGAAAATCCCGACATTACCATCCGTACCCGCAACGTGCCCAATGGGCTGGAAGTCACCGTGGAAGACAAAGGCATCGGCATCAGCAAGGAAGCCCGCAAGCATATTTTCGACAAATTTTACCGCGTGCACACCGGGAACATCCACGATGTTAAAGGTTTTGGCCTCGGCCTGAGTTACGTAAAAGCTATCCTGACAGCCCACAAAGGATTTGTGGATGTAAAGAGCGAGCCCGGGAAAGGGAGCGCCTTTACCCTGACCTTTCCGTTTGCATGAAGCGCGGCGCAGCTCGGATCAGCGCTTAGCGTAACATTTATCAGGGCATTTTTCATTGTTTTCTATTGCCAAAGTGGTTACTTTTAAGGGTTTGCGCTCCGCAGGGGCACAAACCCTATTCATTACAAAACGACTTTGACCATGAAAACGACCATCCTTTTTTTGTTGCCGGCACTCGTTCTGGCCGCCTGCGTTACCCCGATCAATACCGGATTTGAAAGCGCCCGAATGTTGAATAAAGGCGGCCTTGAGATACTGGGGCACTACTCCCATTATTCGATTGCCGATGCCGGCGAAACGAATGCAGCGAACAATAATTTCGGGCTGCGGCTCGGGTACGGCCTGTCGGATCAATTCGACCTGAAGGTCCGTTATGAGCGGCTGGTACCGGTGGAGGAAGGCGGCGGCGGCGTGAATTACGTTGACCTGGCGCCCAAAGTACAAATCATGAAAAACTGGATCGCCGGCACCTTGCCCATCGGGTTGTACTTTGCGGAAGGCGATACCCGGTATGTGATTAGCCCCCGCATGTTGTTTACCTTTCCTGCCAATAACAATTTCGACGCTACCCTGGCGGCAAAAGCGGATATTTTTCCGCAAGACGAAAGCAATGTGTACCTGGGTTTTCAGCTCGGCGTAGGGATCAGTTCCAACCTGCAACGCTGGGCGCTTCGGCCCGAACTGGGTTTGATGATCGATCCCGGTGAATCCGGTCAGCTATGGTCCTGGGGTATTGGCCTGACCACGACCATCCCGACGCGGCGCTGAATGGTGCGCCCGAAAATTGGAAGGCACATCGACGGGATGGTATGATTTGACTGCCGAGTTGTCGTATTTTTGCCGCGTCAACCTTACGACATACAAAGAGACATGTCCGATATTTTTGAAAAAGTCCGGGAAACCCTGGCAGCGCTGGAGGCTGAAGCGCCTGCCACTGCCGATGCGTTGGAAGCTTTCCGAATCCGTTTTCTGGGTTCGAAAGGGTTGGTAAAGGCCTTCATGGAGGAAATGCGCAACGTGGGTAACGACCAAAAACGCGACTTTGGCCAGATGGTCAACGCCCTCAAGCAGCAGGCCGAGGCAAAATTCCAATCGCTCAAAGCCGAGCTGGAGGCACGGGCCGAGCAGGCTACGGCGCAGCAGATCGACCTTACTGCACCAGGCGAACCCCTTCCGGTTGGCTCACGGCACCCGATCGCGGTGACGATGAACCGGATCATCGATATTTTCAACCGCATTGGGTTCGTCGTGGCCGATGGCCCCGAGATTGAACACGATTGGTACAATTTCACCGCCATGAACACGCCGGAAGACCACCCGGCGCGCGATATGCAGGATACCTTCTACGTGGTGGATGCTCCCGGGCTGCTGTTGCGCACCCATACCAGCAATGTACAGGCGCGCGTGATGACCACCCGCAAGCCGCCCATCCGGATCATCGCCCCGGGCCGCGTATATCGCAACGAAACCATTTCGGCGCGTTCGCACGCCCAGTTTCACCAGGTGGAAGGCCTGTATGTGGATGAAGGCGTGTCGTTTGCCGATATGAAGCAGGTGCTCCTGTACTTCGCCCAGGAAATGTTCGGCGCGCCGAAAATTCGCCTGCGCCCGTCGTTTTTCCCGTTTACCGAGCCCAGCGCGGAAATGGACGTTTGGCTCGGCACCGATACCGAAGAAAACTATCGCCTCACCAAAGGCACCGGCTGGCTGGAGATCCTCGGCTGCGGCATGGTGGACCCCCAGGTACTCGAAAACTGCGGCATCGACCCCCGCAAATATTCCGGGTTTGCCTTTGGCATGGGTATCGAACGGCAAGCGCTGCGCCTGTTCAACATTCCGGACATTCGTTTGCTCTTTGAAAACGATGTGCGCTTGTTGCGGCAATTCACCGCTGCGATATAAGCCGCGGTTGGCCGTTTTTCAACGCGGGTTGATCGAATAACTGCATACTTACGATACATCGCCACCCCAACTTCGCCGCACGTTTCACCAAACCGAAAATCATTATGTTTCTCGCCATCCTAGGCATATTGGTT
This sequence comes from Saprospiraceae bacterium, assembly GCA_044230315.1. GTDB lineage: Bacteria > Bacteroidota > Bacteroidia > Chitinophagales > Saprospiraceae > M3007. The sequence goes on from JBGARJ010000014.1 coordinate 14,014, forward strand.
GCCTTCATTGCTTTTTCGATCTCCAAAACCAACCCCAACCTCAATTCATTTGGCAAAATGGGCCGCCTCATTGGCCTCGCCCTGGTAGCGGTGGGTATTCTCACTTCTTGTTTTGTGCAAATTTCTCCGGGTGAAGTAGGCGTCCAAACCCTCTTCGGCAAAGTGCAGTCGGGGGTCCTGACCGAAGGCCTGAACGTCATTAACCCACTGGTCGACGTGGTGCATTTCGACGTCAAGACGCAGAACTATACCATGTCGGCCGTACACGACGAAGGCGATCACGAGGGTGACGATGCCATCCGGGTACTGACAGCCGACGGTTTGGAGGTGGTCATTGACCTTTCGGTGCTTTACCATATGGTGCCCGATAAGGCTCCTGAAATTTTGCGTACGATCGGCCGCGATATCAAAGGCGTCATTGTACGCCCGGTAACGCGCACCAAGATTCGGGACAACGCCGTGTATTACGATGCCGTAGCGCTCTATTCCGCCAAGCGGGAAGAATTCCAGCAGAAGATCTTCCAGGCGATCGAGAAGGAATTTACAGACCGCGGTCTGGTGCTCGAAAACCTGCTCATCCGGAATATTCAGTTGCCCGAATCGGTCAAGCAAACCATCGAATCGAAGATCAACGCGGAGCAGGAGGCGCAAAAAATGAAATTTATCCTCGACAAAGAACGCCAGGAAGCCGACCGGAAACGGGTGGAAGCCCAGGGTATTGCCGACTACCAGCGCATCCTGACGTCCACGCTCACCGACAAGTTGATCCAGTACGAACAGATCAAGGTGCAAAAAGAACTGGTGGCGTCGCCCAACGCAAAAGTGATTGTCCTGGGCAACGGCAAAACGGCGCCGTTGTTAATCGGGCAATAGTGCGCTATGGCCCCCGTCCAGCTCTCTGCCGTCATTATTACTTACAACGAATCGCGCAACATCGCCCGTTGCCTCGATTCGCTGGCCGGTGTGGCGGATGAAGTGGTGGTGGTGGATTCTTATTCCACCGACGGCACCCCCGATATCTGCCGCGAAAAAGGCGCCCGGGTGGTGCAACGGCCTTTTGCCGGGCATATCGAGCAAAAAAACTTCGCCGTCGGCGCTGCCAGCTACGACTACGTCCTGTCGCTCGACGCCGACGAAGCGCTCAGCGACACCCTGCGGCAATCGATCCTGGCGGTAAAGGCCAACTGGATACAAGATGCCTGCTCCATGAACCGCCGCACCAATTATTGCGGCCAGTGGATCAACCACAGCGGCTGGTATCCGGACCGCAAAACGCGGCTCTTCGACCGACGTCGCGGGCAATGGGGCGGTATGAACCCGCACGACAAGGTGGAAATGCAACCGGGCGCTACATCGGTCCGGCTGACCGGCGATCTGTTGCACTACAGTTATTATACCGTAGAGGAGCATTTTGTCCGGGCCCGCAGATACGCTGAAATTTCAGCGCAGGCCATGCTGGCCAGGGGCAAGCGGGGCGCATGGTGGCGGATGGCGCTCAGCCCGGTCTTCAAGTTTGCCCGGAATTACCTGTTACGCCGGGGGTTTCTGGATGGTCGTGCCGGCTGGACGATTTGCCGGATCGCGGCGCTCGAAACGTATTGGAAGTATCAGGCGTTGCGGCGTCTGCAGCGGGAGCGTGTCTGACCAGCGTTTGAGCAGATAGAGGCACAAAAGGCAAATCATGGGTGGGTATTTTTAAAAACAGGATTGGTTAAAAGAATAGTCCGGCGGGTGAAAACGAAGCGTGGAGTATGTTGTTGGCGTCCCCGCCATAGCCGTCAGGCTAAAGTCAAATTAAGTTCGTAGATTGAGCAAAAACACATGCGAAGCATACGTTTTCCGCAAAAAATGATAAAAGAAAGTGGCCTTTTGGACCAATTTATGGCTTTTTTCGCTGACGATTTTTTGAATCAAACAGCGCGGGAGACGAAATTTATACAACGCTCTACGTCAAGCATTAGCGGTTTGATGTTTTTGTCGCTCCAAGTATTTCAAGAAGGGAGCCTTCGGCAAACGAGTTTGAATGAGCAATGCGACTTTTTGGAGGATGAATATGGGCTACGCCCGACCAAGCAATCCTTAGATGAGCGGTATAACACCTATGCGGTATCTTTTTTGAAGGCTTGTTTTGGCCATGTTGTGCATCAGGTTGTGGTCAAACAAGGGGGGTATGATCATTTCAGGGCCAGGTTTGGGCGAATTCGGGTAGGTGATGCGACGTCTTTTCAGTTGCCGGCGGCCTTTTCCCCTTTTTATGAAAGTGCGGGTGGTGATACCGGCCCATCTTCCATTAAAATCCAATACGAGTACGAAGTGCTTAGTGGTCATTTTTTGGAATTGCAATTGGGTTGCGGTCGAAAAAATGATGCTGAATATCTTCAAACCTGCTCTGTGCCAATATCGCCGAAAGATTTGGTAATCAAAGACTTGGGATATTATCAGCATAAATACTTTAACACCATAGCGCAGTTGAATGCATATTTCATCTCCCGATACAAGTCAGGGGCAAATTTGTACAGCAAGAAGGCTGGTGGAAAATGGGAAGCCCAATCCATGGCCACCTTATTGTCCAAAACCCGGGGCATATATTCGCTCCACTTGTTCCTCGGCCAAGAAAAACTGCCTGTTCGACTTGTTGTAGTACCTGTCCCTGAAGTGGTAGCCCTTAAACGGATACAAAAACTTCAAAAAACTGCTACGCACAAAAAGTGGAACCTTTCGCATGATCGCTTACTGATGTGTTATTTCAACCTTTTCATTACCAATATTGAAGATGACCTAAGCGACCAAACCATAGTGGACATTTACACCTTGCGTTGGCAAATTGAACTGATCTTCAAAATCTGGAAATCCCTCTTTCAAATAGACCAAGTTGGCCACACCAATATTTTCCGCTTTGAATGCTATTTGTACGGCCGTTTGTTAAGCATCTGCCTGTTGCAAAACATCCATGGTATTTTCAAAGAACATCTGCTCCAAAAAGGCTTTGAACCAAGCGAGTGGAAGGACTTCAAAATATTAAAAAAAAAATTCGAACGCTGCTAAGGGCAATCTTAAAGGGCTATAACAAACTAATGCAGTTCCTCAAATCTGTTTTTAAACGCATGCTCAATCATGGCTCAAAAGAGCAGAAAAAAAACAAATTACGCCCCAAAATATCCCCTTTGTCGGTGTTTCATGCTTTAGCCTGACGGCTATGGCGAGGACGCCAACAACGGCGTTGAGGCTTGATTTTCAACAAAATGCCGCTGTTGGCATTCTTGCTGACAGCAAAATGTACCGGACTATTGTTAAAAGTAACAAGCGTCATCGCCGAAAGGAACGGGATGACGCTTGTCGTTATACAATGTTGCCGTCCGGGGCTGATTAGTGTTTTTTCCCTTTCACCACATATCGGTATCCGTCGATAATACCTTCCATTTCAACCCGGTCGCCGCTTACATCCAGATCCATTGCGATGGTGCCGTCGTTCTTGACTAATTTGATTTGTTTGTCTTCCAGATCAACCGTGTAGTCGCCGGTGACGCGTTCGCTGCTGCCGTCGCTGTAGTTGATTTGCCAGAAGAAATCGCCGTTGCTGCCGGAATATTGATCGTATTCCATGGTAAAAGAGCTGACGATGCTGCCCATCAGTTCGACACCGTCTTCGGTGAAGGATTTAACCTCCCAATTGCCAACCACTTCTTCTTTCAGCGTGGGGGCTTTTTCTTTTTTGCAATTCGTCAGGCCGATGGCGGCGATGCTCAGGATGAGGATAGCGAAAATGCGGCTTTTTGATACTAGCGTTTTCATCTCGTTTGTAAGTTGGTAGTGAATAATGTCAGTGAACGAGATGATTGACCGGGCGGGTCGGCTGACAGGTTGCAGCAGGATGAAAAATTATTTAGCGCTGCCGGTGTGCAGGCATTTTGGGTCTAGATAATAGCGCGGGCAATCCATACCGAAGCAAATCCGACCAGGTAGCCCTGCCACAAATCGCGCGGCACATGCGCTTTCAGCACCAGCCGGGCGCTGCCCACCAGCCCGGCCAGGACTACCATGGCGGCCAGGGCCACGATCAGGCTCACTTGTACGGTGCCGCCAAAAGCGGGCAGGTTGAGCATGGCGCCTTCCCAATCCCGCGCCGTTAGCATCAGCATGCCGACCAAGCCGCCCATGCCGGTGGTGTGGGCGCTTATTTTGGTAAAAATATTGATGAAAAAGGCTACAAACAACGCGATGGTGGCACTGAGCACGCACACCAGGTACAGCGGCGGTACCTGCCCGCTGCCGTTCAGGTTTTTGAACAACCACAGGTAAAAAGCCCCCGTGACGATGTATGCTCCGGTTCGCTCCAGGCGGTCGGGCGATTCCAGGTTTTTGATAAAACCAAGCGGCTTCATTATGGCGATGCCCACTCCCGGGATCAGCGCCGTGGTGGTGAAAACATACAGGAGCAACAGGACAGCCTTGCGATCGGCGGGGCTGTGTACGCCAAAAGCATAGGGGTTGATGAGCAGCAGTAGCACCAGCGCATACGTCAGTACCAGCATGGGGTGCCCGACGATGGAGAAAAAGTGAGCGAATGTTCGGGACATAGTTTAACGTAAAATAGCATTACCAATGGCGCATTCCAGGCAGCGCTTGGCGTCGCAGTAATGCGTTTTCAAATGCAGGAGGGCTTGTGTTTGCGCAGCATTGCAGGCGGTTTGGCCGCGTTCAACCCAACCGGCTATAACAGTATTGGATTCGGGGGGCAAATCTTCCAGCAATTGCAGCGCACGGTCGCATAGATCGGCCTTGTGCTTGACCTGGCCGTAGTGAAACAGGAACGGCGCCACCGTATTGATGAGCAGCAAATGTACAAATTCACGGCTCAGCGGTTTGGCCCGGTGTACCGACGTTTTGTCGAATCGAAAATGCGACAGCCAGTACGGGCTGACCCCTGCTTCAAAAAGCCGTTCGGTCTCTGCCGTATTGCGGGCGTCGAGCAGTTCGCTGAACAGCTGGGCGGACCGGTGCAGGAGGGCGGCCAGCTGCGCCAGCCGGACGGTGGGGAAGCTGGCCGGCCGGAGCCGGAAAAATTTCCATTGCCCGGCGGGCAGCGGCGTCAGCGTGTACTTGTGCTGCAAAAATCGGTACTCGCGGGCCAGGGCAAGCGGGTATTCGTCGGCAAAGGGCTCATCCAGCAACCCTGCCTGCCCGAAGAGCAAGGCTTCGAGTTGAAAAAGATGGTCTTTGTGTTTGTTCAAAATTCGCAATGGCAACTGGCCGGCCAGCGCTTCAAAGGGTTCGATGTTTATCTTCAACCCGAAATTGCGCGCCAGCGCCCGGTAAAAAGCCTCTTCCCAATGGTGCCCGGCTGCTGCCACACCCTGTGCCACGGCGTTAGTTTTGAGTTCGAGGCGTTCCACCAACAGGCGGTCGAGCCAGTTCAGCCACACGAGCTGCGGCACCTGGTCAAACGATTTTTCGCAGGGCACCCAGGCGCGTTCGTGTTCGAGGCGCAGATAGCGTTCCAGTAGTTGCGGCGGGATGCGCGGGCGCAGCACCAGGCAAGGGAAGGGCCCGAGGCGCTGGTCTTCGTCGAGCACAACGTGCAGGATCACGTTGTCATAGGCCGGGTCGGCGTCGTGCCGGTGCGCCAACCAATCGGACGCTTTGAGGTGGATCTCCACATTGCCGGCCCAAAGCGTTTCGTTCACCCGGATACGGGCGTTGAAAAAATCGGGACCGGCGTGTTGGTTGGGCTCTCCAGGGTGTAAGATCTCGAGTGCCTGGCCATCGGAGGTGGCCAGGTTTTGGGCGTCGAAACGGCGCCAACGCCAGAGAAAATGCAAAAAGTCTTCGCGCATGGAGGTGAGGAGTTTGACATTCGGGGTTTGAAGTTGCGGTTTTTTACCAGACACTGCTTGTAGCGCACGTACATTTATTGAAATTTAATACCAATACATAGTATTGATAATGAAATGCTTGTGTGGTCAATTTCGATATTCGGCGTACCTTTGCCGGCATGGCCAATCCACCCGATTGCTTTCTCACACTGGCAGCGCCGGCTACCGGGTCGTTCAAAGACCGGGGCAGCAAATTCCTCGCATACGCCTACCCCGTGCGCTCGGAAGAAGCGGCCATGGCGTGCGTGGAGGGCTTGCGCCGGGAGCACTTCAAAGCCCGGCACCATTGCTTTGCCTGGCGCTTGGGGCTCGACGGGCAACGTTTTCGCGCCAACGACGACGGTGAGCCTTCCGGTACGGCCGGCCGGCCAATCCTCGGCCAGATCGATGCGGCCGGATTGACCGACGTTGTGGTGGTGGTGGTTCGGTATTTCGGCGGTACCCTGCTCGGCACTTCCGGATTGATCCAGGCGTATCGCGAGAGCGCTGCAGATGCCCTGCGCCAGGGCCAGGTAGTTGAGCAGATCGTGCAGGACCGCTTTTTGGCGCGGGCGCCCTATGCCCTGGTACCCGATGTGATGAATGCCATCCGGAAACTCGATCTCGAAATTCGCAGCGAAGCGTACGACGACACCGGCGGTCAGCTGGTGCTTGAAATCCGGCAAAGTGAAGTAGCCGATAAACTCCTGGGGTTGCGTGCCTTGCTTTGGAAAGTGAGCGCCGAAGAGGCCCGGACGTTGGCCTGGCCAGAAGGCATCCTGATCGAACAGACCGATGCACTGTAAATCCGGAGCGGCGGTCCGGGTTGATTTTTCCTGGTCCGCGGCGCGTTACCTGCTTTTTCGTGTTTGTAGGATATATTTGGAAGGTCGTCGCCGGACGGCAAACGGAAAATCCCCAAACTGCGCTTTAATTTTTTCGACCGATTGCCCGCCTGCGCCTGCAGCATTTGCCGGGTGCGAACAAAAATTTTGACGATTTCGCCTCAGCATGCAAATCCAAACCTGTTCTTATCCTTTCTTGCGGTTCCGAACCACCTGACGCATGCGACAAACGGCTCTTTTCGCAATAGATGACCTGGCGCTGACCAAACGCCGGTTGCTGGCCTGGGCGGACACGCACCCGGTTTGCCTGTACCTCGACAGCAATACATTCCCCACGCAAACGCATCGTTCCTGGGAATGCCTGGTTGCCGTGGGGATTGCCGATTTTTTAGAGGCCCACACCGGTCAGGCTTTTGCCGGATTGAAGGCGTTTGCGGATCAAAAACGCGACTGGCTTTTTGGTTTTTTGGGCTATGACCTGAAAAATGAAATCGAAAAGCTCCATTCGGCTAACGCAGACGGGATTGGTTTCCCCGACCTGTTCTTTTTCCAACCCGAAATCGTGGTTGGAATACGACGTGCAGAATATGGCACGGATAATGGGCGGCCGGGCCGTTCGCTAGAAATATTTTCCCGCACGGCTGTGCCGGCCGATGTATTTGCTGCAATCTCGGAATACCCGGCGCCCCTTCCGCATCCACCAATTGCGCTGAAAACGCCTTTGACGCCCCGGTTCTCGAAGCCGGATTACCTGGCCACGGTAGAATCTGTCCGGCAACACATCATAGAAGGCGACGTGTACGAAATGAACCTGTGCCAGGAGTTTTTTACGCAAGGCGCCCGCATTGAACCGCGGGTTACTTTCGAACGCCTCAACGCCCTGACTCAGGCGCCCTTTGCAGCTTACCTGCGCTGGCGCGACCGCTATTTGCTCTGTGCCAGCCCGGAGCGTTTTTTGCGCAAGCAAGGCGATGCACTGGTGTCGCAACCGATCAAAGGCACCCGCCGCCGGCACCCCGACCCTGTGAAGGATGCGCAGATCCGCGAACAGCTGCGCGGCAGCGTAAAAGACCGCGCCGAAAATGTGATGATCGTGGACCTGGTGCGCAACGACCTGGCGCGCCATTGCCGGCCGGGGTCGGTACAGGTGGAGGAATTGTTCGGCATTTATTCCTTCCGCACGGTTCACCAGATGATCTCTACGGTGACGGGCACGCTGCAGCCGGATGCGCACCCCATCGAGGCGTTGCGGGATGCTTTTCCGATGGGCAGCATGACCGGGGCCCCAAAAGTGATGGCGATGGAATTGATCGAGCGCTACGAGCGCAGCCGGCGCGGACTGTTCTCCGGCGCAGTCGGTTATTTCACTCCTGAAGGCGATTTTGATTTCAATGTGGTGATTCGCAGTATTTTGTACAACGCCCAATCGGGTTATCTGTCCTGCCAGGTTGGCGGCGCGATTGTGTACGACTCGGTACCGGAGCAGGAGTACGACGAATGCCTGCTGAAGGCGCAGGCTATGCTGCAGGCCTTGGGTTCGGCGGAGTGAACACCCGTTTATCGCTGCGCCTTTTCGAATTGCTTGTCGGTCAGGGCTACCAAAAACGCTTCGATGTCTTGTTTTTCCTGTTCGGTGAGGCCGAGCGGTTTGGCCAGCAGGGGGTCTCGGTTCAGGCTATGGGCGATGAAGCGGTCGGGCTGGTCGTAGTAGTCGATCACTTCCCGCAGGGTGCGCATGGACCCGTCGTGCATGTATGGGCCGGTGACGGCGACATTGCGCAGGCCCGGCACTTTGAATTTACCAAGGTCGCTGGAATCTTTGCTTACGGCCATTCGGCCGGGGTCGGAATACGTTTGGCCGTCGAACAAGCCGATGTTTCGAAATTCATCGCCGGTGAAATCGGGGCTGAAATGGCAATCGAAGCACTTTCCCTTGTTCATGAACAGCTGGCGGCCGCGAATGGCAGAAGCGCTCATGGCGGTTTCTTCGCCCTGCATCCAGCGGTCGAACGGCGTGTCGCCGGTTTCGAGGGTGCGCACGAACGAGGCCAGCGCGTCGGCCAGGGTGAGCGTATCGGGCTGGCGACCGTAAATGGCCTGAAAAAAGCCACGGTAGCGCGCGCTGTTGCGCAGGCGTTCGAGGGCAATGGGCAGGGGCAGGTTCATTTCCACCGGATTCTCGATGGGCTGTACGACCTGCTGCTCGAGGGCGCCGGCCCGGCCGTCCCAGAAAAACGAGGAACGGGCGCTCATGTTGGTGATCGCGGGGGTATTGCGCGTGCCTTTTTGACCGCCTACGCCGATACTGACGGCCGAAGTATCGGAAAAGGCAAAGGCCGGAATATGGCAACTGGCGCAGCTGATGCTTTGATCGGACGACAGGATACGGTCTTCAAACAACAGGCGTCCCAAATCTTCACTGGTTTGAGGGGCTGTTTCGCCGGGTTGGAAAGCGGATGCCACCAGGAGCCCGGCGCAGCAAAACAATAGACTTATTGCGAGGGGGGATCTTGAGCGGAAAAAAATGCCATTTTTTTGACTGGTTAGCCAAATGTTGCAGTCGAAATCGGGCATATTCGGCGAAAAATTTAACGATGCCCGGCGAAAGAATGGCGTTTTTATCGCCAGAGACGCCTGTCGCAACACGCCTAAAATTCGGTGGAGTGGAATCATAGCGACGCAAAGATAAAAGTGAGCGGCAAGACGCAGCAGCTGAGATTCGTCATGGCTCCCGGTCGAGCTCATACGCGATGCGCAACCATTCGAGCATTTCGGCGTCGGGCATTTCGCCGGAAGCAAGGTGGAAACGGTGGGTGATGCGGTCGCCTTTTTGCAAGCCGCCGGTATCGATCAGGCGTGGCGATAGGATACCGTTGTATCCTTTCAGGCAGAGCCCGAGTTCGAGGCGCGTTTTGGTAGCGGGTTTGATTTGGGCAAACACATGGCGCCGGTACAGCGGCACGATCGTTGCGCAGGGGCATACCTTCAGGTCGGGGAAATGTTTGCGGGCCAGGGTCAGTATCTGGTCGTAGGCGGGGCGGAGCGCTTCTTTGCCGCGGTACATGGCTTCCACGTAACCGGGCGCCGCGGCCAGGTAAGCGCTGCCGTCCGTTTCGGTTGTGTTTTTGCCTGAGGCATGTCCGGCGATCAGTGCGGCGGTGGTCCGGCCCAGCCCGTGTTGGGTTTTCAGCCACTCGCTGCGTTCTTTTTCGCCGTCCGGCGCTTCGCGTTCAAGCAATGCGATCCACTCTTCGAGGCTGCGCCCGGTTTTGGTTTTCAGGTTCTGCAAAATCGATTGCCAATAGGCGACGGATGGATGGACAGCGTACATAGCTGGCAGGTGGTTGGTTGGTGGAAAAGTGGCAATTGCGGGCGCCGGCACCCCGTCAGGCGGCTGTGAGCACGTCGATCACGGTTTTTACGGCTATGAAAACCGGTTCCCGGCCTTCTTTGGTGACGAGGGAGTCGGGGTCGTCTTCATCTTCGAGCACGGCTTCTTCGGCAAAAGCAATGAGGTCTTCCTGCGGCGTGTTTTCAAAAAAAGCGTCGAGGCGGTCGCGAAAACGTTTGGCGGAACTCGCTTCGAGGATTTCATAATTTTTTTCTTCGGCCTGGCCGATCATCTCCTCGCTCACGGCTTCCACCGGACCGTTGACCTTGGTGATCGCTACCCACGCGATCAGCGACAGGTACTGGATATAGCCGACTTCTTCTTCCGACAGCAGGTGAAAATTTTCGTCGTTGAACAGGTAGGCCATTATTACCGGTTGCGCCTCGGCAAATTGTTCCATCCGGCGCTCGTATTGTTCGTCGCTGAGTTTGTCCAGTTCGTCAATGACGGCATCGATGATTTTTTCGGATACGAATTTCATGGTCAGTCTGGCATGTATGGTAATGCCGCAGCAAAATTATAACACCCGGGGTAAATTAACGGCGGCGAAATCCGACCTTTGCTTACCCGCACCGGTTTAGCGCCATTCCTCTAATCTTTTTTGGCATGTTTTTGTCAGCATACGGACAACCGTAGGCATTGGCGGGTTTCGATTTTTTAAAAAGGTTCAGCCTGTTGTTTTGTGACAATGCCGTTTGGCGGAGTCCAAAGGGCAGTTTGTTAAAACCGCAATTATTTGTAGTCTATGCTCCGTGCAGCCCTTCTCGATCTGTACAATGGTGAATCCAACCGCGGCATTCCGATGCTGCGCACGATGCTTGCCCGTTATGCTAATGTACTTCGATATGATCATTTTGACGTGCGTGCCAAAAATGAAATACCCGACCTGTCGTACGACGTATACATATTTTCAGGTGGTCCGGGCGATCCCTTGCTGAATGACGGCCCCTGGTTCGAACCTTTTTTCAACCTGATCTCCGCCTTGTGGCAATGGAACCGGCAACATCCTTTGGCCGAGGCGAAAAAGCATTGTTTCTTTATTTGCCATTCGTTCCAGATGGCTTGCCACCACTTTGGCCTGGGCGAGGTGACGAAACGCGATAAGATGTCGTTTGGCACCTACCCGGTGCACAAGACGCACTGGGGCAAAGAGGAACCGTTTTTTGAAGGCCTGCCCGATCCGTTTTATATCGCCGATTTCCGCCGCTACCAGGTGGTCAAACCCAATGCCGACCGTTTTCATGCCATGGGGGCGCATATCCTGTGCCTGGAAAAATTGCGGCCGCACGTCCATTTCGAACGCGCTGTGATGGCCGTGCGGTTTAGCCCCGAAATGTTCGGCACACAATTCCACCCGGAGGCGGACCCCAACGGCCTGCTCTCCTATTTCATGGAAAAGGAACGGAAAATGGCCATCGTGGACGAGCACGGTGCAGCCCGCTACGACCGGATGATCCGCGACCTGGCCAACCCGATGAAGTTGCAGCGCACGTTCGACACGGTTATTCCCAATTTTATTGAAAATGCGGTGGAGCAACTCACCCTGATGCCCGTCTGAAGCCCGTTTGGCCCAGCTCCGGAAGTCTAAACGTCGAACGGATTACCTTCGGGCCTTGGAACCATGCAGTTACATCCCACTCATTATGCAACAGTACGACCAAATCCAGGAAGCCGTTCAGGCCATCCGCCGGCAGACGGGCTTTCAGGCCCGCACGGGCATCATTCTGGGCACCGGGCTGGGCAACCTGGCCGATGAGGTGGACCGGGAGGCCGAAATTCCCTACCACAGCATACCGCATTTTGCCCGAAGTACCGTGCAAAGCCATCAGGGCAAACTGGTACTGGGGCGCCTGGCCGGACACCCGGTGGTAGTGATGGCCGGCCGTTTTCACTACTACGAGGGCTGGTCGATGGAGCAGGTCACGTTTCCGGTGCGGGTGTTGCGGATACTGGGCATCGAACGCCTGATCATCACCAATGCTTCGGGCGGGGTGAACCCTCATTTTAAAGGCGGCGACATCGTCATCGTGCGCGACCACATCAACCTGCTCCCGGAAAACCCCTTGCGCGGCGTGAACGACGAGCGACTCGGCCCGCGCTTCCCCGACATGTCGGAACCCTATGATGCCGGTTTGCGGGCCAAAGCCCTCATCGTGGCGCAAAAACACGGCATCCGCGCTTTCGAAGGCGTTTATTCGGCTATGCAGGGTCCCAACCTCGAAACACCTGCCGAGTACGGCATGCTGCGGCATTTGGGCAGCGACTGTACCGGCATGTCGTCGTTGCCGGAGGTGCTGGTGGCGCGGCACATGGATTTGCCGGTGCTGATGCTCTCTATGGTAACCAATGTTGCGTTTCCGCCGAATGTGATCAAAGTAACCTCGGTAGACGACGTGATCGCCACGGCCGGGGCCGCCGAACCGAATTTAAGTTTGCTCATCCGCGAAGTACTGACCGATCTTTGAGCCATGCTTGTTTCCGCCATAGTTGCCGTCGCCAAAAACGGGGTGATTGGCAAAGACAACCAAATTCCGTGGTATTTGCCGGCCGATCTGGCCTATTTCAAGCGCACCACCCTGGGGCACCACATTCTGATGGGCCGCAACAGTTTTCGCAGCATCGGGCGGCCGCTGCCCAAACGCACGAACGTGGTCATCACCCGCGATCCGTTTTTTAGCGCCGACGGCGTGCTGGTGGCGCACTCGGTGGAAGAGGCCCTGGCCCTGGCCTTCGACCATGGCGAGACCGAAGCGTTCATTATCGGCGGCGGTAGCATTTATCGCGACAGCATGACGATGTGGGACAAACTGTACTACACCGAAGTGGACCTGGAACCCGAAGGCGATGTATTTTTCCCTACCCTGAACCCGGCAGAATGGCGCGAAACCTGGCGCGAGGGGCACGGGCCCGACGATAAAAACGAACACGGCTATACATTCCGCATCCTGGAACGAGTGCCTGCTGCGGAGCGCCAGACCGGCTGATTTTCCGGCCATTTTAGCGTTTTTTCGCCCTAATTAATTTTCCTGTTGCGGAAACACCCTAAAGAAGTCGCTTTTTTTTTATAATTTTGCACCCGATTTGCCGCGAAACGGCTGCGGCGGACCCTCGACGGGATTATACACAAAAGTCAGGTTGCATACATGGAAAAGAAGCGTTTGCTCATCGTCACCCAGGAGATGGAACCCTATACAGAAGGTAACAGCATCTCTGCCCTGGTGGCGCAATTACCCAAATTTTTACAGGATAACGGTTATGAACTGCGGATTTTGATGCCGCGCTATGGCGTTGTGAATGAGCGCCGGCACCGTTTGCATGAAGTAGTTCGTCTTTCCGGGATGAATATCATTGTGGATGACGACGATTACCCACTTATCATTAAAGTTGCGTCTCTGCCGGGCTCGCGCCTTCAGGTTTATTTTCTCGACAACGAGGATTTTTTCAAACGTAAATTCGTTTTTGACGACGCCGACGGCAAACCATTTGAAGACAACCCCGACCGGACGGCCTTTTTCTGCAAAGGCGCCATCGAAACGGTGAAAAAATTCGGCTGGCCACCCGATATCATTTTGTGTCATGGTTGGTTGACGAGCCTCATCCCGTTTTATCTGAAAACAGCGTACAAAACCGAGCCCCTGTTCGCGAATTCCTCGGTGGTGTACACGGTTTATCCTGACGAGCACCAGCAACTGGGCGGCGAGCGCTTCTTTGACAAAGCGGCGATCAACAACCTGTCGAAAGACGATCTGGCGGCGTATCGCGACGGCGACAGCCTCTCGATGCACAAAGGCGCCTGTACCTATGCCGATGCCATTACGATAGGCAGCGAATCGGTCGATACAAGCGTTGATTACCTGTCCGTAGCGCAAGACAAGCCGGTGCTCCCCTGGAAAAACGAAGAGGAGTATTTACCGGCCACGTTGGAGTTCTATCGTCAGCTGAATGAGGCGGAAGTATCGCAATAAACACCCGCGTATTATTTTGCAAACGATAAAACAGGATGGCTATAGCGGGCGAGCGTATCTTCGCCCGCTATATTTGTCTGATTGGCAGTAAAAACAGCGCCCTGAAGCAACCCTAGTAGCCGTCACCGCGTCCGGCAGCAAAACATTGGCCGGTCATTTCCAAACACATGAAACACACTGTTGTACCTTTTTTCCCAGTGCTGCTGGTGGCAGCCTTGAGTCTGTTCCTGGGCTATAGTTGCACCAAACCCACCCCTTTCGGCTCCGGCCTCCTCTACGATCAACAGGCAGAATACGCATACACCGATACGCTTACGCTGCAGTATACGCTCGAAACGGAAGACAGCGTGATCACGTCGGACCGCTCCTCGATTGCCGATTATATGCTCTGCGGCCAGCTTATCGACCCGGTTTTCGGCAAATCCCAGTCCGATATTTACACCCTGTTTCGCTTGAGTTACCTCGGCCCGAATTTTAAGAATGCCGTCATCGATTCGATCGTGATGTATTTGCAGTATAGCAGTTCGGGCTTTTACGGCGATACCATGCAAGCGCAAAACCTTCGGGTATACCGACTGGCCGCCGACACGGTCCTGCAATGGGATGCCGATTATTACTCGAACCAAAGCCTTCCCGTTGGCGATCAAATCGGCGAAGTCATGGGCTTCCTCCCCACACCGAAAACAGTTGGATACCTGCTCGGCGATACCACATCAAAGGGGGCTTATTTGCGGATACCGCTGGACAACGCGTTTGGCCAGGAACTGCTGAATATGGATAGCCTCAACCTGACGGCCGATACAACCTTCTGGCAAAAATTGCGCGGCCTCCGTATTTCGTCGGAGCCGGCCGGCGCTCCCGGCGCTATGATGGCCTTTGCGCTGAATTCCAGTGCGTTTAGCCGGATACGGCTGTATTACAAGCAAGATACCACCGCCAGTTCGTATGATTTTTCCTTTGTCGGCGGCAATAAGTTCACCAATTTTCAGCACGATTATACCGGTACCGACATTGCGACCAAACTCCACCAACCACTCGATGATCAGCTGTACCTCCAGGGCATGAGTGGCCTGCGCCTGAAGCTGGAGATCCCGTACGCCCATTTGTTGGATCATGTAGCCGTCAATAAAGCCGAACTTCTGCTTACTACGGCAACCTTGCCCAACGACAATGACCTGCTCACCCCCGCCGACCAGTTGGTGTTCACCGAATCGCTTGGAGATACCACCTACGCCTTCACCACCGATGTGCTCTATTCGCTCGGCTCTACGGGCACAAGCGGTTTTGCCGCTTTCGGCGGCTTCCCGGAAACCGAAACCGAGCCTGCCCAAACGGTAAAGCGCTATCACCTCACGCTGACACAGCGTTTTCAGGATATGGTAGACAACACCTCCGGTGATATCAAGAAGCAGACGGTGTTCATCAATGTGTATCCGCAAAGCCGAAAAGCCATGCGCACGGTGCTATACGGCCCTAAAAACAGTACGTTTCCGGCCAAATTAGCCTTGAAATACACCCTCGTTAAATAATTGTCCCCTGATATGCCTCATAAGGCCCGAATTTTGCAGCCCGGTAAACCTGTTGGTCAAAACGCTGCCCGGCCATTTTGTTTTAATCACGCACGCAGATTACTTAACTGAAAACTCAATTTTATGTGCGGAATTGTCGCCTACATCGGTTCAAAAGATGCTTATCCAATCGTCATCAAGGGCTTGCAACGCCTCGAATACCGGGGCTACGACAGCGCCGGCATCGCTCTCCAAAACGGTACGCTGAACGTGTACAAAAAGAAAGGGAAAGTTGCCGATCTTGAGTATTATACCAAAGACAAAAACACTGCCGGCTCTATCGGCATGGGGCATACCCGCTGGGCCACCCACGGGAAACCCGACGATATCAATGCACACCCGCACAACAGCGGCGACAAGCGGCTGGTGCTCATCCACAACGGCATCATTGAAAACTACGCCGTGCTAAAGAGCGCCCTACAGAAACACGGACACCTATTTGAGAGCGAAACGGACACCGAAGTGCTCGTACACCTGATCGAAGAAGTGCAACAGCGCGAAAACCTGCAACTGGAAGAAGCCGTCCGGCAGGCCCTCACCCAGGTGCACGGCGCGTACGCCATCGTAGTTATGGACCGCGACGACCCCGACAAGCTGGTCGCCGCACGGAAATCCAGCCCCCTTGTCATCGGAATCGGCAGCGAAGAATTCCTGATCGCTTCCGACGCCACGCCCATCGTGGAGCACACCAAAAAAGTGGTGTACCTCAACGATGAGGAAGTAGCCACCGTGACGCGAGCGGGTCAACTTACCATCAAAACCCTGCGCAACGAGATCATGACGCCCACGATCCAGGAGATCGAACTTGAAATCGAACAACTGGAAAAAGGCGGTTACGACTATTTCATGCTCAAAGAGATCTTTGAGCAACCCGCCACCATCGCCGAATGCATGCGCGGCCGGGTGAACGCCGAAGAAGGCTGGGTGCGCCTCGGCGGCATGGAAGAGTATAAAAAACGGATGATCCATGCGCAACGGATGATCATCCTGGGGTGCGGCACTTCCTGGCACGCCGGCATGATCGCCGAATACCTTTTTGAAGACCTCGCCCGCCTGCCGGTCGAAGTAGAATATGCCTCTGAATTCCGCTACCGCAACCCTGTGGTGCGCGAACAAGACATTGTGCTGGCTATTTCCCAGTCGGGCGAAACGGCCGACACCTTTGCTGCGCTGGAGCTGGCCAAAGAACGCGGCGCGATTACTTACGGCATTGTAAATGTTGTCGGGTCGTCTATCGCCCGGTTGACGCATAGCGGTTCGTACATCCACGTCGGCCCGGAGATCGGGGTGGCGTCCACCAAAGCTTTTACGGGCCAGGTCACAATGTTGACCATTATGGCGCTTTTGCTGGGCTACGAACGCGGCTACCTGCCCAAATCGCAGTACCAAAAGCTCGTGCAGGAGCTGGCGCTTATCCCGGGTAAGGTGGACCGGCTGCTCGAAAATTGCCAGGAACAAGTGAAATATATCGCCGGCGAGTTCAAAGACGCCACGAATGCCTTGTACCTCGGGCGCGGTTACAATTTCCCCGTAGCGCTCGAAGGTGCCTTGAAATTGAAAGAAATCTCGTACATTCACGCTGAAGGATACCCGGCGGCTGAAATGAAACACGGCCCCATTGCGTTAATCGATGAAAATATGCCGGTATTTGTGATCGCTACCAACCTCAGCGCCTACGATAAGATCGTTTCCAATATCCAGGAGGTCAAAGCCCGCAAAGGCATCGTGGTGGCTGTCGTGACCGAAGGCGACCAAACCATCAAAAAACTGGCCGACTACACCATTGAAATACCGGCCACCGAAGAGCCGCTGACGCCCTTGCTGTCGGTAGTGCCGCTCCAACTACTGGCGTATCACATCGCCCTGTTGCGCGGCTGCAATGTCGACCAACCCCGAAACCTGGCCAAATCAGTTACTGTTGAATAAGAAAAACATGCCATGAATAAAGTAGAAATCGAATATAACACCGAAAAAGAGACCATCCGGTACCCCGAGTATGGCCGGGCGATCCAGGAGATGTTGCAATATGCAAAAACGATTGCCGACCCGAAAAAGCGGCAAAAAACCGTTGAAACCATCATTGGCCTGATGCAACAACTCAATCCTTCCGGCAACCGCAACATAGAAGACTACCGCGACAAACTTTGGAACCACGCTTATGCCATTTCCGGTTATGAGCTCGACGTGACGCCGCCACCCGGCGTTATCCTGCGCAGCGAAGCAGACAAAGCGCGCGCCGACCGAATTCAATACCCCCCTACCGCCACCCGGCTCCGCCACTACGGCTATAATGTCCAGACATTGATCAAAAAGGCCATCGAAATGCCCGACGGAACCAAGAAGGAAGGCTTTGTCGAGGTTATCGCCTCCTACATGAAACTGGCTTATAAAACCTGGAACCGCGAACATTACGTGAGCGACGACGTGGTTAAAGACGACCTGGAAATTCTTTCCGACGGCCAGCTCGAACTCCACGAAGGCCACAGTTCGCTCGACATTCTAGCGTTCAGCGCCAACAAAAAAGAAAAGGAATTACAGCGCCACCAGCAACGCAACCGCAACAAGAACGGCGGCAATACCGGCAACAAAAACCGCAACAAGCGCAACTACGGCAATTTCCGCAAACGCAAAAAGCAATAGGCGATCACCATTCTCCCCGGGTGGAATAGCAGTTGATTTCAAGCGGCATGGCCGGGTCTTGCCGGTAGGCCTGTAAAACATTCCGGATACCATCTCCGTCGGCCGTGTTAAAACGGCGTAAAAAAGGCCGGAAGCTTCCCGCCGGGGCAATGCTTTTGTGAAAATAATATTGCCCGGTGCCGGCAACGGTAAAATAGCCGTAATACCCCGGCGCCAGTCCGGGCTCGTCGGTCAAGGGCTTCAGTTGTTGCAAAAACTGATCGGCAACAGGCTGATCCGATTCCACCGGGGTCAGCGCGTACCCCCAAACGTAATCGTCTGTCAAGGATTCCAATACCCGGTTTTGAAAATCAACCCCCTGCTCTTCCGGGATGTCGAGGGCATAATGCCCGTTTTGTACGGTAAGGGTACCGTGGTTGGTGAGAACGGGGTTGAGCCGCAGGGTGAACTGGTAGGTGCCGTCGGCCAGGTGCCCGATCGGCAAAAACCCGCGGGCCGGGCCGGGTGCGCCCAGGCAGGTATCGGGCGCTTGCAGGTCGTGCAGCCGGATCGCAATGGCGCCGGGCGCTACCTCGGTGGTCGCTTCGATCCGGTAGTTGCCACAATCGTAAATTTTGGCGCTTTCCATCCACAACCCAAACGTCGGCGTGCCGGTCGCGGCGTCGCGCACCTGAAACAGGTCGGCGGTGAATTCGGTAAACGTCACCACAATTTCCGGGTCTTCCTTTTTGAGCGTGTTGCAGGCCGCAGCGGCCAATGCCAGGGCTGTTAGCCCCAAAACCCATCTAATCATTGTTCTAATAGCCATGTTCCGGATGTTGTGGATGCGCAGGAGAAACGCTGTGGCGTCAAAAGTGCTGCCTGCAGTTCCGCATTTTTTGAATCGGTGTACTTTTGCGCCTCTTTCCACCCGTTTTCCAACCTATATGAAGCAATTATCGCTGATTTTTTTCGCAACCGGCACCGTCGCGGCCCTCCTCTTTTCCTGCAAAAATAACCCGGCCCAAACCGAACGGCAAGCCGGCGCGGCGCCCGATACGATACGGATGGAGCCGGTGCCGGCCGAAGGGGCAGTGCCTTTTACCGTCAGGCAAGGCGCTGTTTATTGGTCGGCTAAAAAAGCCATCGGCGCAGCGCATAAAGGAAGCGTGACAGTGTCGTCCGGTACCTTGCTGGTCAATCAGGGCCGGCTACTGGGCGGCACAATCGCGCTCGATATGGGCTCCATCAGCGTGAGCAATATGAACGACGCCGGGGAAAAATCCACCCTCGAATCGCATTTGAAGGACAACGACTTTTTCGAAGTAAAAAAATATCCGCAGGCCGAATTCGAGATCACCGACGTCATGCCCAGCAACCAGCAGGCCTTTAATTGGGTGGTGCGTGGCAATCTCACGATCAAAGGGAAGTCCAATCCGGTCAACATCCCGGTCAACCTTACCATCGGCAACGGTCGTCTCGAGGCGGAATCGGCCACATTTATCATCGACCGGACCAAATGGGGCCTCACCTTCCGCTCCGGCTTGCTGGGTACCGCAAAGGATAAGATCATCGAGGATATCGTGCCGGTGTCGTTAAAACTTTCGGCCAGGGCGAAGTGATTCCAATACGCCCAGGCCAAAGAGCGCAAAATCGTATCGAACGGGGTCGTCGGGATCGAGCTGCCGCAAATTAGCCGTTAGCTCCAATACGGCCTTCCAGTCGGCCTGCGGACGGCTCAACAGGCCCAGGCGCCGCGCCACGCGTTCCACGTGAACGTCGAGCGGCATCAGCAGCTGAGCTGGCCGGATACGGGTCCACACGCCGAAATCGACCCCCGCAGCGTCGCGGCGCACCATCCAGCGCAAGAACATGTTGAGGCGTTTGCAGGTGGACCCCCGCTCCGGGGTGGCCACGTGTTTGCGCGTGCGCTCCGGCGCATAAGGATGATCGAAAAAATCGCGGTGAAAACCCGTCAATGCCGGCTCCACGGTGCCGGCGCCGGCGGGCAAATGGCGGGCGAAGGCGTGTTCCAGCGAAGGATGTTCGCGGTAGAAACGCTGCAAAAACTCGAGGAAATACAGCGTGTCGGTCGGTTGAAATGTGCGATGCTTGAACGACAGAAACCGTGCCCGGTCGGTTTCAGCGTGTCCCAATACAAAATCATAAGGCACGCCATCCATCCGGTCGAGCAATTGCTCGGCGCTTTTGATAATGGTTTTGCGCTGACCCCAGGCCAGGGTAGCCGTCCAGAAACCCATGATCTCCCGGTCCTGCAAGCGGCTGAAGCGGTGCGGGATACTAATGGGATCGTCCGGGATAAAATCAGGCGTATTGTGCCGGCGCACAGCGGCGTCGAGACCGGCTCGTAAGTGTTCAAAATCTGACATGGCGCGATTGCGGACAAAGGTTGCGAATTTGGGGAAAGCATCTTGCAAAATAGCATCTGGAAATTCCAGTCCTGTAATAAAACCATTCGATTTGGAAAACCCGGCCGGTTGCTCGACCTTTGCGTCCCGAAAAATCATCCTTGCGCTACTTCAGCTAATCGCCGCCGCCCGGTTCCGGCATTTTTTCCCGAAAACGGCGCGAGGAACGCACACACGACAATGAGCAAAGCCATTCTCCTGCTTGAAGACGGTACGGTATTTCAGGGTCGCGCTGCCGGCAAAACCGGCGTCACCACCGGCGAAATCTGCTTCAACACCGGCATGACCGGCTACCAGGAAATTTTTACCGACCCCTCCTATTTCGGCCAGATCCTGGTATCGACCAACGTCCACATCGGCAATTACGGCATCAAAAACGACGAGATCGAAAGCGAACACATCAAGATCGCCGGTTTCGTGTGCCGCAATTTCAACGTGCCCTACAGCCGCGCGCTGGCCGACAAGAGTATTCAGGAGTATTTTGAAGAAGAAGGCCTGGTGGCCATCGAAGACGTCGATACGCGCGCGCTGGTGCAGCACATCCGCACGCGCGGCGCCATGAACGGCATCATCTCGTCGGAAACCGACGACCCGGCCGAACTACAGAAACGGCTCGCGGCTACGCCATCGATGGCCGGGCTCGAACTGTCGAGCCACGTGACTACCAAAATTCCGTACTACATCGGCAACCCCGACGCCCCGCGCCGCATCGCGGTGGTTGATTTTGGCGTGAAAAAAAATATCCTGCGTTGTTTCGCCGAGCGCAATTGCTACCTCAAGGTTTTCCCCGCGCGCACCGGTTTTGACGAAATAAAAGCCTGGAACCCGCACGGCTACTTCCTGTCCAACGGCCCCGGCGACCCGGCCGCAATGGATTACGCCGTCGAGCTGGTCCGTAAGATGCTCGACGACGAAAAACCGCTCTTTGGCATCTGCCTGGGTCAGCAACTCCTGGCTTTGGCGGCCGGCCTGCCCACCTACAAACTGCACCACGGCCACCGCGGCATCAACCACCCGGTCAAAAACCTCCAAACGGGCCGTTGTGAAGTGACCAGCCAAAACCACGGTTTCGGGGTGCTCGAACAGGCGATCTACGATTCGCCCAGCCTGGTGGAAGCCACACATATCAACCTCAACGACAACACGGTGGAAGGCATCCGGCTCAAGAACAAGCCGGCATTTTCCGTTCAATACCACCCGGAGGCCAACCCCGGCCCGCACGATGCGCGGTACCTGTTCGATCAGTTTCTGGGCATGATTTGAACGATCACTATTTCGTTTTAAAGGCTTCGATCGCTTTTTTGGTGAAATCCGACAGCGCCAGCCGCCCGCTGATGGCAGCGCGTTCGTGCAGCAGCGCGTCCCAATGGTCGGTGCCCTGCCAAAAAATCCGTTTCAATTCGGCGAGCGCCTCGGGGTGGTAACCGCTCAGGTTTTGCGTGAAATGCCCGAGATAGGCGTCCAGTTGCTCGACGGTATCGAACACTTCCTGAAACAGTCCTTTTTCCTTGGCCCAGGCGGCGGTTTGCCATTCGCCCGGGTTGAGCGCCAGCTGGCTGAAGGCCGCCGGGCCCACCTTGCGTTCCACCGCCGGGCCGATGACAAAGGGACCGAAACCCACCGCCAGTTCGCTCAGCCGCACGGATGCATATTGCGAGGCCATACAAAAATCGGTGCCGGCGGCCAGTCCGACGCCGCCGCCGACTGCCTTGCCGTGCACGCGTCCGACAATGATCTTCGGACAACGGCGCATGGCATTGATCACATGACCAAAGCCGGAAAAAAACGCGTGGCCGGTCTCGAAATCGCCGATCGCTACCAGTTCGTCAAAACTGGCGCCCGCGCAAAAGGTTTTGTGCTCCGCGCTGCGTAATACGACTGCCCGAACGGCAGGGTCAGCGCCCGCCGCCTCGAAAGCCGCTACCAGCCCTTGCAGCAGGCGGCTGGGCAGGCTGTTGTGGTTGGGGTGAAAAAACGTGATCTGCGCGATCCCGTTGGCGCTCCGCTCCGAACGAACATAACCTTGTTGAATAATATCCTCCATGTTCAGGAAAATGCCGGGTACTTTTGAACGAAAAGAAATGACGCCGGCAAAGGTAGCGCACGCACGGCAGCGCAGGGGATAATTTGAATGTCCAATGTCCGGACATTGGACATTCATGTCTGGAGATTCCCTCAGATCTTATGCACCTTGCCCGAACCGCTGCTGTTCACGGTTAACTGCGGGTTGCCGCGGTATTCCACATCCCCGCTGCCGGTGATGGTCACGTCCAGCGTTTCACTTACGTCGAGCCGTGCGTTGCCGCTGCCTGAAATATGCACAGTGGCAGTTTTCACCGGGCAATCGAGCGCATCGACATCGCCGCTCCCGGTAATGCTGCAGTTCAGGTCGTCGGCACTGCCATAGATCGAAATGTTGCCCGAGCCCGTGGTGCGGGATTTGATCTTGTTAAAATCGGCCTTGAAGATCCGAATGCTCCCGCTACCCGAGATGCTCAGGTCGAGCAAGTCGCCGCTGATGGCGTCGGGCGCGTCGGCATGGGCCGACCCGCTCACTTCTATACCGTCCCAGGAAGGGGCATACGCAATGATTTTCAGGTGGTCCACATCATACACATCGCGGTCGAAATGGATTTTCAGCACGCCGTGGTCTTCCAGCGTTTCCAGGAACGGGATGATGCTTTCTTCGCAACTCACCTCGACGCGGTACACCGAATCGACCCGTAGTTCCACCGTACCCGGCGTGGCGATATCTACGGCGTGAAAATTTTTGACGTTCCGGTTTTCCGTCACAATGTCGCCCTTGCCGCGCACACCTAACAGGTCTTCGCAAGCGGAAAGTGTCCAGAGCAGAAGGCCGAGCCCCAGCAGGGTGAGTATTTTTTGACTGTTGTTGATCATAGCGCAATGTAGTTTTTGTGAAAGAATGGCTTTTGTGTCGATATCCTATCGTCAAGACACCCATCCCGGAATTTACCCTGATCTCACGGGGCCATTTTTTGTGTTTTTGAAGGAACACAACCGCGGTTACCTGACCGAAATACGGTACGAAACCCGCCTAAAGCCCCTGCCGCACGGAAAGACATTTCTTTTGCCGCTATACCTCGGCTATTTTTTCGGCAACAGGACAAGGCTGCTCCTTCAAAAAGGAGCCTTGCCGATCCTCAGAATCTGCGTTTTCCTACCTCGTCCGGGGTTTTCAGGCGGTTTCTAAAACCGCAGGCGTACGGCCGCCGTCCAGCCCCACCAGGCGGAGAGCCAGCCGTTGGCATTGCTGGATGCATCGAGCCAGTCACGGCCCACCACCCGTTTGCGGATGCCTGCCGCGTCGCCGTCGGCAGGGTCGGCGTAATACAGGTTGGCGCTGGGGCCGCCGGCGATCGAGAGGTGTTTACCCAGGTTGAGGTCGAGGGCTGTGGCGAGTTGATCCCACTCCTGCAGCGCGCCGGTAAAGTTGCCTTGGTTCAGGTGTCGGTGGATCAGGTCGAAGCTCAGGCCGCTCCAGCGGGTCAGCCGGGCGCGGGCGCCCAGGCCGGCGCCGTAGGCCCAGAAACGCGCCGGGGCGGGGCTTTCGGGATCGACGCCGGCGGTCAGGATGGTATAAAACCCGGGTACGCCCGATTTGAATGCCAGGTTGGCGCGGAGCACATCGTTGGCGCTGGCTTCGAGGGCGATGTAACCGCCGTGCCGCGAGAGGTTGATCAGACCGATTTGTACGCCGCGTATTTCCCGGGCAAAATTGATCAGGCCGATCTGCGTCCCCCGAACATATCCGCCCCGGTTGATCACGCCCGACACCTGGCAGCCAAGCAGGGTATCGGCCGAGTTGAGCACTCCCCCAGCCTGAAAGCCGGCTCGGCGGGCATGGTTGATCACGCCGGCCAGTTGAACCCCCGGCTGTCCCTCCGGCGCCCAATTGAATACCCCGGCTGCCTGCAAAGCGCCCGGGTAAGCGTAACGGGTCAAATTGGCCACGCCGCCGAATTGTGCGCCGCGCAGGGTGTCGCCGGCAAAATTGTAAACGCCGGCCAATTGCGCCCCGGTGGCGCTGTGGCCCAGGTTGTTGAACAGACCGGCCGCCTGCACCCCCCCGAGCCTGCCGCCTGTGATATTGAACAAGCCTGCGCCCTGGAAACCGCTGACATTTTCACGGGTAATATTGCCTAGGCCGGCAAATTCGCCCATGCGATTGCCGCGCGAGTAACCTGCGAGCACGTTGACCGACCAGTCGTTGACCACGCTGCCGCTCAGGCCGCGATTCGTGCCCAGGCCCGGCAAAAACGACAACTGGAAATACCGGTGCAGCGAATCACGCACATTGAGTGCCGATAATTTTTGCGAAGAGCGCACAAAAAACGATTCCATCTCGACGGAGAACCGGTTGAGTTGTTCGCTCAGTCTGGGCGTGTTGTCGTGCGGAAACGTATCGATGTACAAATCCAGTTTGACAAGGCGCGGCGTTTGGGGGCTGACCTGCAGCACCGTGTCGCGATAGGCCAGTTTGGCCACCACAATTTCCGAGCGCGGCGTCACCGCGAGTTCGTAATAGCCGTTTTTGTTGGTGGTGGTGGAATGCAGGGTGGTGCGGTCGTACACGGTCACGCCGGCCATGCGCTGGCCGGTGCGCTGATCCGAAATATAGCCGCTCAGCCGCGGTTGCTGCTTGCGTTGTTTTTTAAGGATGAGGTATTCGCCGTTTTGCTTGAAAGTATACTGGTCGCCCAGCACAAAAAGCAGCGTTTCCCGCACCGTCCAGCCGTCGGCCACGAGCGTGACCCGTTGGTTTTCGTCCAGGATATTGGCGTTATACGACCATTCAAACTGGCCTTCCCGCGCGATTTCTTCCAGGGCGGTTTTCAGGGGCGTATGGTTGAACCGCACATGAACGGTGCGTTCCAGCACGTCGGTGGCGTGCAGTGCCGCCCCGGGCCACAGCAGGAGTGCCAGGCGCAGCGCAAAAAGCCAACAGTTGCTTTCAAAGCGTATCATTCGGAAGTATATTTTTATTCGCCGCAGCCTTTCCCGTCGAGCACGTATTCGTCGGCGGTCGTTTCTACGGTAATGGAAAAGGAGTCGGCGATAATTTCGAGCACCCGCTCCAGGGTGATGTTGTTGTAGCGCGCCGTGAGCGGACACTTTTCCAGGATTTTGTTTTTAAAAGAAAGGTGCACGCCGTAGGCTTGACCAATCTGCCGGGCCACATCGCCCAATGGGGTGGCGTCGAAGCGGAAACTGCGGCGCAGCCGGCTCGGATCCTGATTGTCGCCGCCTCCTACTACGCGGGAGAGTGTACCCGCTGTCCGGTCGTAAACGGCCTCTTCACCGGCAGTGAGCAGCAGCGATTGGTTGCTGTGGCGAACGGCCACTTTTCCTTCCGTGACCCAAACGAGCACTTTTGCGGGGTCGGACGCGTCGTCGACCGTAAACACGGTGCCGACCACGCGCACTTCGAGGTCGGGCACTTCCACGACAAAGGGCCGGCTGGTGTCGTGCGTCACCTGGAAGGAAGCTTGTCCTTCGAGCCGCATCCGGCGTTCGCGGCGGTTGAAGGCGGGGGCCAGGGTCAGGCCCGATGCCCGCTGAAGCGTGACTACCGAGCCGTCGGTAAGGGTATCGGTGAGGGCAGCGCCGGTGGCGGCAAAATGCACGGGCCCGGGCGCCTGGCTGAGCCGCCACCAGTACACGCCTGCTACGACGATCGCGACGACGGCTGCTGCGCGCAGCCAAAAGCTGCGTTGCCAACGCAGAGGCGCCGTTTTGCCGTGGTGTAGCAGCCGGATTTTGACCTGGTGCAGTGCCGCCTCGGTATCTACCCGGCGTGGGGCCGGAGGCAAACCATTGGGCGAGCGCAACCAAAGCCATTGCAGATCGGCGAGGTATTTTTGATGGTCGGGCCCTTCTGCCAGCCAACGCCCGACGGTTTCCGCTTCTTCGGCAGAACATTCATCGGCCAGGTATTTGGCCAGAAGTTCGTCTATTTTTTCGTCAAAAAGGTCCATGCAACCACAGGTTTAAGGTCAGAATAAAAGGTGCCAGGCGCCGGCTATTCCCATCCAGGTGACGAGGTAATCGGCCAGTTGAAGGCGCAACACGCGCAGGGCCTTTCCCATCTGGGTTTCGACGGTTTTGATGGAAATGCCGAGCTGGTCGGCGATTTCCCGGTATTTCAGCATTTCAAAACGGCTCAGTTCAAAAATGTGCCGGCATTGCGGCGGAAGCGTATCCATGGCGCGTTGAAAGCGTTCCTGGAGCTCGGGCGTCGTATCGTCGGGTAGCGCATGCATAGTATCCAGTTGTTGAGCATTAAAATCCAGGTATTTCGATTGGACGTTTAGGGCGCGCAGGCGGTTCAGGCAGGCGTTGTGGACGGTTTTATACAGGTAACTTTTGAGCGACCAGCTGACCTGCAATTGGCTGCGGTATTCCCACAGTTTTACAAAGGCTTGTTGTACCAGGTCTTCGGCTTCGTCCATATTCCCATTGGCCAAGCGGCAGGCGTACCCGCAAAGGGGCGCATACCATTGTCGGAAAACGGCTTCAAAGGCCGCTGCATCGCCGCGCTGCAGGGCCTGGGCCAGCATGTTTTCGTCTTGCGTCTTCAACATTTACGGGTTTGGTCTGGTCTAAAGACACGATGTGCGGGATTCACCCTGACGCGGGCATTCATTTTTTTCTCAGTAAAAAAAAATGCGCCGCCTGCATCAGGGTAAAACGGCCCCCGGGTGTCTTGGGGCTGATTCGTCTGATCCAGTACGGGTAACTCCATTGGGCCGCTAAGCCGTCGTGCGCAGGGTGGCTTGCCTTTTATTCCAGTAGACACTCATTCTTATAAGCTATGTTGCAAACAACTAAAATCTTCCTGCTGACTTTTGGCCTGGCCGCTTGGGGGGCCACCACTTTCGCTCAAAATTACACTCAAACCTTTAAAGGCATCGTGCTCGACAAAACGGTCAAAACACCCCTGGCAGGCGCCACGGTGGTGTTGCTGAACACCGACCCTGTTCTGGGCGCCATTACCGATGCCGACGGACGCTTTCGGCTGCCGGCGGTGCCGGTGGGCAAACACACCCTCCGCGTGACATATCTGGGCTACAAAGAAGCCGTGGCGCCCAATATTACCGTTAATTCGGGCAAAGAAACCGACCTGGTCATCGAACTGGAGGAAGACATCCTCACTAGCCGGGAAGTGGTGATCAGGGCCCGGGTGGAAAAACAAAAACCGCTCAATGAACTCTCCACCGTGAGCGCCCGCACCTTCTCGGTCGAAGAAACGCAGCGCTTCGCCGCTGCCGTCAACGACCCGGCGCGGATGGCCTCGTCGTACGCCGGGGTAGCCATGGCCGACGACGGTAACAACACGCTTGTCATCCGGGGCAATGCGCCCAATGGCCTGTTGTGGCGCATGGAAGGCGTGGATATTCCCAACCCCAACCACTTCTCGTCGGTGGGCTCTTCGGGTGGCGGCATTTCGATCCTGAGCTCGCAGTTGCTCACCAATTCCGACTTCCTGACCGGCGCCTTCGCCGCCGAATACGGCAACGCCTTGTCGGGGGTATTCGACCTGAAGCTGCGCAAAGGCAACGCCGAAAAACGCGAATACACCCTGCAGGCGGGTGTGCTTGGCCTCGATGCCGCCGTGGAAGGCCCCATGCGACTCGGCAATCAAACGGGATCGTTCCTGGTCAACTACCGGTATTCCACATTGTCGATGCTCGGTCAACTCGGCGTGAACCTCGGCGACGCCCAGACCGATTTTCAGGACCTCGCATTCAATCTCTGGATGCCCGCCGGCCAACTGGGCCAGTTTACGCTCTTCGGCCTGGGTGGCCTGAGCACCCAGCACAACGACGGCAAGGCCGACTCCCTGTTGTGGGAAGAAGACGGGAGCCGGCAATACCCCTGGGATTTTACCGCCAACACCGGCGTGGTGGGCCTGACCCACAGCCTGGTGCTGGGCGACAATACCTACCTGAAAACCATCGTGGCGGTATCGGGCACACAAAACGGCAACCAGACCGACGAATTTCAGGATGACTACAGCCTGCGGCGCCTGTTCGACGGCAGTTACCGGCAGATCAAGACCACCGTGTCGTCGGCCCTGACCCACAAGTTCAACGCCCGCCACCTGCTGCGCGCCGGCGCATATGTGAACATGATGAACTACCGGTTCGCGCAAAAAGAGTGGGACGACGATGCCGAGCGGCTGGTAGAGCAACTCCGCATCGCCGGTTCGGCCACATCGCTCGACGCCTTTGCGCAATGGCAATACCGCGCTACGGAGCGCCTCACACTGAACGCGGGCGCACACGGGATCTATTTTTTCCTGAACAATACCGCCTCTGTAGAGCCGCGAGCGGCGCTGAAATATGCCTTCAACGAGCGCCAGTCGTTGAGTATCGGCTATGGCCTGCACAGTCAGTTGCAGCCGCTGGGAGTGTATTTTATCGAGGACGGTAATGGCGCTCAACCCAACCGCGGCCTGAAACCGACCAAAGCGCAACACCTGGTGCTGTCGTTCGACCAGTCGTTGCCTGGAAACTGGCACTTGAAACCCGAGCTGTACTACCAGGCTTTGTTCCAGGCGCCCGTTAGCCGCGATACGCAGGACGCGTTTTCGATGCTGAATGTATTCGACGGCTTTGCGAGCGAAATACTGACCAACCGCGGCAAGGGCCGCAACTATGGCGTGGAACTCACCGCCGAAAAATTTCTGACCAACGGGTTCTATTTCCTCTTGTCGGTTGCGCTGTTCGAGTCGCAATACCGGGGTTCCGACGGGGTGTGGCGCAGTACGCGGTACAACTCCAATTTTGTCAGCAGCCTGGTATCCGGCAAGGAATGGCGTTGGAACCGCCGCCAGAAAGACCGGACCATCGGCTTCAATGCGAAATTGACCGCCACAGGTGGCCACCGCGAAACGCCGATCGACCTGGCCCGCTCCATTGAACAGGGCAAAACGGTGTACGACGACAGCCGCGCGTTCGAAGAGCGCATGCCCGATTATTTCCGCCTCGATGTGGGTTTCCGGCTCAAGCGCAACTACGAACACCTGACCACTACCCTGGCTTTGGATATTCAGAATGCCACCAACCGGCAAAATATATTCGGGCGGTATTACGACGACCGCAGTAAAACCGTGAAATATTGGTACCAGGCGCCACTGATCCCGGTGTTGAGTTACCGGGTGGAGTTTTGACATTGGCCCGGTACATTTTGCTGATGGCGAGGACGCCAACAGCGGCAGTTCGTTGGAAATCAACTCTTAACGTCGTTGCTGGCGCCCCTGCCAACAGCATGCATCAGGCTTTATTTTCAACGGTTGGCAAAACCTACCGGATTACCGTTAGCAAGCTTCCGGGGATTTCAGACGGGTTTTTAAGTTCGACTTTAGCCATTTCATAAACACAAAAAGCGTTTCTCGGGTATGCAGGTCGTATTTTGAAAACAATATGTCATCCTCCGCCATTCTCCAGATGTCTCCCTCCGGTCGACATGACAATCGTATGATAATCAATTATTTCCAACGGATTTCTCGCGTTGCTCGAAATTTCCCCGCGCCCTGCCGGAATTTCGAGCAACGCGAGAAATCTGATAAATGTGGTTGAATATCAATGTGTTGTCATGTCAACCGGAGGGAGACATCCGGCACATGACCTTTCACAAAACTTCCATATCACGATAGGTCAAGGAGGTGTTTAAATCCAGTCAGATCGCCTAATACAGCCTGGTAATCGCTTTTTTAGTCATGACAAATGGCTAAAGTCGAATTAAGAAGTTGTTTGAGTTATTCTGTCGGAGGCAAAAAGAGCAGGTTTTCAGGGCAGACAACCCGTTTTTCGAAGTTCATAGTGGGGAACTATGGACTGAGAAAAAGGGGAAGCATGGCTTGAAAAAATGCCTTTTTGACCTGACAAGAATAACTCAAACAACTTCTAAAATTTGACTTTCGCCAACTCTTCCAGCATTGCCGGCCGCCGGCCGTACCGCGCCCGTAAATCACGGAGCAAGGTAGCGGCCTGCTCCGCGCCGGTTGGGTATTTTACCAGGTTTTGCAGGAGAGCCGCCACCTGTTTGTATTCGTCGCGGTTCGCCGACTGGTCGGCGGTTTGGCGCAGCCAGGCGACGTACAGGTTTTCCGCTTCGTGCGGAAAATGTTCGAGCATAACGGCCTCGTTGCGCAGCAGCAGGTCAAACCGGCCTTCCTTGCGAATGCGGGCCAACATGCCGGGCCAGTCTTGTTCTTCCTCCAGCAACGGGAGCAGGAAATCGGCGATGTGGTTGTGTTTGGCCAGATCGTCGATGATGGCCCGGGCGGCGGCAGGCCATTCGGCCGGCGGGTAGCTGGTTTTGACGGTTTTGAAGTGCTCGAGCCGGAAATGATCGGTGCGGAATAGCTCCAGGCCGAGCGCTCGGATCCGGGTGCGGTCGCCGCGGAGTTGGGCGATGCGGAGTTGGAGTTGTTTCCACCGGAGGGTGATATTGGGGTGTTGAGGATGCGCCAGCGCTTCCTGCAATAAAACTTCGGCTTCGTCCCAGCGTTCGGCTTCGATCGCGGCTTCTATTTTGATCCGGCGAAATTCGGGGAGGTGCAGGTTGGCGTCGACGAGGGCGTTTGCTTCGGCTGTTCGGTTGTGCCGGCGGTACAGGTCGATTTTCCAGCCCAGCCAATAGTTGCGGCGAAATTCGCGCAGGTATTCGGTAGTGCCCGGGGCCGTCGCCTTGCGGAGGCATTCGTCCAGCATGCCGTGCAGCCGTGTCTCCGCTGCGCCGGGGGCGGCATACTCCAGGAGGAGTTCCATCATGGTTTGGTGGAAATCGCCGCCGTAGTCGAGGTATTTGGGATTGGGGCATTGTGCCAAAAGGTAATCCCAGAGGTCGTTTTTTAGCGTTTGCGAAGCGAAATCCGAAGCGAAAGTGGCTTCAAAAAACTGGAGCCCCTGGCGGATAAAATCCTGCAGGTATCCGCTGTTGTCCATGTCGGTGGCAAAGCGTTCGCTGATTTCTTCGAGTAAAACCTGGCCGAGCTGGACGGGTCCGAGGTATTGTTTTTTATCCAGTTGAATTTGCGCCTGCCGGAGCAGTTGGTTCATGGGTTTGACGATCTTGCGTAGGCCCCGCCCGTCGATATAGCCCCAGCGGCTGACACCGCTGCGCAGGATATTTTTGACCAGTTTGGTGTAGCCTTCTTTACCAACGGCATCGCCGGGTTCGGAAAACCGGGCCATGAACATATTGCGGAAATCGCGTTGCCGGCCAAAAGCTTCCTTGAGAAACGCTTTAAGTTCTTCCGGTGGCACCCGGTTGAGGATATCGTCGAAGGTTTCTTTCTTTTTCCGTGCCGGCTTTTTTTCGACGCCGGGTTTGGTTTTCCGCGCCGGTTTGGCCGGCTTGCCGCCGAGCCGGTCGCGCAGGGTGAGCAGCACGGCGGCGGCGTGTTCGCAAGGCATGGTATCGGCGCCGCAGTCGCAGGTACAGAATGTAACCGCCGTGCCGTCGAGCCGGATTTGCACATCGAAGTCTTGCGCACCCCGCACAAAGGCGATCCAGCGGCCGGGGGCCGTTTCCTCCAGTTCGTCGACTTTGCCTTTGGAAACAAACGCAGCGGCATTGCGGAGTACGGCGGGGGCCAGGGTTTGCTCGAGCGTGGGGAGATCGATAGGCATGGTTTTGAATTTGATCGGGGACCGGACTGAATGCAAAAGTTGGTTTTTCTCGCCAAAGAATAAAACCTTTGCCCTCTCGTGCGCATGCGTAAAATGTGCTACCCAAATCATGAATACCGCGCTTACTCCCGACGAATGGCAACGCTACCTCCGCCAGATGACCCTGCCCGGCTGGAGCCTCGAAGGCCAGGAGCGCCTCCGGCAGGCCAGCGTGCTGGTCGTGGGCGCCGGCGGCATCGGCTCAGCGTTGTTGCCCTACCTCGCGGGTGCAGGCATCGGCCGCCTGGGCATCGTGGACGCCGACCGCGTGGACCTCACTAATCTGCACCGGCAGGTGCTATACACCACAACAGAATTGGGACAGTGGAAAGCCGAAGCAGCCGCCGGCCGTTTGCGGGCCGCCAACCCGCACCCGGAAATCCGCGCTTACCCCCTGCGGCTGAGCGCCGAAAACGCCAACGCCATTTTACAAGACTATGACCTGGTGGCCGACGGCTCCGACAACACCGAAACGCGCTACCTCATCAATGACGCCTGCCTGACGCTTGGCAAAACCCTCGTGTGGGGCGCCGCAGCGGGATACCAGGGGCAGGTGTCGGTGTTCAATTGGCACGACCCCGATGGCCGCCGCGGCCCCAACCTGCGCGACCTCGCTCCCGAACCGGTAACCGACGCTCCCGACTGCCTCGACGCCGGCGTGCTGGGGCCGGTACCCGGCCTGGTGGGCGCTGCCATGGCCGCCGAAGTACTGAAAATCGCCGCGGGGGTGGGCGAACCCCTGAGCGGACGCCTGCTGGTATTCGACGCGCGCGACATGCAATGGCGGATAGTGCGCTTCAAAGCCGCCGCCGGTTGAATGCCAGGAGGCAGCATTTTGAGCCTGCGGAGCGTTTTTGCAGGGGAGCGGCTGTTAAATGTTAAAATGAGAAAATTTAATACGGCAGCACATAATATTGGGCGCTCAACGGTAGTTTAATAGCCGATTTTTTTAACGGGTTACCAAATCTTTTTTTCTCAGTGCCTATGGAAGAAAAATACACATATGATGCTTTGGTACAATTCCTGTACCGCGAAATGCCAGCCGATGAGGCAGTGTTGATGGCGGAACAATTGGAAGACGATGCCGCCTTGCGCGCCATGTTTTCCGACCTTACGCAAGCCAAAACACAACTGCCGAAGGCCCGTTTCAATCCTTCTCCTGCTGTACTCAACAATATCCTACAATACAGCACAAAAACGGCTTTGGAGGCTCAGCTCTGACCAAATAAGGCCTCCGAACCATGAAAAACCCAAACCTCCGTCCCGGTATTTCCGGACGGGGGTTTTTCATTTCTGCGGTGTTGCGCCTATTTTTGTCCCCGAACGTAACGGCGCATTCTGAACATTGCGCTTCAGCGTTTTAACGCAGTTCCAAATGAAGAAAAGTTGCCTGTTGTTGTTGTGCTGCCTGGCACTTCCCGGCCCGGCCGGTTTTTCACAATCGCCGGCCGATTCGCTCCGGCGGATTTACGCGACTGCGCCCGTCGATTCGGTAAAATGGCTCGCCTTGTTCCACCTGTCGCAATGGCACAGCCAGCAGAACATCGACTCGGCGATCTGGTATGCCCAACAGGGCCTGGCATTTGCCGAAAAAAAAGCGCCGCAACTCGTAGCCCGCAGCCTGAACAACGTGGGCCTCCAGTATATGAACCGGGGCGACCTCGATAAAGCGCTCGACTACTACCTGCAGTCGATCGAAGCCGCCCGGAAAATAAACTGCCAACCCTGCCTCGCCACCACGGTGGGCAACCTCGGGATCATTTACTGGAATAAAAAGGAATTGAATAAAGCCGAAGAGCAATTCCGGCAAGCCATCCAACTGGCCAAAGACCTGCAGGATACCGTCATGCTGGCCCGGCACCTCAACAACCTCGGCCTGGTACTCACCGACAAAGGACAGATCCGGGAAGCCGAAGCGGTTTACCAGGATGTGCTGCGCCTGATGGCCGCCAAGGACACCCTTTACCTGCAACCGCTGGTATATGGCAACCTGGGCAACATCTATTACGCCAAGGGCGACTACCCCAAGGCCCTGGAGTTTTACCAGCAGGAATACAAATTGAGCGAACAGACCGGCGACGCCCATGTGATGTTTATCGGCACCACCAATTCGGGCTGGGCCTACCTGGCCATGAAGCAATACGACCAGGCCGTTGCCCTCTTCTCCCAAGGCCTGGCCATTGCCGAAAAACACAAAAACGAAAAAAATATCGAGTCGGCCTATGGCTCGCTGGCCGACGCCTACAAAGCCCGCGGCGACTACCCCAAAGCCTTTTCCGCCCTCGAAAAATACCTGCAGGTACACGACTCGCTCCAGGCCCAAGCCAGCAGCAAGGCCGTGCTGGAAATGGAAACGCGTTTCCGCACGCAGGAAAAAGAGGCGCAACTGGCTCGCCAGGAACTGACCCTCGCCCGCGAAACCAACCTGCGCAACTGGTTGATCGGTCTGGCTATTTTGGCTATTTTGGTGGTGGCCGCCGTTTTTCAGTTGTTGCGCAACCGCGAGATCCTGCGCAAACGCAAAGCCGAACTGGCGCTGCAACTGGAGCAATCGGAAGCCGAGAAATTGCGCGAACTCGACCGCCTGAAATCCAATTTCTTTGCCAACGTCAGCCACGAATTCCGCACCCCTATTACCCTGATCCTCAGCCCGCTCGACCAATTGCTCGACGGCACTTTCCGCGGCGACCAGCGCCGGTATTTCCAGATCATGCGCCGCAACGCCCAACGCCTGCTCCAACTGGTCAACCAACTGCTCGATCTGTCGCGCCTCGAAAGCGGGCGCATGCACCTGCAACTCGCCGAAAGCGACCTGGCGGCCTTCGTGCGCGCTCTGGCCTGGTCGTTCGAAAGCCTCGCCTCGCGCAAACAAATCGCCTTCGATGTGCAAACCCCCGCCGAACCCGTCGTTGCCTGGTTCGACCGCGATAAAGTGGAAAAGATCCTGACCAATCTCCTGACCAACGCATTCAAATTCACCCCCGAAGAAGGCGCCGTCGGGGTTCAACTCGCCGTGGAAAACGGGCAGGCCATGCTCAGCGTGCGCGATACCGGAATCGGCATCCCTGCAGCCCAACTGGCGCATATTTTCGAGCGGTTTTACCAGGTCAACCAAACGCCTTTCAGCGATACCGAGGCCGGGCCGGCCTTGGGAACGGGCATCGGCCTGGCACTGATCAAAGAGCTCGTGGACCTGCACGGCGGCCAGATCCGGGTGGAAAGCCAGGAAGGCAAAGGCTCGACTTTTACCGTGCTGTTGCCACTGGCCAAGGATATGCTGCCCGCCGGCGCCAATATTGTAACGCTTCCGCCCGAACCCGATGCACCCCTGAGGACGGCCGATACCAGGCCCGTTGAACGCAAAACCGGGGCCACCCTTTTGGAATCTACCGGCGCCGGCCGGCTACCGGTGGTGCTGATCGTGGAAGACAACACCGATGTGCGCAATTATGTACGCGAACAGCTCGCCGGGCAATACCAACTGCACGAGG
Source organism: Saprospiraceae bacterium (assembly GCA_044230315.1). Classification (GTDB taxonomy): domain Bacteria; phylum Bacteroidota; class Bacteroidia; order Chitinophagales; family Saprospiraceae; genus M3007. The sequence goes on from JBGARJ010000014.1 coordinate 49,876, forward strand.
CGTCCAACGGCCGCATTGGCCTCGAACGCGCCATCGAAACTGTCCCCGACCTCATCATCACCGACATCATGATGCCCGAGATGGACGGCGTCAGTTTGGCCCGCCGCCTCAAATCCGACGAGCGCACCAGCCACATCCCCCTCATTCTGCTGACCGCCAAAGCCGACCAGGAAGAAAAGCTCGAAGGCCTGGAAACCGGCGCCGACGCTTACCTGACCAAGCCTTTCGACGTGCGCGAACTGCGCGTGCGCATCCGGCAATTGATCGAACAACGGGAAAAACTACAGGCCAAATACCGGCAATCGGCCCTTTTCGCCCCGCAAAAAGTAGATATACCCTCCATGGACGACGCCTTTTTGCACAAAGTGCGCGAAGCCATCGAGGCGAACCTCGACGACGAAACCTTCAGCGTCATCGAACTCAGCCAGCAAGTGAGCATGAGCCGCAGCCAGCTGCACCGCAAACTCAAAGCCCTTACGGGTTATGGCCCCAATGAGATCATCCGGCACATCCGGCTCGAACGCGCGCGGCAATTGCTGGAGCAAAAAGTGGGTACTGTCTCGGAAGTGGCGTTCCGGGTGGGGTTCAACAGCCTGGCGTATTTTTCCAAGTGTTTCAGCGAGCATTTCGGGTATATGCCGAGCCAGGTATAGGCGGCGGTCACCGGGATAAAATGCTACTTTTGCCGGCGCAAATGGCACGTAAATCCAAATCATTTATCGCCCCCGCCGTACCCATTCACGGCGTGGCCGACCGCGGCAAAGGCGTCGGCCGCACCCCGGATGGGCTGGTGTTGTTCGTCGAGGGCGCTGTCCCGGGCGATGTTGCCGACGTGTGGGTGCAAAAGAAAAAAGGCGGTTTCGGCGAAGGCCGCATCGAACGTCTGCTGCAACCCTCGCCCCAGCGTACGGAACCGTTCTGCGCCCATTTTTCGGTGTGCGGCGGCTGCAAATGGCAAAACCTGGACTATGCTGCCCAATTGGAACACAAAAACCAAACGGTGCTTGACGCCTTTCAGCGCATCGCCAAAGTGCCCGTGCAGGAATTCCTGCCCATTCTCGGAGCACCCGAAACCACTTTTTACCGCAACAAACTCGAATTCGCGTTTTCCAACAAACGCTGGCTGCTGCCGGAAGAAATGACCGCCCCGGAGGAGCCCGGCGTAAAAGAACCCGGCCTGGGCTTCCACCGCGCCGGCGCGTTCGATAAGGTGGTCGACATCCGGCAGTGCTGGCTGCAGGCCGACCCCTCCAACGCCATTCGCAATGCCGCGCGCGAAATTGCCCTGGAGCAGGGTCTCGCCTTTTACGATGTGCGCCGTCACACCGGTTTCCTGCGCAACCTCATGGTCCGCCTGACCACCACCGGCGAAGTGATGTTGCTGGTCAGCTTCGCCGAAGACGATCCGGCGGCCATCCAGGCTTTTCTCGACGCGTTGCTGGAGCGGTTTGGCGACCAGCTGACCACCGTGGTGTATTGCATCAATCCCAAACTGAACGATTCGGTGTTCGACCTTGGCATGATCACGTACACCGGCAAAGGCTACGCCGAAGAACAATTGGGCACGCTGCGGTTTAAGATCGGCCCGAAATCGTTTTTCCAAACCAATTCCCGCCAGGCCAAAAACCTGTACGACACGGTGGTGCAGTTTGCCGGCCTCAGCGGCGCCGAAAATGTGTACGACCTCTACACCGGTACCGGGAGCATCGCGCTGTACGTGGCCCAATACTGCCGGCAGGTGGTGGGTATCGAAGAAATCCCGGAGGCCATCGCCGATGCCGAAGAAAACCGCGACCGCAACGGCATCAACAACGCAATTTTTTACGCCGGCGACGTCAAAAACGTGCTCAGCGCCGAGTTTATCGAACGGCATGGCCGGGCCGACCTGGTCATCACCGACCCTCCCCGCGCGGGCATGCACGAGAAAGCCGTTCGTTTCCTGCTCGAACTCGCCGCTCCCCGAATCGTGTATGTCAGTTGCAACCCGGCCACGCAGGCCCGCGACGTGCAAATACTGGCCGAGCAATACGATGTGGTAAAGGTGCAGCCGGTAGACATGTTTCCGCATACACACCATATTGAGAACGTGGCCCTGCTGGTGCGGCGGGAGGGCTAGGAAAAGGTTCAACACACGATTTCCGGGTCAAAAGCGCGGTTTTTAATCCGGGGTAGTCTACATTTCGGAGCTGATATCCGTACGCTCAACCGACCTTCAGCATGAAACAAACGAAATACACCACTTCGCGGCGGTCATTTGTCAAAAAAATGGCCGCCGGCGCCGCTCTGCTCACCACCTCCGGCCCGCAAATACTCGCCGGGCGCGCCGAGGTGCAACAATTTTTCCTGGGACGGGAAAGCGCTTTTTCTGCCAATGACCAAATCCAGATCGCCCTCATCGGCGCCGGAGGCATGGGCACGGCCGACACCGAGACCGCCCTCCAGATACCCGGTGTGAAGCTCGTAGCGGTATGCGACCTCTACGCGGGCCGGCTCGACGCCGCGCGCGAGCACTGGGGCAAGGACCTGTTCACCACCCGTGACTACCGCGAGATCCTGAGCCGAAGCGATGTGGACGCGGTGATCATCGGCACGCCCGACCACTGGCACAAACAGATCTCGGTGGAAGCCCTGCAACAGGGCAAGAGCGCCTATTGTGAAAAACCGATGGTGCACGACGTGTCCGAAGGGCCTGCCGTCATCCAGGCCCAACAAAAAAGCGGTAAAACCTTCCAGGTCGGCAGCCAGGGCATGAGCTCGCTGGGCAATGAAAAGGCCAAAGAACTCTTCGAAAGCGGCGCCATCGGCCAGTTGATCTACGCCGAAGGATTCTGGGCGCGCAACTCGCCGGTGGGCGCCTGGCAATACGCCATCCCGGCCGACGCCTCTCCGGAAACGGTAGACTGGGAGCGCTACATTGCCAACACCACCAAACGCGACTTCGACCCGCTCCGGTTCTTCCGCTGGCGCAATTACCGCGACTACGGCACCGGCGTGTCGGGCGACCTCTTTGTGCACCTGTTCTCCAGCCTGCATTTTATCACCAGCTCATTCGGACCCGAGAAGGTGATGGCTACGGGCGGCCTTCGCTATTGGAAAGACGGCCGGGAAGTGCCCGATGTGCTGCTCGGCATGTTCGATTATCCCGAGGCTAAAGCGCACCCGGCTTTCAACCTGTCGCTGCGGGTCAATTTCGTCGACGGCACCTCCGGCTCCACCTATCTCCGCATGGTCGGCAGCGAAGGCGCCATGGATGTCACCTGGGACGACGTGTACCTGCGAAAAAACCTTACCACCGACCCGATGGACGCCTTCATGGCCGAAAAAACCAACGAACTGGACCAAGCCCGGGCCGATCGCAAACGGATGTTGCCACCCGCCGAGGCGCACTACACCGTGGAAAAAGGTTACAAAGGCGCGCATTACGACCACTTTACCAATTTTTTCTTTGGCGTCCGCAACGGCAAACCGGTAACGGAGGACGCCGTATTCGGCTATCGCGCCGCCGCGCCCGCGCTGCTGTGCAACGACAGTTATTTTGAAGGAAAAACGGTGCGTTGGGACCCGGTAAACATGAAAAAACTGTAAGAACATGTTTGGAATTTCATTGCTGGGCTCCAAACGGAAAATTTTATTTCATACGGCGTTAAATTTTTCAGCGGATTGCCCGCATACGCTTGCAAAATTTGCCTTGTCTGAAATGAAATTTTCCCGTTTTCGCCACAGCATGAAAATCCAAACATGTTCTAACAGCGTTCAACAAAACGGCATTTATGAAAATATACCACTTCCTTTTTGCGGCCTTGTTGCTGGAGGCCGCGTGCTCGCCCCGAATGAACCAACTCAGCAAAGCCGAAACAAAATCGGGCTGGCAACTCTTGTTCGACGGCAAAACCACCAATGGCTGGCATACCTACGGCCAAAAAACGGTGCGCGGCTGGGCCGTGGAAAACGGCGAACTGATCGCATTGGGACAAGCCGGGCACGAAGGCACAGCCAACGATATCGTGACCGAACGCAGCTATGAGAACTTTGAATTGGTGGTCGACTGGAAGATGTCGCCCGGCGGCAACAGCGGCATCTTTTTCAACGTGCTGGAAGACCCCGCCAAATATGCCACTGTTTATTCCACGGGCCCTGAATACCAGTTGGTGGATGATGTGGGGTTTCCGGAAAAACTGGAGGAGTGGCAAAAATCGGCGGCCAACTACGGCATGCACCCGCCAGCACGCATGGTGCTCAAGCCCGTAGGCGAATATAACCATACCCGCATCGTGGTCAACAAAGGCCATGTGGAACACTGGCTGAACGGCGTCAAGGTAGTCGATTACCAACTCTGGACGCCCGAATGGGAAGCCCTCGTGAAAGCCGGCAAATGGAAAGACTATCCCGGCTACGGCCGTGCAAAAAGCGGTCGCATCGGGCTGCAGGATCACGGCAACAAGATCTGGTTTCGGAACATCAAAATCCGCCCGTTATGAGGACGGTCACCGGCATTTGCCTGCTGGCTGCTGCGGTGCTGGCTGCCTGTTCCGGAGCGCGCCGGATGCCGCCGGGCAGCATTTCCCTGTTCAATGGCAAAGACCTGTCGGGCTGGGAGATCTACGGCGCCGAACGCTGGTACGTCGAAGGCGGCGATCTCGTTTGCGAAAGCGGGCCCGCCAAGCAATATGGCTACCTCGCCACTACGGCGCAGTATCGCGATTTCGACCTTACGTTGGAGTTCAAACAAGAATCGAACGGCAATAGCGGCGTGTTTTTCCGCTCCTCGATTGACGGCACCAAAATCACCGGCTGGCAGGCCGAAGTGGCGCCACCGGGCCACCACACAGGCGGCATTTACGAATCGTATGGGCGGGGCTGGCTGATCCGGCCGGATTCCAGCCTCGAAAAAACGCTGCGGATGGGCGAGTGGAACACCATGCGCGTGCGGGCCCGGGGCGACTCGGTGACCACCTGGCTCAACGGCGTTCAAATGATCGCGTTACAGGATGCTAAGATCGGTCAGGCGACCGGCCAGATCGCCTTGCAGATACACGACGGCGGCGGAATCAAGGTGCGCTGGCGGAGACTTTGGCTGAGGCCCTTGTGAAGCGCGCGCCCCTACTGCACCTTGTCGCCCCGCAGGATCCGGAACCGCTTGCGGGCGTCCACGGCGAACACACTGCCGGAATAGTCAAGGAAGATCTTTTCGTAAAGCGCCTTGGCTTTTTCCAGATCGTTGAGCTTTTCCTCGTAGAGTTGGGCCAGGGCAAAAAGCGAGTTGTCGGCCCGGATGTCTTCGGGGAATTTGTCGGCCACCTGCTGGTACAGTTCGGCGGCTTTCTGGTAGTCGCGTTTTTTCTCGTAGATCTGTGCTTCGAGGTAGAGGATATCGTCCTGCAGGGTGTTTTCGGGGTAGCCCTGGCGCAAGCTATCCAGTTTTTGGAATGCTTCGGCGAACCGGTTCTGGAACACCAGCAATTCGGCGCTGGCGTATAGGGACATGGCGTCGGTGGTGGTGTCGGAATTCAGGTTGTCCATGATAAACACCGAGAGGTCGAGCGCGTCGTTGGCGATGAGTTTGGAGGTAGAGGCTTTCAACACGTTGAATTGCTCTTGGGCCCACTCGAAATCGCCGTTGAAGTACGACAGTTTTGCGTTTTTGAAGCGCGCTTCCTGGCCGAGTTGTTCTTCGCGAAAATCTTTGTCCACCTGGCTGTACAGCAGGGTGCTCTCCCAGATATCGCCGTTCATAAGGTAAAAATCGGCCAGGTTGATCTTCACGCGGGCCAGGGTATTGCGGTCGATGCCGGGCGACTGGCGCAGTTCGTCGAGCAGGGCGATGGCCTTGTTGAGGTCGTTGATATAGAACGCTTCCAGATCGGCCAGTTGGATGACGATATAGGCCGTGCTGCGGCCGCGGGCGTATTGCGACAGGAAGTTTTCGTACTCCGCTTCGAGGGTGCGGAGTTCTTCCAGGGTGTAGTCGTAGCCTTCGGTGATCTTGCGCCGGCGGCAGTTCATAGCTTCGCGTTTGGCGTCGAAAAAGAAGGGGTTTTGCGCGCCTTTTTCCTGGATAATGTATTCGTAGCCGGCGATGGCGGTGTCGTAATCTTTGCCGTTGGCGGCGTCGTTGGCGAGTTTGAAAATACGCTGGCCGGGTTCGCCGAGGCGTTTGTCGAGGGCCTTGTATTGCCGCAAGGCGCTTTTAAAATCCTTGCGTTGCACGAAGGACCAGGCGAGGAGTTCCACAAAATCGGCGTTGTTGTCGGACTGCAGGCGGGTGTACAACTGCGATTGCAGTTCGGCGTATTCGTCGTCGCCCAGGTAGCGGGCCAGCATGGTTTGGATGGTGATGAGCCGGCTGGGGTCGGCTTCCAGGCTGTTGAGGTAGTATTTGATCATTTGGGGGGTGTCGCCTTTGCGGCGGTAAAGCTCGGCGAGGTTGTAGGCAAAAATAGTTTGGTCCTTGGCCAGCGTGCCGCCGCGTTCGAAAGTTTCGATGGCAAGGTCGTATTTGGCGTTGGTGATGAAGGTATTGGCCAGAGCGTTCACCGAGGCGTAGTCTTCCGCCATTTTTTCGATGGCCATCTTGTATTGCGCCTGGGCTTCTTCCAGTTTGCCCTGCCGGTCATAGAGGTTGCCATAGAAAACATAGAGTTTGGTATTATTGGGCGAGCGGCGCAGTTGTTTTTTCAGGGCCTTTTCGCCCTCGTCGTATTGTTCGAGGTTGAGCAGGCTGTTGAGGTAGCGCTCGAAATAGTAGTCGCCCAGCCCGCGGTCGTTGTCGAGCAGCTGGCCGTACAGTGCGGCGGCTTTTTCATATTCGCCGTTGAGGTAGTACTGGTTGGCGAGGTTGGGGTCTTGTGCCCGGGCGGTGGAGAGCAGGCCGGCGAAAGCGATCAACAGGGCGGCGATGCGCAGCGCGTACAATTTCATGTGTCTAAAAGTTTGAGCCGAAAGAGCGGTGGCAAAGGTACCGGAAAATAACGTGCGGGGCACGCATTGTGTTTTCAAGCGGGGCAGGATCCGGGCCGAAACCTATTGCTTAAGGGGCTCCGTTTTCAAATAATCAAAATAAGCGGGGATCGTATCAGCGTGGAGCCGTTCGCCGCTCGAACCGGTAAGCCCTTGAAATGCAGCGATTCCGACATAAACGGGCTGAAACGGGAGTTCGATTTCGCGGGTGGGGTATTCCTGAAAGACAATACCGGTGGGACCGGCCAGGTAACTGATCAACACCTTTCGATGGTCGATGCGAATAGAGAAACCTATGCGCTGGATCGTCTCGTTCGACAATTGGGGGAAATTCATATAAACCGGCGGGTACTCGTAGGGCACACTGTCTTGCATTCGCAGGGTCGAATACTTCTGCACCGCATGGGTAATCATGCCGTTGCTGTGAAAACCATTTCCCGGAAAGCTGTCATAAACAAATGTCATGCGCAGGCAGTTTGCCGCGTCGGGGGTGGAGCCGAACAAAAAGATTCCGGCTTGTTGCCAGTTCTGACGAGGGCTAAAAGAGCCGGTAATAACAGACGTAACGACGCACCGTTCACTACCCAGGCGCTTATAAACGAGGTTTTTTATATAAGGGCTTTCGCCGGCTTCCCATTTTACCCAGAAATCGCCGGGGTAGGTATACAAGGCAAGACAGCCCGGTCGGGGTTGTCTGCAAAAGGCCTCAGCGTCGTAATACAGCATATCGAAGCCCCGGCTGCGCAGGCTCACCGGGCGCACATCGTCGAAGGTTTCTTTCCAGTAAACCGGTTGGTTCATCCATTGGCAAATGCCGGCTAAACCAAGAACAAACACCAACAAGCCGGCCGTGCCGCGCCAAAGCCACTTTTTGGGTGCATTGGGCGAGCGGAAGGCCGGGACGGCCTTCGATTCGACATAGAGGATAAGCGCCCGGATAAAATCGTCGCCAAAAGAGGCTTTTTCCAATTTATTGGCTACGCAAACGGCCGGATCGGTGTAGTAAAAAAATTTTCGCAGGCGGTTGGCGGTGACGGAGGGGGCCATCTCGCCCACAGCCTGGATAATGTCATCGGCGAGGGGTTGATACGACTTTTTGTATTGGGTAACCCGAAAACCGGCTCCGTTGAACGGGCTGCTGAGAAAACGTTTTTTGACGCGTTCGCGCAGGAGGGTAGCTTCCGTTGGTGTAAGTTCTTTGATCATTTTTGACCAGGGTGGCGGTCAAAAATAGCAAAAAAATAGGGATGAACAATGATGAGAACACCTCGGGAAGCAAAACAGGAACAGGTAAGCCCCGGCCTGACTAAACGAATAAACCACCTTCACAAGCAAAATTCCACCTTTCTCTTTCACCAAACGAACAACTTATGGATCGGTCTTTTCCCCGCTTATTGGTACTGTTCTGCCTGTTGGCGCCCCGCTGGATGGCGGCGCAGGGTACGGTCAAAAATTTTTCCATTTTCAGCCCGGCTCTGGGCGCTCCGGAGGCGCTCCAAATCTATCTGCCCGAAGGGTACGATTCTACCGGAACAACTACTTATCCCGTGGTTTACTTCCTGCACGGCTCTACGCTTAATTTTTCCAGTTACCCTTGTTTACTGGATGCATTGGATCTTATGATCAGTTCCGGCGAGATCCATCCGATGATTGTTGTTAAGCCCAACGGCAGCCAGGGCCCGTACCTCGGCAGCATGTACACCAACTCCAGCCTCAACGGCAACGTGGAAGATTGCATCGTTAACGATGTCATCAGCTACATCGATACGCATTACAAAACAAAAGCCGACCGGCAGCACCGCTGCATCTTCGGCCACTCAATGGGCGCCAACGGATCGGCCCAAATGGCGCTGAAATATCCAGGCAAGTTTCGCGCCTTCGCAGCCCTGAGTGGCGTGATGGATTTCAGCCAGTTTTACCTGTTCTTCAATCTGATGCTGGCGACCGATTACCCCGGTGGGCCGCCCTACACGTATATGTACCAGGGTTTGAGCCAATTTTTAACCTCGGCGACCTTTTCAGCGGCCTCGGGATATTCGCCTGACCCCAATAGCTTTCCGCCGGTCGAATTTCCGCTCGACAGCCTCGGTCACATCATTCCGGCCGTGATGGCCAAATGGTACGCCTTCGACCCGGCACGGAAGGTCGTTCAATCGCCGCCCGGGGACTCGCTCGGCATTTATTTTGATTGTGGCGAACAGGACGAGCTCAAACTCTACCCGATGAATCTGGGCTTTCGGGATTCACTCCAGAAAGCGGGAGCCGATTTTGTGTTTCGTTCCTTCACGGGCGGACACAGCAACCAGGTCTGCAACCGAATATCCCTGGCACTCCAGTACCTCGATTCGATGATGCTGACGCCTATTGTTTCGGCCTCGGAAAAACCGGTTTCGGAAAAATTAAGGCTGTATCCCAACCCAGCCAACGACGAAATTACGGCGCCACTGGGGTTGGAAATGCCGCGTGAAGCGGCCATTTTTGATATGCAGGGGCGGCGTATCATTTCGATAGACGTGCGTCATGCCACAGCGAAAATCGACATCCATGCCTTGCTGCCCGGGATTTACCTGTTGAAAATCGCTGGACCAGATGGGGTGCGCGTCGGGAAATTTATAAAACGAAGTTGAGCAAAAGCCAACCGGTATTTCAGGGCAGTTTGGGCTGAACGGTCCACTGCCCTGATTTTTTTGCCCTTCCGTCATGTTAAACTACCTGCCTTTCACCCGTCCTTTTCGGCCAGGCAGCTTAAATTGCAAGGGTCAAAAGCAAACGCTATGTGTCATGTCCGTTTACTCCTGCTCGCCTTGTGCAGTCTTACCCGTCTGAACGCCCAACCCCCAACCATCCTGCTCGCTCCCAACCCCCAGGAGCCCGACCAACACGCTGCTGCGGTGCTTCAGCACTACCTCCGGCAAATCACCGGGCAGGCGGTGGATATCCAAACCGGCTTAAAAATACCGCCCACCGGCGCGGTTGTTATCGTCGGCAACCACCCCAACCTCCGCCTGGTGGGCCTGCAGCGCCCACCGAGCCTGCGCAACGACGCCTATTTTCTGCAGGGCAAAAACAATGCATTTCTTATTGCCGGCGGCGGCGAATTGGGCCCTGAATACGGCGTGTACGACCTGCTCGAACGCCTTGGCTGCCGAAAGTACAGTCCGCGGGATTCGCTCCTACCCCAACTCCCCGACCTGCGTTTGCCCGACCTGCCGCCTACCCTGCAGGAACCCGCCTTCCCCTACCGCGAACTGCACTACGAGCCGGCGTTCGACGAAGGATGGGCGCGTTGGCACCGCCTCAAAACCCGCAGCGACAAGACCCGCGAATGGGGAATGTTTGTTCACACCTTCCATACGCTTTGCCCGCCGGAAAAATACTTCGCCGACCATCCGACTTATTTTGCCTGGAATGGCGCCCAGCGCTCACAGGGACAATTGTGCCTCACCAACGACACGGTGAAGCAGATCGTGATCGAGGCCCTGCGCGAAAAAATGCGCGAAAATCCGAAGGCGCTCTATTGGTCGGTGAGTCAGAACGACAACTACGACTATTGCAAATGCCTGAAATGCTCGGTGTTCGACGCGCGCTACGGCAGTCCATCCGGGACTCTGCTGGCCTTCGTGAACGAAGTGGCAGCGGCTTTCCCCGACAAGATCATCAGTACATTGGCCTACCAGTACACCCGGCGCGCACCCAAAGACATTGTACCAGCGCCGAACGTCAGCGTATGCCTGTGCAGCATCGAATGCGACCGCGGCTCTCCCATTGCCGAAGGCTGCCCCGATTTTGCCCGCGATGTGGCCGAATGGTCGCAACTCACCAGCAACCTCATGATCTGGGATTACGTCGTGCAGTTCCGCAGCTACCTCAGCCCTTTCCCCAACTGGCACACCCTGCAACCCAACCTGCAATTGTTCCGGCAGTACGGTGTCAAGATGGTCTTTGAGCAAGGCTCGGGCGCCGACCGCTCCGAGTTTTCCGACATGCGCGCTTATCTGCTGGCCAAACTCCTGTGGAACCCGCAGGCCAACATGGATTCCATACTGACCGATTTTGGAAAAGGGTATTACGGCACTGCCCAACCCGCCGTGTGGGACTACATCCACGACCTCAGCACCCGCCTGCAGGAAACCGGCAACCACCTGTTGATCTACGACATCCCGCAAAACGAAACCTTTTTACAAGACGGCGTGCTCGACAAAAACATGGTAAAAATGCTGGATGCCGAAGACCAGCTCCGGGGCGACTCCGTACGGCTCCTGCACCTGCTGGCGGCGCGCCTGCCCCTGAGTTTTGCCCGGGCAGAAATCGCCAAGACCGACAGCTTATCGGTGCTGGAAATGTTGCACGACACACCCCAACAAGTCGGGGAGGCCTTGCAGGACTTTGCCGATCAATGCACCCGGGCCGGCTTCCGCAACCTGCATGAGGGCGGCTACACACCGGCGGCGTATGTCCGCGATTTTATGGCCTTTTTGGACAAGCAGCGCGACGCGGCAGCCTCCATGGCTTTTGCGCCGGTGCTCACCACGCCGGCCTCCGACACGTATGCCTGGGGGAATGCCGGCGAACTCACCAACCACCGCGTCGGCGAACTCGACTACCGCTACAACTGGCTGGGCTTTCGCGGCAACGACCTGCAGGTGACCGTGCGACTAGCCCGCGACTCCTGTTCGCACATTAGCGTCTCATTTTTGCAAGATCAGCAGTCGTGGGTTTTCTTCCCGGGAGAAGTGATCCTGGAAGTATCGGCCGACGGAACGAGTTTCCGAAAAGTACAGGACACCTACCTGGATATTGTACCCGACGGGAAAAAAGCCATACGGGCCGTTTCAGCCGACTTGCCGGTCGCCGTGCCTGCCCGGTATGTGCGCGTCACCGCCGTCAATATCAAAACTTGCCCGCTCTGGCACACCTGCAACGGACAACCTTGCTGGATTTTTGCCGACGAAGTGATCGTGCGGTAACACGTAGCAGCGCTATGCCTGTGGGGGCGCCGGTTCCGGTTTGCGGATCTGTTTCATGAGCTGACTCACGACCAGCATGACCAAAAGGCCGATCAGGTAGGAGGCAATAAACATGAGCCATTCGTAGGTGTCTTTACTGACCGCTTCCCGTTTGGCCGCTAGTCCCCACAGGTTGACGAGGCCCTTCTTGACAAAATACCTGGACACCAGGTTGGAGGCCGTCAGGCCGGCTAAATAACCAACGGCGAGGTTGGTGACCTCGCCCACAATAAATTGCGTGATTTTTGACATAGTACAGGCTTGAATAGTGCAGCGTTCTGGCGGCCAAAAGTAGCGATCGCCGGATAAAAAGGCCGACGGAAAATTGCCCTCTAAAAAGTAGCCCGCCCCCGGGTGTAACGATCCGGAGGCGGCCAGCCTTTAAGGTTGGCGGTTTGCGACTACCTTGTGTCTTCAGGTGATGGAATTCGCCGGTTTAATTGCCCTCGGGCATTTGCATTTTGGGCGTCAGCGAATCGAACTCGATAAACCACTGCCCGTTGATCTTGCGCAACACGGCCATGCCTTTGGTGGGACCGCCGACTTGCTGCCCGCCGATTTTGATATCGGCAGTGGAATCCCAGGTGAGGATGGCTACATCGGCTGTGAGCATGCGCACGGATGGGTTTTCGTAGGTAAACTTCGGCGCCGCATCGGCCATTTTCATAAAGGCGGCCCAGTTTTCGCGAAGGGCTTGCTTGCCGGTGGTCAGGCTGCCATCGGGGCCTATTTCGGCCGCATTGTCGGTGTAAGCCGCCCACATCTTCTCTTCGTTGCCGGCATCAAAAGCGGTCCAAATGTCTTTCCAAAAGGCTTTGATGGCGGCTTCGTCTCCGGCGGTCTGAGCGGTGGCTTTCTGGGGGGTAAAAAGAGCGAAGGCAAGCAGGGCAAGGGTGGCAAAAACGATGTTTTTCATTGTCTTAAGTGTTGAATATGAATCGATAAGGTGAACAGTTCAATTTTTAACGGCTTCCACGATACACTGTGGCCCGCCTGTCGGAATAATCCGGGTAATCCGCAGGCCTGCTCCCGCAAACAGCGCGGTAAATTCTTCCGGCGTGCGCTCCCGGCCGCCGAGCATCACCTGCATGTGCATATCGTAGAAGCAACTCATGGGGCTACCTCCATCCATGATGACCATTTCCATAGCGAGGATTTTACCGCCGGGTTCGAGCGCCGCCGCACAGGAGCGGAGGATGGCGCCGGCCTTTTCGTCGTTCCAGTCGTGCAGGATAGATTTGAGGATCAGCAGTTCGGCCGCCGGCACGCGATCGAAGAAACTGCCGCCCACGAGGGTGCAACGGTCGGCCGCGTCGCCGAGGTCGGCATTGCCCACCACGTAAGGCAGGTCGAATAGGATGCCTTTGGCCTGTGGGTAGCGGTTGAGGATGGTTTTGAGCAGGAACCCTTGCCCGCCGCCAACATCGCAGATGGCGCCCGCCTGGCTGAAGTCGTAGTGGTCGACGAGGGCGTTGGCGCTCATTTGGGAGAGGGCAGTCATCCAGGCGTTGAAGGGCTTTCCGTATTCCGGGTGTTGTTCCAGGTACACCCAAGGCTCTTGCCCGACGGCGTGCCGGAAGGCAGGTTCACCGGTCCGGACGGAGTAGAGCACGTTGTTCCACGATTCCTGCCAGGGTTCGTAGGTCATGAGTTCGAGTCCCAGGGTCAGGTTGCCGGGCACGTCTTTCCGGAAAAACTGCCCTACGGGGCTGAGGCGGCAGTCGCGGCCGTTGAGTTCCACGACGCCCAGTTTGGCCAGAAAGCGCAGAAACCGGAACAAGGTTTCGGGGTGCGCGCGGCAATGGGCGGCGATTTCATCGGTGGTCCGGGTTTGGTCGTTCAGAAATTCGGGGATACCCAGTTGAACCAGTGCATGTACCGATTGGGTCAGGGCGAAACCGCTGGCCAGGCTGAAGGCTTGGGCAACCGGCGGAATGGAATTGGATGCAGTCATCGCGCTTGATTTAATTGCATTGGTGTTTATTTCCGATCAGGGCATTGGGCTGAACCCCGGCAATGGCCCGCGGGCTGCGACGGGCTGCGGCGCCAGGGCTGCGGGTGTATTTTGCGCCAGGCGAGCGTTTGGGTGGCAGGCGCTGAGGGCGATAGCGGCAGCGCAGATCAGGAAGCGGATATTCAACTTTGTTTTCATCAGAACCGTTTTGCGTGGTGCGTTTTGATGACACAAAGGTGGGGCTGTCCCGACGGGGCAGCCATCGGTCGGATTGCGTAAAATGCCTACGCAGATGTGCGTATTTGGGCTAAACCAACTTGTTTTTTATGGCAAACTGCACCAATCCGGCGATTCCGTTGACGCCGAGTTTCTGGATGAGGTTGTTGCGGTGGGTGTCCACCGTACGCGGGCTGATGAAGAGTTGGGCGCCGATCTCGGTGCTGGAAAACCCCTGCGCCACCAGCCGCAGCACTTCCAGTTCGCGCTCGGTCAGTTGGGCCAGAGCGGCCTGCCCGGGCGCAGAGGCAGCGGGTTTGAGGAGGGTGAGGGTTACTTCGCTGGCAAAATAGGCTTCGCCGCGGGCCACCCGGCGGATGGCCTCACCGAGCTCGTCGAGCGACGCGTTTTTAAACAGGAAGCCGTTGACGCCTTTTTCCACGGCATGCTGGATGAGTTCGCGTTCGTGGAGCATCGTCAGGAGGATGACCTTGACGCCAAAGAAATCGCGCTTGATCTGGTCCAGCGTTTCCAATCCGTTGAGCACCGGCATTTCGTAATCGAGCAGAACAATGTCGGGACGGATGCCGCGGCGCAGCAGCCCGATCACTTCCTGGCCGTTGGCGGCTTCGCCGCTTACTTCAACAAAGTCGAGCGCCCCGAGCAGGGCCAGAAAACCCTTGCGCACCAGTTGGTGGTCGTCGGCGAGGATAATTTTTATTGTTTGCTCCATATTGCGCGGGGTGTTGGCGGCCTGTGCTAGGCCAGGGGTATCCGCACGGTGGCAATGGTGCCTTGCGGTTCGCGTTGTTCAGCAAAAAATACGCCACCCAAGGTGTTGACGCGGCTAAGGATGTTGAGCATGCCCATGGAGCCTTTCTTTTTGACGGCCTCGAAATCGAACCCTATGCCGTCGTCTTCCATGCGCAGGATAAGGTTGTTGCCGGCGGTGTACAACTGGAGCACCACGCGCGCGGCCTTTGCGTGTTTGAGGATGTTGTTGAGCAGTTCCTGTGCAATGCGGTACAGCCCGGTTTCCATTCGCTCGTCGAGCCGGTTCGGCAGGTTGCCGGCGTCGAATTCGACCTGGATGCCGGCTTGTTGTGCCGTGTTGCGGAGGAGCATTTCCAGGCTGGGGGCGAGGCCGTGTTGTTCGAGGGCGGGTGGCAGCATGACGTGGGCTATGTTGCGCACTTCGGTGCAGGAGGCGTCGAGTTGTTGGGTGAGTTCGCCGAGCCGGCCGGCGGCTTCGGTTGGGGCGCCGCCGGCGAGTTGGTGTTGGAGGGCGGTAAGGCCCAGCTTCAGGGCCACCAGTTCCTGCGCGATGCCGTCGTGCAGGTCTTTGGCGATGCGCCGGCGTTCGGCTTCCTGTGCCTCGATGACGGCATTGAGCCCGAGCTGTTGTTCGCGGATAATGGCGGCATCGAGTTCGGCTTTTTGCCGCAGGCGGTAGCGGTTGTGAAACAGCCAGCCCAGTACGGCCAGCGCCAGCGCCCCAATCAGCAGGCCGATCAGCCAGGTGCGCTGGCGAAAGAGGGCGCTTTGCTGATTGACCAACTGTATGCGCTGTTGGGCAATTTCGGTTTCTTTCTTTTGGGTGTCGTACTGCACCTGGAGTTCGGTAACGCGGTTGGTTACCTTTTGGCTGGCTACGGAATCGGCATACAGGTTACTCTTTTCCCGGTAATCCCAGGCAGTTGGGAAATCGCCTTTGGCAGCGTACAAATCTTCCAGGTAACCGTACACATCTTTGAGTACTTCGACAAATCCCGATTCACGGGCGATCTTTTCGGCTTTCTGAAGATGTTCCAGCGCTGCAGCAGGGTTGCCGGTACTCAGGGCCACCACCCCGAGGCCCGCGGTAGCCAGGGCCTCCATCTCGGGCTCGCCGACATCGGCATTGAGTTGCAGGACTTCCTGGTAGGCCTTGCCGGCTTTGTTGAATTCGCCGGCGCCGAGCAAGGCGTCGGACAGGTTGAGCATGGCGATGGCTTCGCCCGAAATATAACCGAGGCGGTGGAAATTCGCCCGCGCTTTTTCAAACAGGCCCACGGCTTCGCGGTGTTTTGAGCGTTGAGCGTACAACAACCCCATATTGTTGTACGCCCGCGCCGCCTCGAAGGGCCGGCCCAGCCCATCCACGAGGGTCAGTTCTTTTTGATAGGTCGCTTCGGCGGCATCCCATTGTTTGAGGTCTTTTTGTACCTCGGCTACGATCTCATAGAAATTCACCAGCGATTTGTTGTCTTGCTCCGCTTCGGCCAGGGCGATGCCCTCTTCGGCGATCGGCAGGGCCTTGTCATTTTGATAGGTACGGATATAAGCCGCCGCCAGGTTTGACATGGCTTCCAGGCGTTGCGGCCGGTTGCCCGACCGGCGGGCCAGTTCCATGGCGCGTTGGCTGGTTTGGATGGTCAATTGGGTTTCGCCGTGGTTCAGGTAGGCGATCGACAGGTAGTTGAGCGAACGGATGATCAGGCTGTCGGCCTGCAGTTGTTCGGCTGTTGAAACGGCTTGCTTCGCGTAATCGATCGTTTTCGCTTTGTCTTTGCCGAGGTAGGCGATGCACAGGTCGAGCAGGGCGCCTACTTTCCCGGCTCCCGTCAGCTGCGGCAGGCGCTGGAGCACCGAGTCGGCGTTGGGGATGTGTTGGGCAACGGCGCAAAAGGGCAGCGCAAACAACCAGCAAATGCAAATGCTTCGGACAAGGATCTTCATGCGCGGGGATAAGGAGTGGGTACGGAGATGGGCGAAAATTACCCAACTATTTGGAAAATAGGCGGCTGCATGGCGGCAAAGATTGCAGCCCGGCCGCCATTTGGTATTTTGAACAAATCCCGCTGCGATTGAGCAAAGGTTGAACATGACAATGAACAACTCCGGCGCCCACCTTTGTCCCGTCAATTGTTCCTCCTTTCTTCATCAACAAAAACAAACCATCACCCAATGAAAGTACTCGTCATTTCCCTGGCCCTCGCACTGTCCGCAGCTTATGCATCCGCCCAATCGGCCAACATGAAAACCGTCATGGACAACTACGCCCGTTTCGGGCAAGGCGATATTCCGGGCATCCTCGCCACCCTGGCCGACAACGTCAGCTGGATCCACCCTGGCGACCCCCACGTGATCGCGTATGCCGGCACGTTCGACGGCCCGGCCGGTGTAGGCCAGTTTTTTGAAAAAGTAGGCGGCACTACCCAGATCACCGTCTTCCAACCTTCGAATTTCCGCGAAGACGGCAACACCGTCAGCAACGACGTCCATATTGAAGGCAAAATCATCGCCACCGGCAAAACGTACACGTCCGATGTTGTCATGAACTGGTTGTTTGCCGACAACGGCATGGTTCTCCGCTGGGAGGCCGTCGGCGACATTTCCGGCCTCGAAGCCGCATTCCGGTAATAAATATTGCGACAGGATTATACAGGACTATACAGGAATCATGGTACAGCAACCGCCTGTATAGTCCTGTAAATGCTGTTGATACGCCTCATCGTCAGTGGTGGCGCCGGCCGGCCAACGCGCCGCTTGCGCCGCTCCGTTTTACACCTGAAATAGTATGAAAACTGTTTTTATCACCGGCGGCACCGGCTACATGGGTACCCGGTTGATTCGCCTGCTCCTCCAGCGCGGGCACCGGGTGATCGCTTTTGTGCGCCCGGGTTCGGAGCGGAAGGCGCCCGCCGGGGCGGAGGTCGCCGCCGGCGATCCTTTCGACGCCGGCCAACTCAGCGCCGCCATCCCGGCCGGCAGCGTTTTTGTTCAACTGCTCGGGGTGCCGCACCCGTCGCCGCAGAAGCGGGAGTTGTTTCGCCGGATCGACCTGCCCTCCGTACAGGCGTCCGCTGCGGCGGCCGCTCGTGCCCGCGTGGCGCATTTCGTGTATGTGAGCGTGGCGCAGGAACCCACCAACATCATGAAAGATTACCAGGCCGTGCGGGCCGAGGGCGAGCGGAGCATCGCGGCGGCCGGGCTGTCGCACACCTTTATCCGCCCCTGGTACGTGGTGGGGCCGGGGCACTGGTGGCCGGTATTGCTGTGGCCGTTGTTCAAAATCCTGGAAGGACTGCCTGCCACGCGGCAAAAGGCCCGGGCGCTGGCGCTGGTGACTATCCGGCAAATGCTCGATACGCTTCTGGAGGCGATTGAAGCGCCCGGGCAGACTGCCGAAATCGTGGATGTTCCGGCTATCCGGCAACCGGCATTGCGGCGGTTGAAAAGCACATTTGCAGCAGTGATATAAAATAAATCAAGATGAAAATTCTGGCCTGGTTCGCCGTCTTCGCTTTCTTTGCCGGCACCGCATTTTATCCTTGCCCCCGGTTTGAACCCGTGGAAGAAGGCACCATCACCAACCTGTACGATGCCTTCGGCCGCGACAGTAGCCTGCAAAAGGATTTCGGATTTTCCTGTATCCTGAAGCACCGGGGAAAGGTCATCCTGTTCGACGCCGGCGGCAACGCGGATATTTTCAAACACAACGTGGAGCGGTTGAAGATCAACCTGAAAAAAGTAGACGCGGTGATTGTCTCGCACGGGCATTTCGACCACCTCAACGGCGTCGATTACGTGTTGCGGGTAAATCCGAAGGTCAAGATCTACATGCCGTACGATATCTTCTGGGGCGCGCCCGTGCCCTTCGACGCCACCGGCCCCGACAGCAGCGCGGCGGCATCGGTGCCGCCCGAGCAGCGCTATTTCGACGGCGGCCCCACGAAATTCACGATCAACCAGTCGGGCCGGTTCTGGGGCGCCAACATTGAGTATGTAAAAACGGCAAAGGCGATCTTTCCGGGCATGACCCTGATCCCGACCAATTCGCCGTATATGGGTTATTTCTCCGGCTACCCGAACAAAAGCTTTGTGGAAGGGCAATTCGCCGAAGACGAACATTCCCACTACAAATACACCAACCTGCCCGAATTGTCGCTGGCCCTTCAAACCGGCCACGGCCAGGCGCTCATTACCGGCTGCTCGCACAGCGGCGTGGAGCGCATAGCCGCCGAAGCCAAAAAAGTGACCCAGGACAACATTGACCTGGTGTACGGCGGGTTTCACCTGATCCCTTTCGACAAGGCCCAGATCGAAGTCATCGCCCGGTACCTGAAAAACGACCTGGGCGTGCGGCGGGTTGCGCCGGCGCACTGCACCGGGCACCTGGCGTTTCAGGTGCTGCGCGAAGTGTTCGGCGAGCAGTATGTGTATGCGGGATTGGGGGAGCGGGTGCGGTATTGAGGTGGTCAGGCGGCGAGGAGCAGCGCTTCGAACTCGAGTTCGAGGATCTGGGGGTCCAGTTCTTCCGGCGGGCGGCGCTTGCCCTGAACGGCGCCCAGTTCGAAGCGCTCTGCCAGCAGGTGCGCGACCTGGTCGATCATTTTGTATTGGCGAAACTGCCGGGTTTTTTCCAGTTCCTTTTTTGCGCGGTCCTGTTGGCCGGTGACGGCGAACAAGTGCGTGCGGAGTACGAAATCAAAAGGTTCGGTTTCTTCGGCTTCGTTGATCTCGGCCAGTGCGGTTGCAAAGTCGCGCTTGAGCAGTGCTACGTAGCGAAGCGTGCGTTTGTAGATCACCCTGGTTTGATAGAATTGACAGGTTTTCAAGCCCTGGCGGAGCATTTTTTCGGCGGCATCCCACTCGCCTGATTTTATGAGGCGGCTGATATGGAAGTGGTGCCAATAGAAATCTTGTTCTGATTTGGGGTTTGCAGGAAGCGGAATCTCAAAATCGATCTTTTCATTAAGCAGGATTAAAAGACAGCATAAAGCATGGCGGGCTACCTGATCAGAGGGATGACGTGCAACAATCTGCTCATATTCTGCCTTGGCACCAGCCAAATCACCCTCCGACTTTAATATTTCTGCATACCCATTTTGCGCCACAACATTATCCGGGAAACGGCCCTTGATCTGCAAATACTCCGCTTTCGCTCCGGCCAAATCACCCTCCGACTTTAATATTTCTGCATACCCTGTTTGCGCCACAACATCATCCGGGAAACGGCCCTTGATCTGCAAATACTCCGCTTTCGCTCCGGCCAAATCACCCTCCGACTTTAATATTTCTGCATACCCTTTTTGCGCCACAACATCATCCGGGAAACGGCCCTTGATCTGCAAATACTCCGCTTTCGCTCCAGCCAAATTACCCTCCGACTTTAATATCTCTGCATACCCATTTTGCGCCACAACATTATCCGGGAAACGGCCCTTGATCTGCAAATACTCCGCTTTCGCTCCGGCCAAATCACCCTCTGACTTTAATATTTCAGCATATCCTGTTTGAGCCACAACATCATCCGGAAAACGTCCCTTAATGCGCAGATACTCCGTTTTTGCACCAACCAAATCACCCTCTGACTTTAATATTTCAGCATACCCATTTTGCGCCACAACATTATCCGGGAAACGGCCCTTGATCTGCAAATACTCCGCTTTCGCTCCGGCCAAATCACCCTCTGACTTTAATATTTCAGCATATCCTGTTTGAGCCACAACATCATCCGGAAAACGTCCCTTAATGCGCAGATACTCCGTTTTTGCACCAACCAAATCACCCTCTGACTTTAATATTTCAGCATATTGATTATGTACAAATGGATCCTCAGAATTGAAGATTGTAGCATATTTCAACAATCTTTTAGATAATGCTATAGCGCCTGAAGTTAAAACGGAACTGGCTACATTACACAATGACTTGCAAATATGCTGCGGATCACTTTGCGCAAATTGCAGCGATAATAAATGCTTCAGACTTTCCTCTACGCCTGCCGTATGCCTTAGCAAAACTGCTTGAACAATCTTCCGACTATAGCCATCAATTTCAGTTTGCAGCCGGTTCACATCTGTATATGATAATTTGCCTTTTACCCGATTCCGGTTCTCCTTCTTCCGCCGCCACAACTTCTCCAAATCCTTCCGCGACCGCTTCACCTCGCGTTGGTGGTGAAAACCCTCCATATACGCTTCGATCATTTGCATAATCTCATCCGCTGGCTCCGCATCCTGTTGTTTGGGCGCCTGTTCTTCGAAGCGAATAGCAAAAATATCGCGCAGCGCCTCCCGCATATGCGTAAACAGCGTGGCGTTTTGCACCAGCCCGTGTTGTTGGAGGAGATACGTCGCTTCTACGGCGGCATTGTCCCAGCTGCGGCGGTCGTGGTCGCGCACGGCCAGCACCAGGGTTTTAGCAAAGCCGTCGGCCGCCAGCAGGGCATAAGCGGTATCGAAGGCTTCCAGATTGGTAAAATGTTCCTTGCCCGTGCGCTGCCAAACCGTGTAAAACTGCTGGATGCTTTCAGCCGCCGATTCGAGGGTCTGGTACAGGCTGGCGGCTTTTTCCACTTTCAGGGAACGGCAAACGGCTAGAGCGTCAGTGGGATTTAGTGGATCAGGTACAATAGTGGTGAGCAAGCGGTTTTCGACGAATGCCTGCACGCGCTGCTGCGCCAGGTATTTTTCCAGCAGCGTGGCTATAGAAGCCTTCAGTCCGGTGTTGTCGATCCTGGAATCCATGAGCTGGAGCGCCAGCGTGAGGGCTTCGTGTTTTTGCGTTTCCTGCGCCAAGGCCTTTTTCACATCCTCCAGGCGCTGTTCGCCATCCAGGAACAACGTTTCCGGCGTGTGCGATAGCGACAACAGGTTGCGGTCGAGCGGGTGCCATTTCCGCACCTGCCCGGGAGCGCGGGCGTCGAGGACGAACCATTCGCCCGCTTCGTGGAAGGCCGCCTTGCCCAGCGACCCGAATATGTATGCCCGGCTGATCATTTTCCCGCTATTTCGGTATTTTGGCCTTTAAGGATATGTTTTAACAGATTGATCTGTACTTCGTCGAATTCGTTGCCCAGTTTTTTGTGGAATTTCACTTTGGCAAAGTTAAGGGGCGTCACCCCGTTAAAAATATGCAACTCGATGTATTCGTCGTTTTGCTTTTTTCCATCGCTATGCAGGACAAGTGTCGCCGTCTTCGGCGTTTTTTTGGCCTGCGCCACCTGTGCGCCGTGTTTGACGACTGCCAAAACGCCCCGGTTGCTCCACACGCCGCAATACCCTGCCGGCATAATGGTGCCGGCCCGCCAGCCCGCATCGGTCAATTCATTGAACAACACAATCGTATCTTTTTCAAAGACCGTGGTGACTTGCTCGATATCGTCTGTGCGCAACACTACCGACACATCGCCATACGAACGCACTCCGTCGTCGTCGAGACTCATCGCGGCGTACACCACATTCCGCCCGGTGTATCCGGCATAAAAGGACGTTTCGACCACACAACGCTGTACATCGTCCTCAAATTCCAGCACGCGGCGTTTGTTTTGTTCCACCCCTTGTTGGTACGACAAATATACGTCACTCTCGTTGACCAAATGGAACAACAAACGCGCGTCCATGTTGATGACCGCCTGCGCAGCCGCCACAATTTCCGCCTCAAAAGCCTCCACGGCAGCCAGTTTGCCGTTTTGCGCCACGGTCTCCTGCACGTCCGCATACCGCCGGTCAAGCCCCGCTCCAAAATAGGGGTCGGACAAGAGGTTGACATTCAAAGGGCCCAAAGGGAAGCGGCACTTCGGGCAATACACCTCATTTCGGCGGTTTTCGGCGCCACAATGCCAGCACGGTAATTTTGTCAGCTCCATTTCTGTTCAGTCCGGCGCCGGGATAGCGTTTTGGTCCGTTAAGGCCGGAAAAGCGAACAAATATACGGTCAAAACCTTTAATTTCCGCTGTATCACGCTTTTGAACATAGATTGAACACCATTTGAACTGGTTGCTGACAAGCACCGCCCGCTACCTTTGTCTCATTCAGTCCAAAAGTTCCCGATTATTGCCATCTTGCACACGTGAAATTCCTTTTTTTGCATTAAAACCAAATCATCTCCAATGCGAACGCTACCTTTCCTTTCTCTCCTTCTCGCCGGGTTTATACTGGCCTGCACTTCGCCGTATGCACCGCCGGCCGGCAGCAACCTGTCTCTGAAAGACTATTTTGCCCAAACTGACACCGGCCTTCAGACCGGCGGCGTCAAAATCATCCCCATTTCCACGCCGAAAGGCAACTTCAATATCTGGACCAAGCGCATCGGCAACAACCCCAAGATCAAAGTGCTGCTGCTGCAAGGTGGTCCGGGCTGCCCGCACGACTACTGGGAGTGTATGGAGAGCTTTCTTCCGGCCGAAGGCATCGAGTTTTATTACTACGACCAACTCGGCACGGGCTATTCCGACAACCCCAATGACACATCCTTTTGGGACCTGCCGCGTTATGTGGACGAAGTGGAACAGGTGCGGCAGGCGCTCGGGCTCAACAAAGACAACTTCTACCTGCTTGGCCACTCCTGGGGCGGTATCCTGGCGATGGAATATGCCCTGAAATACCAGCAAAACCTCAAAGGGCTGATCATTTCCAACATGATGGCCAGCATACCCGATTATGTCCGGTATGCCAACGATGTGCTGGCCAAACAACTGGACCCCAAGGTGCTCGATTCCATCCGGCAGATCGAAGCCAGGCGCGATTTCGACAATCCGAAATACATGGAGCTGCTTATGCCGAATTTTTACGCCGTGCATATTTGCCGCCTGCCCGTGGAACAGTGGCCCGGATCGATCGTGCGCTCGTTAGACGGAATAAACCAAAGCCTGTACGTAACGATGCAGGGCCCCAGCGAATTCGGCGCTTCCGGCAAACTCGAAAAATGGGACGTCAAAGCCCAACTCCCCACAATTAAAACACCCACGCTGGTGATTGGCGCGACGCATGATACCATGGACCCGGCGCACATGAAATGGATTTCCACAGCCGTTCAGCGCGGACGCTTTTTACTGTGCGCAAACGGCGGCCATATGTGCATGTGGGACGATCAGAGAACCTATATGAACGGTCTGATTTCCTTTCTCCACGACGTCGATGCCGGAGGTATCTAGCGTCGGCCTTGTTTTTTAACATACGCGATCTGCCACCCATGTCTGTCATGAACTCTTCGCTGCCGCTGAACGAATTCCCGGAGCCGTTTGTCGCTTCTTTTCGGGACCAAATCGGCTTTACCGCAGACGAACTGGCTTTTTTTTGCGGGTTTTTCCATAAACAATACCTGGCGCCCAAGCAGCATTATCTGCGCGAAGGCGATATTTCCAGGCAAAAATCGTACATCGTTCAAGGCTGTACCCGCACCTACACGCTCAATGACAAAGGCAAGGAGCACACGCAGTTTTTTGCTTTCGAAGACTGGTGGATCGCCGATTTTGAAAGCTACCATACCCAAAAACCATCCAACTCCTGGGTACAGGCCATAGAGGCTTGTGAAGTGCTGACCATATCGCGCGACAGTTGGCTGGAGGCCGAGCAAAAGATCCCCAAAATGCAGCAATGGTATCTCCGAAAGGCCCAACGCATGTATATCGCGACGCTCAAACGGCTCAACGAGATCAAAACTTGCTCGCCGGAAGAACGCTACCAACTATTACTTGCCAGGCATCCCGACATCTTTCAGCGTGTACCGCTGCAATACATCGCCACCTACCTCGATATCGAGCCGCCGTCGCTCAGCCGCCTCCGCAAACGAATGATGGTGAAAGGTCAGCGCGGAGGCTTTCTTAACCGCGGTTAAGCGCACACTTAACCGCGGTTAAAGGATGCCCATATTCGACAGGCACATCTTTGAGGCATAATTTCGACTGGAAAAAACCGGAAAATATGGCATTTCCTGCTCCGAAAAACGCACCATTCACAACCTTGCCGGAACACCTTCCAACCACCCATGCATTTCAACCGGCATTCGTACCATTGCCAATGCGATTGATTTGACATATCCAATCCAAATTAAATCTGAATCAAATGGTCAAAATGTATGTCCGGCACCGAGTTGCCGATTTCAACAAGTGGAAACTCGTGTTTGACGAACACGATTCCGTGCGCCGGCAGTTCGGCTGCAAAAGCACAGCCGTGTTCACAAATATCGAACACCCGAACGAGGTGCTGATCGTCAGTGAATGGGACAGTAAAGAGCAGGCGATGCAATTCGGGCAATCGCCATCGCTGAAAGAGGCGATGGAAAGCGCCAGTGTGCTTGGTATGCCCGAGATCAGCTTCGCCGGGTAGGACCGGCTGTATTTCACGGGGATTGGGCTCAGCAGAGCAGGATTGAAACAGCCCTGCTGAGCCATCCCCGTTTTGAAAGCCTGCGCGAGCGTCGGGTCGGAAGCGCAAACTATTTGCTACCTTAACGGCCGTAAACAGGTGTTCCGGCGGCAAATATGCCAAGCCTGAGCACCAAATTCTGCCGACCGCCATGTTGTTGCTCCTTCGTTCGTTGATCCTGTTCGCGGGGCTTTGCCTGCCTTTTTCCACTTTGCACGGCCAGTCGAAAATCGCTATCGCCATCCACGGCGGCGCGGGCGACTTGCGCCGCATGCACCTCAGCCCAGAGCAGGAACAAGCCTACACCGCCACCCTATCCGCCGCGCTCGATTCCGGTTATGCCGTGCTGCGCAGCGGTGGCGCCAGTACAGACGCGGCCATTGCCGCCGTGCGGGTACTGGAAGACAGCCCGTTGTTCAATGCCGGCCGCGGCGCAGTGCTCACTTCCGAGGGTACGATCGAACTGGATGCCTCGATCATGGAAGGCCACGGGCACGCTTGCGGCGCCGTCACGGGCGTCACCACGGTCAAAAACCCGATCCTGGCTGCCAACGCGGTGATGAAAAGCGGGCAGGTGGTCTTTCTTGCCGGCCGGGGCGCCGAACAATTTGCCGAACAACACGGCGTGGAAATCGTTGACACGGCTTACTTTTTCACACCGGCCCGCCGCGCGCAGTTGCAACAGGCTAAAAACAATGAAACCACCCCGCCCGCCAACGACAGCCGGGGCGGCGTCATCTTCCCGCCGGGCGGGCAAGCGGTGGAAAAATTCGGCACGGTCGGCTGCGTCGCCCTCGATCAATACGGCAACCTCGCCGCGGCCACCAGCACCGGCGGCATCGTCAACAAGCGCCACAACCGCATCGGCGATTCGCCGGTGATCGGGGCAGGCACCTACGCCGACAATGCCTCCTGCGCCGTTTCCTGCACCGGTAAAGGCGAAGATTTTATCCGGCTCGCCGTAGCGCACGACATCGCCGCCCGCATGCGCTACGGGCATGTTTCGCTGCGCAAAGCCGCCAGGCAGGTCATCCTTGAAAGCCTCCAGGCGATTGGCGGCGAAGGTGGCTGCATTGCCCTCGACCGGGCAGGCCATATTGAAATGCCGTTCAATACGTCGGGTATGTTCCGCGGCCGGATTGATACAGCAGGTCAAAAAACCGTGGCGATATACGCGGAACAATAGTTTCCGGATCACATGTTATTACCTCAGCGCACCAGGGTCACACCGCCCCGGTACACCGCCGTATTTCCATCGGAGAACGCGACTTCCAGGTGCCAGCCGTACACTCCCGGCGGCAAAGCCGTTGCCCCGTGGTATCCGTTCCATTGCAGGGCCGTGGCGCCGGGCGGCAGGTTGTGCGGCGCGGCAAACACACAATTCCCCCAACGGTCGAATACCTCGAACCGGCGGATGACCGCAACATCGTCGCCGGCAAAAACAGTGAAGTAATCGTTTTGGCCGTCGTCGTTCGGGCTGAAGGCATTGGGCACGTACACGGGGCGGGTCACGTTTACCAATACCGCCAGTGTCGCCGTCGCCGTACAACCTTTGGCATCGGCAACCGTGATCGTGTAGGTGGTGCTGGTGTCGGGGGATGCCACGGGTTGGGCACAGTCGGTACAGCTCAATCCTGCCGCAGGCGCCCAAAGCCACGATACGACGGTCGAATCGGCCGTAGGCTGAAGCACAATCCCCTCAACGCCATCATCGATCGTTCGGCGGCCGCCGGGGTCGAGCAACAATGGCGGCGGTTGGAGGAGGCTCACCGTTTCGGTAGCGGTACAACCGTTGGCATCGCGTACGGTAAGCGTATAGTTTCCGGCAGGCAGGTGGAGAAAAGCGCCGGAACCCGTATTCGGTCCGGTATTCAGGGAAAATTGAAACGGCGCAGGTCCGTCGAGCACCGTGACGTCGATAGCGCCGTTGTGGTCGCCGAAGCAGGTCGGATCGCTGGTCTCCACCAGCGTTTGGATGGGTTTTTGATACACGTAAATGCTGTTGATCGCCGTACAGCCGAGCGCTGAAGTGACGGTTACGGCCACCCAGCCGGCCTTGCCGACCTCCGCAGTGGGCGTAGTGACCCCCGTCGACCATTTATAAGCGGCATAGCTGTTTACCGTGCGCAGCACGCCCTTTTCGCCGGCACAGAGGATGGTGTCGCCGGTGAGTGGGAAACCGGCGAGGCTCGGCTCTACTTCCAGGGTGAGGGTTACCAGGCTGTCGCAGCCATCGGGGGTGGTAAAGTGTTCCTGGTAGGTGCCCGCCGCGTAAAGCGTTTGCAGGTTGAAGACATAAGCGTCGCCGGCACAAATTTTGGCGCTGGCGTTACCCGTCAGTTGGTCGGTCGTCAGCGTGAGCGTCACCAGGCTGTCGCAGCCGCCGGGGGTGGTAAAATGTTCCGCATAGGTGCCGGGGTTGTAAATCGTTTGCAAGCCGAATTGATAGGACTGCCCTTTACAAATATGAGCAGTAGCGCTACCCGATAACTGGTACACCTGGAGGGTTAGCGTCACCAGGCTGTCGCAGCCATCCGGCGTGGTAAACATTTGTTGATACACGCCGGGCTCATACAACGACAGTACGCCAAAATCGTACACCTGGCCTTTGCATATAGCGGCCGATGCCGTACCGGTTAAGTGCGCTTCACTGAGGGTTAGCGTCACCAGGCTGTCGCAGCCACCGGGCGTGGTGAAGGTATGCTGGTACACGCCGGGGTCGTAAAGCACCTGCGGGCCGAAGGCATAGGACTGGCCTTTGCAGATGGAAACTGCTGCATTCCCCGACAATTGTTCGACGTGCAGGGTAAGGGTAACGAGGCTGTCGCAGCCGTCCGGTGTAGTGAACGTGCGTTGGTACGTGCCGGCATCGTAAATGACCTGGGGCCCGAACTGATAGAAGTGGCCTTTGCAAATGGTCGCCTCAACCGAATTTTTTAGCAATTCGACTGAAAGATGGAGGGTAACGGTGCTGTCGCAGCCGCTTGCAGAATTAAAAGTTTGTTGATACGTGCCGGGAGCATAAAGGGTCTGGATTCCAAATTGATAGGAAGTACCCTGGCAAATAGATTTGTTCAGCGTAGTTTGAACGGGTTGGCACGGTTGTGCGTACGCCAAAAAGCTTTTTCCTGCCAGCAGGAGCAGGCAAGTGATCATTGGTTTGTTGCGCATAGACGAGAAAGTTTTACTAAGGCTTCCGTTGTTACAACGAAGCGCATGGCTGGATTAAAAAAGAGGGATGTCCGGGCGAACCCGATGCAAAGGTAAAAATCAGATGTAGTTGTTTAAACAATCAACAAAAACCATTCCTAATTGAGCCGCTCCCGCCATTCCTGCGGCGACACGCCGAACTCCTGCCGGAATACCCGCCCGAAATAACTGGGGTCGTTGAATCCGGTATCGAAGGCGATAGCCGTGATGCTGAGCGCCGGATTGTGCAGCAGTTCCTGCGCCTTGTTGAGGCGGATCAGGCGGATAAACTTGGTCGCGGCAAAACCCGTAAGCGCCGACAATTTCCGGTGCAGTTGCGAATGGCTCATGGCGATTTCCCGGCAGAGTTGTTCCACGTCGAAGGTGTTATCATCGAGGTGGGCCTCCACCACTTCGCGCACCCGCTGGACAAACCGGTCTTCCGAAGGGAGCAAAGCGGGGGGGATCGGGGTCGGAGCCGCTCCGTTGCCCAGACCGGCTACCACGAGGTAGTGCTGCCGTAGCTGCTGCCTGATCTCAAGCAGTTTGCGGATACGCAGCAAAAGTTCCTCTTTGTGGAACGGCTTAGCCAGGTAAGCGTCGGCGCCGTGTTCAAGGCCCTCCAGTTTGCTGTCGAGGTCGGCTTTTGCGGTAAGCATAACGATCGGGATATGGCTCGTGCGTTCGTCGGTGCGAAGCGCCCGGCACACTTCGAAGCCGTCTTTATGCGGCATCATGACGTCGGAGATGACCAGATCGGGTACCGTGTCGGTGGCGATTTCGATGGCTTCCCGGCCGTCCTTGGCCACGGTCAGGCGATACAGTCCGTTGAGGCAGGACGCGAGGTAGGCCACCACGTCGGGGTTGTCTTCGGCCAGGAGAATAAGCGGGCTGGCGGGTTCGGCTTTGCGGTGTTCAATGACCGCCGGTTTTGCTATGCCGGGAGCGGGTTGGGAAACCCGGATATCCTCCTCCGCTTTTTCGGGCGCCTTGTAATCGGACGGACTCCAATCGGTTTCGCGCCGTACCGGCAAGGTAACGCTGAACTCCGCGCCCTTACCCGTTTTGCTTTTTACACCAATGGTCCCGTCCATTAGTTTGACCAACTCCCGGGTAAGCGCCAGGCCGATCCCCGTGCCTTCGCTCTGGCGGGTGGGGGTATCGTCGACCTGGTAAAATCGGTCGAACACATTGGCGATCTGTTCTTCCGGAATGCCGATGCCGGTATCGCGTACCCGGATGATAATATGCTGGCCGGTGTTTCCTGGGCTGTGTTCGACCTGGCGTTTGGCTTCCGTTTTTCGTGGAGGCGCGTCATCGCCCTGCAAGCGCAGGTCGACGTACACATGCCCGCCCTGCGGGGTGAATTTGACGGCGTTCGACAGGAGATTGGTCATTATTTGCTGCAGTTTTTCCGGGTCGTAGTCCATCGCAAACGCATCCAGGTCGGACAGGAAGTGGATCTGTATGTTTTTGCCCTGGGCATAAGAGTGAAAACTCTCCACGAGGTATTTGAGGTAGTTGACCACATCGCCTTGCTGGAGGTGGAGGCGCATTTTGCCGCTTTCCAGTTTGGCCAGGTCGAGCATTTGATTGACCAGTTGGAGCAAGCGGTTGCTGTTGCGCTTGATCATCGTGAGGCCTTCATCGAGCCAGGTGGCGGGGTCTTCCTTTATTTGATCGGCCATACCGGAAATGATGGTAAGCGGCGTGCGGAACTCGTGGGTGATGTTGGTGTAGAGTTTGGTTTTGACCGCGTCGAGCTCTTTCAGCCGGCGCGCTTCGGCGGCCACCATGCGCCGGTGCAGGAGAAAGCGGTAAACACCGAAAATGGCCCCCAGCGCGGCCAGGAAGTACAGCAAATACGCCCACCAGGTAGATTGCCAGGGTGGCCGGACAACAAGGTGCAGGCTTACCATATCCTGACTCCAAACACCCTTACTGTTGGCGCCGCGCACGCGGAAGGTATATTCTCCCGGCGGTACGTTGTAATAGGCGATTTGCCCTTCGTGCGCGTCGCTTCGCCACGTTGGGTCGTAAGGCTCGAGCTGAAATTCGAGTTGATTGCCCTTGGCATTCTCAAAATCAAAACAGGCAATATTAAAGGCAAAGTTGTTCTGGGTACTGGCCAGACTGATCTTTTGGGTTTCCCAAATCGGCTTTTGGAGCAAGCTGTTACTGCCTGGGAAGACCTCCTTATTGTCCAGAAAAAAGCTGGTAATAGCGATCTTAGGCGAGGCACCATTGCGCGGATGCGCCAATTTTTCGGGATAAAACGCGTGAAACCCGGGATCTCCGGATACAAAATGTTCGCCCCAGGGGCTGATAAAATAAGCGCCGAGGCCAAAGTTCACTACGCGTATACCGTGTTCTTGCGAGTATGTAAAAAAAGTTTCCTGCCGGGGGTCCATCCGAAGGATCTCAGCATCGGTCGTCATCCAGAGATCACCGTTTTTGTCCGCAGCCAGCGCAATAATATAATCGGAAGGCGAATTGCCCTTGGCGGTGGTAAATTCAGTGATGCTGCCGGTCGTTTTGTTCAATTTCTGGAGGCCGTTGGGCGTAGCCGTGTACCAAATGTCGTCGCCGGATTCGGCCATCTGAAAACTAATCGAGCTGAACATGCCCGGCGGGTGGTAATGCTGAAAAGAGCCGGCGTCAGCATTGGCAATGGCGATCCGGTCGATAAAGAAAGCCGGCTGCTTGGCCGGTCCGGGGTCGTCCCCGCCGCCCATCCACAGATTGCCGTCGCGATCTTCCAGGAGCCCAACGACAAAATTTCCACCGATGGAGCCCGGATCGGCGTTGTCGTGCACGAAGTGGGTAAACGAGTTGGTGGCCGGATCGTAGCGGTTCAATCCGCCGCCCATGGTAGCGATCCAAATGGATCCGTTGCGGTCCTGAAGCAATTTTTCGACATAGGAGCACGACAGAGACCTGGGGTCGTTGGGATTGTATTTATAGATCGCCGCAATCGTGTTATTGGGATGTATTTTGAACAAACCGTCGGAGGTACCCGCCCATATAAAGCCCTCCCTGTCGATAATGAGGCTATTTACAATCTGGGAAGAAAAACCGCCCGGCCGTGTGTCGTAACGGATGAATTTTACTTTGCCGGTATTGCGGTTGTAGTGCGTCAGCGGTTTATCCGAACCGTTTGCGCCCAGCCAGACATTTCCCGAATTATCGGCTACCACCGATTGATAGTAGATCGGATCGCTCTGCAGCGCCCGGTTATCGATAAAAGGGAAAGCCGTCGCATCCGATTTTACCCGCATCACCGTGCTGCCCGTGACGCCGCATGCAATCCATTGGGTGCCGTCGCGGGCCTGGCACCAGTCCCACACGAAGTTCGTCAGCAAACTCCCCGGCCGGGGCGCGTTTTCAAAGTGCTGCAAGCGGCCGGTTTGGGGATCGTACACATTGATCCCGCCGTTGATGGCGCCGATCCAGATATACCCGTTCTGATCTTCCCGGATGAAGGTAACCTGGCTCAGGCTTTGTTCATGGATCGGCACGTGCGCCAGGTAGGGACGGCTAATCCGCTCGGGGTGCTGCGGATCGTAGTGCAAGTGGGTGAAGGTACCCTTGGCCCGGTCCATGAGGTGCAGCCCGTCGCCCATGGTACCTACCCAGAAATTGCCTTTGCTGTCTTCAAATAGCGCCCGCACCCGGTTGTCGGCAAGCGAATTCGGATCGTCAGGATCGTGCAGAAAACGGGTGAAAGACTCCGTTTGGGGGTCGTATCGATTGAGGCCGCCCAAGTTATTTTCGTGGTCGGCGTCGTCCCAGGGAAATCCGCAGCCCACCCAGAGGGTGCCGGCTTTATCAACATAAAGCGCCCGCACCAGGTTGTAACTCAGGCTTCGGGGGTTGCCCGGGCTGGACAGGAAATGTTTGAACGTACCGGTCTTCCGGTCAAAGCGGTCCAGCCCGCCCATGGTACCGATCCAGATATAGCCCTGGCGGTCTTCCGTGACCATGGAAAGCCGGTCGTCGATCAGGCTGTTGGGGTCATTGGGGTCGTGGTAATACCGGGTAAATTGTTCGGTGACGGGGTTAAAAACCGTCAGTCCGCCTTTTTCACCGGTGAGGTTGTAGTGTGAAATCCAGAACAACCCTTTGCTGTCGATAAAGATCGACTCGACATAACTGGACGCCATCGAGTTTTTATTCAGCGGGCTGGACCGGTAAGACGTAAAACTCCGTCCGTCGTACCGCACCAGCCCTTTTGTAGTGCCGAACCACAAAAAACCGATCGAATCCTGCACTATGCATTGCACCCGGTTATCGAGCGGGATTTGAAATGCTTCAAAGACGGGGTTGAATTCCTTGAACGGCGGCTTGCTTTGCGCAACCAAAAAAAGCGGGCCGAGCACGGCCAGCCACAACAACAGGATATATTTAACCGGGATTTGCATGACGACAGGTTGAATTAGTTTAACCGTGTTGAATCCGTTGCGTTACTACTGCGGTGGTGATGGACAACAAGGCAGGGGAGATCGTTGCGACCTTCCCTGCCGAATGTATGAAGTATTTTAGTTTTTAGGTTGTTCGGGGTGGTCATAACTCAATTTCTAGCCATTTCGGAACGACCGGCAGCAGGCGCCTGCTCCAGGTCGCCCAACTGAATTTGCGCAGATGTCAGTTCAAGATGTTGCACGAGCGTGGCGCCGCCGGCCTGCAGTTGGAGAAAATAGATGCCGGCAGCGAGCCCCGTCAGGTCGAGCGATTGGGCCACGCCGGAGTGGTCCGTGATCTTTTGTTCCAGCACCAGGTTGCCGCCGAGGCCGCACAGCCGGATCAGGGCGCCGCGGCTGTCGAGGTTGGTCAGTTGGACGCGCAAGCCTTGTGCGCCGGCTGCAGCAATGCGGGCAATATATTTCGGCGCTTCGCCCGTACCGAAAACGATCGAAGACTGGCCCTGCTTCGGCGTGCTGTTGGCGAAGAAGGTAACCTCGCCGGCAGCATAGCGGAATACCCGGGCAACCTGCCCTTTGTTATTCTTTACAAATACGATGTACTGACCCTCGGGCATGCCGTCGAGTTTCAGGTTTTTGGCGTAGCCGTCTTCCCTGACAATGTATTCGGAGTACCAGATTTTGCCGGTAAGATCCTGGATAGCGACCTGCGTACGTACCTTTTGCAGGTTGGCTGCCTGCACCTGTATTGTATTGGCGGCTACGCCTTTTTCCAAGCGCACGATCAGGTGGTCGGCAGTGGTTTTGGCGGCATTCAACAGGTTGAAACACATCAGGATCATGGTCGGGAGAAGGAGCACTTGCTTTTTCATAACTTAAAATTTGGTGGTGAAGAGTTGCTGGTTAGATCGCGCAAAAACGCGTTGAATAATTCGATGCCACAAAGGTGCAAGTGCCTTCTACCTCCGGGCCCGGATATGGAGACCAAGATGCCGGACATTCCTGCCAAACACCCGGACAAATCGTGCAACATTGGTAATAGTATTGTATTTACGGGCTTTTTTGTTCTTCACGCCAGGTTTGCGGCGTAAGCCCGAACGCCTGTTTGAACGCCCGGCTGAAATAGGCGGGGTCGTTGAAGCCGCAGTCGTACGCTACAGCGGAGATTTTCAGATTCGGGTCGAGGAGCAATTCTTTTGCCCGGTTCAACCGCACTGTGCGGATAAAACGGTTGGCGGAAAAGCCCGTCAGGGCTGACAATTTGCGGTGCAGTTGCGAATGACTCAGGGCCAGGGTCCGGCAAAGTTGTTCCACATCGAAATCGCAGTCGTCGAGGCGAGCTTCAACTGCAATCCGGACCTGTTGCACAAAGTGGTCCTCCATCGGGTTGGCCGGTACGCCATCTGTGTCCGGGGTGCTGGCCAGATCGGTCAGGCCGGCCACCTGCAGGTAGTATTGCTGCAGGCGGCGGCGGTTTTCCAAAAGGATTCGGATATGGAGGAGTAATTCTTCCCGGTGAAACGGTTTAGCCAAATACACATCGGCGCCTTGTTCGAGGCCTTCGAGTTTGGCCGCCAGGTCTGCTTTGGCGGTGAGGAGAATAACCGGAATATGGCTCGTGCGGTTGTCGTTTTTCAATCGCCGGCAGAGTTCAAAACCATCCATTCGGGGCATCATCACGTCGCTGATCACGATATCAGGGACATTGGCGATGGCCGATTCAAGGCCTTCTGCGCCGTTTTTTGCGGTGAGCAGGCGATAGTTGGGCAAACAGGTTGCCAAATACGCGACGACGTCAGCGTTGTCTTCTACCAGCAAGACAAGCGGCGTTTCGGCGTCGGCTTCAGGGAGCGTCGAAAGCCAGGCCAGTGGGGCAGTGGGGAGCGGCGGTTCAGCTACGGGGGGCGCGGCGCCGACCGGCGCTTCCCGGTGAATGGGGAGCAACACCTCGAAGGTAGTACCCTGGCCGGATTGGCTTTTCACGCTGATGACCCCGTCCATCAGTTTGACCAGTTCGCGGGTAAGGGCAAGGCCGATTCCGGTTCCTTCTCCTGCTCTGGTATGCGAATCGTCCACCTGGTAGAACCGGTCGAATATGAACGGCAGTTTGTCTTCCGGTATACCCACACCCGTATCGCGGATATGCAGCGCCAAACATTCGGCCGGCAGGATATCCCGCGTCTCAGCGGTAGCGCCCATGTTGGGGCGAACGGCCGCGCTGAGGTATACCTGGCCGTTTTCGGGCGTGAATTTCAGGGAATTAGAAAGGAGGTTGCTGACGATCTGTTGAAGTTTTTCGGCGTCGAAATCCATTACCAGCGCATCCAGTTCGGTAAGGAAATGAAGCCGGATATTTTTCTGTTCTGCCAGCGAATGGAACGATTCCAGCAGGTATTTCAGATAACCCAAAACCTCGCCTTGGGTGTAATGCAGGGTCAATTTACCCGATTCCAGTTTAGCCAAATCGAGCAGTTGGTTAACCAAGATCAGCAGCCGGCCGGCATTCCGCTGAACGGTTTGGAGCACGCCCCGGGTTTCTTCATCCAATGCTTTTTCATGCAACAGCCGTTCCGTAGGGCCGAGGAGAAGCGTGAGGGGTGTCCGGAATTCATGCGTTATATTGGCATACAAGCGGCTTTTAACGGTATCCAATTCCAGCAGACGAAGCGTCTCGGCATGCTCCAGTTTCCGTTTCAATTGAAACCGATACAAAGCATACACGGCGGCTGCAATCAACAAGACAAAAAGTGCATACGCCCACCAGGTCCGCCACCACGGCGGAGTAATAACCACCCGGCAAACAGTTTCCCGGACCGGGATACCGAAACTGTTCAGGCCCCGCACCCGAAACACATAATGCCCGGGCGGCACCTGAACATAGGCGGCTTCGCCATCGCGCAGGTCGCGACGCCAGCCGCGGTCGTATTTTTCCAGCTTATATTCCAGTTGGCTCCATTCCGGACCGCCGAACTCCAGGGTAGATACCTGAAACGAAAACACATTGCGATCGTAGGGCAACTCGATCGCCGTAGTTTCCCAGATCGGCCGTTTCAGGATCGAACCGGTGCTGTCGGGCACGACCCGCTCGTCCATGACCTTCAGGTCGGTCAGGCACGAAACGGCCGGGTACCGGGCGGCCAACCGGTCTATTTCCCGGGGGTAAAAAGCGTGAAATCCGCCCCTGCCTCCATAAAAAATCGCTCCATCCGCGGCCTGGCAGGCGCCGGTAAACCAGTTGAAATCCCCAGTCCGTACGCCGTGATGCGCCGAATAGGTAAAAAACGTTTCCGTTTGGGGGTTGAGCCGGATAATAGCGCCCTTGGCCAGCAGCCAGATGTGGCCGTCTGGGCCGGGAAACATGTCGGTGACCAGGTTGGTGGCCAGGGCGCTGTTCGTCACTTTAAACTCCCGGTAACCGGCAGGGTCCTGCGGGTTGAGTTTCCGGAGCCCGTAGGGGAAGGCAGTAAACCAAAAATTACCGGCCGAATCCTCCACGCAAGCGGTAATATTGCCAACCACGCCGTACGGCAAAAAGTGTTCGAACTGCTCAGTTACAGGATCAAACCGATCGAAAAACATCGGATGCGCCTGATCATAGCCGGCGCTCCCGCCCAGTACCCAGAGCCGGTTTTGGCGCTTGTCGCGGAATACCTGGTTGACCAGCAGCCCCCCCAAACTGCGTTTTGGGTCATTGGGGTCGGGTTGAAAAAGCTGGGGATGCGACAGCGCCGAATCGAAGCGGTAGAGCCCGCGGCCATAGGCTGCCACCCAAATGTGTCCCTGCCCATCGGAGAACGGCACGCCGCAATTTCCGGCGCCCAGTGTTTGCTGTAGTGCCGAGTCCCGCTGAAAGTGACGCTCGTCGCTTTGGCCCGGCGCCCAGCGGTACAAACCCTGTGCCGTGCCGGCCCAAAGCGTGCCGCCGGCATCGAAACCCAAATCGAACTGATCGGTCATGATGTGCTGCTGAAAGCCAGGATTATACCGAAAGTATTGGCGCTGATCCTTGGCGCGGTCAAACCGGACCACCCCTGTAAAATCGCCGACGGTTTGCAGCCAAACCCGGTCAGGGCCCTCATTTTGCAGGCCGCAAATGGTGGTATTCGGGTAACCAATGCACTGTTCGGACGAATAAAACGGGAACAGGTTGTTGGTGTTCTGCACCCGGAAAACCGGGCCATTATCGCCGCAGGCTATCCAGATGCTGCCATCCCAAGTTTGGCAAAAACACCAGGGCGAAATGGTTTGCAGGCTATCCGGCTGGCCAACGGCTTGTTCGAAATGGCGGGTAGCCCGGGCGACCGGATCGTACACATTCAGGCCGCCTTCCACGGCGCCGGTCCAGATCCGGCCCTGCTGATCTTCCGAAATAAAGGTGGTATGCTGAAATTCTGGGAACAGGTGCCGGTTCCGCTGCAATACCGGTGCGCAAAGCGCTTCCGGGTGACGGGGGTCAAATACAAAACGGGTAAATCGACCGCTGGACACCTCCATTTGGTAGAGCCCTTCGCCGGCAGTCCCTACCCAGAAATGACCGCTGCGGTCTTCCGCAATCACCTGCACCCGGTCGTCTTTCAGATCGTTTTCGCCGCCTGCGGCCGATGCACATCGAATAAAACGGTCCTGGTCCGGGTCGAACCGGTCCAGGCCGCCGCCGCCTGGCAAATAGGCGCTCCCGCAACCGACCCATAAGGTACCGGCCCGATCGACGTACAGTATCTGTACAAACGGGCTGCTCAGGCTCCGCGGGTCGTCGGGTTTATGGTAATAATTTTTTATTTTACCCCGCCGTTCGCCCGGTGCGGGTGGCGTCAGACAGCACAGCCCGTTGGCCCGGCCGATCCAGATCCGGCCTTGCCGGTCTTCGACAATAGCCTGGACGCAATTTGCCGAATTGCGGGGATATTCGTCGGGGTTGTCGAACCGGTATCGCACGCATTTTTCCGTGACGGGATTAAAGGCGCTCACGCCAAAATTGGCATGTGCGAGCCAGAGGATACCCCGGCTGTCCTGAAAAATCCACCGGATATAATTTTCGGCGATCGTGTTGCTATCCCCGGGCTCTGAACGGTAGGTGGTGAAATGCCGGCCGTCGTAGCGGATCAACCCACCCCGGGAAGCGAACCAGAGAAAACCCACCTTGTCCTGCAGGATATATTGGACCTGGTTGGCAGCTTCGCCGCCCGGCAAGGTAAAGATCTCAAACCGCGGGTTGAAGCGGTTGGGCTCTGCTGCCGGCATTTGTGCACGGGCGCAGGTGCAGGCGGCAAGCGCCAGGCCGGTCAAAACGGCTCGATAGCGGGGGGTAAGCATGCGGTCAGGGCGTTAATCATTTGGCGCGGCGATTCAGCCGCCGGAAAGCCGTAAGGACGCCTGCTGTATTAAGAGTTTGTCTAAATTTCGGTTACCGGGCTGCAAGCGGCCAATTTTATTTCATGCTGCGTTAAAATTTTCGCCATAGGCTTCCGGCTATGCCTGCAAATTTTGCCTTGCCTGAAATAAAATTTGCTCGCTTTCGCCTCGGCACCGAAATTTAGACAAACTCTAAGTTCGGCTTTAGCCATTTCATAAACACAAAAAGCGTTTCTCGGGTATGCAGGTCGTATTTTGAAAACAATATGTCACCCTCCGGCATTCTCCAGATGTCTCTCCCGACTTCAGCGGGTCGACATGACAATCGTATGATAATCAATTATTTCCAACGGATTTCTCGCGTTGCTCGAAATTTCCCCGCGCCCTGCCGGAATTTCGAGCAACGCGAGAAATCTGATAAATGTGGTTGAATATCAATGTGTTGTCATGTCGATCCGCCGAAGGCGGGAGAGACATCCGGCACATGACCTTTCACAAAGCTTCCATATCACGATAGATCAAGGAGGTGTTTAAATCCAGTCAGATCGCTTAATACAGCCTGGTAATCACTTTTTTAGTCATGACTAATGGCTAAAGT
This sequence comes from Saprospiraceae bacterium, assembly GCA_044230315.1. Classification (GTDB taxonomy): domain Bacteria; phylum Bacteroidota; class Bacteroidia; order Chitinophagales; family Saprospiraceae; genus M3007. The sequence continues at coordinate 88,702 of JBGARJ010000014.1, forward strand.
CGAACTAAGCGCCTATCCGATAACCTCCCTTGGCCTGCAAGACCTGCCTTTGAAAAACTGCCGGCGATAAATTTTCGACCCGTAGGCTCCCGGCTACAAACCTCAAATTTGCCTGGGCTGTTCTTTAAAATCAGGCCTTTCGGCTCAAGCGCGGTTTTCGGATAGGCGCTAAGTCGGTCAGGAAAATGGATTCCATTGCAAAAATAAAAAATAAGCATTATCCGGAATGGCTTCCTACTCCCCGCCCTCCCTAAACTGACAGATTCGAGCGAATTAATCGGGAATCCCCTCCATCTGTCCGTACTTGCCCTATATTTGACCGCTCAGAGTGAAAAGACCCTCCGCAACCGCTTACTGCTCACGCTAAATACCGCTGCGCACTGCTTATGGTAAAACATGTACTCCTGTCGGTCCTTGCCGGACTGAGCCTCTCCGCCTATTCCCAATCCCCCGGCGCTTCCGATCCGGCAGCCCGCGAAACCATTTTCTATGCCCCGCACCACAACCCCGACTGGCTGTCGGTCAAAAATGGCGTCCGCATCTCATCGCAGGAGTTGGTACAACACCGCCTGCCCGATCTCGGCCTGACCGAACAGGACGAACTGGTACCCTATCGTACCGACACCGATGCACTGGGCTTTACCCACCGACGCTACCAGCAATACCATAAAGGCGTCCGGGTGGAAGGCGGCGAATTGCTACTGCATGAAAAAGACGGCTGGGTGCAAACGCTCAACGGCAAACTGGTGCGCGGACTCCGGGCGGCGCCCCAAGTCGATGTGCCGGCTGCCACAGCGGTGCAACTGGCCCTGGCCGACCTCCCGGCAAACCGTTATATGTGGGAAGACGCCGCTGCGGAGGCTATGCTGCGCCACCTGACCAAGGACCCCGCCGCCACGTTTTACCCGCAACCCGAATTGGTGCTGGTGGATCCGTCCTTTTCACAAAACCCTGCCAGTTTTCAACCCGCCTGGTGTTTCGAAATATACGCGCAGGAACCGCAGTCGAGAAAACAAGTGTATGTCAGCAGCCGCGACGGTAAGATCCTGCGCCAAATCGAATTGCTATGCGACGGCGCGTCCGGCTCCCCCGGCATAGCCGTGACCAAATACAGCGGCACCCACCCGGTGCTGACCGACTCCACCGGCGAATTTGTTTACCGCCTGTACGACAATACCCGTGGCGGCGGCGTGCATACGCTGAATTGCATGCAAACTACCAAGGAAGACCTCGCCATCGAGTTTTCCGACCCCGACAATATCTGGGACAACTTCAATCCCAACCAGGATGAAGTGGCCACCGACATATTCTGGGCTGCCGAAATGACCTATGACTATTACCAGCAAAAACTCGGATTCGAAGGCCTCGACGGGAACAATTACCCGCTCATCAGTTACGTGCACTACGATAGCAAGTGGAACAATGCCCGCTGGACGGGCCACTGGACGCAGTTCGGCGACGGCGATGGCAAGCAATTCGGGCCTTTTGGCTCCGTTGACGTAGTAGGGCACGAATTCACCCATGGCGTCACCCGGTTCACCGCCAACCTCAAATACCTTAACGAAAGCGGGGCACTGAACGAATCGTTCAGCGATATCTTCGGCGCCGCCGTCGAATTTTGGGCTGATCCGGAAAAAGCCGACTGGCTGGTCGGCGAAGATTTTGACCTCAAAGGCAATGGGCTGCGCAATATGCAGAACCCGAAGGAAGACGAAAACCCGGGCACCTATCAGGGTGAATTCTGGTCGACCGGCGCTGGCGACAACGGCGGCGTGCACAACAATAGCGGCGTGCAAAATCACTGGTTTTACCTCCTGACCGAGGGCGGCAGTGGCGCCAACGATAAAGGCGAAGACTACACCCTGAGCGGCTTGGGCCTGGATACTGCGGCAGCTATCGCTTTTCGCAACCTGCGCTATTACCTGGTACAATTGTCCAACTATGCCGATGCGCGCGAAGGGAGCCTCCAGGCTGCTGCCGACTTGTACGGCTTGTGTTCGGCGCCGTATACTGAAACGGCCAAAGCCTGGTATGCGGTTGGCGTGGGCGTTGAACTGCTCAATTTCGACCTCCGGATGTTGAAAATACTCGATCCGGCGCCCTTGACGTGCGGGCTCAGCGATGCGGAATATATTTCCGTGCAACTGCGCTACAACGGTTGTAATGTGGACCTCCAACCCGGCGACAAGATCCCCCTTGCTTTTCAAATCAACGACGAGGCCCTCGTTTGGGATACCCTTACCCTCAGCAAGCCGCTCGCGGCGGGCGACACCCTGAACTACACCTTTTCGATACCCACAGCTGATCTGGCCGCGCCGGGCGAGTATAAAATCCGCTGCCGCACCGGTTTCCCGGGCGACGCGGACCCAGGCAACAACGAGGCGTTTTTGAAAATCGACAATATCCTCGACCAAAATGTAGACCTGGCGCTGAAAACCGTCACTGAGCCCGCGTCGAGCTGTTTCCTCGGCAAAGCATCGCTGAGCGTTAGCATCGGTTTTTTCGGCTGCGATTCCATCGCGGCCGGGCAACCGCTCACGGTGGCGTACAGCCTGGATGGCAGCGCCCCCGTGTACGAATCCCTGCCCTTGCCCCTGACGCTGCACCGTGGCCAGTCGTTTGAATTTACGTTTTTCAAACCGGTCGATTTTTCCACCCAAAAACCGTATTTCATCGATACCTGGGTGGAATACGGCCCCGATTCCCTGCACACCAACGATAGCCTGACCCATTTCCGGGTGTTGCACCCCTTGCCCATGCTGGTGGAAAACGTGCTCAGTTTCGAATCGGGCGCAGCATCGCTCGACTCGGCCTACAGTGCCGGAGGTCGCCAAACCACGGCCGGGCTTTCCGCCGCCGCCGCGCACAATTCGACCAATGGATTTCTGATGACGGGCGGCGATTTTTTCGGTGCGCTTGAAGAAGAAAGCGCTGTGGTGCCGAATGCCAACAACCTGTGGAACGCCAACCAGGCGTTCCGCTCCAGGCTCTGCATTTGCGCCGACCTGAGCAACCTCGCCTCGGCGAAATTGCGTTTCGAGCGCAAACAAACCTACTCGCCGGTGTACCAGGACAAACTGGGGTTTGCCAACACCTACGCCAGCGCTATGCATATCCTCGCCAACGGCCAGGAAATTGCCGGCCCCTACCGGCCGGTGAGCAACTCGATCGACCCCTGGTTCACGTACAACGTCAACCTCGCGGACTACCTGGGCGGCACGGCTGAAATTTGTTTCGAATCCCTTACGGGCTTAAGTCCCGCGTTCGACCCCACCGGGGTTGGCGACAAGGTAATGCTCGACAACATCGCCATCGTCGGTCAACTGGTCGGCAGCGGCGAAGCGCCCCGCGCCGCACCCGAATGGACGATCATGCCCAACCCGGGCAACGGCCGGTTTACGCTGAGTTGCCGGTCGCCGCAGGAACAGGCGGTTTCCATCGACGTCGTGGACGCTTTGGGCCGGGTGGTAGCCAACCGGCGCGAAACCCTGCATACCGGCGACAACTCGGTGCCGATGGACCTGACCGGCGCGGCGGCAGGTATATACTTTGTGCGTTTGGGCCTGGAATACGGGCAGCAAACCCGGAGGATCGTGGTCGAATAACCGGGCATTACCCGCGTATCAGGAAGACTAGTTTACTTTGCGCAATAACAAGGCCCTGCGGTTTTCTTTGCTGCAAGGTGGAGCGTATGCGACCGATTCTTTTTTATTACAGCACCGTCCTCCTGATGGCGACCCTTGCCTATGGTCCGCTCAAAGCCCAGGTGGTCAACATCGAGGAGCAGCGGATCACGGGCACCAACGATTCCACGCACTGGTATGGGCACCTGCGCGCCAGCGCGGCGCTGGCCAAGGTGCGGCAGCAAAGCCTGCAGTTGTCGGGCGAAGCGCGGGTAGAGTACAAATCAGACCCGCACATGGTACTCTTGTTGATCCACGAGAGCCTGCTGCGCGCCGGTGGCAACGATTTTACCAACCTGGCCTTTGCACACCTGCGCTACAACTACAAATTCAACGCCACGTGGGTAGGCGAAATTTACACCCAACTTCAGACCAGCCCGCTACAGCTGCTCCAGGAGCGGCGCTTGCTCGGCGCGGGGCTGCGCTGGCGCCTGTTTAAGTCGGCCGACAGCCGGCAGCGGCTCTATGCGGGCACTTCCTGGTTGTGGGAGCGCAACCACTTTTCGGGGTCCGACGTTGCCCAATACTGGAACCGGTCGAGCAACTACCTCTCCCTGACACTGCGCGCCGGCAAACAAAGTTCCCTCACCGGCACTACCTACTGGCAGCCCGTGTGGGGGCTGATTCGCAATTACCGCGTGAGCACAACCTGGGTGCTAAAAATTGCCCTGACCAAGAAGGTGGCGCTGAACATCGACTTTACCTACTACGTGGATAAAAACCTCCCGGCCGGCGCCCCAGCCGAAACCTACTCGTGGCGGAACGGCGTGACCTGGCAGTTAAAATAAGAGGCCTCATGGCCAAAGAGCGCCTGTTATTTAAGATAGAGCGGTAGGTTGACGTGAATTCAAAAATTTGTTTTGATCAGTGCTGCGGAATTACTTTGTTGTGCACCTTTGCAAAGGCTTGCATGTTGTCACAATTCAAGTATTTCGTTTTACGCTTTCACTATTCAAAACAATTTTAACGCATGAAACCTATCAAAATTTTAACCCTGACCTTAGCCCTTTTAAGCGTATACAGCGCCGCCGCACAAGGGCAATTCAATATCTTCAAGCTCGGCGGCAATATGGAGGGCTTGTTCTCTGAGGGAAATAGTGAATCCTATTGGGGGGGCGCACTTTCGCTTGAACACCAATTGAAACGGCGCACCACATTGGGCTTCGGATTCGCATACAACACCAAAAAATCCAGCGCTTCCGATGGCACCATCACGGTGGAAGGACGGGCCAGCATTATTACCATCCAGCCGGAATTTCGCTTTTATCCGCATGCGGCCGGCGATGGTTTCTATGTCGGTTTCGCGCCAGCCCTGCGTATTTTTAAAGTCAAAATTACTGGCGCTATTCAACTGGAAGACAGCAGCACCCGCGGGAGCGTAGGACTTACCACCGGATACCAACTGGCGCTTTCCAACGCACTCCGCCTGCAATTCGGCGGCGGTATCGGGTTTGTTCTTCCCAATGAAAACGACGAGCCGACCGGCACGTACAATTTCAACGTGTTGTTAGGGTACCAGTTTTAATAATATCCGGCAGCGCACCCGTTTGCAAGCCCAGCTGCCCGATAAAGGACCTCGCCGCTACAATGGCCCGCTTCAAATGGAGGCGGGCCATTGTGCTTATTCCGGCGCCCAACGCCCAGTCATACCCTTGGATCAGCAGACAACAAGCCGGCGGCTGGCTGGCATATAGGGTCTGGCAAAGGGCAAGTATAGCTCCCGGGTTCAGTTGGTGGGTGTAAAGGCCCGGCGCCGGATCGGGGGTGCAGGGTCTGAGCGAGAAACCGCCGGGCAGGCTGTCTGTGTAAGCGTCAATAAACAAGACCCACGCATGTCGACTGATCTGTTCGGCATCCTCCGGTGCGAGCTGATAGCGGTATTCCAGCCGGATATCCGCGCGGTTTTCGCCAGCCAGCGCATCCAGCAAAGCCCAGCCTAACCCGTCGTCGCCGCGGCTTGCATTGCCGATACCAATGACCAATCCGGGATCATGCATGGCTGGCAAGGGTTTGCAGGCAACGGCCCTGGTGATCGTATAGTTCCACCTGCAAGGGCATTTTGCCCAGCGCATGGGTGGCGCAACTCAGGCAGGGGTCGTACGCGCGGATCGCCACCTCTACCCGGTTAAGCATTTCTTCGGTTATTTCGGACTGCCGTTGCAGGGTTTCCCGGGCCACCCAGCGCACGGCGCGGTTCATGGCTTCGTTGTTGTGCGTCGTGGAAACGATCAGGTTGCAACGGGTGATTTTTCCGCGCTCATCCACCGTATAGTGGTGGGTCAGGGTGCCGCGGGGAGCCTCGATGATGCCGATGCCTTCGAGCCGCGGCCGGCCGTTGCGCTGCAGGTCGTCACTGAGCAATTCGGGATCGTGCAGGAGCTCGCGCATTATTTCCGCACAGTGCAGCATCTCGATCAGGCGGGCCCAGTGCGTGTACATGGTGCGGTGGTTGACCCGTTCGCCGGTATAGGCAAAAAAGTCGCGCCGCGCCTGTTCGGCCAACGGCGTAGGGATAAAGTCGCACACATTGAGGCGGGCCAGCGGGCCCACGCGGTTCCACCCCGTTTCCCGGCCCAGGTGCTTCAGGTAAGGGAACTTCATGTACGACCAGCGTTCCACCGCTTCGGTGAAATATTTGGCGTAAGCGTCGGTAGGTACGTCCGAAAGGGTGCGGCCCCCGCCGGCGTCGATGGCGCGCAGCCGGCCGTCGTACAGGTCGAGCGCTCCGTCGGGGCGCACGAGGGCGAGGTGCCCGGAAGGATAGCGGGCAAAGGTGTCGAGCCAATCGCGGTGCCCGTCGTGGTAATTGCGGATAAAGTGCAGCATCTGCTCCGACCACTCGATCATGGTATCGATCGGAGGCACTTCGCCGCCCATGAGGAAATAATCGCGTTCGGCGGCAGTAAAGGTTTGATACATGCCGCCGGGCACGGCCGCCACGCCGTGGATACGCTTGCCCGATATGGCCCGGATGATTTCCTGGCCGAATTTGCGCATCAGTATGCCTTTCCGGGCGAGCTCTTTGTCCAGTGTTGCGACGCCTACCACATTGCGGTTGGCGGCGGGCGTGCCCGGGCCAAAGAGCAGGTCAGGCGATGCCAGGTAGAAAAAATGCAGCGCGTGCGACTGAAATACCTGGCCGTAGTGCAGCAACCGGCGCAACTTATCGGCCGCCGGCGCCAGGTTTTCCGGATCGACGCCCACCAACTGGTCGATGGCCTTGGCTGCCGCCAGATGGTGGCTCACGGGGCAAATGCCGCACAGGCGCTGCACCAGCACCGGCACTTCCCAATAGGGCCGGCCCTGGATAAAGCGCTCGAAACCTCGGAATTCTACAATGTGAAAAAAGGCGTTCTCCACGTCGCCCTGATCATCCAGGTGGATCGTTACCCGGCCGTGGCCTTCCACGCGGGTAACCGGTTCGATGACTATTTTCCGGGCCATTTGTCAGTCGTATTTGAATTCAGCGTATAAAATGGAGTGCTGTTCGCCCCATAGCAGGTTTTTCACCACTTTCCAGATGTGGTTGGCCGAGGGCGGGCAACCGGGGATGAAATAATCGATCCGCACGATTTCCTGACAGCCGTACACCTGGTCGAGTATTTTGGGCAGGTCTTCATGATACGGCACTACGCCCGCATGTTCGCCTACGGTGGCCGGCTGGAGGTAAGCCGTTTCCAGGCATTCGCCCAGTGGGATCGTATTGCGCATAGCGGGCAAGCCGCCCCAGATCGCGCATTCGCCCACGGCAACGAGGATGTCGCAGTTGCGGCGAAAAGCGCGCAGCGTTTCCACATTTTCCGAATTACAGCACCCTCCCTCGATCAGACCCAGGTGGCAGCGTTTGGTGAACGTTTTGATGTCGGTAAGCGGCGATTTGTTGAACTCCACCCACTCCACCAGGTCGAGCAAGCCGGTGTCGATGTCGAGCATCGACATGTGGCAACCGAAACACCCCGCCAGCGATACCGTGGCGACCACTTTTTTTTCGCGGGGGGAGGCAGGCGCAGCCGGTTTTTTTTCTACGACTGGTTGCTGTATCGAGTGCATATCAAAGGGACGTTCGCCGAAGGGCCGGCTGAGGTTTTTGCCCCGAACGATGATCGCCCCGGTGGGGCAAATGTGCATGGCATTCAGGGCTTGCGTGTCGCTGAGTTTGGCTTCCTGTTCATAGTCGATCCCGACTACTGTTTCGTTGCCGCGGTTGAGGTAGGTAAACACCCGCTGGCCGTCGTCGGTAAAAATTTCCTCCACGCAGCGCCGGCATTTGATACAGCGGTTGTGTTCCATGACCACCCGGGTAGGGGTGAAGTCGATGATCCGGTCTTTGAACAAGTGCGGAAACCGGGTATTGGCCAGGCCCAGTTCGTAGCCCATGTGCTGCAGGTCGCATGTGCCGCTTTTTTCACAGGCGGGGCAGAAGTGGTTGCCTTCGGCAAACATCATTTCCAGAATCACTTTCCGCAGGTCGTTCAGGTCGGGCGTATCCACCGTTACCTGAAGGCCTTCCCGCACCTTTTCGGTGCAGGCCACGCCGGGTTTCCCATCGATGCGGCAGGTGCAGACGCGGCAGGTGCCCAGGGGTTGTTCGAGGTGCGGGTAATAGCACAGCGACGGGATAAAAATACCGTTTTCGCGGGCTACTTCCACGAGGTTGCGGCCGGCTTCCGCCCGGATGCTCCGGCCATCGATCGAAAAGGTTACGGGATCAGCCATGATGCGTGGCGTTGTACTGTTCATAATCGGCTTCGGCTCGCGTCAGGTCGAAAGCGCGGTTCAGGTCGTCGGCGGTATGACTCAGACGCGGGGCAAAATCGGCGTGGAATTTTTCCATGGCCATGATCAGCGTGTTGGACGCCGTTTTGCCCAAGCCGCAGCGGCTGGCGGCTTTCATGATGGCGCCCCAGTCGCGGACAGCCTGCAGGTCGGATTCCCGGGCCAACCCGCGATCCAGTTTTTCCAGTTGCCGCTGGATGATGAAATTGCCGGCCCGGCAAGGCGTACATACGCCGCAGGATTCGTGTTTGAAAAAGGCTGAAAAATTCAGCAAAATGCGGAGCAAGTCGCGTTGGCGGTTAAAGATCATGAAGGAGCCGCCACAGCGGATATCCTTGCGCTGCAGCAGGTCGAGCATGGATATCCGCCGGTCTTTTTCCGCCATGGAAATACACTCGCCGGAAGGGCCGCTCACCTGGATGAAATAGGGATCGTCGGCTCCGCAATGCCCGAGCAATTCGGCTACAGGCATGCCCCATTCGATTTCGTACAAACCGGGTTGGGCGCAATCGCCCGACACACTGATGAGTTTGGTGCCCGGGGAGCCGGGAAGCCCGCGCTGGCAATACGCCGCAGCGCCGAGGTCGAGGATATGGGCGGCTGCCGCAAACGTCTCCACGTTGTTGACGAGTGTGGGCTGCTGCAGGTACCCTTTTTCCACCGGGAAAAACCACTTGGTACGCGGTTCGCCTCGCTTGCCTTCCATCGATTCCAGCAGGGCTGTCTCTTCCCCGCATACATAAGCGCCGGCGCCGAGTTGAATGCGAATGTCAAAATCGAAGCCGCGGATACCGCCGGCGTCTTTGCCCAGCAGCCCGGTTTTCCGCAGCCCGGCGATGGCCGCTTCGACGCGCGGCAACAACCACGTATACTCTCCCCGGAGGTAAATGATCCCTTCGGCGGCGCCGATGGTAAGCCCTGCGATCAGCATGCCTTCGAGCACCGTTTCGGGGCATACCTGCAGCAAGACACGGTCTTTGAACGTGCCCGGCTCGCCTTCGTCGGCATTGCAAACGACATATTTCGGCACAGCCGCCTGCTCGCGGCAGGCATTCCATTTCAGCCAGGTCGGGAAAAACGCGCCGCCACGGCCGCTCAGTTCGGCGGTTTTCAAGGCTGCGATCGTGTCCGCGGGGCCGAGGGCTTGGGCCTGTTGCAGCGCGTTGCCCGGGATGTATGTTTCCCGGAAAAAAACACTCCGGCCATCGGGCGGCCGGTAGCGGATATTGGGCGCTACGGTGTCGCTCAGATCGGCCGGGGCCTCGCCTTGTTTAATGCGTTCGATGAGCCGGTGCACCTTTTCGGGTGTCAGCCGGGTAAACGGCTGAAAATCGATCAGCGCCGCGGGTTGCTGGTCGCTCAGGCCGATACAAGGCGTGGTAAACAAACCGAATCGTCCGGAAGGGTCGACGCCGCCGGTTTTTGCGCCCGTCGCCGTTTCAAAAGCCGTTTGGATGGCGTCCAAACCATTGAATTCGGCGATAATGCTGTTGTCGAGGTAAATTTGGATGGCGCCGGCGGGCTGGCGGTGAAAGAAATGGTAAAAAGAAGCCACCCCCTCCACTTCGATCGCCGAAACACCCAGCCATGCTGCGCAGGCCTGGATGTCTTCGTCGCGAATGTACCCGCTCCGGCGCTGAAACGCCCAAAGTCGGTTGAGTAAACCGGTTCGTTCAGGATTCATGAAGATCATAATAGATACTGCTAAAACGGGCAGGATTAACCGGTTTGGCCCGGCCAATCCCGCCCATTTGATTGCTGGTCACTTTTTTTCTTCCCGCAACACCGCCTGCGCTGCCGCCAGGCGCGCAATCGGTACGCGGAACGGCGAGCAACTCACATAGTCGAGGCCCACGCGGTGGAAGAAATCCACCGATTGCGGATCGCCGCCGTGCTCGCCGCAGATGCCCAATTTGAGGTTGCTGCGAACGGAGCGTCCTTTTTTCACCGCCATCTCCACCAGGATACCCACGCCTTTTTGGTCGATCGACTGGAAGGGGTCGCGTTCGTACATGCCTTTTTTCAAATAAAACGGCAGGAACTTGCCGATGTCGTCGCGCGAGAAGCCCATGGTCATCTGGGTGAGGTCATTGGTGCCGAAGGAGAAAAATTCGGCTTGTTGCCCGATGCTATCGGCGATCAGGGCGGCCCGCGGGGTTTCGATCATGGTGCCGATCAGGTAGTCGAGCCGTTCGCCGCCGTGCTCTTCGAAGACTTTCTCGGCCGTTTGCCGGATGATGGCGGCCTGCGCGTTGAACTCCCGCACGGTGCCGATGAGCGGGATCATGATTTCGGCTTTCACGTTGATCCCTTTATCCCGCATGTTCAGGCCGGCTTCGATGATGGCGCGGGCCTGCATTTCGGTGATTTCCGGGTAGGTGATGCCCAGGCGGCAGCCGCGGTGGCCCATCATGGGGTTGAATTCGTGTAGTTCCTCCACCCGCATTTTGATGCGGCTGAGCGACACGTGCAGGTCGTGCGCAAGGGCGCGCTGGCTGGCTTCGTCGTGGGGCACAAATTCGTGCAGGGGCGGGTCGAGCAGGCGGATGGTGACCGGCAGGCCGTCCATTTCGCGGAACAACCCTTCGAAGTCGCTGCGTTGGATAGGCAGCAATTTGGTCAGGGCCTTGCGCCGGCCGGCTTCGTCTTCGGCCAGGATCATTTCGCGCATGGCGAGGATACGGTCGCCTTCGAAGAACATGTGTTCGGTGCGGCAAAGCCCAATCCCGACGGCGCCGAATTTGCGCGCTACGGCGGCGTCTTCGGGTGTATCGGCATTGGTGCGCACGCCGAGGCGTTTGTACTTATCGGTCAGGGCCATCAGCGCGCCGAAGTCGCCGCTCAGTTCGGCGTCGATGGTCGGGATTTGGCCTTCATATACTTCACCGGTGCTGCCGTTGAGCGATATCCAGTCGCCTTCGGCGTAACTGTGCCCGTCGACGTCCATGGTGCGGGTCTTGTAATCCACATGGATGGCGCCGGCGCCCGAAACGCAACATTTGCCCATGCCGCGCGCCACCACGGCGGCGTGCGAGGTCATCCCGCCGCGGGCGGTGAGGATGCCTTTGGCCACGCTCATGCCGCGCAGGTCTTCGGGTGAGGTTTCGAGCCGGACCAGAATGACGGCTTTCCCTTTTTTCGCCCAGTTTTCCGCCTCGTCGGCAAAAAATACGATCTGGCCCGTGGCTGCGCCGGGCGAAGCCGGCAAACCCCGTGCGATGACATTGGCTTTTGTCAATGCTTTGCGATCAAAGATCGGGTGCAGCAGTTCGTCGAGGCGCCCGGGGTCAACCCGCATCAGGGCCGTTTTTTCGTCGATGATGCCCTGGCGCAGCATTTCCATGGCAATCCGGACCATTGCGGCGCCGGTGCGTTTGCCGTTGCGGGTTTGGAGCATCCAGAGCTTGCCTTCCTGGATGGTGAACTCCACGTCCTGCATATCCGTGTAGTGATTTTCGAGCGTGGTTTCCGCGTGGATCAATTGCTTGTACACATCGGGCATGAGTTCTTCGAGCGACGGGTAGTTGCTTTTTCGTTCGGCTTCGCTGACGCGGGCCAGTTGCGCCCAGCGCCGTGAGCCTTCGAGCGTCACTTGCTGCGGCGTGCGGATGCCGGCCACTACGTCTTCCCCCTGGGCGTTCACGAGGAATTCGCCGTTGAAGAGGTCTTCGCCCGTGCCCGCGTCGCGGGTGAAGGCCACCCCGGTGGCACTCGTGTTGCCGAGGTTGCCGAACACCATGGCCTGTACATTGACGGCCGTGCCCCAGGATTCGGGTATTTCGTTCAGTTCGCGGTACACCCGCGCGCGGTCGTTGTTCCAGCTTTCAAAAACGGCCACCACGGCGCCCCAGAGTTGTTCCCAGGGGTCGGTTGGGAAATCGCGGCCGAGCCGGGCTCGAATGAGCAATTTGAACCGGTGAACCAATTCTTTCAGGTCATCGGCGTCGAGGTCGGTGTCGAGTTTGACGCCTTTTTCTTCTTTCACAGCGTCGATGATCACCTCGAAGGGGTCGTGGTCTTCTTTTGAAACGGGTTTGAGCCCCATCACCACGTCGCCGTACATCTGAACGAAGCGGCGGTACGAGTCCCAGGCGAAGCGCTCGTTGTCGGCTTTTTTGGCCAGCCCCTGCACAGCTTCGTCGTTCAGGCCGAGGTTGAGGATGGTATCCATCATGCCTGGCATGGAGGCGCGCGCGCCCGAGCGCACCGAGAGCAGCAGCGGGTCGGCGGCGTTGCCGAAAGTTTTGCCCATTTCGTGTTCGATGAACGCCACGCCTTGTTCTACTTCTGCTTTGATGAGGTTCAGCACGTAGTCGCGACCTTTTTGTGTGTATTCGGTGCAGGCCTCGGTGCTGATGGTGAAGCCCGACGGCACTGTGATGCCGATCCGGCACATTTCGGCCAGGTTGGCGCCCTTGCCGCCGAGGAGGTTTTTCATGGTGGCGTTGCCATCTGTTTTGGCGGTGCCGAAGACGTAAACGTATTTTGATTGGGTGGACATAACCGCAATATTTTGAATGAACTGCTAAAAAACGGACGCAACCTACGGGTAGAAATTAGCCCGTTTGGTAGGGAAAATCATCCTTTTAGCTGAATATTATCACCCTCCGACCACGCCAGGCGGCGTTTGGCAGTGTAGCGGCAGCGCGGTACCTTGTGCAATGGTCTATCCGTTTGCCAAGGTTGAACAAGTACCGCTCCGCAGGCTTCGAAAACGGCTCGGGCAGATCCGGAAGTTTGCCAAAACGCCCGCCCGGCTGAGCACAAGCCACGGTGATTTGCACCGGTTCCGGGTAGCGCTGAAAACCTGGCGCGCACAATTGCGTTTGTTGCGGGCCATCGACCCGACTTTTCCGTATCAGGAAGTGTACCGGCCGTTCAAGCAGATTTTTGCCCAGGCGGGCGCTATCCGGTTCTGGCAATTACAAGGGCAGGTGTTGGCCGACACGCCTCAGGTGCCCGAAGCCTTCGGCCCGGCCTACCGGGCCTTTGTGCAGCACCGCGTCACCGTCGCCGCGCGCCGCTTGCGCAAAGCCGTTGCCGCAAGCGACCTGCCCCGTTGGCGCGACTTGAAAGCGGAGTTGCAAAGCGCTGCCCGGTACGGCACGCCGGAGGCAATACAAGGGTATTTTGAAACGCTGCGCCTGCATATCCGGGCCCAATGTACCGGCCTTGGCCGCCGGCACCGGGAGGCGCTGCACGAGATCCGCAAGGGGTTGAAAGAATATGCCAACAACCGGCAGTTTGCAACCCGGGCCTGGGGCTTCGACCCCGGCCCGGCGCTGGCTTCCGGTCCGGATCATACGGCGTTGGACGATTTGCTCGGGCAATGGCACGACCTGGACGCCGCCTGCGTACAACTGGCCCGGGACCTGCAGCGGCAAACCTGGGAACCCGCCGCCCGCAAGCATGGGCAGGAGCTGCTTCGGGTTTGGAAAAAAGCCGAGCGCATGTTGTGGGACCAGGTGCTGGCCGAACTGCCCTCCGCGCCGATGGGATCAACCCAACAAAGCGGCCAGCTTGCCTAATTTGCCAAAGGCCCGGGCGAAGAACCCGATAAACTTGGCCGCCGCCTTCACCTGGTTGTATTTTTTCTTGAACTTCGGATAAAGGTCGGCAAACTGCTTGGCATACGGTTTCCGGGCCATGTTGGCGGTGAAAATCCCCTGGTCGATCAGGCTCATTTTGCTGAACTCGCCATTGACCTGCCCGGCGATGGATTCCAGCGCGGCGTTGTTCTGGTCGTAGTATTTGGCCACCAGTTTGCCGCCTTTTACGGGGTTGATCGGTTTGAGCGCCGTTTCCATGACCCGGATACTGGAGGCCAGCAGCGAATCCAGCTTTTGCTCGGCCTTCAGGTTCGATTTGGACACCCGGGCGAGCATGCCGTGTTCGGTGGAGAGAAATTGCGTGTAGTTGAAACAGGCCGTGGCCAGGAGCAGCAACGACAGGGGGAGAAAGCGTCGGACCAATTGCATGAGTGGGAATTTTCGGGGCAAAACGCCCCCGTAACGGCAATTATTTTGTGTAGTTGGGGATTCGTGCCGGAGCCGGGGGTGTTGATTTTAGGATATGGCGGTTTTGCTGCTGTCCAAAATCTTTAGCCTTTAGGAACGGCTACCCCGTGGGCATAGTTTGCCAATAGATCAGGCGGTTGACCAATTCCGTAAAACCCGTTGTCGTGCATTTTCAAACGGCAGCCTGGAGGGAAGGCGCATATTCCGGGCAACGTCCGAAAGATAGTCGGCCGAAGTTTGAAGACTTCAGCCAGCAAGGGACAGAATAAATTAAAAACATTCCGAAGTGCGCCGGACAGATGAACTAAATACCGCGGGCCGAAGGGGTGCAATGTTCGGAGCACTACTCTGCTTATTTTGATTTAGAATCCTCAACTGCTTGAATTAAAAAAGGTAGAACCCTATAAATTGCATAATACTTTGACTGATCTAAAAATATGAGAATTTTTTGGCCTTCATTCTTAAGATTTTGCTTTACTAAAGGCACGTTGCTCTTTGCGCATTTCATGTATTTTTCATCTGCAATAAAATTTCTGGAAATGGCATCAAACCAAGCGTTATATACTGATGGATCAAGTTTTTCAATAGCGTCCGAAAACGAGACGGCATTTGACGAATTCGAGTAAATACCCGATCCTAAAAAAATTTTTTGCTCAATTCGTCAATCGTTTTGCCTTGGCTGTTTTCACATTCACACAGTTTTTGAATAGCCGAAATTGTAGAATCAGCCTTATTTTCAGTGCAACCGAAATTTAGAGCAAACCGATCAATGTGACTAAAAGGAATCGAAATTTCATAAAAGGAACATTAGATAATAAATCATCAAGTTTTATCAGCAAAACCGAAATAATAAAAAAATTCTCTTTCTCCAATTATTGAAACTGTGAGTACTGGGAACTTGCTTTAATAAAATTCATAGCACCATCTAAAGTTCCTTCTATATTTTCGCAAATGGTATTTTTTCTGGAGCATTTCCGGTGTAAAAATATAAATACACATTCTGATTACTCTTAGATTGAAAATGATTCGTTTTGGCATAAAACAAAATATTTCGGGCACTAACTGAATCTACCTTAAAGTCGGTATCTATATTAATTGTTTTAATTATATTGTTATTTTGATACCCTATCCAAGTAGAAACGATCTTAGGATTGCCAGCGGGAGGAGTGGCCACCTGCTCAATAGTATTGTGAGTTTCATTCGAGCCGCACGATGCAAGCAAGACAAGAGAAAAAAAAAAAAGCCTATTCATGGTTTTAGTTTTGGTAAGGGAATTAATTTGTTTCAACAAATGTAATTTCTAAAGCAAGAAACAAACTATAAAAAATGCACCAGCCCTTTAGTCGGGGGCACAAACACCTCCACCAAGCCTTGAGTTTAAAATACACAATTTAGCATATCCCTGCCCAAGCGAAAAACAAAAAAGGCTAACAATCTGACAAACAGAAAGTTAACCTTTTTTTATGCGGTCCGGACGGGACTCGAACCCGCGACCTCCGCCGTGACAGGGCGGCATTCTAACCGACTGAACTACCGAACCGTGCTTTTTTCTAAAAGCGGCGGCAAAGATAAGCGAATGCTTTTTGTTTGCGCAAGCCGAATGGGAAAATTATTTTACCCCGAACCCCGGAGTTTTATTTATCGAGATGCAGGTGCGACAATACCAGCCGGAACCCGAAAGCCGGTAGTTGGCGGTTGGGGACGCTGCCCCGGTAGGAGGTTCTGCAGCGGCGGCAGTCGGTGTAATAATTCCCGCCGCGGCCCACCCGCAAAACCGACCCTTCCGGGCCCCGGGGGTTAAACGCCGTTCCCTCGTCGGCGCAAGCCTGGTAATAGCCTTCGTCAAACCAGTCGATACAGCGTTCGCTCACGTTGCCGCTCATATCGTATATGCCCAGCGCGTTGGGCGCCTTAAGCCCCACCGGCTTCGTTTCGTTTCCGCTGTTGGCTTCATACCAGCCTACTGCGTCGAGGTTGTCGCTTCCGGCGAATAAAAAAGGGCTTTGGTGCGGACCGCCCCGGGCGGCGTATTCCCATTCGGCTTCGGTGGGCAAGCGGTAAACGAGGCCAGCCGGGCGCCGGACGGCGGTGCAGCGGTTCAGTTCGGGCAGAAAATCTTTGACAATATCGGCCCAGGCGAGGTTCTCGACCGGCCGCTCGTCGCCGGCAAATTCGGATGGGTTGTTGCCGGGGCCCAAAATGGCTTTCCACAGCGCCTGGGTGACCAGGTAAATGCCGAGGTAAAAAGTGTCTACCCGAACCGGGTGCGCCGGTTTTTCCCAGGTAAACGGCTCGGGGTTGAATGCACCCATGGTAAAAATGCCGCCTTCTACCCGGATTAAATCAAACGAAAATCCATTGGCCAGGATTTCGGTATAAATCGTTTCGAGCATAACTGGGCCATTTTTTATCCCGCCTGATTCGCATGATTCAGGTCTGTAAGCCAGCGCAAAATAAGCCAATATATTGCATGTTTCTTTTTCCCTTCGCCAGTCCGTACCTTTGTCCCCCACCCCGAAAACCGTCGTGTACGGACGGCAACCAATCCGCTTCCCTCCGAAACGAAAACGAAGCCAACTTGTCAAACCACCACTACATTGGACCATGGCAATGATCTTCATGGATTTTGAAAAACCCCTCGAGGCCCTGTATGAGCAGTTGGAAAAACTGAAAGAGGTTGGGGAAAAAGGCGAAGTGGATGTGACCGACATGATCCACGAACTGGAAACGAAAATCCGGAACAAGCGGATGGAAATTTATGCGAACCTCAGCGGTTGGCAAAAAGTACAACTGTCGCGGCACCCGGAACGGCCGTACACGTTGTACTACCTCACTACCATGTGCGATAAATTTATCGAGCTTCATGGCGACCGCTGTGGAGGCGACGATCACGCTATCGTCGGCGGCATGGCCAACCTCGACGGGCAATCGGTCATGATCATCGGCCACCAAAAGGGCGTGAATACGAAAATGCGCCAGTACCGCAATTTCGGCATGGCCAACCCTGAAGGCTACCGCAAGGCGCTGCGCCTGATGAAGATGGCCGAACGGTTCAATATCCCGGTGGTTACCCTGATCGATACGCCCGGCGCTTACCCCGGGCTCGAAGCCGAGCAACGGGGCCAGGCCGAAGCCATTGCCCGCAATTTGTTTGAAATGGCGCAACTGCGCGTACCGATCCTCTGTTACATCATCGGTGAAGGCGCCTCGGGCGGCGCATTGGGTATCGGCTTGGGCGATAAAGTGTTTATGCTCGAATACACGTGGTATTCGGTGATTTCACCCGAGTCCTGTTCGTCTATTCTCTGGCATTCCTGGGATTACAAGGAGACGGCTGCCGAAGCCCTCAAACTCGACGCCGAGAACATGCAGGCTTTTGGCCTGATCGACGGTATCGTAAAGGAACCGCTCGGCGGCGCACACAACGGCCCCGAAGAGATGGCCCTGGCGCTTAAAAAGCACGTGTTGGCGGAGTTGAAAAAAATCATGCCACAGGACCCCGACGAACGAATACTGGCGCGAATCGCCAAGTACAGTGGGATGGGGCATTACCGCAAGATCAGCCCTGCGCCGGCCGGCAAATAGCATGGAAGGTAAGCCGGACCTTTTTAGTTGACTAATATTTATCGCTATGTTGAAAACGCTTCGCCTTGCTTTGTTCCGCAACGCTTATCGCCGCACCCTCACAGCCCAGAAGCGACGGCGGAAAACCCATACGCTTGAAAGCGCGCACACGATCGGCATTCTGTTCGACGCCACGGAAGAAAAGGATCGCCGCGAGGTGCTGGAACTGGCGGAACAGCTGGAAAGCAAACGGAAAAAAGCGCGACTTCTCGGCTTCGTCGATATAAAAAAACCGCTTGGCCAGACCTTGTTCCCGCAATTTACCCAAAAAGACCTGCGCTTCAACGGCGTGCCCGATGGCGAAGCCATCAAGGCCTTTGTTGCTGAAAATTTTGACCTGCTCATTTGCCTCAACCCGGAACACGTCCCGGCCTTGCAATGGATCGCTGCTGCCTCGCATGCGGCTATGAAGATCGGCACGGCAACCACTGCCCAAGCCAACGATTTCGACCTGGTGGTGGAAACGCCGGCAGATAAAGGCATACGGTTCTTTATCCAGCAGTTAGATTTATATCTCGATAAAATTGTCCTGACCAAATATGAGCCTGCAACAGCGCTTTAGAGGCACCGGCGTCGCCCTGGTCACCCCGTTTAAAAACGGAAAGATCGATTGGGAAGACCTGGAAAAGATCATCGAACACGTCACCGCCGGCGGCGTCGAATTCCTGGTCAGCTTGGGTACCACCGGCGAATCGGCCACTATTTCGGAAGAAGAGCACCGGCAAATCCTGGATTTTACGATCAAAATTAACCGCGGTCGCCTGCCGGTAGTGGCGGGCGTGTTTGGGGGCAACAACACTGCTGCCATGGTGGAAAAGATCCAGGGCTTCAATTTTGATGGCATCGACGCCATTCTTTCGAGTAACCCCGCCTACAACAAACCCGGCCAGGAAGGCATTTTCCAGCATTATATGGCATTGGCCGAGGTTTCGCCCCGTCCGATCATCATTTACAACGTGCCGAGTCGCACGGCTTCCAACATGTCGGCCGAAACGACCCTTCGCCTGGCTAATGCGAGCGATAATTTCCTGGGCGTCAAGGAAGCCAGCGACGACATCTACCAGGTGATGAAGATCATCAAAGGGAAACCCAAGGACTTTCTGGTCCTGAGCGGCGATGATTTTATCACCCTGCCGCTGATCGCAACCGGCGGCGACGGGGTTATCTCCGTTATCGCCAATACAACGCCCCGCCCCTTCACCGATATGGTACGCGCAGCGCTTCGGTACGACATGCCTACCGCTCAGCAACTGAACCTGAAATTGCTCGAACTCTACCGGCTGTTATTTACGGAAGGGAACCCTGTTGGGGTAAAGGCGGCGATGGAACTTCAGGGGCTTTGCAGCCGGGAAGTACGGCTGCCCCTGGTGCCGATGACTGAAAACGGGGTGCATTTGCTGATGGCCGAACTGGAAAAGGTACTCGCCTAGCGGTCAACCAATTTAGATTTTGAAACGATCTGCTGGTCCGTTGTCTGGCTTTTGGTTACAGTGGAGTATTCCGTCCCTTGTCTGGCATTGTCCCTTTTCTTTTGCTCGCCCAAAAGAAAAGGCTGTCCTCCCGGCAGTGCCAACGACCTGCGGGGATTGCACTGTTTTTGACAGGGCATGGTGGTATTTTGTGGGACATTGAATCTCAAGTTCCGGGTCAAAAAAGGCGCACCGCCTGACGGCGGACCATCCCCTTCGGCCGGGCATACCTCGCGGACGGCAGAAGGCGCTCTAATTCGGGAAGGTTACGTGGTTGCCAATATAAATTGGTTAACCGCTGAAACAGAATCGGGATTTTCCAACCGAAGCAACGCAGTCGTAAAAAACGCGCTTTGCCCGGATCGGAAAATCCCAAGTGCATTTGTAGTCCGATTATTCGGGCGTTATCTCTCGTGCTTGCCCAAACCGGAGCAAGTAACCATAGGGGTCTTTGATCCCAAATTCCCGCAAGCCGTAGTCTAACGTTACCGGCGGCCATCGGTACAGCATGAGGATCAATAAGTGTGGTGGAAGGCTTTTACCGCCATATGTTCACCCGAACAACGTCTTAATTCTTAATAATCTTCCTCGCTCAACCCATCGTCGCCGGCGGCAACGACTGCCGGGGCTGCGTGCTGCCGGATTTGACCGGAAGACGCTTTTTCCTTGATCTTTTGCTCGATTTCGGCAGCCATTTCCGGGTTGTCGTGCAGAAACTGTTTGGCGGCATCGCGCCCCTGGGCAATTTTAGCGCCGTCGTAGCTGTACCAGGCGCCACTTTTCTGGATAATGTCCAGATCCGAACCCAAGTCGATGATTTCACCCACCTTGGATATGCCTTCCCCGAAAATGATGTCAAACGAAGCCACGCGGAAAGGCGGCGCCAGTTTGTTTTTCACCACTTTGACCTTTACCTGGTTGCCGATCACGTTGCCGTCTTTGTCTTTCATGGCGGCGCCGCTTTTGCGAATATCAAGGCGAACAGAGGCGTAAAACTTCAGCGCGTTGCCGCCCGTGGTCGTTTCCGGATTGCCAAACATGACTCCGATTTTTTCACGCAGCTGATTGATAAAAATACAGGAGCAACCCGTACGGCCGATAGCGGCGACGAGTTTACGCATGGCCTGACTCATAAGACGGGCCTGCAAACCCATTTTCGAATCGCCCATTTCTCCTTCGATCTCCGAGCGGGGGACGAGTGCGGCGACCGAGTCGATCACCACAATGTCCACAGCGCCCGAGCGGATCAGGTTTTCGGCAATTTCCAGGGCCTGCTCGCCATTGTCGGGCTGGCTGATCAGGAGGTTGTTGACATCCACCCCGAGGTTTTCCGCGTAGAAGCGGTCAAAAGCGTGCTCCGCGTCGATGATAGCCGCAATGCCGCCTTTTTTCTGGCATTCGGCCACAGCATGGATGGCCAGGGTGGTTTTGCCCGACGATTCGGGGCCGTAGATCTCAATAATCCGGCCTTTCGGATAACCGTAGCATCCAAGCGCCATATCGAGACCCAATGATCCGGATGGAATAACCTCCACCTCAATAGCCTGCTTATCGCCCAACCGCATGATGGTGCCTTTCCCGTAGGTTTTGTCGAGGCGGTCTATGGTGGATTGTAATGTCTTGAGTTTGTTTTCTTGTTCGGTCGACATATGTGCTGCGATGTTTATTGAAAGTGTGGACAAAAATAAACAAAATGTTTTTATGTATGTACGCCCTCAAGTATTTTTTTTAATCTAATATATCACTAAAAATATCTAAGTGACTAATAATCAAATTTATATACAAAATATATGTGCAGAAAAATTTTACAGGAAACGCGAATAATTGCATTAGTACAGCCAGTTTCTGCGGCTGTAAATCGAATTTTTTGTTCCAAGGGCCACCCTCAAAACCTATTTTTTGTTTTAACAATAGTCCGGTATATTTTGGCGCCCTCGCCAACAACATGCGCCAGGCTTCATTTTCAACGGTTTGCAAAAACCTCCCCGACTACTGTTTAAACAAACAACCGCTTTTTACCCGTACAACTCGAAATAGATTTGCTGGCGCTCGTACCCCAGCCGAACCATCAGATTGGCCACTGCCGCATCGATCATATTGCTCCAGCCGCAGAGGTAAAACCGGACGTCCGGGCGGGGCACGGCGTACTGCTCCAGGTAAACCTGGTGTACATAGCCCCGGTAACCCCACCAGTCGGGCTGGCGCGAAAGGGTAACATCGTACCGGAAACCCGGCATGGTATGCGTCAGTACTTCAAATTCTTCCCGGTACAGGATATCAGCCTCCACACGGGTACCGAAAATGAGGTGAATACTGCGGTGCGGTTTGCCGGTATGCTGCAAATCGCGCAACATGCTGCGAAAAGGCGCCACTCCGGTACCTGTGCAGACCAACACGAGGTCGGTCTCGATCGTTTCGGGCAGGATAAAACCGCCGTCGGGACCCTTCCAGCGCAAAATGCTCCCGACACGCACTTCCTCGAACAAATACCGGGAACCGAGTCCATCGGGTGCGCGCACCACGCAAAGTTCCAGCGCCCGCGAATCGTCGTCGGGCGCATTGGCGATCGAATAACTGCGCCAACGCTGGGCGCGCTTTTCACCGATCGGCAAATCCATCGTGATAAACTGCCCAGCCTGAAACGCGGGGTGTTCCAGGTTGGGCGTCTCCAGCCAGAAACGCTTTACATTCGGACTGGCCGGCTCAATTTTCGTGACAACGCTTTCGTACCAGGTAGTGGGCATGGGCGGTAT
This sequence comes from Saprospiraceae bacterium, assembly GCA_044230315.1. Taxonomy (GTDB): domain Bacteria; phylum Bacteroidota; class Bacteroidia; order Chitinophagales; family Saprospiraceae; genus M3007. Next base: position 111,024 of record JBGARJ010000014.1, read on the forward strand.
GGTTGAGCAGGTTTGGCGCGGTTGCTAAATTTATTTTGAAGGCATAAAGAGACGATAACAGCGGGATTGCGGCAATGTTTTCGGCCTTTACAAAACCATTTCCTGGTAGGGAATGCAGGTGGAAAACCCTTTTTTATCAAAGTATTCCATTGCGTCGCCGTCGTCTTCGGTAGAAACAGCCAATACAAAATCGCCTCCCCAGGCGCCCAGACTTTTGATCACGCCGGGGAAACCCGCAAAAAACATATCCTGGGCCCTCGGCAACTCCAGGGCTTGCGCAATTTGCCGTTCGTGCTCGAGCAGTACGGCGGCAAATTCCGGCAGGCTTTGAGCCGCCAGGCATTGCCGGGTAAGGGCCGAAATGGCGTTGACCAAACCGGAATTTGCCCGCAACGGGCTGGCGCGGTACCGCCCAATGCCTTCACGGCTGTTTTGTTTTTTCCCCAGAAAAACAAAAAACAGCTGCGCGGCAAACGCCGGCTGAAAAGCAACCGGCTGAACGACCGGCCCGCGCTCCGCACTTATCTGGTACAATAAGGGGCCTTCGGCGTATGCACAGGCAATATCATACCCTGAGCCGCCCAGCGTTTCGGCCAGCACCCGGTACGGATCGACCTTGGCCCAATTGGCCAGCGCAGCAATAAGTGTGCTGCTGGTGCCGAGCCCCCAATTTCGCGGGAAATCGGTCAGCGTCCGGGCGGTATAGCCCTGGTTGCCGGCCAGGAAATCCGGGTTTTGCCGGCGGCAAGCCTGCAGCATTTGCTGGAGCACGCCGGCAGTCTTGTCGTGGGTCGCAGTCCGAATGTTCAGGCCGGGCAGCCCAATTGCCGCCTCAAACCACACGGCGCCATGCCGGTCGCGACTGGTCCAGAGCAGTTGGCCCGGCTTTTCGTCAGCAAAGATTTCAAGATGCTGCCCGTAGCGCACCGGCACGGCCAGGGCCAGGGCCCCGTCGAGTACGGCATATTCGCCGGTGAGCAGGAGTTTGCCGTGTGGATACGTCGACCAAATCGGTTCGTTCATAGCGCTTCCGTTTTTTGAACCGTGAAACCCATCGTATGCAGGTGCTCCCAAAATCCGGGGTACGATTTGGCCACGACCCCTGGATGCTCGATTTCCACGGGATGGAGGAGCGCCAGCGTGGCAAAAGCCATGGCCATCCGGTGATCGCCATAGGTGGCAAAGCGTGGCGTGGCGTTCCAAGCCGCTTTGCCCTCCAAACGGTACCCTCCTCCGGCGGATGCTTCCGCCCGGTCGAAGGTGACGCCAACTTTAGCCAACTCCGTCGTCAGGGCAGCTGTGCGGTCGGTTTCCTTTATGGCCAAGGTTTCGAGTCCGGTAAAATGACCCGGCGTGCCCAGCCCCGCGCACAATACGGCCAGGGTTTGGGCGATATCGGGGCATTCGAGGAAGTTCCACTGAAAAGGCGGAATTGCTTTTGTCCCGTTTTTATGCAGCATAATGCCGGCTTCGGTGGCTATGGTGCCTACGCCAAAATGTTCCATCATATGCATCAGTACTGCATCGCCCTGCCAGCTGTCGGGAAACAGCCCGTGCAACGCGAGTTCCGCTTCGCCGGCCAGGGCAGCCAGGGCATACCAGTAGGATGCTGCCGACCAGTCGGCTTCGATCCGGAGTGGGTGCGGGGTGTAGCGGCCCGGACGCACGCGAATAGCCTGCCCTTCCCAAATGGCCTCCGCGCCGAAATATTGCATCATGCGCAAGGTCATGTCGAGGTATGGGCGCGACACGAGCCGGCCTTCGGGGAGGAGGCGCAACCCTTCGGGCAGATATGGCCCGATCAGCAGCAGTGCCGATAAAAACTGGCTGCTCACGCCGGCGTCGATGCGGACCGTGTTGCCCTGTCGACCGATCTGCGCCGGGCCGCCGATCCGGAGCGGCGGATAGCCCGGGTTTTCCAGGTATTGGATCTCGGCGCCCAGGCTGCGGAGTGCGTCCACCAGTGCGCCGACCGGGCGTTGGCGCATGCGGACCGAGCCGGTGAGCACTTGCGCGCCCGGCTGCAGCGCCAAAAAAGCTGTGAGGAAGCGGAAGGTGGTACCCGCGTCGCCCGCGTCGTAGATGTCGGCCGGGTGGCGCAGCAGGTCGAGCAGTGTATTGGTATCCTTAGCGGAAGACAAATGACTGAGCCAGTCGGCCGGATCGGCGCCGCACAGGGCCAGTATGATCAGCGCGCGGTTGCTCAGGCTCTTTGAGCCGTCGAGGGTGATGGCGCCGCGGAGGCTGCGGTCGGGTTTGGAGATGCGCATGAGATCCATTGCGGGGCAAAGTAACGGGAAATTTCAGGGTGGCGCTTCGGGAGCGTTGATTCACGCGGAGGGCAAAGTGGTAGCGGATTAAGGATTCTAAAGGCCAGTACTGACAAGGGTAAATACGCCGGGAGGTTGATTCCACTAATTTTGTTCCATCATTCCTGATCAAACAACATTTGTATGCGCTCAAGACCCTTGTTTTTTTTGTTGATGCTGATTCACTTGTTGCTGTGCCTTCCCGCCGGAAACGCTCAAATGTCGAAGCAGTTGGATAGCCTGATCCAAGTGGCTAAAATCAACCGCAACAGTGATCAAGTCAAGTCGCTGGAGGCAATTGATTCCGTAGTTAAAATGTTTCCGAAAAGGCGTGATAAAATGATGGATTCGCTATACAGCTCTGTGTTGATCTTACAGGCAGTAGATTATTTTTATCTCCATCAATTCGATTCCGCTACGGTTTCGATAAAAAATAGCCAGAGTATAGATCAATCTCCGGCTAATATGACCATGACATTTAATCTGTTGGGTGAAATTGAAAAAGAAAAAGGGACGAATCTTTCACTAGCGGAAAATAATTACAGGATAGCTGACAGCCTTGCTAAAATCGCCTATCGGCTTGACACATTCAATTATTATTATTACAGGTCAATCTATAATATTAATTTAGGCGAATGTCAGTTAAAAAGACATAGGCCAGATAAAGCCAGGGAATATTTTGAAAAAGGGAAACAATTGCTGGATAGTATTCAAACCGACCAGGTATCCCTGAAAGAGAAAGCAAAACGCATCCAAGGCTATTATTACTGGGACATGTCGCAGTACTATCAACAAAAAAAAGACTTTGAGGGAGAAAAACTTGCTTTAGCAGAGGCATTGAAAATATGTTGGAAACAAAAAAATGACAATGAGTTTGAGTGGCTGCAGGTACAAGGAACGTATCGCGATTTTGTCATAAACGCCATAGAAAGTGACGATCATTATAATCAAGCGAAAAATCTATGGACTGATTTCTACAGCAACATCAAGGAAAACGAAAAGTCGCGTGATAAAATACTCGCCGATTCACAAATTCGCGCTGAAATTAAAGCAATCGACAAGGTTAGGCATAATCAGAAAATCAATGATGATAAAAGCAAGTTCGCAATTATTGTAATATCAATCCTTTTAATATTATCAGTTATTGCGCTCTACTATTTTCAACGCAGGCGTCTGCTCATACTCCAAGAGAACGACAAACTATTATTTACGTTGAAAAAGGCTACTCCAGCAATTTACATATTCGATGATAGTGACCGGATACGATTTTGGAATGAAAGCTTCCAAGAATGGGGCGGATTTCAACCAACCGATTTGGAAGGGAAAACATTTGCCGAAATATCGTCGCCCCGATTCCCCGATAGCCCCGGTGAGATAACCCGACAGATTGACCGGGGCAAGCCTTATACCTATTACTCTTCCCTGGGACAGAAATTAGTAAAAACGGAAGCCTTCCAATTTCCCGACGATTCCAAACTCAATGGCTGGTGGGTCGGAATCGATACAGATGTTACCCAATTGCAGTCTATCGCCTGGACCGTCGGGCATGAAATGAAAGGTCACCTCCGGGCTACTTCCGATTTGGCCCACTCCATGGCGCGCAAATACAAGGTGATTATGCAGGAGCCTGGTTTGGATACCGATTTTGGGTCGGTTGTAACCGGGATCGAACATGCATACACGGAATTTATGAGCCTGGACAGCTGGATCAAATCGGAGTTATCAGATGACGCCCTGGAGAAAAAGCCCTGTATGCTCAGAGATCTGGCCGAAAAAGCAATCAACAATATTCTCTATTGGGCTAACCACTATGGCATTGACTTGATCTGTGAAATAGATAAGACGATAGAAGTATTGATCGACAAACAAAAGATTCTGATTGTATTTCGCAATCTACTGTCAAATAGCATCTCCGCTATTATAAAACACGAAGCCGGGCAGAAGAAAAACTACATACGGATAAAGGCAGTTTCCAATGCGAGCCATGTCCATGTTTTCATTGAAGATAGCGGCAGCGGAATACCGGAGAATCTTAAATCTACTCTGTTCATCGATATGGAGGGCCAACATGGGCTCGGTACCCGGATCTGCACCCGGTATATCAGAAATCACGGCGGTGAAATCGCCGTGAAGGAATCCCATTTGGGTTTTACATCCGTTGAATTCACACTCCCTCTCTTTTAATCGATTGAAAATGAATATACTCATTATAGAAAATCAAATCTTTCAGGCTAATGGGATCAAGGATCTCGTTCAATCCTTAAGCCGTGAATACCAGGTCATCGACATCCTGTTTAACTCCGACCAGGTGAGTAAATTCCTGAACCGGGACAGCTTAGCGCCCGTCGACATCGTCTTGCAGGATATCCGGATGGAAAACGATGATGAATTGGGGATCAAAATCGCTCAATTGTTCCAGCAGCGGTACCCGGCTATTAAGATCATTGCCATTACCGAGCACCACCAGGAAATTATTTTCCACAAAATATACCATGCCGGATTCTCGGGTTACCTGCAAAAAGAAAACCTGAATTCGCCCCCCCGCCTGAACATAGCCCTTCAGGGCGCCATATCTGGTTTCCCCTTCTGGGATGCCCCTGGCGAATGGATTATCCGAAAACCCGAAGCCAAACTGCTGCGCAAGTACCTGGAAGGCCGGTGGAGGGACCTGCCTGAGAGCCACCAGCGCCGTTACCAAAAGAATTTCCCAAATGATGCGGAACCCTGGCTGCGCATGGATTATGATCCCAGCCAATTCTATTTCTACCAGATCGATGAAATGAAGCGGATAGAAAATGATCTGACTGAAACCGAATGGGAGATTTTCAAGCGCATTGCCTGCGGAGAATCAAAAAACGACATCGTCAACGACGGCATTACCAAAGACAATGCCTTCAACACCCACATACATAACATTAAACTGAAATTATTTGAAGGAAAAGAAGGCGAAAACTGGCAGGTTTGGTTTTTGATTCATGCCCTGCGGTGCCGGGTACCAGAAGTCATAGAAACTGTTCAGAACCGGGCCCGGATCTTTATCCGCACACAGGACTGAGCGATTATCCACCCCGGCTTATTTTCCAGATACGAATTCCGTTCACACTTAAACAATACCTTCTTATGAACAACGCTGTCAAGTTCCTGCTGCCCATGCTTTTTGTCGTACTGCTGTCTCCACTGACCGCTTCGACCGTTTGTATTCCGGAAAATCTCAATGGGAACACCCTTCAAGGCATCGAGTCTTGTATTCCGCAATTCTACGCCGCCCAAGCGGGCCGGATCGTAGACAGCAAGGCCGGACGCGACCAAATTGTACCCGTCATGGACCGGGATATCGTTGACCGGGTGGTCGGCGATTGATTTAATTGCCCGGTCAGGGAGATACTACCCAACAATACCCGACCGCAGATGGCTTTCCGATGTGAAAATCGCGGCTGTCTGTTTTCGGGTATTTTTTTATTCCGTCCTACCTTCACCCCATGACATTTGCCGACCAGGTCATCGCCTTCACCCGCCGCCTCCACCCGCCCGATATCGCGCTGCCAACCGGCTTCGAATGGCTCTTCCCCTATGAACAGCCGGAAACCCTGGAGGCGCTGACGGCTTTTTATCAAAAATATTACGCCGATGCGCAACCAAGAGCCTTCCTGTTCGGGATCAACCCCGGCCGCTTTGGCGCGGGCGTGACCGGCGTGCCCTTTACCGACCCCGTTCGCCTCGAAACGGAATGCGGCATCCGGAACCCGTTTCCAAAAAAACAAGAACTCTCCGCACAATTTGTCTGGCAGTTTATCGGCGCATTCGGCGGCGCGACGGCTTTTTGCCGGCAGTTTTACATCACCTCCTTATCGCCGCTGGGCTTTGTCAAAAACGGCATCAATATCAATTATTACGACGACCGGCAACTGCTGCGCGCGGTGGAACCTTTCCTGGTGTGGAACATCCGCACGCAACTCGATTTTGGCGCGCATCGGGAGGCGGCCATTTGCCTGGGCGAAGGCCAAAACTTTAAGGTGTTCCAAAAACTGAACGCACAGCACGGGTTTTTCCGCGAGGTGATCCCGCTGCCGCATCCGCGCTGGGTGATGCAATACCGGCGGAAAAAGGTGGAGGCCTACGTGGAGACGTATGTGCAAACGCTGCACGGGGTGCTGATGCGCTGAGTAGTGATTGAGGCGCTAGCCTATCTCGGCACCGTTTTGAGCTGCTGTTGGATTTCGCTCAGCCGTTTTTGCCGGATCGAATCGATCAGCCGGGGGAGCGTCGTATCCCGCTCCCGCTGGCAAAGGGTGTCCATTTCGGCGCGGGCCAGCCGGATTTGGGCCGCTGATATGGAATCGATTTTTTGCCGCGTATCGGCATCGAGCGGGGTGTTGGGGCCGCCACAGCGGAGCGCGGCCATCGCTAATGCGAGGATCAATATGCAACGGACTATCGGGAGAAAAAAACGGATCATCGTACACAGTATGGGAAAGGACACCCGGCGGTAAAAATCGGCAGTTTGACCGACTTTTCCGGTTTGTTTTTGCGTTCTGCCCGGTCAAGCCCTTCTTTCCGGCGCCCAAGCGCAACATTTATTGCCGGAAGCGTCCGTTGGCTGGAAACAGTTTCGAGTAAAATCCTACTTTTGCTGGCCAGGATTTTTCACTTATACCTTGCGGCGCGCACCGGTGTTTTATCGCATACGCGCCCAAATTACACCCCCTTCCCTCCTTTCCATGCGCCAACACATTCCCAATTTCTTTACGTTGTCCAACCTGTTTTGCGGGTGCTGTGCGGTGGTGTTCCTGCTGCACCGGGAGCCGGTGCCGGCGGCTTGGCTTACGTTGGGTTCGTTTCTGTGCGACTACGCCGATGGCATGGTAGCCCGCGCCCTGGGCGTGTCGTCGCCGATGGGCCGGGAACTCGATTCGTTGGCCGATGTGGTGAGTTTTGGCGTGGTGCCGGGGGCCATGCTGTACCAAATGCTGTACCTGTCGCAATGCGGGGCAGGCGAAGCCTGGGCGATTTGCACGCCGGCCTTGCCGGCCTTTGTTCTCACGGCGTTTTCGGCGTACCGCCTGGCCAAATTCAACCTGGATACCCGGCAGAAACATTATTTCGTCGGCCTGAGCACACCGGGCTGTACCTTGTTTGTGCTGGGGGTGAACTTATCGGTACACGACAATCAATTGGGCATGGGCGATCTGTTGCTCGCCCAGCCGCTTTGGCTGTACGCCATCGTCGGGGTCTTTTCGTATTTGCTGGTCAGCGAAATACCGATGTACGGCCTCAAGATCCGCTCGCTGCAGTGGCGCGGCAATGAACTGGCGTTTCTGTTCATCGGCTTGTCGCTCGCGGCGCTGATCGTGCTCAAAGGCCTGGGCTTGTCGCTCGTGATCCTCTTTTATATTGCTTTGTCTGTTTTTTCAAAAAATAAAATCCTTTCGCAAGGGGCTTCCGAAGCGCCCGCTCCTTTGTAACACATCAACCCGACATTGTATGAAATTTGTTGCCGAAATCGATATCATGCCGCACAAAGAACTCCTCGACCCCCAGGGTAAGGCCGTGGTGAACAACCTCAAACACCTCGACCTGGGCGGCGTGTCCGATGTGCGTATCGGCCGGCACGTATCGATGGCCCTGGAGGCGGCTTCCGAAGCGGAAGCCAGACAAAAGGTAGAAACTGCCTGCCAGAAACTGCTGGCCAATCTGATCGTGGAAACCTTTTCCTATCACCTGCACCCGGAGTAAGCCGTGCTCTACGTCGTCCCTACGCCGATCGGTAACCTCGAAGACATCACCTTGCGCGCCCTTCGGGTGTTGAAAGAGGTATCGCTGATCCTGGCTGAAGACACCCGTACCAGCCGCAAACTGCTCGACCATTACGGGATCGGCACCCCGCTGCGGTCGTTTCACGCCCACAACGAGCATGCTGTGGTGGAAAAGATCACCGCCGAACTGGCCGGTGGCGCCACGATGGCGCTCATCTCTGATGCCGGCACCCCAGGCATCAGCGACCCCGGTTTTTTACTGGTGCGCGCCTGCGTACGGCAGGGTGTACGCGTGGAATGTCTGCCCGGCCCCACCGCATTTGTACCCGCGCTGGTGGCCAGCGGGCTGCCCTGCGACACCTTCCATTTCGATGGCTTTTTGCCGCACAAAAAGGGCCGGCAGACGCGGCTGCGGTTTCTGGGCGAACTGCCGTACACGTTTGTGCTGTACGAATCGCCGTACCGCCTGGTCAAATGCCTCGATGAGCTGATCGCCGTATGCGGCGCCGACCGCCCGGCCTGCGTGGCCCGCGAGTTGAGTAAATTGCATGAGGAAGTAAAAACGGCCACGCTGGCGGAGTTGAAAAGCCATTTTTCGGCCAAGGAAGTAAAGGGCGAAATCGTGGTAGTGGTTGCAGGAAAACCCACCTGACGGCATCTTCCGGCATCCGAAAAGAAGGCGGCCGTCTGATAAGGTCGCTTTGCGGAACGTGCGGTAATATTTCAACAAAGCGGCACGGAGGAAGAGCGCATTTTCGCTGTTCCTCCGTGCCGCTTTGTTGAAATATCCTACGCAAAACCCTTATGCGACAGCCTATTTGATGAAGCGAAGGGCGGTGCTTGGCCTGCGGATTATTTATTGGCCGACGCCCTTGATGTATTCTTCCACGAGTTGTTTGTAGTATGGTTTGAGCGCGGGCGATACGGTGCGGAACAAGTCTACTTCGGCGCGGCGTTTTTTCAGGTATTCTTCCAGTGCCGGGGGTAATTTGGCCTGTTGCTGCTTGGCCGTTTGCGCCTGGCGCTGGTCGTCCTGTTCCTGTTCGCGTTCGGCGCGTTCTTCTTCAAGCAGGTGCGTGAGGATATCCTGCTGGCGCTTGAGCATTTCATTGGTCAGGCGCTTGTTTACCAGGTCGGTTTCGATCTTATCCATGCTGTCCATGATATTATCGAGGCCTTTGGCGCCTTTGCCTTGTTCTTGTTTTTGTTTTTGCAATTCGCGCAGGGCGTTGCGCAGCGCGGCCTGTTTGGCGGCCATTTGGGCAAATTCCTTGCTTTGCCCGCCCTGGCCCTGGCCTTTGCTTTTTTCGAGGCGTTCTTTCAGGTCTTTCATCTGCTGGTTCAGATCGCCCTGGCCTTTGGTGATCTTGTCCATGGGCACCTTGCCCGATTTGCCCTGACCGGTGCCGCCGGGTTTGGAGCAACTGCCGCTGCCGGGCTGGCCGCTGGCCATTTGTTGTTGCATCTGGTTCATCACTTCGGAGAGCATCAGCGCCAGGTCGTTGAAGCCTTTCATCGTGCGCTGCTGGTATTCGCTGGCCGAGGTGACCTGGCGTTCTTCCAGGTCGTCGAGGCTGTATTTCAGGGCTTCTTTGATATCGGCCACTTTTTCGGTGATGATCCCTTCGATCTGGAAATTGCGACTGGCCAACGCCTGCAGGCTGTCTTCCACCAGTTTGAAATCGTCTTTGACCTTGAATTGCTGCTGGGTGAGGTCGACGTAGCGCGGTGTGTTGACGGAGGTGTTGGCAAAATCCTTCATGTTTTGCTCCTGGGCAAACGACAGGCCGATCAGGTTTTCGAGCAATTGGCGCAACATGGCGATATCCTCTTCCATTTGCTCCTGCTCGCCGGCCTGGCGCGCCTGTTTCATCTGGTTGGCCAGGTTTTTCATTTTATTGGCCGCCTTTTTCTGCTTCTTGCCGGCGTTTTGTTTCTGCTTCTGGTTCAGGTCCTGCTTGGCATCTTTCATATCCTGCTGGATATCCTGCATCTCCTGCTTGTTGTCTTCGATCTTTTCCGGACGCTTCAACGCATCATTTTTCTGGAGCATCTCATCGTGTTTATCTTTGAGATCGTCCATTTTTTTATTGAGATCTTCCTGTTCTTTCTGCAGTTGATCGTCGGGTTTGCTGCCGTTTTCGGTATCTTCCGACAATTTATCCTGGTCCTTGGCCAATTCTTCCAGTTGGTCGATCTGCTGCTGGAGCATGTTCTCCACTTCCAGCTGTTTGTACAGTTCCTGCAGCCGGTCGAGTTGTTTGTTCATCTCTTCGTTCGACATCTGCATTTTTTCCATCTGGTCGAGCATCTCGTCTTTGTTCATCTCCTGCAGCAGCTTCTGGATGTCTTCCATGAGTTTTTTCATCTCTTCGGACACCGTTTCATCGAACAGTTTTTGCAGCTGCTCCTGTTTTTCCATCAGCTCTTCGTTCTTCTGCTGATCGAAGTCCTGCTGCATTTTTTTGCTCTCGTCGAAGTCTTGCTTGGCCTGTTCGATCTGGTCCTGCAGCTGTTTCTGGCGGTCGAGCAGTTTTTCCATCTCTTTGCGCGACTGCCAGTCGAGTTCTTTCTGCTGCAACACTTTGCTGCGCAGTTTTTTCATTTCTTCCTGGACCTTGGCGCTTTCGCGCAGGGCTTTTTCGAGCTCGCGCTGGATTTCCTCGGCCGATTGGGACTGTTCCTTGCGGTATTCGTCGAGGGTGGGCATGCGCCACTGCATCACGTTGGTGCGGGCGCTTTTGCTGCCGTTGACGCCGTCGTTGTCGAACACTTCGAAATAATAGGATAATTCATCGCCCGGGTTGAGTTCCAGGTTCCGAAGATTCCAGTTGTAGTCGTACTGGATTTGTTTGCCGGCAGGTTTGGAAATTTTGACCGTCTGGAGCGGCATTTGCCCGCCTTTGGCTTTTTTGATCTGGTAGTTGAACGTGAGGTTGACGAGGCCGTAGTCGTCGGAGGCGTCGCCGGCAAAGAAGAGTTGGCGGCGGTCGGTGCTGTCGCGGAATTCCTGCACGCCGATCTGGGGATGCAGGTCGGGAATCACGGTGATGGTGTAGGTCACCGAGTCGGCATTGGGCAACTGCTGGTTGCTGATGAATATTTTATAGGGTTCGTCCTTCAGGGCGCGGCGGCTGAAGGAGAAGAGTTCGTCGTCGAAGCGTTTGGACATGACTTCCGATTCGCTGCCGAAACGGAGGTTGAGATTGTCGGTGTATTGGGCATTGAACACCCAGTTGATATTGGTGCCCTGCGGCAACACCAGGTCGCCTACGTTCGAGAGTTCTTCGCCGGGGCGGCCGATGTATTCGGGGAAATGCAATTTGACGTTGAACGACAGGATACTCGGCCGGCGCACCACTTCGAGGGTGTATTCGGTGCTTTCGACGCCGCCGGCATACAGTTTGAACTCGGTGTCTTTCTGTACGTTCGTAAATGTATAGGAAAACTGGTTGGGGGCGTCTTTGCTGAGCCGGTATTGTACGTTGCCGAGGTCGATGAACATGTCGTTGGGCAGCACATTGCCCTTGACGCCGACTTTCAGTACGAAGTCGGAAAACTGCACGGCCTTCAATTCGTTGGTATTGACCTCGAATTGGAACGGCGCGGGTTTTTCAAATTTTTTGGTGCTGTTCCAAAGCCGCATGGTGCCGTCGCGGATGATATTGGGCGCGCCGAGAAGCAGGAACAGGAACAACAGCACCGGCGGCAACGCGTAGCGCAGGTACTTGCGGTTTTTCTGCAGGTCGATGGCGGCCTGGAACGGCACCAGTTTGATCTCGTTGCTCTTCTGATTGATGGATGCGTTGATCAGGTCGGCATAGATCGCATTGTTGGACGACTGCTGTTTCAATTGAAGAATATTGAGCAGTTTGTCCTGCACGTCGCCGAAATGGTTGCCGATGATCTGTGCCGCCTGTTCATGGCTGATGATCTGGCCGAGGTGGAAATAGTGCATCAAAGGCAGCGCCACCCATTTGTATAGGGCGGTTCCGGATATGAGGAGGAAGCCCCAGAACATGGCCGTGCGCACGCCCGTGCCGAAGTAGAAATAATACTCCAGTACGTTGAACAGGATAAACAACCCCAATACCGCACCTACGGTGTAGAGCGAGCCGCGGAGCAATTGGTTGATGTAAAATTTGCGGATGAAACCGTCGAGTTTCTCGATGAGCAGGCTATAGTTGTCGCGTTGCATGGGAAACGGGTGCTTAACTTTTCAGAAGACAGGTTCGGTGCACGGTGCAAAGAGCATGCACCGGGCACCGAACCCCAAATTTGCAGGAAAAATCTCGATAAGAACGAACGAATCGGCAAAAGGGTTGAGAATTGGCAGTTTTTAACAGGATTAGCAGTGAATATGTTTTTTGATCTCCGTTCGCTCACTGCCGCTTGTACTTCTCCTCAAAGCGCCGGTACAGTTCTTTTTGCTTGTTGTCGAGGCTGATCTCGCGCCCCTGGATGAACGCCGCCGTCACCTGGCAGGTACGCATGTCGAGCGCATCGCCTTCGCTGATGAACAGCGTGGCGTCTTTGCCTACTTCGAGCGAGCCGGTGCTGCCGCCGATGCCCATGATGGCGGCCGGGCTGAGCGTGATGGCCTGCACGGCGGCCTCGTAAGGCAGCCCGAAGCCCACGGCCTGGCCCGCTTCGAAGGGCAGGTTGCGCTGGCGCCAGCCGCCGTTGCCGGTAAGTACGAAGGGAATGCCGGCGGCGTGCAGGGCTGCGGCGGTTTTATAAGGTTGGTCGTAGTCTTCGTCTTCGCGGGCGGGCAGGCGCTGCGGTTCGGCCAGCAACACCGGCACCTGGTGCGCCTTGAGAAAATCGGTGACCATCCAGGCATCCGATGCGCCGACGAGCACGGGCCGGGCGCCGTATTGCTCGGCAAACAGCACGGCTTCCTGCATGGTTTTGGCGTCGTTGGTATGGATGTACAGGTTTTGCTTGCCGCTGAAAATACCGCACATGGCTTCAAAACGCGGGTTCTTCGCTTCGGGGGCCGGTTTTTGGCAATACGCCCGGGCTTCGCCGAAAAAGCGATGCAGGTCTTCCAGGGTTTTGTCGTACGAATCCTCCGGTTGCTGGTCAGGGTTGCGGCGGGGCGGGCCGAAGCGCCGCCGCGGTTGACGCGTTGGCCAGTTGAGGTGAACGCCGTCGTCGGCGCGAATGGCGGCGTCTTCCCAGTTCCACGCGTCGAGCTGCACCACGGCAGAGGAACCCGAAAGCAGGCCGCTGGCGGGCACCACCTGCGCCTGCAGCACCCCGTTGGAGCGCACGGTGGGCAGTACGTCGGAGTCGGTATTGTAGGCCACTATGGCGCGCGCATTGGGATTCATACTCCCCGATTCGGCAAAATCCTGCGTGGCGCGCACGGCTTCGATCTCCACGAGGCCCAGCCGGGTGTCGGTGGCGATAAAACCGGGGTACACGTGTTTGCCGGCGGCATCGTAAATCTTGGCAAATTTGCTGCGGTCGAGGCGGATGGTGGTGGCGTCGGCCACGAGGGTCAGCTTGCCTTTTTCAAAAGCGATAGCGCTGTTGGGCACCGATTGGCCGTTGCCCAAATGGGCGGTGGCGCCGAGCACGAGGATGGCGCCGCTTTGCGCCGGGGCAGGCACGGGCGATTGCGCGCAGGCGCCGCCCGCGGGCAACAGGAACAACAGAACAGGGAGTATCCGGATTCGCATGGTAGGCAAACAATTAAGTTGATCGGAAAACTATTTGACCGCACAAGTTATCATCAATTTTCCTTCTATCCAGCCTTCGAGCGTATCGCCGATTTGTACGGGCCCCACACCGGCCGGCGTGCCGGTGAAGATCAGGTCGCCTTTCTGAAGCGTGAAATACCGTGAAATATGCACGATCAGGGTGTCGAACGGGAAGATCAGGTCGCGCGTGTGGCCGTCCTGCACCACGTCGCCGTTCTTTTTCAATTGAAAATGGATGTCCTGCAAATTGGGAAGTTCGGCCAACGGCATCCATTTACTCACCGGTGCGGAGTGGTCGAAACCCTTGGCAATTTCCCAGGGATGGCCTTTTTGTTTGACCTTGTCCTGCAAATCGCGGGCGGTAAAATCGATCCCGAATGCTACGGCGTCGTAATAGCGCCGCGCAAACTCCGGCTGTACGGCGCGACCGTTTTTGCACACCCGCAAGACAATTTCGCCTTCGTAGTGCAGGTCTTGGGTGAAATCGGGGTAAAAAAACGGTTTGTTGTTGACCACGAGCGCCGTGGGCGGCTTCATAAAGATGAGCGGCTCGGCGGGAACGGGGTTGTTGAGTTCCTTGGCGTGATCGACGTAATTGCGGCCAATACAGAATATTTTCATGCGGCGAAAGTAAAAAGATTTCGAAGGCCCGGATTTTCAGAATTGCGCACCCGAACAGGCGCCCCTACTTATTTTCCGCATCCGTGTTCCGGAACCACGACAAGGCCCCCGAAGGGCAACGTTCCACCTGGGCTATAATTGTTTCGCTATCAGCACCTTCCATGTTTACCCACGGATGTTTCCGGGGATCGAAAACCTGAAGGAGTTGACGCCAGCACAGCGTGGAATGCTGACAGATGTCCGGTTTCCAGACGACGGTGATGTCGCCGTTGGTATAGTGTTTTTCCATGGCACGACAGGGATTGATCGATGAAAGTGGACCGGGCGGAATACCCGTCCGCATCCGGTATAACAAGTACTCAAACAGGGTGGTTTAAAAGGCGTCGCCAAAGGCGAAATCCGGTTGGCGCTCCGTCCAGCGGCCGCGCGTAAAATCGGGGAAGGCCTGGGGGCTGCTGCCGGTGGCGATGGAGGCTTCGCTCAGCGGGGTGATGGCCAGCCAGGTAGCGGCATCGTATACGTCGATCTGCGGGGCGATGTTCTGTTTGGCGCATTCGACGAAGTGCTGGAACACGAAATAATCCATCCCGCCGTGGCCGGCGCCCTGCGCCTCGTTGCCGTAGCGGCGCCAGAGCGGATGGTCGTAGCGGTCGAGCCAGGCCTGGGCCTCTTCCCACACGTACGGTTTCGTCTGGCCTTCGAGCAGGAGGCTTTTGTTCACGTCCATCCAGATGCCCTTGGTGCCCTGTACGCGGAAGCCCAGGGAATAGGGTCGCGGCAGGCCGGTATCGTGCGAGAGGAGCATGGTTTCGCCGTTGGCGGTTTTGAGGATGGTGGTCACCACGTCGCCGAGGTTGAACTGCACGGCGGCATTGGGGTGGTTGGGCCCGCCCTTGGGGTGGTTGACGATATATTCGTGCAGGCCGCGCGTTTTGCTGGCGGTGGATGTCAGGTAAAGGATGCGGTTGCCGCGGTTGATGTTGGTCATCATGGCGAGGGGTCCGAAGCCGTGGGTGGGGTAGAGATCGCCATTGCGGTACACCGAGTGTTTGGTGCGCCATTTGGCTTCCGAAAAGCCTTTTGCACCAAATTCCACCCCCGAATCATACGGCGTTACGCCGTCGTTGAACTTTACGCCGCGCAGGTTGTGCTGGTAGCCGCCTTCGAGGTGCAGGAGTTCGCCGAACAGGCCCTGGCGCACCATTTGCAGCACGGCCATCACGTCGCGGCGGTAGCACACGTTTTCCAGGAACATCAGGTGGGCGCCGGTGGCTTCGTGGGTGTTGACGAGTTGCCAGCATTCGTCGAGCGAAAAACCGCCGCATACCTCGGTGGCCACGTATTTGCCGGCTTTCATAGCGGCTATGGCTTGTTGCGAGTGCCATTCCCAGGGCGAGGCGATCACCACGGCGTCCACATTTTTGTCTTCCAGCAGGCGCAGGTAATCGAAATCGCCCTGGTCGTACACGGCCGGCCTGGGTTGGTTGGCCGATTGGATGCGTTTCAGGCAATCGGCCACCATGCGGGGGTCGGGATCGGCGATGGCGACCACTTCGCAGTCGTTGCGGAGGAGCGCTTCGCCCACGTGGTCCTGCCCGCGCAGGCCGGTGCCGATAAAGCCCAAACCGATTTTGGATTTAAATGCGCGCGGCGTGCCGCTTCGGGTGGCGGCGGTTGCATTTTCGGCTGCGTCTAAATTCGGCACACTGAGCGCTGCGCCGGCGAGAGCGGCTTTCTGGAGGAACGAACGGCGGTTGAGTTTGGCCATGCGACGTATTTTTTAGGGCGAAAAAAAGAAAATTTGAGCAGATGGCGCGAAATGCCCGGCTCTTTGGGCGAAATACGCCGCCGATATTTGGAAGGCGGGCGCCAGGCGTCTTATTTTTGGCTGGCCAAAATGACATAGTCCGGCAGGTTTTAGCCAACCGCTGAAAATGAAGCGTGGAGCATGTAGTTGGCGAGGAAGCCAACAACGGCGTTAAGGCTTGATTTTCAACGAAATGCCGCTGTTGGCGCTCTCGCCAACAGCAAAATGTACCGGACTATTGTAAAATATGACACTGAAAAACGACTCCATGCGCTCCGCTTGCTATCTCCCGCGTTTGTTGTTCCTGTTTGCCGCCGCGCCCTTTCTGCCCGCTTGCCACAAGACCGCAACGTGCCCCGCGTATGACCACCACCTCGGCACATTGACCTGGTCGGCGCAAACGGCAGCATGGCTGCCCGAAGCCTACTTCCACCGCCCGCTCACCCGTACCTTCCGTTCGGAAAGCGGCGAAACCAAAACCTTCGTGCTCACCCAACTGGATACCCTTGTGGGACCGTCGCATTTTATCGACATCCCCTGCTCCAACGACCCGAATGACACTACACGCATGTATTTTCAACTAACCCGGCTGGTGGCCCGCATGCTTTCGGCCGATTCGTTTGCCATCGATTATTCGATCAATATTTACAACGAGCACTACGGCTCCGATTACCGCGAAGCCGACTTTTTTGAAAACATCGGGGTTTCCCTGAACCATTTCTATAGCAACCAAGCAGATGGATTCGGACATGTCACCATCATCACCGATTTGCGCAATGCCGAGCCGGGGGATATTACGCTGTACCAGGTGGATAATCATACACACGACGACGAGTTGATCGTCCACGGACAAACACTGACCGATGTGTACAGCGACCCCAAGCCCGAAATTCAGGGCGCCAACCTGTTCTGGAAGAAAAGCTTCGGCGTGGTGGCGTACCTCGACGATCACCAGGTACTTTGGACCCTGGTTCAATGACCGCAACAACAGCTTATGAAAGCACGCATCAAACTTTTCCTTTTTTGCCTGATCGCCCTCTCCGCCATCGGCTGCGATCGCGTTACAAAAAATCTGGCCAAAGTGCACCTGGCGCACCGCGATGCCATTTCGTACTACCACGACACGTTCCGGCTGGAATATGCGGAAAACACCGGCGCAGCCATGAGCCTGGGCGCCGATTGGCCCGATCCGGCGCGGTTCTGGCTGTTCAATGTCCTTCCGACCGCGATGTTGCTGTTGTTGCTGGCCTATATGATCCGGGCTGCGCAGCAGTTGCACTGGCTGCAGGTGTCGTCGCTGGCGCTCATTTTTGCCGGCGGCATGGGCAACCTGATCGACCGGATCTTCCACGACAGCCGCGTGCCCGACTTCATGATCCTGGGCGTCAACGAGCTGCGCACGGGCATTTTCAATGTGGCGGATATGTGCATTACCTTTGGCGTGCTGTTGCTGATGGGTTTCATGGCGTTCCGCAAAGCGTAGGTTTCGTCCGGCATATGTCCTGCTCTATCGAAAAAACACAGCCTTGCTAAACGGCCTGCCGTTCCGGCTGTTTAGGTTCCAAATGCCGGGGCTGCCCCACCCGCTTTCAGCCAACCGCCCGTACGAAGCATGTCTTTTATCCTGAAAATGGCCTGGCGCGACAGCCGCCGCAACCGCGCCCGCCTCCTGTTGTTTATCTCGGCCATTGTGGCCGGCATCGCCGCGCTGACGGCCGTGCGGTCGTTCAGCGTCAACCTTACGGGCGACATCGATCGCGAAGCCAAGAGCCTCCTGGGCGCCGACCTCGTCATCCAGGGCAATCAGCCGCTGCCCGATTCGCTGTTGGCGCAGGTGATGGCTGTACCGGGCGCCCGGGAGGCCCGGGTGTTCAACCTGCTGAACATGGCGTATTTTCCCAAAAGCAACGGCACCCGCCTTACCAACGTGCGGGCCGCCGACCCGGGATACCCGTTTTTCGGCACCTGGAAAAGCCTGCCCGAGCAGGCCTGGCAACAATACCAGGAACATGGCAAAAAAGCGCTGGTGGAACACGGCCTGATGTTGCAATTCGGCGTAGAACCCGGCGACACGATACAGATCGGCACGCAATCGTTCCAGATCGAAGGCGATCTCCTCTCGCGCCCCGGGCGGGCGGGCATCGGTTCGGCCATCGCCCCGGTGGCCTTTATCCCGATGCAGTGGCTCGACTCGACCGGGCTGGTGCAAAAAGGCAGCCGGATCTGGTATCAGTATTATTTCAAAATACCGGCTATGCGCGACCTCGATTCGTTGGTCAGCCGTCTGGAAAAACCGCTGCAAAAGGCCAATCTCGACTGGGAGACGGTGGAGACCAACAAACAAGGCATCGGGCGAGCCTTCGGCAACTTTTCCACCTTTCTCAACCTGGTGGGGTTTGTTGCGCTGCTGCTGGGTTGCATTGGAGTGGCCGGCGCCGTACACATTTATATCAAAGACAAATTGCCTACGGTGGCCATCTTGCGCTGCCTGGGCGCCAGCGGCCGGAAGGCGTTTTACGTGTATCTGGCGCAGGTGGCCGGCATTGGCTTGCTGGGCGCTTTGTTGGGCGCTGCGCTGGGTTCGCTGATCCAGAAACTACTGCCCTGGGTGACCAAAGACCTGTTGCCGATCGACAACGTGAGCACCGATTTTTCGGCGGTTTCGGCGGCGCAAGGCGTTTTACTGGGAGTGTCGGTGGCCATTTTGTTTGCGCTGCTGCCGCTGTCGGGCATTTTGAGAACCTCTCCCCTGCGTACCCTGCGCGCCTCCTATGGCGAGCAGGAGACGGTGAATCGCTGGTTGCGCTGGGGCGTATTTACCCTGATCGCGGCGGCAATCTTCGGGTTTACCTGGTGGCTGATCCGCGACTGGAAGGAGACGCTGTGGTTTATGGGCGGCATTGCCGCCGCGTTCTTGTTGCTGTTTGGGGTGGCGCGTTTGCTGATGGTGTTGTTGCGGCGTTTTTTCCCGAAAGGGTGGTCGTATGTGTGGCGACAGGGCATCGCCAATTTGTTCCGCCCCGAAAACCAGACGGTGTTACTGGTAGTCACGATCGGATTGGGCACCATGCTGCTCTCCACCCTGTTCCTGATCCAAAACCTGCTGTTGCGGCAGGTGGAATTTTCGGGCAGCGGCAACCAGCCCAACATGGTATTGTTCGATATCCAAACCAGCCAGAAAGACACGGTAGCCGCCATGGTGCGGGCGCACAACATGCCGCTCCTGCAACAGGTGCCCATCGTGACCATGCGCCTGGAAAGCATCGACGGCCGTACTAAAATGCAGGACGAGGCCGACTCCGCCAAAGCGCTGCGCCGTTGGGTGTGGGACCACGAGTACCGCGTCACTTTCCGCGACACGCTCATCGATACCGAAGAGATCATCGATGGCCAATGGGAGGGCGTGCACCAACCCGGGCAACCGATCAAGATTTCCATCTCCGACAACCTGCAGCGCGACATGCACGCCGGCGTGGGCACCAAAATTGTGTTCAATGTGCAAGGCACCCGCCTTGAAACGGTAGTCGGCAGCGTGCGCAAAGTGAACTTCAGCCGGGTGCAAACCAACTTTCTGGTCCTGTTCCCCCAAGGCGTGCTCGAACCGGCGCCGCAGTTTCACGTCATCGTGTCGCGGGTGAACAGCGCCGAGCAGTCGGCCGCGTTCCAGTCTGAGCTGGTGCAGCGCTACCCCAATATATCGGCGATCGACCTGACGCAGATCCTGAAATCGGTCGACGAGGTGCTGAATAAAGTCTCGTTTGTGATCCGGTTCATGGCCTTGTTCAGCATCCTGACGGGCTTGCTGGTGCTGCTCAGTTCGATCTACCAGGGCAAGTTCGCGCGTATCCGGGAGAGCGTGTTGCTGCGCACGCTGGGTGCGTCGCGCAAGGTGATCCTGCGCATCATTGCGCTCGAGTACCTGCTGCTGGGCGCTTTGGCCTGCCTGGCCGGCGTGGGCCTGTCGGTAGCAGGCGCCTGGGCGCTGGCACATTTCGCTTTCAAGATACCCTTCCAACCCGATTGGTGGCCCCTGGCGCTGACCTTCGGGGTGATCACCCTGATCACGGTGGCTATCGGATTGCTCAACAGCCGCGAAGTAGTGCGGAAGCCGCCGCTGGAGGTGTTGCGCGCAGAAGTGGGATAGGGTCGATGGGACCAATAAAAATCCCCCGCCGGAACATGCCGGCGGGGGATTTATCATCGTATAAAAGTCGCTGTCGTTATTCTTTCGTATCGTCTGTGCCGAACTGTTCTTTCAGTTGGGCCAGGGCTGCGAGGTCGCCGAGCGTTTCTTTCTCGACTTTCTTCTGTACGTCGGCGATAACGGATTGCGTTTCGCCTTCTTCTTTGGCTTTTTCCGCTTTCACGGCGGCTTCGGCCTTGTATTTCAAATCTTCCACGTAGCGGGTGTGCGACACCAGGATGCGGCGGTCTTCTTTGTTGAATTCGATGACCTTTACCGTCAGGGTCTCGCCGGGTTCCACCACCTGGCCGTCTTCCTTGCGGATGTGTTTGGCAGGAGCGAATGCTTCGAGGCCGTGCGGCATCTGGAAGGTGGCGCCTTTGTCGTCGCGTTTCACCACCGTCGCTTCGTGGTAGGAACCTACCGGGAAGATGGCTTCGAAAGCGTCCCAGGGGTTCTCTTCCGTCTGCTTGTGGCCCAGGCTGATCTGCCGCTTGTCTTTGTCGACGTCGAGCACGATCACCTCAATGGAGTCGCCTACTTTGGTGAACTCGCTGGGGTGTGCGTAGCGCTTGGTCCAGCTCAGGTCGCTGATGTGCACCATGCCGCCCACGCCTTCGCTGAGTTCGACGAAGATGCCGTAGTTGGTCATGTTTTTCACGGTGCCGGTATGGCGGCTGCCTGCGGGGAAGCGCTCGTCGATTTCGCTCCAGGGGTCGGCGGTAAGTTGTTTGATCGAGAGCGACATTTTGCGGTCGCCGCGATCGATAGTTACCACGCGGGCTTCCACTTCCTGACCCATTTTGAAGAACTCCTTGGCGTTCACGCTCTGGTTGCCCCAGCTGATCTCGCTGATGTGAATGAGGCCTTCCACGCCGGGCATGATTTCCACGAATGCACCGTAGTCTTCGATATTGACCACGCGGCCGGTAACCATGGCGCCTTCGGTGATGTCGGCCGGCAACACTTCCCAGGGGTGCGGGGTAAGTTGCTTGAGGCCGAGGCTGATGCGTTTTTTGTTCTCGTCAAAGTCGAGCACCACCACGTTGATGCGCTGGTTGAGTTGCAGCACTTCGCTCGGGTGGCCGATGCGGCCCCAGCTGATATCGGTGATGTACAGCAGGCCGTCGACGCCGCCCAGGTCGAGGAATGCGCCGAAGTCGGTGATGTTTTTGACGATCCCTTCGAGCACCTGGCCTTTTTCGAGGCTGGCGAGGATTTGTTCGCGTTGTTCGGCCAGGTCGCTTTCGATGAGGGCTTTGTGGCTGACCACGGCATTTTTGATCTGCTCGTTG
>JBGARJ010000071.1:0-22424 GCA_044230315.1 Saprospiraceae bacterium
CACATTGACCATATTGACCACATTGACCATATTGACCATATTGACCACATTAATCTCATTAACCACATTAACCACATTCAACATTGACTATGGAAAATATTACCATTGGGATTACCTGTGGCGACATTAACGGCATTGGCCTGGAGATCATTCTGAAAGCCCTGGCGATGAAAAATGCGGGCAAAGCATTCCAGGTTATCATATATGGCAGCACCAAAGTGGTGGCTTACCACAAGAATATTATTACCCAGGACAATATACAGTTCTACCCTATTCAATCCGCCAATGAGGCGCAGACCGAGCGCATTAACGTCATCAATTGCTGGCAGGACAATGTCAACATCACACTGGGCAAACCCACTGATGTTAGCGGGAAGTGTGCCTATCTGGCGCTCGAACGGGCCGTGAAGGACCTGAAAGCCGGTGAAATTGATGCGTTAGTGACCGCACCCATCAACAAGAAGGCCATGCAAATGGCCGACTTCCCATTTGTAGGTCATACCGAATATATCACAAGCGAATTTGGGGCAAAAGATTCCCTGATGCTGATGGTGTCCGACAATTTGCGCATCGGGGTAGTCACCAATCACTTGCCGATCCGGGAAGTGGCCGCGGCGATTACCACGGAACGGGTTTTGCGCAAGATCCTGATCCTGTCCGAAACCCTGAAGATCGATTTTAACCTCGAACGGCCTACGATCGCCGTTTTGGGACTCAACCCTCATGCCGGGGACGAAGGCGCCATCGGCACGGAAGACGACGCGCTTATCCGCCCGGCCATCGAGCAAGCCAAAGAAAAAGGCGTGCTGGCATTTGGCCCTTTCCCGGCCGACGGCTTCTTCGGCTCGGGGCAATTCCATAAATTTGACGGTGTGCTGGCTATGTTTCACGATCAGGGTCTGGTGCCGTTTAAGGCTTTGTCGTTCGGCGAAGGCACGAATTATACCGCCGGATTAGCCTCCGTTCGCACCTCGCCCGACCACGGCACGGCATACGATATCGCCGGCAAAGGAGAAGCGGACGAATCCTCCTTTATCCGGGCGCTTTTTCTCGCCGCTGATATCATACGAAACCGGAATGAATACCTGGAAATGCACGCCAACTCGTTGGAACGCCGTAAGCGTAAAGCCCTGGAAAGCGAGACGGGTGAAGATGAAGTGTTGGAAGAAGTAATCCCGGAAGAATAAATGCCTTACCGGTTTACTCGATCAACCATCTACTTGCACCCAACCTAATCCCCAAACCAAACATTCGATATGAAATCCATTTTAGGCATAGACGTCGGCGCATCGGGCATAAAAGGTGCGCTGGTCGATATTCAGCATGGCAAACTGCATGGCGAGCGATTTCGCGTGCCCACACCCCAACCATCCACGCCGGCAGCCATGGCCGGGGCATTTGCAGAAATCGTCGAATTTTTTAATTACAAGGGTGTTGTCGGCTGCGGCTTCCCTTCTATTGTTAAAAACGGTGTGGCACATTCAGCAGCAAATATTGACAAACACTGGATTGGCACTAATATCGAAAAAACCTTTGGAAAAGTGAGTGGAGTCAGTGTGTATGCCACCAATGACGCCGACGCGGCCGGCATGGCCGAGATGCGGTTTGGCGCCGGGAAGGGAGAGCAGGGGCTTGTATTTCTCATCACTATTGGTACCGGCCTGGGTACGGCTTTATTTTACAAGGGTATGTTAGTGCCCAACACCGAACTGGGCCACCTGATCTGGAAAAACAACAAACCCGCCGAAGCATACTGCTCGTCCGGCGCTCGCGAACGCCTGAAAATCAGCAGGAAAGAGTGGGCTGAACGGTTTAATGAATATCTGCTGCATCTCGAATTTTTATTTTCCCCCGACCTGATCATCCTGGGTGGCGGGGAAAGTAAATTCTTCGACTCCTTCCGGGATTTGCTCACACTAAAAGTGCGGGTTGTACCGGCACAATTCCTCAATAATGCGGGTATCATCGGGGCTGCAGCCTATGCGGCAGAGCAGCAAGCCGGATAGTGCCGCAGCAGATCAAAACCCCTGTTGTTGCAAATAAGCATCTACCGCTGCACGCACGCTCCCTTTGTCCAGGAGAAGAGATCGAGCCGGCTCGTATTCAAGACCGGTTGCTTGCATGACCATACGGGTACCGCGATCGACCAACTTAATGTTACTCAGCTGCATATCTACCATTTTGTTGTCACGGACGCGCCCTAAACGAATCATTACGGCAGAAGAGATCATATTGAGCACCAGTTTTTGAGCTGTCCCGGCTTTCATGCGGGTGCTTCCGGTTACAAATTCCGGTCCCGTAACCACTAGTACCGGAAAATCCGACTCTTCCAATACCGGCGCTCCGGGGTTGCAGGTAATACATCCGGTGGTGATACCGCGCCTCCGGCAATCGCGCAGGCCGTGCACCACATAAGGCGTTGTGCCGGAAGCGGCAATACCGATCAGCACATCCTGCGCATCAATCTGATAAGCAGACAAGTCTTCCCAAGCCTGCGTCGAACTATCCTCCGCCCCTTCCACCGCCTTCCGGATGGCTTGGTCGCCTCCGGCAATCAAACCGACCACCCAATCTGGCGGCGCGCCGTAAGTGGGCGGGATTTCAGAAGCGTCGAGAATACCCAGCCGGCCGCTGGTACCGGCGCCAATATAAAACAGACGACCACCTTCTCGCATTTTGGGTACGATAGCCTCCACTAATGCTTCGATTTGCGGAATCGCCTTTTCTACTGCCAGGGGTACCGTTTGGTCCTCCGCATTGATATTGGTTAACAATTCGCGCACGGTCATTTTCTCCAGATGACGATGCCGGGATGGATGTTCGGTGATCTTTTCCATGTTGCGGTGATTTAGCCCGCAAGGCCAATTTGCAATTCGTTTGCGGGTATTTACAGGTTGTTCAGTTTCTTAACAAAATTTGAGATTGCCGTAACATCTTTTAAATGATTGCATGTCGATCCGCAGCGCAACTTTCGGTCAAATTTTGGAAACATTCGTAAAAAACGGAAGCCATGTTTGCTCACACTCGTTTATCTGCTCTCTTGTTTGCATCATTACTGCTCAGTTGCGTCATTTCAGCCTGCCACACCGCTCAAAAATACCTGGAAAGTGGCGATTATGACGAGGCCATCACCTATTGCGTCAGTAAACTCCGCGGCAAGCCCAAAAAGAAAACCGAATTGGTCCAGGGACTTGAATTGGCGTTTAAAAAAGCCCAGGCGCGCGACTTGAATACAGCCGAACGGCTTATTGCCGACGGGCGTCCGGAAAACTGGGAGCGCATTAATGTCCTGCACCGCCAAATTCGCGACCGGCAAAATAAAATCGCCCCTTTGTTGCCCCTGAGCTCTAAAGATGGCTACCGGGCCAAATTTGAATTTGTCGATATCGGTAAACTAGAAGGCCAAAGCAGGGAAAAGGCAGCGGAATACCTGTATTCGTGTGCGGAAAGCCTGTTGCAACGTGCCGAAAACGGCGATCGCCCGGCCGCACGGGAAGCCTACAACACGCTTAAAGATATCGAAGCGCGGTATTTTCGAAATTACAGGGAGAAAGACCGCTTGTTACAGGATGCCAGGGCGCTGGGCACCACCCATATATCGTTTGAGATCCGGAACAAGAGTGATAAAATTCTCCCGCGTGATTTTGCAGACCGGGTGCTGAGCATCAGCGCTGCCGACCTGAACACCGAGTGGAAAATATTCCATATTAACCCAGCTGCTAATCAGGCAGTCGATTATCGGGTTGTCTTTAATATACGGCAGGTAGAGATCAGTCCCGAACGGGTCAATGAGCGAAACTATTTTGATGAAAAAGAAATTCAGGACGGATTCGACTATGTGTTGGATGAACGGGGCAATGTAAAAAAGGACACCGCCGGCAATGACATAAAAACGCCGCATTATGTGCGGATCCGGGCAAATGTCCTGGAGGTATTCCAAACTAAAGCCGCCCGGTTGACCGGCATGTTGGAAGTTGTTGAAGCCAGTGGTAATTCCCGGATCGACGCCCGCGATTTGAGCGCTGAGATTCGATTCGAAAACTATGCTTCCACTTTTCATGGCGATAAACGCGCGCTTAGCGAAGAATCACTTTGCCGCATTGGCAACCGGCCCATTCCGTTCCCATCTGATGAAAACATGCTCCTCCAGGCAGCAGACCGGCTGAAACCGGATATTCGGGATGAATTGCGCAGAAACAGGGCCATTCTGTAAGACTGAACTCAAAAGCCTCAAATACGCCGTAGGGGTCTTCGGCATCCAATAATACAAATTGGGTGGATGCCGGAGGCCCCTTCTACGTTTGGAGATCCGTAAACCTTCTCGCCATGCCTTTGTTTATGCCAAATCACCTATCCGGAACGACAATGACCTGGTTGATTTATCTCCTGATTACGCTCGCGGCCTATGGCGGCATGGAGTTTATGGCGTGGTTTACGCATAAATACCTGATGCACGGTTGGCTGTGGAGCTGGCATGAAGACCATCACAAGCCAAAACACGAGAAGACTGGATTTTTTGAAAAAAACGACCGGTTTTTCCTCGTTTTTGCCATCCCCAGTATGATTTGCTATATGATCGGCGGCCTTTCAGCTCATTTTTGGGTGTTGTTTATCGGCGTTGGAATTTCGCTGTACGGGCTGACCTATTTTCTCATTCACGACGTGTATATCCACCGGCGGTTCAATTGGTTTCGCCACCTGGACAGTGAATATTCCCGGGCCGTACTACGCGCGCACGGAGCACACCACGCCAAGACGACAAAGGAGGACGGCGAGTCGTTTGGTTTGCTCGTAGTCGATGCCAAATATTTTAAAAAGCGAAGCGGTAAGGGAAAAGAAGGCAACCGGCGGGCCGATACGGCCAGTTCTTAAAAGTGGTACCACTTATTGCGCGGCGGCGGATCGGAGTTAACGCCCGGGGAACGGAGTATGCCAACAACCAACAAGAGGATCAGGGCCGGGGTGAACACTATGCTTACACCCATGATCCAGGAATCTGGCCACAGGCCGGAAAGCAGAAGCAATAAAAACAATAGCGTTGTAATGAGAATGGATAGCCTTAAGTAATGCATAGTCATTTTTTTGATCGACTGTGAATTGCTTCAACCCTCTTATTCAAACGCTTTTCGATCCGGAATGTTCTTGCCCTATTGAAAGCGCCCAAACATATCCATCTGGGAGGCATCGAGGAATAACGGGACGGTAATATCCGACAGGTATCTGTTTACAGGTTATTGCCAATAAAAAGGAAAATATTGGGATAGGGCGAAGTTTCCCCAGATGGTCAAAAAGGCTCCCAATCCTCGCCCAATCCTTCCTGCGGGTGCCAATACAAGGCTTTGAACTCAGCCACGCGATCTGCTTCCACGCGTACGCCCTCCGCCTCCAACAATTCCTGCATAAGGGTTGGCGTGGAAAAATGATGCCGGCCGCTCAATTCACCTTTTCGATTCACCACGCGGTGCGCTGGCACGCCGTCGCCGGGCCGGCAGTTATTCAGCGCCCACCCGACCATGCGGGAAGCCCCCAGCGCCAGGAAGTCTGCTATGGCGCCATAAGTGGTTACCCGGCCTTTAGGCACTTGCCGAACGACGGCATATACGAGATCGAAATAGGTGGGGGTTTCGTTTTTCATAGTCATCTATGGGATGGTTTTTTCCACAGCCTGCGCCAGGCGCACATATGCCTCCCAGTCCAACACCTCGGGTCTTTTTTCGAAGAAAGGGTCGGTCATCAGGGTTTCCGCCGGGAAAAAGGGTTTGAGCGAGTTGCGCAGCATTTTCCGACGTTGGTTAAAGGCGGTTTTTACGATCTGGCGAAACAGTTTTTCGCTGCAACCCAGTTCAAAATTTTCCTTGCGGGTGAGGCGGATGACGGCCGACAGCACCTTGGGTGGCGGATGGAACGAGCCGCGTTCAACGGTGAACAGGTATTCGGCGCGGTAAAACGCCTGGGTCAGCACGCTGGTAATGCCGTACACTTTACTACCCGGCCCCGACACAATGCGGTCGGCCACTTCTTTTTGAAACATGCCCACCATTTCAGGTATCCATTGCCGGTAGTCGAGGAGTTTAAAAAGGATTTGGGTACTGATATTATAAGGAAAATTGCCGATCAGGCAAAAGTTGTGTCCATCGAACAGCTCGATGGGATTAAAATCCAGAAAATCTTTGAAGATAAGATGTTCGCGCAACGCCGGGTAATGGAGTTCCAGGTAAGCCACCATATCGCGGTCGGCTTCTACGGCATACACCGTATAAGAGTTGGTCGAGAGGAGGTGTTTGGTCAGCATGCCGGTGCCGGGGCCCACTTCCAGTACGCGGCCGGTGGATTCGGCCTGGCGCAGGCTGCCGGCGATGCGCGCGGCAATCTGGTCGTTTTTCAGGAAATGTTGTCCGTAGGATTTTTTTGCTTGCATGCCATTTGTATAAACCACAGCGTATAAAACAGATACCAGGCGACGCCCATGGCTGTTTCGATCGTGTATTCTACCAGGAATGAGGTGAAGATCATCACCTGGAAAGCGGCAAAAAGGTACTGCTTTCGGTTTCGTTCCGCAAACAAGGGATACAAAAAAGCCAACATGCTACAGCCCAGTCCCAACAGCCCGGTGCCCGCCATAATGTACAAAAACTGATTGTGCGGCAGTTTGGGCTGTGCCTGGTAAGCGGGGAATTGCTCGCGGACGATCTGCATCGTTGCCCCGGGCAAATCGCCGGCGCCTACACCCAGCCAGGGGTGATCGCGCCAGATTAGCCAGCCCGATTTCAGCGAGACCCAGCGCTCGGCGTCGGAATAATACCCGCCTTCATTTTCCTGATACCGTTCCCAGTCGTATTTGGTATAGGCTAGTTTTTGTTCCAGGCTGGGGAAGGTTTTAAGCGCCACCCAGGGGGTGGCGATCAGCAGCAGCACTACCGCCAGCCCCATCTGCCAGCGCCGGGTATGCCAGATATATTGCGCCAGGGTGAACAATAAAGCGGCGTACAGCGACACTAATCCGCTGCGAACCGACAAAAAATGCAGGAAAATGAACAGGAAAACGGTGGCAGCCGCCAGGGCGCTACGCTCCCAACGAAAGCGCCAAAAAAATCCGTTCCGCCACAAATAACTGCCCGCCAGCACGGCGGTGGCCAGCAACAAGCTGAACCGGATGTGGTTGCGCGGCACGGGGATCGACCGCCCCTGGCGCAAGGCCTCAAGAATCGCCTCGCGGTGCAGGGCATAATTTACTCCGACGCCGACACACAGGACCACCATGACCCAGACCATGATATACAATACCAACCGGTATTGCCGCAGACTCAACGCGGGCATATTAGCGAACACCCAGGGTAATACCAAAAACGGCAAGCGCACGCGGGTCCGTTCCAGCCAGTACGCCTGATCATTCGACCACAGCCCGCTCAAGGCCGGCAGCAGGAGCAAAAACAGAAATAAGGCGTACACCGGCTGCCGGAACAGCGAGCCAAACGAACGCCGCAGGATGGCGCCCCAATGCAGTGTTTTTTGCGCCCGGCGATCGTCTGCCGCCAGCTG
This sequence comes from Saprospiraceae bacterium, assembly GCA_044230315.1. GTDB lineage: Bacteria > Bacteroidota > Bacteroidia > Chitinophagales > Saprospiraceae > M3007. The sequence goes on from JBGARJ010000071.1 coordinate 7,540, forward strand.
CCAAAAAGCAGTGAACACCAGTCCCCACATGCTGATCGATAATAAAAACGGCGAGACAGGCATGCTCGCCACCAACAATGCGGCAAAAAACAAGATGCAGTGTACCGGGGCCGCACCGCCCGTTACCCAGCGGCGCACAGCGGGCGCGATATATGTGGTCAAAACCGGCTTTGTCACGTTTGGCGAAGCAATATGTCCGTAAAGATACCGCTCTGTTCCGGACGAGTCGAAAAAGTGTGCGGGGTCGATTGCCGGGGCAGGAAAACACATTGACCTGGCTATACAGGGCTAATCGTCCGGTTTATAAGGGCAGTCATCCAAAAACAGCCGGCAATGATGGATAAGGGAAACCCGCATTGGCCGAACTTCCCTACTTTTGCGGCGTTTTAGTAACGCACACTATGATACGTGTCTTCAAAATATTATCCGCCGTTCTCGTGGGAGCAGGTTTTTGGGCCTGCCAGGGCGATACGCCGCCGCCCGCTTCCGATGCCCCGGTCATGACCCGCGAAACACCGCCGCCGCTGGCGACGAGTGCGGAACGGCCGGTGCCGAAAAGCGGCTCCGGCAATTTCGAAAACCTCGTGGCCGATTACGAAAGCAAGGATCGGGTGATCTGGCAAAAACCAGGAATGGTCATTTCCCTGCTCGGTGACCTGAACGGCAAAACCGTCGCCGATATCGGCGCAGGCACCGGGTATTTCACCTTTCGGATGGTACCACAAGCCAAAAAGGTCATTGGGGTAGATATTGACCCCCGTTTTATCGCGTTCATGGACAGCATTAAAGTGCGCCTGCCCGAACAGTACCGGAACCGGTTTGAAAGCCGGCTGGCCGAACCGGACAATCCGATGCTGAAGCCGGAAGAAGTCGACGCGGTAATCATCGTCAATACTTACGGATACATCGAAAACCGGGTCCAATACCTCAAAGTGCTGTCCAAAGGCATGACGACCGGCGCCGAGCTGCTCATCATCGATTTCAAGAAATCGGGCCTCCCCGTTGGGCCGCCCGACCAATACAAAGTAGCCCTGAGCCAGGTGGAAAAAGAACTGGACGAAAGCGGGTTTGACCTGGTCAAAGCCGACAACGAAGCCCTCGACTACCAATACATCGTTTTAGCCAAGAAAAAATAACAGGCCTGAACAGCCCGGCGACGGCCGGTAGCCAGTTTGCGCCTTACGACTCTTACTACATGCGCGGTTCGCTTAAATTGTTTACCTGGTTCAGTATTCCGGTGCATTTGCACTGGAGCTTCGGGCTTATTTTTTTGTACGCACTTTGGATTGGTTACTCCAACAACCTGGATGCTATCGGCACAATATGGCTCATGGGGTTTTTTGCAGCGCTTTTTGGCTGCGTGTTGCTGCACGAATACGGCCATGCGCTCACCGCGCGACGCTACGGCGTGCGGACCCAGGACATCATTCTGACACCCATCGGCGGCATTGCCCGGCTTGAGCGCATGCCTGAAAAACCGGTACAGGAGTTTCTGGTGGCCATTGCCGGGCCTATGGTGAACGTGGTGCTGGCCATTTTACTTTTTGGCTTGGGTAAATTGATTTTCCAAGGCGAACGCTGGACGATCTTTAACTGGTTTCTGGAACAGAACCTGCTGTTTGGCGGGGGCGAAGAAACCTCGGATGTCATCGAAGAAACCGGTATCCCTACCACCGGCCTGTTGTTTTACCTCCCGGTGCTGGTGGTCACCAACATCGGCCTGGTCGTGTTCAACCTCATCCCGGCATTTCCGATGGATGGCGGGCGCATTTTCCGGGCTTTACTGGCCATGCGCATGGGCCGGGTGAGGGCCACACAGGTCGCCTCCTGGTTAGGCCAGGCAATCGCTGTCGTATTTGTCGCCGTGGGCCTGTGGAAAGGCGCCTTTACACTTACGTTGATCGGTTTTTTTGTTTTCTCCACAGCGCGTTCGGAAAATACCATGGTGCGTATGGACGCCCTGTTGCGGCGTTTTAAAGCCCGCGACCTCATGCGGCCTCAATTTACCCGCTTGTCGGTCAATGACTGGATGCAAACCCCCATTGCGCTGCTGCAACAAGGCCTGGAACGCCACTTTCTGGTATTCGACCTGGAAGACAAACTAGTCGGCGTGCTGCACGAAGCCAACATCGTGGCAGCCCTCAAACAACGCGACCTCTCGACAGAAGTGGGCCAATACATGGACCCCGCGATCAAGGTGGTGCACCAGGATGAGAACCTGGAATACATTTTCCACCTCTTGCAACAACGCGGCACCGGTCTGCTCGCCGTGGCCGACCAAGGCGAGTTGATCGGCGTCATCGACCAGGCCGGTCTGCAAAACTTCCTGCGGCTGCAGGGCGGCGTCCACTAGTGTCCGGGACACTAAATCAACTCTCGCAATACGATCGTTTTTTTCAGGCGTTTGCCGTCGCGTTTGACTACGATCCGGATCTTTTTTCCCGGTTTCTTTTTCAAAATAAACTGGATGTCGCTCAGCGAATAAAAGCCCGAAGGCGTCCGGCGAATACTCACAATCCGGTCGTCGCGGAGAATACCGGCTTCTTCGGCCGGTGAATTCGGCAGCACGTTTTGCACGACAAATTCGTTGAATTTGGACCCGCTGGCTACGATACTGAGGCCGCTGCGGTCGTAAATGAACGCTTCGCGGTACATGCGGTTGGGCTTCAGCCACATCGTGCCTTCCTGGTAATCCAGCACAACCAGGAAGTGGCTGAGTATGACGTTGCCGACCAGGCCGTTGCGGTGGTTGAGGTATTCCAGGTTTAGCGTCGTGTCGAGCGATTGGAAATAGGTCACCACGCCTTGTTGGGTAAATTCGCCGAGCGCCACACTGTGCACCCGGCCCGTAAACCCTTCAATATAACCGCCCAAACCCATTCCGATATTGCTGGGCAGCACTCGGGCGGGCGGATGCACAAGAGGATGGGTATCCGTGAACAACAGCATAGACAGGCCGGCGCCGGTATCAATCAGGAGTTTCACCTTGGCCGTGGAATCGGGCACCACTTCGAGCTGGGTATTGAGGTACAATTTATTGCGAAACACCTCCAGTGGCACCGGCGTAAAATCACTTTCCCGGTATTTATACGTTTCACGATCGTACAGGGTGATCATACGGCGCTCGTAATTGATTTTGATGAGGTATTTGGAAAACATGACGGCCGATAATATGCCGTGCACATCGACGCCCGCGTATTCCTCGAAACTAAAATAATCGTCCTGCAACACGAGTATATCTTCGCTGGGAGCGCTGACCTTTTCCGGAATTTCAAAGCGGATTCGCCGGGCCAGATAGGCCACAAGCGGGGTTTTCAGATCGGAGCCGGTTACCCGGAATTCGTGCTCGTACGGCACGTGCAGCAGGTCGCTGATCTCGCGTTTGGTGAGGATCGTGTGTTCGGCGCCGGTATCGAAGATAAATTTCAGCGGGAGATAACCGTTGAAATTGACGGTGAGGATGATAAAATTATTGACGTATTCAAATGGAATCTCGACCTCCTTACCTCCGCGGACAATCGTAAATCCGGTCTGTGCGCGTATTGGCCCTGAAAAGGCAAACAAGCATCCGAAAAAGAGGAGAAATCGGGTCATAAGCAGGGAAGTGCTGCAAAAAAAGGTGAATCGATCATTGGACAATTGCCGGCCGGAGTAGGTTGCTTCGGCACGCAATTTCGCAAATTAGACGTATTTCCAGCGGCTAAAATTCGATGAGCTGGCGCCTTTTACAACTGTATCCCCCAAACCAACGGCAAAAAGAAATAGACAAAGCCCAGCAACAGCAAAATAGCGATGGCGTCGAGCAGAAAACCCGCCCGCGCCATGTCGCGGGTGTGTAAATGCCCAGAGCTGAAGACGATCGTGTTAGGCGCCGTGGCCACGGGCAAGCCGAAACCGAAAGAAGCGGCCATGGCAGCACTGAGCAGCATGCCAAACGGGTCGGCCCCCACCGCCAGGGCCAGCACGCCCAGTACCGGCATCATCATCGAAGCGGTGGCCACATTGGATGCCACCTCGCTGAGCAGGGTTACCACCGTCAGCACCGCCAACAATATGACAGCGGGTGGAAACGACCGCAGGCCTTCCATCTGGGCGCCCATCCATTTGGCCAGGCCGCTTACATCGAAACCTTTGGCCATGGCCAGGCCGCCGCCGAAGAACAACAATACTCCCCACTGGATGCGCAGGGCATTGTCCCAGTCGAGCAACGGCGTGTCGCGTTGTGCATTGCCGGCTGGCAACAAAAAGAGCAGGAGCGCACCGCTGATGGCCACCACCGTATCGTTGCAATTCGGAATGTAGCGGTACCACAACAAGGACCCGCTGAGCCAGCAGGCAATGACAGCGCCGAACAACCACAGCAGCCGGCGCTCGGGCGCCGCCATGGGCCCCAGTGCATCCAGCTCGGTCCGGAGCATCTGCTGAAAATCGACACCCCTGCCGACGGCGCCTGGCGGAAACAACCACATAATCAACAGCCAGCACACCAGTAAAAGCACGGCTGCAAAAGGAAGGGCAAACACAAACCACTGCCAAAACGAGACCGTTTGGTGCATCTCTTGTTGTACGTACCCCAGAAATATGGCGTTCGTAGGCGTCCCGACGATGGTGGCCAGGCCACCGATGGAGCATGCATAGGCCACGCCGAGCATCAGGGCTTTGTTGAAATTCTGGTCGTGCTCCTCCGCCCCGCCCCATCGACCGCTGGTAACGGCGATGGCTACTGGCGTCATCATGACGGCCGTTGCCGTATTGGAGATCCACATTGAGATAAAACCCGTGGCCACCATAAAACCCAGTACCATGCGCGCCGGATTGCTGCCCAACCAGAGCACCATATTCAGGGCAATGCGCGTGTGTAAATTCCAGCGTTCGATTGCCCGCCCGAACAGGAAGCCCGCCAAAAAGAGAAAAATGATCTCGTTTCCAAATTCGGCCGACACGTTTTTCAATGGCATCACGCCAAACAAGGGAAACAACACCAGCGGAAGCATGGCTGTAACTGCCGTGTGTACCACTTCTGTGATCCACCACACCGCCATCCAAAGGGTCACGCCGGCGGTGTATTGCGCAGCGGGCGTCATGCCGGGCGGTGTGGGGGCAAAAACAAAGAGCAAAAACAGCAGCGGGCCCGCTACCTGTGGCAACCAACGATGTTTCATGAGCTGGATTTTCGTTGGGGTAAAGGTATAACACAGACCCAGTTTGACGATACAATCGCCGGAAAGCCGGAGGGACTTGCCTGAAAATAGCAGGAGCCGGCCCCCTCGCGGAAACCGGCTCCCCTAACAAAAAAGGATTTCTTTACAGCTTAGCAGTAGGTTTCGTAAGCCATTTTCAAATTGGCGGCAATCACATCGGCCGAACGGCCCTCGATGTGGCGGCGCTCGAGAAAATGTACGAGTTTGCCGTTTTTAAACAGGGCAATACTGGGCGACGACGGCGGGTAGGGCGCCAGGAATTCGCGTGCCCGGGCCGTAGCTTCCGTGTCTACGCCGGCGAAAACAGTAACCAGGCGATCCGGCAATTTGTCCGCATTCATCAACGACATCTTCGCGCCGGGCCGGGCGTTGGCCGCCGCACAGCCGCAAACGCTGTTGACCACCAGCAAGGTTGTGCCTTCCTGGTTTTCCAGAACTTGTTCCACTTCCCCCGGCGTGGTCAGCGATTCAAAACCGTGATTGGTCAGGTCCTGCGCCATCGGGGTAACTAGTGCTATCGGATACATGGTTAAACAAGCAAAATGATACGATGAAGAAATATTGTGCCGGGCAATGGGCGCCAGCGCCCGCCGAAACACCCTGCAAAGTTACGTAAACAGCAGGAATCGGGCTTGGTTCAGTGAAAGACCCCAAACGGAAAGATTTTTCCGCTAATAGCAGCGCCCGCAAACATGTTCCTGCATTCTTGAGGTCATCCGGTGTATTAACTCATGTCATTTTCAATTACGGGCAGGAAAGCCATATTGGCCGCTCATTTTAATTTAACCTGATTCGCTATGCAATCTATTCTGCTCGCCGCCTGGACGATCCGTGAAGGTCTCGCCTTCTTTACGCTGGTTTGTTTGGTTATCTTCCCCGTTATCGCGATGTGGCGTTTTTTTGTAAAAGGGCCCGATGAAAAAAAGGCGAAATAATTTTCGCTGTTTGCATTACAGCCGGTAAAACCGGTGAATCGCCTCGCAAACGCGGTCGACATGCGCCGGTGGCATGCCCGGGTAAAGGGGGAGACTCAGGCTGTGCTGCGCCAGTTGCTCCGCCAATGGGAACTGCCCCTCCCGGAAATGCAGGTCGGCATAGGCTTTTTGCCGGTGCGGCGGGATCGGATAATGCACCAGGGCCTGAATACCTGCCTCCGACAAATGTTGCTGCAAAGCATCGCGCCGGGCACACTGCACGACGAACAAGTGCCACACATGGGTGCACCCCGCCGCCACCTGGGGCAGGGTCAACTCCGGCAATTCGCTCAAGAGGGCGGAATAATGCTGTGCAAGTAGCGCGCGTTCGGTATTCCACTGCTCCAGGTAGCGCAGCTTCACCGACAAAACGGCGGCTTGTACTTCATCCAGCCGCGAATTGATACCCGGCTGGTCATTGCGGTATTTGACCTGCGAGCCGTAGTTGCGGTAACTGCGGGCAAAGGCAGCTACCTCGTCCGAATCGGTGGTCAGGGCGCCGGCATCGCCCAGTGCGCCCAGGTTTTTGGTGGGGTAAAAACTGGTGGCGTTCGCATGGCCGAAACTGCCGGTCAGTCGCCCCCCGCAGCGGGCGCCGTGGGCCTGGGCGTTGTCTTCCACCACAGCGAGTCCGTACTGAGCGGCCAATTCCATCAGGTGATCCATTTCGCAGGCCTGGCCAAAAAGATGAACGGGCAGCAACGCGGCCGTACGCGGTCCGATGGCAGCGCGCACAGCGGCCGGCGACAGGTTCCAGGTGGCCGGGTCGGGTTCTACCGGAATGATGGTGGCGCCCACCGCCGACACTGCCAGCCAGGTGGCGATGTACGTATTGGAAGGCACGATCACCTCCTGACCCGGCCCTATACCCAGGGCGCTCAGCGCTATGCGCAAGGCATCGAGCCCCGATGCCACCCCGACAGCGTGCCGAACGCCGTTCCAGGCGGCAAAATCGGTTTCAAAGGTCTGCAACCGCTCGCCCAGGATAAACCAATGGCTGTCGTACACCGCCGACAAGGCCGTCAGCACTTCTTCCCGGATGCGCGCATGGATCGGCTCCAGGCTGAAAAACGGAACAGGATCAGGATTCGTCATCATTCCGGATAATGTAGCCCGGGCGCTTTTTTACTTCTTCAAAAATGCGCCAGATGTACTCGGCCACCACGCCGATGCTCAACAACATAAGGCCGTTGAACATGGTGATAAACACCAGCGTTGTGGCCCAGCCCTGTACCGGCAGGCCGAACAAGGTATTGTCGGTGAACAATTTGGCCCAAATGATCAGCAATACCAGCAACAGGCAAACAACAAACACGGCAAAGCCCAACAATGCGATGGCCCGGAGCGGCCACACCGACGCGCCGAAAAACGTGTCGGCAAACAGCCCGATCTTTTTGCGCAGCGTCCAGCGCGAGCGACCTTCGGTGGCGGGGCGGTCGTATCCGACAAATGCCGGCTCGAAACCCAGGCGCAGCGCTTCCACCACCGGCGAGGTGTGGATCGGGCTGATCCGCGTATTCAGGATATCGATCACCTCGCGGTCGGCCAGAAAGCCGTCGGTGCCGCCGGGCGGGAATTGTACCCTCGAATAGCGGTTCATCAGGTGGTAATACAAATTGGAAAACCAGTCGTTGAGGCGGCCGTCGCTGCGCGACAGGCGGTGCGCGACCACCAGTTTGTGGCCTTCCTCCCACTTTCGGTAGAGTTGAACGGCCAGTTCGGGCGGGCGCTGCAAGTCGTCGGGCAACGAGGTGGCGCAGGCGCCGCGGGCCAGGGTGAGCCCCGCGAAAAAAGCGTATGGGCTGCCGAAGTTGCGGCTGAGCCGGAAGGCGCGGATACGCGGGTCGCGTGCGGCCAGCGATTGAGCCAGTTGGAACGAGCGGTCTTTCGAGCCGTCGTCGATCAGGATGAGCTCAAACGGGATGGCCTCGGCCTCCAGCACGGTGCAAATCCGGCTGACGGCGGTTTGGAGTCGTTTTTCGCTCTGGTAAGCGAGCAGGACCACGGAGAAGAGTTTCGAATTCACGGGCATGCAGTTATTTGCGCAGCTGGAGAAAGGCTTTGTAACTGCGAATATAGTCTGCCGCCGCAAAGTCGGTACTGGCCAACACCAGTTGGACGGCGTCGTGCGAATATTCCATGGTATGCCAGCACAGGGGCGGGAGGTACACGCCCTGGTCGGGCGTTTCGAGCGTAAACGCAAATTTCTCGCCGTTCAGCAGTTCGGCGCTCAGGCGGATACGGCCGTGCACGGCGATGATCACCATCTCGGTTTGGTAGTGCGCGTGTCGGCCGCGAGTTACATTGTGCGGCGTAAAATAGGTCCAAAACACCCGCCGGACGGCAAATGGAACGCCTTCCTGCACCGCCGCTACAGTCAGGTAACCAATCGCGCTGGAGCCGTTGGTTGGAAAGTGCAGCAAGGTGGGTCGGTCAAACACAGGCGCCACAAGGTTAAAGTTCGAAGGTTGAATGTACGTTATTGCGAACTGCTGCCGTTTTTGGGGTCCGTCCGTTCGTACACCGTTACGTAGCGCTGGCCGGTGGGTTTGTACTGCAGGGCTTTCGTTTCATCGAGGATGTATTCGGTGTGCGACAGGCTTTGCATATCGGCCCAGGCGATGGGGCGGTAATTGTTGCGGGTAAATTTATACGAGCCATCGTACAAGATCATCTTCGAATTTTTTTTGGGCATCCAGGAGTATTCCACATAATTGAACACCACGAACCGAGGTTTCTGGCTAATCAGCGAATCCAATGCCTCTTGTTGCCAGGCTTCGCTTTCCGGAATAGGCCGCATGGTGAAGGCCATGTAAAAATGCCGCGAGGGCGAGTTCCGGTTGAGGTAGACGTAGTATTGCGGTTCGGAGCCGAGTACCGCCACGCGGTCACCGGGCCCGAGCTTGGGGGCGATCAGATCGGCCAGCACTTTGTCTTCGGCATACGGATTGCCGGGAAAAATCGACCGCAACAATCGGTGCGTGTCTCCTTTGAACAGCGTAGGCGCATAACGCAGAATAGGAAAAAACAACAGCGCGCTCAGTAACAGGGCGAATGCCGGCCGCAAGTTTGCCTGGCGGAATAATTGGGCCCCGCCGCGCTCCAGGTGGTGAAAAAAGACGGCCATCACCAGGGCCAGGGCCGGTAAAAATTGCAGCCAGTAATGCCCGTAAAACCGGCGTCCCGGCGCCACTGCCGCAAATGAAACCAGCAACAGGCCCGCCAGCAGCAACCGATGCCGGCCGCTCAGCACCGGCGCCAGCAGGGCGGCCAGGCCGGCGCCACCCAGCACCCAGTAGAACACAAAGTTTTGCGTGAGCAGCGAAAAATTGAACAAAAACGCCGCTTGCCACAACTCCGGCGATAGCGCCGAAGCATAAGTTTGGACGTATTTCACGTTCCAAAACCAAAAGTCGTCCCAGGCGCCCAAACCCCGCATCAACGCCGCGCAGGCCAACACCGGCAGCACGGCGCCCGCACCAAACCAGGTGCCCTGCCGAAGCAGGCCGGTCCAGCGCCGCGGCTTTTGCTGCCACCACACCACCCCCAGCAACAGGGCTGCCCAGGCAAAGAAAAACACACCCGATTGCTTCACCAGCGTGCCGCAGGCGATTAAAAAACCGCTCGCCAACAGCCACCACCCGGAGCGACGGCCCGCACCGGCGTGTTCCCAACGCAGGAGGGCATACAGCCCAGGCAGGACAAACCCCATGACCAACAATTCGGACTCCAGCAACATAGCGCAGGTGAACGGGCTGGCGGTCAGCAACACATAGCAAAGACCTGCCACAAAACCGTAGAAGCGCCCCAGAAAGCGCCCGCCGATGGCCATCACCCAGGCGCTGTTCCAAAACGACAAAGCCAGCGCGGCCCAGTGCAGGCCCGCCTGCGAATAGCCGAAAACCGCCACCAGCGCAGCGTAACTATAGAAGAGCAAGGGGGGCTTCATTTCGTACACGTCGCGGTACGGAATTTGCCCCTCAAGGATGCGTTTGCCCAGGTAAGCGTAGGCCGATTCGTCGCGCTCGAGCGGAATTTCCAGCAGGTGCCAGCGCACCAGGAGCAGGACCACGAACAGGATACCCAGCCCCAGCGCGACCGAAAGGGCCGGCGACAGGTTCCAGCGCAGCCGGGCGGTCGCATCCGCCGGCTGCGAAAAAGATGGTTTTGCGGCCGGTTTTCCTTTTGTTTTTACTGTTTTCGCCATATATCTTCGCTCGAATGTACCAGTTTTACAGCGGCAAATAAAACCGGCCTGCAGGCGGCCCGTTGTGCTCTCCGCCGGTCTGACCCGGTCCTTTATTCCCAGGCAAAGATGTTAAAATTCTCCTATGGACTTGCAGCATAAACTCATCATCAATTTTACGCCGACGGGCATGGTACCCACCAAAGCCATGAACCCGCATGTGCCGATCGCGGTGAACGAAATCGTGGAACAGGTGCACGCCGCCTGCGAGATCGGCATCACCCTGGCGCACCTGCACGCCCGCGACGAACAAAGCGGCGAACCCACTTACCGGAAAACGGTATATGCCCGCATCATCGACGGCATCCGGACCCACTGCCCCGAACTGGCGATCTGCCTGTCGCTGAGCGGCCGGAATTTCAATGAATTCGCCAAACGCTCCGAGGCCATTGAATTGCAGCCCGACATGGGCAGCCTCACGCTGAGCTCGCTCAACTTCCCGCGCCAGGCCTCCGTCAACGACCCCGACATGATACAGGCCCTGGCCGGAAAAATGGCCGACTTTGGCGTACACCCCGAACTCGAGGTGTTCGACCTGGGCATGATCCATTATGCCCATTACCTGATCCAGAAAAACATCCTCCAACCGCCATATTATTTCAACCTCCTCTTCGGCAACCTCGCCGGCATGCAAACCGACCTGGCCGAGATCGGACTGGCCCTGAAGCAACTTCCGGCCGGGAGCGTGTGGGCGCTGGGCGGCATCGGGCGGCAGCAACTCGACGCCAACGCGATCGCTATCGCCAGCGGCGGCGGGGTGCGCGTGGGCCTGGAAGACAACCTGTATTTCGACCGCGACAAAAAAGTGCCGGCGCAAAATGCCGCCCTGCTCCGGCGCATCCACGCGCTCGCTGCAATCCTCGAACGTCCGGTCATGACGCCGGCCGAATTCGGCGGGTTGGGCTTTTATAACACCAAAACCCGGGCGGGGGTGAGCAAAAGCGTCTGATCGACAAAACCAAAACCAGTCGCATGGCCATGAAATTTTATATTCTCGGGCAGAGCAACTACGCCGTGAGCATCTTGCTGGACACGTTGCGGGAGCAGTTTCCCGGCGATCTGATCTCGGTGGGTATCGTCGCGAATATTCCGCCCGCGCAAAACGATTCATTGCGCTGGTCGTATGAAACGCCCGGCGTGGAAACCCGCGAGATCTGGTGGGAGGACTGGCGACCCGACCCCGCAGTGCCTTGCCTGCTGGGCTCCATCGGCAAATCGCGCCGTGCCATCGTGCAGTTTTTTGAAGAAAAATTCGGGATCGGCCCCGGGCGCTACGGCAACACCGTGCACCCGTCGGCAGTGGTGCCCGTCAGCACGGCGATAGGCCGGGGGGTGCACATCAGCCCCGGTGTGGTGGTGGCGCCGCATGCCGGGCTGGGCGATTTTGTGGTGCTGAACCGCAGTTGCAGCGTGGGGCACCACACCGCGCTGGGCGATTACGTGTCGGTCAACCCTGGAGCGACCATTTCAGGTGTGTGCCGCATCGGCCGCGACGTCACCATCGGTTCCGGCGCTACCGTGCTCGACCAAATCTCCATCGGGGCCGGCAGCATCATCGGCGCCGGGTCGGTGGTCACCAAAGCCATTCCATCCGGCGTGGTGGCGTACGGCGTGCCGGCCAAAGTGGTGCGGCCGGCCGGGTAATCAACCCTGCCGGAGCGCCTGTTCGATGTCCTGCACAATATCGTCGATGGCTTCGAGGCCCACCGAAACGCGCACCAGTCCGGGCGTGATGCCTACGGCGAGGCGTTCGGCTTCGCTGAGTTTGGAATGGGTGGTCGACGAAGGGTGCGAGGCAATGCTGCGGCTGTCGCCCAGGTTGTTGGTCAGCGAGATCATTTGCAGGGCGTTCAGGAAGCGCCGGCCTGCGTCGATGCCGCCTTTCAGCTCGAAGGCCACAATGCCGCCGCCGTTTTTCATTTGCCGCCGGGCGATCTCGTGCTGCGCGTGGCTGGGCAAAAACGGGTATTTTACCATCGACACGTGCGGGTTTTGTTCGAGGGTCCGGGCCAGTTGCAGCGCGTTGTCGGCGTGTTTGTCCATGCGCAGGTAGAGCGTTTCGAGGCTTTTGCTGAGCACCCAGGCGTTGAAGGGGCTGAGCGAGGGGCCCGTATTGCGCACCATCAGATAGAGTTCGTGAATGAGCGCTTGCCGGCCCACGACCACGCCGCCCAGCACGCGGCCCTGGCCGTCCATAAATTTGGTGGCGGAATGCAGCACCAGGTCGGCGCCGAAGCGGATGGGTTGCTGCACGGCCGGCGTGGCGAAGCAGTTGTCGACGACGAACAGGATGCCGCGCCGGCGGCAAATTTCGCCGACCAGGGCCAGGTCGATGATATCGAGCCCGGGATTGGAGGGCGTTTCCAGGTACAGCATCCGGGTATTGGGCCGGAGCAGCGCCTCGATCGTTTCGGGGCGGGTCATGTCGAAATAGGAAGATTCGATGCCCCATTTCGGCAGGTATTTGGTCAGGATGGTGTGTGTGGAGCCGAACACCGCCGAGGCCGACAGGATGTGGTCGCCCTGACTGAGAAAGGTCATGAAGGTGCTGAACACCGCGGCCATGCCCGTGCCCGTAGCCACGCCGTCTTCGGCGCCTTCGAGGGCACACACTTTGGCAATGAATTCGTCGACCGTGGGGTTGGAGAACCGGCTGTAGATGTTGATGTCCAGGCTGTCGTCGGTAAAAGCCGAGGCCATTTCTTCCGCCGAGTGGTACACGAAACTGGAGGTGAGGAACAGCGGGGTGGCGTGCTCCATTTCGGCGGTGCGGCGGGTTTGGAGGCGGATAGCGAGCGTCTCGTTTTGCATGGTTGTTGCGTGTTTGTTTCGGGTATGTGGGGAGCCATCTTTACGGAGCCCGGGCGTGCGGGCAACGCAAGAAAGCGGCGGACTTATCCGGGCTCGGCGTCGGGGAGCACCACTTCCCAGGTGATGGTGGCGCCGGCCAGGCGCAGGGTTTCGGAGGCGCTGCAGTATTTTTCGATCGACAACGTGACGGCCCGCTCGGCTTTTTGCCGCTCCACCTGCCCGCTGATGGTGTACACCACATGGATTTTTTCCCAGGGGTTGGGCAGCGGCTGTTGGAAGCGATCGGCTTCGATGTCGAGGCGAAGGCCAGTCACCTCCTGGCGCATTTTGCGGAGGATGGAAAGCACGTCGGCGGCGGTGCAGCCGCCGAAGCTGAAGATCATGAGTTGCATGGGGCGGAAGCCGGTGACGTTGCCGCCGGCGATTTCGGGCAAGGAGAGGCGGATTTCGTTGCCGGCTTCGTCGGCGCCGGTCATGGCCTCGCCGCCGGGGCTGCGGTGGAGTTGAAAATGCATGGGTGAAAAGGTGTTTGATTGGAAGGGTAAACCAGATTCGGGCCGGTTGGTTGCGGCGGAAGGGCGGAATGCGTGCGGGGTACGGGAGGTTTTTTGAATTTCCAATCTTGGACATTCAAAGTATCATCCTTCCCACACCCGTTTCCATACTTCGAAGGCTTCCAGGCCGCTCAGGTGCGGCTCGAGCCAGGCCAGTGCCCGGCGGAGTTCTTTGGGTTTGTGGTGATGGTACAAGGCTTCGAGAAAGCCCAGGGCCATTTCCTGGAAAAAGGGTTTGATTTTTGGATTGTCTTCCAGTTGCTGCAGCGCTTCTTTCAGCATGGGCAGCCCTTCTTTTTCGCGGCCGATGACGGGTTGGCTGAGGGCGAGGCCGAGGCGGGCGTGGAATTCGGGGGCGGGAAAGTGGGTGATGAATTTTTCGAGGTATTCAACGGCCCAGTGCCAGGAGTGGAAACGAAGGAGGGGTTGCAAATAAAGTCTGTAGAGCCTGAAATTTTGAGTTTCATAAGTCAATATCTCTTCAAAATTATCCAGGATTTGCAAATAAGCTTCTCTTGTAGATTTACCAGGTACACCAAGCGGTATCTCGGCCAACAATTTGCGGGCTTCTGTTGAATTGGGTTTGAAAAAAACATGGATTTGAAGTAAAGTGAACTGCAAGTAGCTGGGCTGTGGGTGTTTGGGTAAGCCTTCTTTGAGTATGGCTATGGCTAAGTCAATTTTTCCATCTTCACGAAGCGATCGGGCAAGTTCATTTATACATTGAATATTGCCTAATTTAGCAGCTTTCTCCAGGATCGATATGCTCTCGGCTAATTCCTTCCCCTCCCGGTAACTAATTCCTAACTCATTCATCGAACTGAAATTACCTAATTCAACCGCCTTTTCCAATATCGCTATGCTCTTGGCAAATTCTTTCGCACTCCGGTAACTAATCCCTAACTCATTCATCGAACTGATATTACCTAATTCAACCGCCTTCTCCAATATCGCTATACTCTTGGCCAATTCTTTCGCCTCCCGGTAACTGATCCCTAACTCATTCATCGAACTAATGTTACCTAATTCAACCGCCTTCTCCAATATCGCTATACTCTTGGCCAATTCTTTCGCCTCCCGGTAACTAATCCCCAACTCG
>JBGARJ010000015.1:0-128555 GCA_044230315.1 Saprospiraceae bacterium
CCAGAATAGCCGGCGCATCGCGCGCTTCCAGGGGACGAAGCAAGAGCCGTTCGGTAGACAAAACCGGCAACCGGGAATCAGTCAGGAAGTCCATGGTGTAAGATACGGTCTTTTGTCCGGGCAATTTTGGCGAATTCGACCCGGCAGTGCGGTATTGCGTATTTTTCCGTTTCTTAGCACCTTGCTTCCACCAAATGATCCGCCATGGACAAGATTTTCCATTCTACCTTCGACTTCTTTACACATGTGCTCCCGGGCTTTGCTGTATTATGCGCCTTTTTCATCATGTTTCCGGAGATGAACTACCCGCAACAATACCTGGAATTGGCCGGAAAAATGAATATCGGTTCGGGTGTATTTGTATTGGTCGCTTCTTATCTGATCGGTTTTGCCATCAATCCGATTGGGCGCTGGATCTATAAAACGGTCAATAAAACGATCGATAAGTATGGAGTAAAAATAGTGACGGACGAGAAAACCAAACAACCCCGGAAAGTATTCAAATTATTTTTTCTGGAGTGGTTTTCTGGAGAGCCGTACCAAAATATTGATCTGTTTATCTCCGATAAATTCGTCCTGATCCGGGAACTCAATCCGGCCAATTTCCGATATGTGGAAACCTGTGGAAACTGTTCCGCCATCACCCGCCCAACCCCGATTTCTGGTGGATGTTGCTGGCTGTTGCGGTCCTGTGTTTCTTTATTTTCCTCCACCGGGCCATTAAATTCAGCAAGTGGGCCGCCGACGACCTGAATGCGGCGGTCCGGGTGTTTCAATTACCCAGTCGCGCCTTGAAAGCCGACAGTGCGGATAAATAGATCCGCGTTTAACGCAACACAGTCTCTATCTGTTCCAGTTCCGTTGTTGTAAAGGCCAGATTGTCGAGGCAACCCAGCGAGTCGGTCAGTTGTTCGGGCCGGCTGGCGCCAATGAGTACCGTGGTGATGCGTGCGTCGCGCAGCACCCAGGCGAGCGCCATTTGCGCCAGCGATTGCCCGCGCGCTCGGGCCAGATCGTTCAGTAGACCGATCTGCCGGAGCCGGTCTTCCGTGAGGTCGGTTTCCTTTAAAAAACCGTGCGGTTTAGCAGCGCGCGAATCTGCCGGAACACCGCCCAGATAGCGGCCGGTGAGCAGGCCCTGCGCCAGCGGCGAAAAGGGGATGCACCCCACGCCTTCCCGCTCCAGTACATCCAGCAAACCGTCTTCGACCCAGCGCACGAACATCGAATACTTCGGCTGGTGGATCAGGCAGGGGGTGCCGAGCTGGCGCAGGATGCGGCAGGCTTCGGCAGTGGCTTCGGCGGAGTAGTT
This sequence comes from Saprospiraceae bacterium, assembly GCA_044230315.1. Taxonomy (GTDB): domain Bacteria; phylum Bacteroidota; class Bacteroidia; order Chitinophagales; family Saprospiraceae; genus M3007. The sequence goes on from JBGARJ010000015.1 coordinate 1,313, forward strand.
CGAAATGCCTACATACAGCGCCTTACCCTGCCGCACGATCAGGTCGAGCGCCGTCATGGTTTCTTCCAGCGGCGTGTCGGGGTCGGGTCGGTGGTGGTAGAAAATATCCACGTAATCGAGCCCCATGCGCCGCAGGCTTTGGTCGAGGCTCGACACCAGGTATTTCTTGGAGCCCCACTCGCCGTAAGGGCCCTCCCACATGTAGTAGCCAGCTTTGGTGGAGATGACCATTTCGTCGCGGTAGCCCCGGAAATCGCTGCGCAGGATGCGGCCGAAGTTTTCTTCAGCGGAGCCGGGCGGCGGGCCATAGTTGTTGGCCAGGTCGAAATGGGTGATCCCGCTGTCGAAGGCCAGGCGGAGGATGGCTCGGCTGTTTTCGAGCACGTCGACGTGGCCGAAATTGTGCCACAGGCCCAGCGATACGGCCGGGAGTTTGAGGCCGCTGCGGCCGCAACGGCGGTAGGGCATGGATCGGTAGCGCTGGGGGGCGGGCTGGTAGGCCATATGCGTGATTTTGGCGGTAAATGTAAACAGGACAGGCATAAACCGGCGGCGGCCGGGAGCAAAAGGTTACAATTCTCCCGCCGCTCCGGGCGCTCCGGCATGGTAGAAACCGGCGAAAAAACCGGTTTTTTGCTACCGTCAAACGGTCTATTCCATATGACTATACCACATTTCTGTTTATGAAAACACCGAAAACGGTCTCCACCCTTGCCATGCTGGCCCTCTCCATGACGACCATTGCCCAAAACACACTTGGTTTGTTCGAACAACACAGCGATGTGGGCGCCGTGCGGCACAAGGGCTCCGCGCAATACGATGCCGGTAAACAGGAATACCTGCTCACCGGCGCCGGCGCCAACATCTGGTTCGGGCACGACGAGTTTCAGTACCTGTGGAAACGCCTCAGCGGCGATTTCATCCTGCAGGCCCGCGGTTACCTCCTGGGAAAGGGCGCCGAACTGCACCGAAAATACGGCTGGATGCTGCGCAGCAGCCTGGACCCCGGCGCAACCATGGCCGCCGCCACCGTGCACGGCGACGGGCTGACCGCCCTGCAATTCCGAAAAACACCCCAGGCCGATGTGGAAGAAGTCCGCTCCCCGGTGAACGCGCCGGATATGATCCAACTCGAACGCCGCGGCCGGCAGTATATCCTCTCGGTAGCGCGTTTCGGCGAAGCATTCACCACCACCGAAGTAGCCGACCTCGACCTTGGCGATACCCTTTACGTGGGATTGTTCATCTGTTCGCACCACCAGGATGTGCTGGAACAGGTGCGGTTCGACAATGTGCGGGTGATTGTGCCGGCTAAAGATGGCTTCGTGCCCTACCGTGACTATATCGGCAGCTGCCTCGAAACCCTGGATGTGGAAACCGGCCGGCGGGAAATCGTGTATGCCTCACCCGAATCGCTCCAGGCGCCCAACTGGACACCCGACGGGAACAGCCTGATCTACAACAGCAAAGGCCTGATCTACCGCTTCGACCTGGCCTCCCGCCGGCCGGAACCCCTGAACACGGATTTTGTCCGGCAAAACAACAACGATCACGTGCTCTCCTTCGACGGCTCGATACTTGGGCTGAGCAGCGCCAGCGGCGACCCCGCGCTCGGCTCGCTGGTGTATACGGTGCCTGCGGCCGGCGGCACGCCCACGTTGATCACCCCGAACGGGCCTTCGTACCTGCACGGCTGGTCGCCCGACGGCGCCTGGCTGACTTTCACCGGCGGCCGCAACGGCGTATTCGATATCTATAAAATCCGGACCAAGGGCGGAAAAGAAATCCGCCTGACGAACACACCCGGACTCGACGACGGCCCGGAATACAGTCCCGACGGCCGGTACATCTATTTTAACTCCACGCGCAGCGGCACCATGCAGCTGTGGCGCATGAGACCCAACGGCCGGCGCCCCGAGCAACTCACGTTCGACGCTTGCCAGAACTGGTTTCCGCACCTGTCGCCCGATGGCCGCTGGATCGTTTTTCTATCGTACGGACCCGAAGTGCCGCCCGCTGAGCACCCGTTTTACCGCCAGGTGTACCTGCGCATCATGCCGGCCGGCGGCGGCACGCCGCGGGTGATCGCTTACCTGTACGGCGGGCAGGGTTCGATCAATACCCCGTCGTGGTCGCCGGATAGCCGGAAGGTAGCGTTGGTGAGCAACACGGATGGGGTTGGGGGGTGGTAGGGGGGCTTGGCGACCAATTTTTAATAATTGTCATGGCCAAACTCGCCGAATAGCCCCACCCACCTGACCACAATCAACCCCATTCCTGCCCGCACTCAATTAGCGGAACAACGGACGACGGCAATTTTGCAATCCGGTAAAACCATAAACGTGTAAATCATGCCCAATACTGCCGTTCTACGAAGTACATACCGCCTCAGTTGGCTGCTTGCCATTACCGCAACCGCTGCTGCTGTGGGTGGCTTGCTCCGGCCCGAGCTCTACCGCGATAACGATTTTGTCAAAACAGCGTGGCTGGGCAACGACTTGATCACGCTTTTTGTGGCCTTGCCGGCCCTGTTGATTGCCCTCGTCCGCGCCCGGCACGGGTCGCTGCCGGCGCAACTGGTGCTTCCCGGCTTGCAGCTGTATATGTTTTACAACTACGCATTTTACCTGTTCGGGGCGGCGTTCAATCCGTTTTTTCTGTTGTATGTGGCAATTTTTGCCTTGTCGGCATATGCCCTGATGACCGGCCTCGCTGCGGTGGATGTGGAAATGGTCCAATCCCGGTTTTCCGGCAAAACGCCCGTGCGCTGGATCTGTGGATATCTGGTATTTGTTGCGCTGCCGCTGCTGCTGGTAGAAGGCGGGCAAAGCCTCCGGTTTTTGCAGTCCGGCTTGCTCCCGCCCACGGTTGTCGAATCGGGCCATCCTACCAGTGTAGTCTTTGCGCTCGACCTGTCGGTCGTCGTTCCCGCCATGCTGTGGTCGGCCGTTTTACTTTGGAAACGTCGCGCCTGGGGTTTCAGACTCGGCATCATTATGCTGATCATGAGTTTTTTCTACATGCTGGTATTGTTGCTGGGTACGGCCCTGCTGGCTACTTCGGGTCCTGCTGGTCATTGGGACCCGTTTATGCCATTTTACCTGTCGGTAGCATTGGGAAGCCTGCTTTGCCTGGGCGTGTTGTTTTTTTATTTCAAACGGGAATAATTCAGACCGGCCGGCGTTGTAAAACATGCGCCCGAAACCCGCCAGGGGGTGTGCCATCGCCGGAGTTCGGGGCGCTATTGTTCTTTCAAAACGAATTTTGACAACAATGAAACCTGTAGCCCTTACCCTGGCGCTGTACTGCTGCGCCCTGGCTTGCCCGGCCCAAACTTCCTTCAACCTGAATTTTGAAATCATCGATCCCGCAACCCATGGGCCCTCCGATTGGAATGGCTCCTTCAAATCGCCTGGCGCCAGTGGGTTTATCACTGCGCTGGATTCCACTACGGTAAAAGAAGGAAAATATGCGGTGTCTATAGCCCCTGACCCCGATGCCGCCGAACACCGGTTTGGGGCCTGCGTGCGGGTCATTCCGGCTACCTATGCCGGTGAAACCATCGAACTGCGCGGCTTTCTCAAAACGGAGAACGTCGGCGCGGAAGGCTTTGCCGGTTTGTGGATGCGCATCGACGGCGATAACGGCGTGCTGGCGTTCGACAACATGCAGCAGCAATCCGTCAATGGCACCAACGACTGGACGGAATACACCATCACGCTCCCGCTCGATGCCGCAGCCGCCCGGATCAATGTAGGCGGTTTGTTGGTTGGCACCGGGAAGGTCTGGCTGGACGATCTCCGTTTGTTTATCGACGGCAAACCGATCGAAACGGCGCCTGTAAAAGTGGCGACAAAGTATCCGGCCCAGCTCGACTCGGCTTTTTACGCCGGTTCGGGCATCGCGCTCGGCCAACTGTCGCCGGAGCAAATAAATAACCTGGCCCTTACGGCAAAAATCTGGGGCTTTCTCAAATACCACCACCCGGCCATCACAAAAGGCGAGTACAACTGGGATTTCGAACTGTTCCGGATATTGCCGGCCCTGCTGAAGAGCACATCAGCCGACGAGCGCGACGCGTATTTCCTGGCCTGGATAGAAAAGCTGGGCGCCCTCCCGGATTCGGTGCCAGGCCCGCAAATTGCCATGGAAACACCGAAAATGGCGCCCGATCTCGCCTGGATCGACAACTCCGGGTTGGATAAACGGCTGGCAGCGCGACTGCATCTGATCCTGCAAAATACTACCCGCGACAAGCAATACTACCTGTCTTTGGTGCCCCAAGTAGGAAACCCGGTTTTCGAACATGAAAACCCTTACCCCAATTTTGTTTATCCCGATGCCGGCTACCGCCTGCTGGCCTTGTTCCGCTACTGGAACATGATCCGGTATTTTTTCCCGTACAAGTATGCCATCAGCGAAGACTGGAACAAGGTGCTCGAGCAGTCGGTCGCCGAATTTGCAGAGGCGCCCGACGCTCTGGCATACCGGCTGGCCCTGCTCAAGCTGATCGCCCGGGTTTCGGATACCCATGCCAACCTTTGGGGGCGGGATTCGATTTTGAATGCGTATTACGGCGACTTCTTCGCGCCTGTGCAGCTGCGGTTTGTTGAGAATCAGGCTGTGGTGACGGATTTTTACGATGCCGCTCTCGCGGCCAAAACCGGCCTGCATATCGGTGATATCATCCTCGAGGTTGACGGGAAACGGGTGGCCGACATCATTGCCCAACGGCTGCCGCTCACGCCGGCCTCCAATTATGCGACCCAATTGCGCGATATCGCCCGGGATTTGTTGCGGGGCCCGACTGTTCAGGTCCGGGTGCTCGTTCGGCAAGGCCGGAAGAAGGTGCAAAAGACAATTGACCGGTACCCGCCAAAATCGCTAAACTTCAGGGGAGAAAGAGCTGCCGGCCCCTCGGAAAAATGTTACCGGTTTTTGAGCCCCGAAATCGGGTACGTCAGCCTGGGCAATATTCAAAGCAAAGCCCTGCCGGAAATTTTTGAACTATTCAGGGAGACGAAAGGCCTTATTATCGATATCCGCAATTATCCCGCTGAATTTGTCGTGTTCTCCCTCGGCAAGTACCTGATGCCGCAACCCACCGATTTTGTCCGGTTCTCGAATGCCGACCTGCAACGGCCGGGTTATTTTGCCCTGACCGCTCCTTTGGCCGTCGGGGAAAATAATCCCGACTATTACAAGGGCAAAGTGGTCATCCTGGTGGACGAACGCTCCCAAAGCCAGGCCGAATACACCGCCATGGCTTTTCGGGCAGCGCCGGGTGCCAAAGTGATCGGCAGCACCACCGCCGGCGCTGATGGTAATGTATCCAGAATACCGTTGCCGGGCAACCTTCAAACCATGATCAGCGGGATCGGTATTTATTACCCCGACGGCCGCGAAACCCAGCGCGTCGGCATCGTACCCGACATCGAGGTGAAACCTACCATTCGGGGAATACGGGAAGGCCGGGACGAGGTATTGGAGCGCGCGATGAATCTCATCCGGGACGGGAACTGAACCAAATCAAAAATCCATCCGCACCCGTACGTTCAGCCGCCGGCCGGTCAGGTAATTCGGGATCGCATATTGCACATTCGTGATCGCCTTGATCCAGGTGTTTGACGCCTCATTGGCCACTTTGAGGAGGTTGAATACTTCGAGGCTGGCCCAGGTGCTGCGGGTGAAACGCAGAAAATGGTGGGGCCGCCGCTCGCGCCAGGCTTCCTTCCAGAGTTGAAACCCGAAACCGATGTCCACCCGGTGATACGGCGTGAACCGGTAGGGGTTGCGGTACACAATGTTGTCGTCCACCACGCCAAAGGGCAGGCCTGTACCCACCGTGAAATTCAGGTGCATGCGCACGTTCTGGTTTCGGCGCAGGTAGTCCTGAAAAAACATCGACAGGGTGAGGAAACGGTCGGTGGGGCGCGGCACATCTTTGATCACATGCCCTTCGGTATCGCCAATTTTTCGGATCATGTGCTGCACGTTGTCGATGGCTTCGCGGGTGCGCAGCAGCGAGAGGTTAACCCAGCTTTCGGCGCCGGGCACAAACTCGCCGTTGAGGCGCACATCGATACCTGTGGCATAACCGCGCGAATCGTTGGCGCCGGCATACCGAATGCGCACGTTGTCGAGATCGTACGACACCAGGTCCCACATTTTCTTGTAATATGCCTCTGTGATGAGGCGCATTTTCACCGGATGGCGTTTTCCCCAAAGAAAATCATAGGTGAAGCCCGCCACCACGTGGGCCGATTTCTGCGCCTTCACGTCGGTGTTCACCTGGCCGTCGGGCCGGCGCAACTCGCGGTAAAACGCCGGCTGGTAATACAGGCCGCCGGCCAGGCGATAGGATATATCTTTCCGGATATTTAGGGGTTTGTACAACAATTGAATCCGCGGGGTGATAAACCAGTCGCCGTTGAGGTCCCAGTACTGCCCGCGCAAACCGGCAGTGGCCTGAAATTCGCGCACGCCGTCCTGCCGCCAGGTCCAGGTATCCTGAAAAAAAGCCGTAAGACGGTTGCTGTTCAGGTCGTTGCGGGTTTTGAGCACCTTCCGGACGAGCAGCTGGGTGGTGTCGTACGGCAGCGAATAAAGGGCCGAGTCCAGCCGTTCCCATTCGTTGATCTTATCAGTGATCTGCTCGTTTTGAAATTTGACCGACCACTGCAGAAAGTGGCTGCGGGTGATGCCCCGGTCGGCAAGGTCATGTTGAAGTTCGATACCGCCGCGATACTCGGCGTTGTGCACATTGGCGGTAAGGTAATTGCGGATCCAGGTGTGCTGGGTGCCGGTGCCGAGGATGTTGACGAGTTCGCCAAAATCGCCCGACCCCAGGTTCTCTTCCAGTTCGCCCAGGATATAGTACCCCAGAATATCAAAGCGCTCGTTTTCCTGGCTGCGCCAGGTGGAGGCTAAAAATTTGTGATACAATGGGTTGTGCTCCCGGTCGGGCAGATAGGTGAGCGATACGCCGCCCATGGCCTGGGTAAAATCGTCCACCTCCTGCCCCTCGAAGGCGGTGCGCAACTGCAGCGCGTAATCGACCAGCCCGAAGGCGCGCACGAGGCTCTCCGGTACGAATTTGTACACCGAGCGGTTGTAGTTGCCGATCAGCCCTACCTGCCAGTTGCGGCTCAGGTCGTAGGTGAGGTAAGTTTGCAAGTCGTAGAAGTCGGGAACATATTCGCCCTTGACATCCAGGCTGCCGAGTAGCGTCCGGGTGGTTTTATAACGGGCGCCCACCAGGTAGCGAAAAGCGCGGTAGTTGTCTTTCCGCGGGTGCAGGCTGCCTTCGAGGTGGGCCGAGCCGCCGAGCAGGCTGGCCGCGGCGCTGGCGTGGAGGCTGTCGGGGCGTTTGTATTTGATGTCGAGCACCGAAGACAACTTGTCGCCGTATTTGGCCTGAAAACCACCGGACGAGAAGGAGAGGTCGCGCACGAGGTCGAGGTTCGGGAAGGTGAGGCCTTCCTGTTGCCCTGCCCGTATCAGTTGCGGGCGGTAGATTTCAAAATCGTTGACGTACACCAGGTTTTCGTCGTAATTGCCGCCCCGCACCTGGTATTGCGAGGTGAGTTCGCCGCCGGCGCCGGTGTTGGTGCCCAGCGCGATGTGGGGCAGTACGCTTTCAAGATTGCCCGTGGAACTGGGCAACAGCTTGAGCGACTCGATGTTTTTTTCCCGGACCATGCCTGCATCGTCGAGCCGCCGGTCGCGGATCACGACTTCCAGGTTCGACTGCACCGGCGCCAGCGCTACGTCCAATGCAAAACGCGCGCCCGGCTCGAGCGGCAGGATGTCGGCGCTGCTCTCCTTGTACGCCACCCGCCGGAACCCCAGGGTTTGGCGTTTGCCGGCCGGTACCTGAATGGCAAAATACCCGTTTTCGTCGGTGCTCACCGCGGTATTTCCACCCTGCACAAATACGGTGACCAATTCAACAGGCTGCTCGTTGGAGGCGTCGGTGATGCGCCCGTACACGGTGGCCGCTTGTTGCGCCGACAGCCAAACGGGAAAAACAATCGGGATCAAACGGAGTAAAAAGCGGGCCACCATCGGATTTTTGTTTAACTTGTTTTGCGCAAAACTTCAAGAAAAGATTGGTTTCTCCTGTTCCGGCGCATATTTTTTGTTTGCTTATAGTTCATTCGGGTAATTGGCGCAACGCAAAATGCGTGCTTTTATAGAGTTGGCGAAGGCGTGTACCGCACAACTTCAGCCACCACGAAAATGCTGCCGATCACCACGATCAGATCGTCCGGCGTTGCAGCTCTTTTTGCCGCCCGCAAGGCATTTTTCACCGAAACATACGCTTTCCCCTGTAATCCGCAGGCCGCCGCCTTTTCCCGCAGCAAATGGGCATCCAAACCGCGGGGAATATTAGCCTTGGCAAAATAGTACCGGGCATGGCCCGGAAACAATCGAAGCACCGGCGTTACGTCCTTGTCGTTGACGAAACCCATGACGACGTGCAAATGGCCAAAAGGCAGCTTGCCGATATATTCCAACGCCAGTCGCAAACCGGCCTCGTTGTGCGCGCTGTCGCAAAGGATAGTGGGGTTTTGCCCGATCACCTGCCACCGCCCCATGAACCGGGTGCTCGAGCGCAGGGTACGCAGGCCCTCGCGGAGGGCGGTCTGCGTCAGGCGCGGTTCCAGGGTTTGGAGCAAGTCGAAGGCCTGCAATACGGTGGCTACATTTTTCGCCTGAAATGGCCCGCCGGCTGCTACCGCCAGATGGGGCAGATAATTTTTTTGATCCTTAAAAACGGCGTATGTGCTGGCTGCCCAGTTGCTTCCGGGCTGCTCTTCGGTCTGAAAATGCTGATCGGCGAACACAATGGGCGCGCCCACTTCAGCGGCTTTAGCGACAAAAACCGGCGCCGATTCCGGGTGCGTTTCCCCGATGACCACCGGGACGCCGGGCTTGATAATGCCCGCTTTTTCAGCGGCAATGAGCGGGAGCGTATCGCCCAACATGTTCATGTGGTCGTAACTGATGTTGGTGATGATGCTCAAAATTGGCGTGATCACATTGGTGCTGTCGAGCCGCCCGCCCAGCCCCACCTCGATCACGGCAATATCCACCTGCTCACGGGCGAAGTGCTCAAAAGCGAGGGCCACACAGAGTTCGAAAAAAGAGGGTTTGATCGCTTCGATCCGGTCCCGGTTCTGCTCCACGAAGGCCACCACGCGCTCGCGGGGGATGTATTGCCCGTTGACCTTGATCCGTTCGCGGAAATCGCGGTAATGGGGGCTGACATACAGGCCGGTTTTCAGCCCGGCCGCCTGGCAAACCGCCGCCAGCATGTGGCTGACCGAGCCTTTGCCGTTGGTTCCGCCGACGTGTATGCTCCGGAAGGCGTGTTGCGGGTTACCTAGGTGTTCGCACAGAGCCAGGGTATTGCTGAGGTCTTTTTTGAATGCAGCCGGGCCGATGCGCTGAAACATGGGCAACTGCGCATACAGATAATCGAGCGTTTCGCGGTAACTCACGTCGGGGGCGATGGTTAAGAACATGTTTGGAATTTCATCACTGGGCTGCAAATAGAAAATTTAATTTCATGTTGCGTTAAATTTTTCGGCGGATTGCCCACATACGCCTGCAAAATTTGCCTTGCCTGAAATTAAATTTTTCCATTTTCGCCTCAGCATGAAAATTCAAACATGTTCTAAAAGTTAGGAACATGTTGGGAGCCCGGCGATGAAATTCCAAACACGGCTTAAAGCACACGGGCCGTTCAAACGTCGGGCCGGTCGAAACGCATCTGGAAATCGTTCATGACAAACCCCTGGCCAATCGGAATGTCCACGCATTTTTCGATCACAAAGCCGATCTTGAAATAGAAATTGATGCTTTTGAAATTCTGGCGGTTCACCGTCAGGCGCAGGGTGCGGAGGCCGGGATAGCGGTCCAAAAGACCGTGAAAGGCCGAGGTGCCGATCCCCTTGCCCTGTCGGCTGGTGTCGAGGTAAAATTTGTGCATAAAGTAATCGCTTTCCCCTTCCCGGCTGACGGCGATGAAACCTGCTGGCGCACCAGCGTACCCGATCAACCAAAACTGGTACCCTTTTTCCACCATTTGCGCTTCGAGCGTTTCGGCGCTGTACATCCAGCCCAGCATATACTCGATCTGCCCGGTCGAAATGATACCCGGGTAATGGGCCCACCAAATACGGTGGGCCAGGTCGCGAATCGTCGGAATATCGGCAGGCGTGGCCGGAATGAGCGTAACCATACCCCCGTGGTCCTTATTTCTGTTCTTTGGCGTTGAGCAGTTCCAGCACCTGCAGGGTGATATCGAGGCTGTCGTTGGCCAATAATACCTGCCCGCCGCCTTTGGAATACGACAGGATGTAATCGTAGCCAATCTGGCTTTGCAGGCTCTTGAGCTTGGCTTCCAGGTTGGCCATCAGTTCGTTATTCGTCTTCTGTTGCTCGTCACCCAATTGATTCGACATCCGGTTTTCCTCTTCTGCCAGTTTTTGCTGGCGTTGGGTGAGGGTCGCGTACTCTTTCTCCAACTCGGCCGGCGGAAAGGTCCCGCTTTCATATTTCTTCTGAAATGCGGCCATATCCTTCATCAAAGCGTCTTTTTTAGCGCCGAGCGATTTGCGGATGTTATCCAGCCGCTGTTCCATTGCTTCGCGTTGTTGCTTCAGCCATTCGTATTTCAGGTCGAGGGTATCGACGTTCACATAGGCGATTTTGACGCCGCCGCCGGTCGACGCAGGCGGGACAATGGCCGTTGGAGCGGATGCAGACTTTTTAGCGTAATTCAAATAATACAAGTGGGCAACGGCCAGCAGCAAAATGCCGTTGAGCAACAGGGAAATGTTCTTTGTCATAGCGATAGATGAATGATCAGGAGGCGCAAAGGTCGGAATATTTCCCAATCCGGCATCCTTTCGCCCGAATATCGCTTCAGGGATTGTGTAAAGCGGGTGTTAGCGCATGTTGGGCCGCGCAATACCGGTATTTTCCGCTGAAAATGGCCCGATCAAAGCTGTTAGTAGAAAAAACGCCTGCACCTCGACACAAAGCGGCCAATCTTGCGTTCTTACGCTTTACTTGAAATCAATTCCGGAAACGGGTTTGTTTTGCCAACTACCCAGCCTTAATTTTGTTCATTCAAAAATTCCTTTCCCGCTCATGATGTATTCCTCCCGGCCTCCCGGCCATTCGGACACAGAACAAACTATTACGGACATGAAATGGAAACCGTCATTGCTGTTTTTCTCTTTTCTGGGAATTGCAGGCATCGTTTTTTTCTTTAACCGGCTTGTCCCGTTCAATGGCAACGACCCAAACCCGCAAAAAGAAGCTAAAATCGTGCAGGCCATTCTGATGGGCCTCAACCGGTACCACTTCCAACCCAAAGAAGTGGACGACAAGTTTTCGCACGAAGTGTATGACCTGTATTTGCAAAATATCGACGGCGGAAAACGCTTCTTTACGCAAGCGGACATCAACCGGATGAAAGCCTACGAATTCCAACTCGACGATCAGGCCAAAGCCGGCACGTACGAGTTCTTCGACCTGTCGCTGGAACGCATGGAACAGGCGCTGAAAAAAACGCAGTCCTGGTACCGGGAGGTATTGAGCCAGCCAATCGACTTTTCCAAAAATGAGAACTTCGAAATCGACGGCAAAAAATTGGCCTGGGCCAAAGACGACGCCGAGTTGCGCAGCCGTTGGGAAAAATGGCTGAAGTATGAGGTGCTCAGCCGCATCAACGAAGAACTGGATAACCAGGAAAAACCCGAATTCAAGGGCGAAAAGAAAACCTTTGAAGCTATCGAAACCGATGTGCGGTCCAAAGTGACCGATATTTATGACAAATATTTCAAGCGGCTGCAAAAGACGGATCGCACCCGGCGTCTGGAGATGTACCTGAATGCCATTATCAACGTGTTCGACCCGCACTCCAGCTATTTTTCCCCCCAGGAAAAGGCCGATTTTGATTTCAAAATGTCGGGCAAACTCGAAGGGATCGGCGCCCAATTGCTAAGCGACGGCGAAAAAACCACCGTTACGGAAATCGTGCCCGGCGGACCCGCCTGGAAACAAGGCGAACTCGGACCCAAGGACGTCATTCTGAAAGTCGGCCAGGGCGACGAGGATCCGGTGGATGTGATGGGTTGGGATATTAACGACGTTGTCGCCAAAATCCGCGGCCCGAAAGGCACGACGGTCCGTCTGACTGTTCAAAAATCGGACGGTGCGACAAAAGTGATCAGTATCGTGCGCGATGTGGTCATCACCGAAGAAACGCTGGCCAAGTCGCTCATCATGCATACCACAGACGGGCCGGAAAAAGTGGGCTACATCTACCTGCCTAAATTCTATGCTGACTTAACTCCGCAAGGCGCTACCTCCTGTGCCGCAGATGTGACCAAAGAGCTAGAGAAACTGAAACGCGAAGACGTTAAAGGCATCGTACTCGACCTGCGCAACAACGGCGGCGGATTCCTGCATGAAGCAGTGCGCATGTCCGGCCTGTTTATTGAGCAGGGCCCGATCGTACAGGTGAAAAGTCGCGGCCGCCAGCCCGATATTAATGCCGACCCCGATCCGCGCGTACAATACGGCGGCCCGCTGATCATCCTCGTCAACGGCTACAGCGCCTCGGCCTCTGAAATCCTTGCCGCCGCGATGCAGGACTACGGGCGCGCAGTGATCGTTGGCTCTGCCAGCACCTATGGCAAGGGCACCGTGCAGCGCTTCTGGGACCTTGATTTGTCTACCGACGACGAATCCATCAAGCCCATGGGCGAGATGAAATTGACTATCCAGAAGTTCTATCGGATCACCGGCAAAACCAACCAATTGGAAGGTGTTAAGCCCGATATCGTACTGCCCGACTCCTACAACTATGTGGACCGCGGCGAACGCGAAAATGACTATCCGCTCGATGCCACCCTGATCGATCCGGTAGCGTTCAACCAAAACGCCTACCATATCACTGATCTCGATAAGTTGAAAGCGAACAGCGGCAACCGTGTAAAAACGGACCCGACCTTTACAAAAATTGAGGAGAACGCCCAACGGCTGCGGCGCCAGAAGGACATGACCCAGTTCCCGCTTCAACTGGACGCGTACCGGAAATGGGATAAGAAAATTGAAGAGGAAGCCGATCAGTTTGACAATATGCTGCAGCCGATCGATAATTTCCAGTTGGAAAACCTGGCTGCCGATTTACCGCAGATTCAAGGCGACACTACCCGGACCACCCGCAACGACATCTGGTTGAAAGAGCGGAAAAAAGACATCCAGCTGTACGAAGCCCTCCGCGTTATGCAAGACATGATCCGGATGGACGCCTTAGCTGCCAACAAGCAACACTAAAAAGTTAAGAGTTTATATAACGTTCGGAGTTTGAGGTTTGAAGTTGAGCGATTAGGGTTACAATGCCTTTTAGCAATGGCTACCCGTTAATCGAACTTCGACCTTCAAACTCCGGACGTTTTTTATTCCGCTGCTTCCACCTTGTAGCCTTCGGTGCGGAGCAGGGCGATCACACCGGTTTTACCCCCCAGGTGTCCGGCGCCAACCGCAAACAGCGTGGCTTTTTCCCGCATCATCCGGCCCATCACGGGGATCCAGTTGCGGTTGCGGTTGCGGAGGAGAATATCCTGGTACGCATTCATGCCGTACGCTTCTTCGCCCATCATCGCTTCCATGGCATTGATGTCCTTTTGTTGGTACAGTTCCACCATTTTATCGTAGTCCTGGTCGGCGCCATCGGAATTGCGCAGCGTTTCCACGAGCATTTTGGCCTGCGCCTCATAGGGTATGCTGTCAAAAATGGCCATTTGATACGCCGCAGTTTCCAGCCCCGCCGATTCGAGTTTGCGGCGTTTTACCTGGCGGTACAATTCCATTTCCACCGAAGTCATGGTGCTGTTGTCGGTTACACCCGATCCTTCGTCGCTGCTGAACAGGGTGCTGAGGAACATGGGTTTCATCCGTTCGAGCATAGGGGCCGGCATGCCTTTGGCGTCGAGTTTTTGCCGTACAAAGGCGTAGTCTTCCGGTGGCAGCAGGTCGCGCAGCGTTTTGCCGCCGCTCATGAAGGCTTTGGTGAGCAAGTTGAACTGGGCGACAATATTGGTCATTTCCTTCATGTCGATCTCGAAGGTGACCCGGCGGGCCTCCGCCAGCGCATCGTAGGTATGGTCGGAAAAATGAAACTGTTTTTTAGGAATGAGATGGATGGTGCCCAACAGGTAGGAGGGCTTTTTCAACCCGTTGCCGCTGATTTTCCAGAGCAAGGCTTTGTCGGTCGGTACGATTTGGTCGGGTGCATACGCGGCTTTTTGCGAAGCATGACAGCCCATGACGGCAATGCCCAGCAAAAGCCACAACCACAATTTTTTCATCGGAACTAAATAAGAAACATGATTTCGGGCAAACCGGAATTGGCGCCCGGCTAACAAACGGATTTGCCGCAAAAATAGCGTGTCCGGTGGCGCGGGCACAAAAAAACGGCAGCGTTTCCGTTGAACCGCCGCCGTTGGGATCCGTCTGCCACAAGTGCGGTGTTACCAATTACCTTCCCACGATGTCGTTTTCATCGGACCGGGCACCTAAGTTGTTCGTCTTGCGCTGCCTGCGCCACCGAAACCGGCGGACAAAGTCAATACCAGGCAGTAAAGGCAGCAATTGAGAAATATGCGAGCAGGAAGCGCAGATAAACCATAAAACGCAGTTGATCAATACAGAACGTTTCTGATGCATGTACGAGCCCAACACCAATTTGGATTTCAATCCGGCAAAAAATGATCACGAATACCAACCTGCCTTTTTGTCGGGTTGGGAGTGGAAAAATCTGCCAAAAACAGGGCACTTTTCCACTGGCAAGTAATTTGCCAAGAACCTGATTCGACCTTTGACGTATTTTTTGCTGCCAGTATGACACAAAGCCGGTTTTGACCGCGTTTATTTCCGGAAAAATGGCAAAGTTTGCGTTTTAATAGCGTTTCAAGGTTTCAAGGTTTCAGGGTTTCAGATGGTTTCAAGGTTTCAAGTGGTTACAGGGTTTCAAGTGGTTGCAGAAGGTTATTTTTCATCCATTTCCTACACAACTACAGTTAGCAACCCTGAAACCATCGGCAACCATTTGAAACCCTGCAACCTTGCAACCACTTGAAACCCTGCAACCACCTGTAACCCTGCAACCCTGCAACCTTGAAACCACTTGCAACCTTGAAACCACTTGCAACCTTGAAACCATTTGAAACCCTGCAACCATCTGAAACCCTGCAACCATCTGAAACCTTGAAACCATCTGCAACCCTGTAACCATTTGTAACCCTGAATCCTCTAAACCTCCCGTAATACGTGTATATGTTTGAAAATTGGTTAATGCCAGCCCAATCCGACGACGAGCCGGATTTTGTGCCGCTTTTTTCGCTGGAAGAAGACGAAGAAGCGAAGCAGGGCGAAGTGTTCCCGGATACCTTGCCCATTTTGCCGCTGAAAAATACTGTGCTGTTTCCCGGCATCGTCACGCCTATTACCATAGGTCGCGACAAAAGTATTCGCGCCGTCCAGAAAGCCTACGAGGATAACCGCTTCATCGGCGTGTTGTCGCAAAAAGATGTAAAAATCGAGAGCCCCACCTCCCGCGACTTGTATCGGATCGGTACCATTGCCCGTGTGTTGAAATTGCTCAAAATGCCCGACGGCTCCACCACAGCCATCCTGCAGGGCCGCAAACGATTCCAACTGGAGGAAATGTTGAGCGAAGACCCCTACATGCTGGGTCAGATCACCACCCTCGAATACGACCAGCCGAAAAATAAACTGGAATTTCGGGCACTGATCAGCAGCATCCGCGATGCTGCCAAGCAAATCATCGAACTGTCGCCGCAAATTCCTTCGGAAGCCGTCGTGATGCTGAAGAACATCACCAACGACAACTTCCTGCTCAATTTCATTTCGTCCAACTTGAATATCAAAATCGAGGAAAAACAGACGATCCTCGAAGTAAGCCACCTCAAGGAAAAAGCAAACCGCATCCTGCAACACATGGATGCCGAACTGCAGTTGCTCGAGTTGAAAGACCAGATCGAGGCGAAAGTGCGCAACGATATCGAAAAACAACAGCGCGACTACTTCCTCAGCCAGCAGCTCAAAACCATCCAGGAGGAACTCGGGCAAAATCCGCAGGAAGACGAGATCAACGGCCTGCTGGAGCGCGCTGCTAAGAAAAAATGGCCCAAAAATGTACTGGAAGCCTTCCAGCGCGAAATCAATAAACTGCGGCGCGTCAACCCGCAGATCGCCGAATACGCTATCGGGCTGACCTACCTCGAGACGTTGCTCGACCTGCCCTGGCTGGAGTTTACAAAAGACAACTTCGACCTGCGCCGGGTGAAGGATGTGCTCGACAAAGACCACTATGGCCTCACGAAAGTGAAGGAACGCATCCTCGAGCACCTCGCCGTGCTCAAACTCAAAGGCGATATGAAGGCCCCGATCCTCTGCCTCGTCGGCCCGCCCGGCGTGGGCAAAACCTCCCTGGGTCAGAGCGTCGGTAAAGCCCTCAAACGCAAATACGTGCGTATGAGTCTCGGTGGACTGCACGACGAAGCCGAAATTCGCGGACACCGCAAAACCTACATCGGCGCCATGCCAGGCCGGATCATCCAGTCGCTGAAAAAAGCCAAAGCCGGCAATCCGGTGTTTATTCTCGACGAGATCGACAAAGTGGGCAAAGACTTCCGCGGCGACCCGTCGTCGGCCCTGCTGGAAGTGCTCGACCCGGAGCAGAACACCACCTTTTACGACAACTACCTCGAACTCGAATACGACCTCTCGAAAGTACTGTTTATTGCCACGGCCAACTCGCTGTCTACTATCCAACCGGCCTTGCTCGACCGTATGGAGGTGATCGAGATCGCCGGGTATTCCCGCGAGGAAAAAGTAGAGATCGCCAAACGGCACCTGATCCCCGAGCAACGCAAAGAACACGGGCTGAAACCCAATCAGGTCAAGATCGGCGAAAAAGCCCTGGTCAACATCATCAAGCATTATACCGCCGAAAGCGGGGTGCGCAACCTGAACCGCGAGATCGGATCAGTGATGCGTTATGTGGCCAAAAAAGTGGCCATGGAAGAAGCATACGAAGTAACCGTAAAGCCCGAACACCTGCACGAAATACTGGGACCTACCAAGTTCGACGCCGAAGTGTACCAGGAGCAACAAGCTCCGGGCGTAGCCATCGGCCTGGCCTGGACCTCCGTGGGCGGCGAAATCCTCTTTATCGAAGTCAGCCTCAACAAAGGCAACGGCCGCCTGCAACTCACCGGCAACCTCGGCGATGTGATGAAAGAAAGCGCCAGTACAGCCCTGAGCTATATCAAAGCGCATACCGACGAACTGGGTATTGAGCCCGAATTGTTCGACAAAACCGATATCCACATTCACGTTCCCGAAGGCGCCATCCCCAAAGACGGCCCTTCCGCAGGCGTCACCATGCTTACGGCGATCACTTCCGCTTTCGCCAAACGGCCGGTCAAACCATTCCTGGCCATGACGGGCGAGATCACACTCCGCGGCAAGGTGCTGCCCGTAGGCGGGATCAAGGAGAAGATCCTGGCCGCCAAGCGCGCCGGCCTCAAAGAGGTGCTGTTGTGCCGGGAAAACGAAAAGCACGTGGCTGAAATTGAGCCCGAATACATCAAAGGGCTCACGTTCCGCTATGTGGACCGGATGAGCGACGTACTCGAGGTGGCCCTCGGTATCGCCAGCCCCCCTGCCGTGAAACGCGCCAGCGCGAACGGGGTCTCGAAATTGAAAAAGAAGAAGCGGGAAGCGGCGGTGTAGCCGTGCCCTTTGTACGGGTACGCCGGTTTCGTGCTTACCGGCTTGCGGCTTCCGTTATTTCCGCGGCCCGTTCCAGCGCAGCGCTAATATTGGAAAACACATTCTTTTTCCCGACCAGAAACAGCACGCGAGCCTCCTGCAGCTCTTCGCTGAGCTGTGGCCCGACACCCGACAGGATCACCTTAACCTGCCTGGCCTGCATGTTTTTGATAAATTCCCGCAGGTTGTGGATGCCCGTTTCATCGACGGTCGGCACGAAACGCATCCGGAGGATGATGACTTTCGGCGGCTTGCTCACCCGGCGCATGGTTTCCTTGAATTTATGGGCTACGCCAAAAAACAAGGGGCCGTTTATTTCAAACACCTGCACCCCGGCCGGAATTTGAAAGTACTGCAAACTGTCGGGATCCTTCAGGTCGCTCAATTCCGCCACCCGCTCTTCCACCGGCCGGATGTCGCCTATTTCGGCCATACGCCGGATAAACAGGAACGCGGCGAGCACCATGCCGATCTCTATGGCCACCGTCAGGTCGAAAAAGACCGTCAGAAAAAACGTCGTCAGCATCACGATCACGTCCGAACGTTGCCCGCGCAAAATAGCTTTAAAGGTGCGCCACTCGCTCATGTTGTACGAAACGTAAACCAGGATGCCTCCCAGTACACTCAGCGGGATCAACTTGGCCAGCGGCCCGGCGAACAGCACAATGAGCAGCAGCACACCGGCGTGAATCATGCCTGAAAACGGCGTGCGCCCGCCGTTCTTGATATTGGCGGCCGTGCGGGCGATGGCCCCGGTGGCCGGTATGCCGCCAAAAATCGCCGAAGCCATGTTGCCCACCCCTTGCGCCACTAATTCGGTATTGGAACGGTGGTTGGCGCCCACCATCGAGTCGGCCACCAGGGCGCACAACAGGCTTTCAATCGCGCCCAACAAGGCAATGGTGAAAGCCGGCCGGATCAGTTGACCGACCATTGCCCAACTGATATTGGGCAAAACAGGCGCCGGCAGCGTGGCCGATATATTGCCAAAACGCGTTTCAATGGTATCCACCGGGAGGTGAAAAAAGAACGCCAGCGGCGTAAAAAGCAAAATAGCTACCAGGGCGCCGGGTATTTTGTTGGTGATTTTTGGGAATATAAAGGTGATCAGGGTGGTAGCCACGGCAAGCCCCGCCGCCCAAAAGTTGGTTTCCCGGAGGTGCAAACCATACACTTTCCATTTTTCCCAAAACTCCGCCGGCACCTTTTCAATAGGCAACCCGAGCAAGTCTTTGATCTGGGAAGAAAATATGATGACAGCGATCCCGGTCGTGAACCCGACGATCAACGAATGCGGGATGAACTTGATCACGCTGCCCAATCGGCCAAAGCCCATCAGCACGAGTATCAGGCCAGCCAAAAACGTGGCCACGATCAGCCCGTCCACGCCATATTGTTGGACAATGCTGTACACGATCGGGATAAAAGCGCCGGTAGGGCCGCCGATTTGTACCCGGCTGCCGCTGAGCATCGAGATCAGAAAACCCGCCACAATCGCCGTGATCAGCCCTTTGTCGGGCGTTACGCCGCTGGCGATGGCAAAGGCGATGGCCAGCGGCAAGGCGATAATGCCTACAATGACGCCCGCCACGAGTTCCTGCCGGAGTTGTCGCCGGGAAATACCTTCTTTAAGTACCGTGAATAATTTGGGACGCAGGGAGTCCTGCTGGAGGGTAAGAAATAATTTGAGGCGGTCAATCATATTGTATTTTTGCCAAACCCGGAATGACATCGAAACGACGTGCTTCGCTTAAAATTTTGCGCCGCTCAAAATTATGCAACACCTGATCTTCAACCCGATTTTTTGGCGGCTGGCCGCGCTGGTGGTCCTGCCATTTGGCGCCTTGGCGCAACGCCCCTCCGATACCCTGACCGCCAAACTGCTGGGGCGCTGGGAGGTGCTCACCTACTCCGAACAGGGCGTGCAGGTCGATAAAAAAGCCAACCCGCTGCCGCAAGCGCTGCAAGTGTACGAGCACGTGCGGCGCAGCCGGGCCGAACAATGGTACGGTTACTTTGAATACGACGACCTGAGCCGGCGGGAAAACCGGGCCTTTCAGCATTGGGTGGAACGCGACAGCGCCATCGAGGTCAACCGCATTGCCCAAGCCATTGCTATGCCGTATTACGCGGTTTTTTTCCCCGACAGCACGCTTTCGGTGTACAACAAAGACGTGGCGACCGGCCGGGTGTACTTTCCCGAAGCGCGGCATTACGATTTTTCGCCGGAGCACCGGAGCATCAGCATTTCCCTGCCTGGCGGATTTGGCGTGCAGTGGCATGCTCAGGTATTGCTGCTCACCGCCGACCGCCTGACGCTTTTTCTACCTGAAGAAGCCGAACTTGTAGAACTCACGCGTACAAATTTCACCCTGCCCTAACCGATGTGGTCGCCGGAACCAGCTGTTTTTGGCGCCGGATTGGCCTTTTCGGCGCTTTTTGTGTGGTACACCCGGCGCCGCAAAGCCCTGAGTACCGGCGGCGCCCTGGCGGCAGCGGCCGTCGGGCTGTGGGTATTGTGGTGGGCCGGACCGCGCTGGTTGCTGCCCCTGTTTTTTTTCTTTGTATCGGGCACCCTGCTCGGGCGCCGCACCAACGGGCGATCTTCGGCGGTCGATACCAAGCATGGCCAACCCCGCGACGCGTGGCAGGTGTTGTGCAACGGCGGGATCTATGCGGTCCTGTCCACCCTGATCCGGGTATGGCCGGCCAGTGATATTCCGGAAACGTTGATGGCGCTTTCCCTCGCGGTAAGCACATCCGATACCTGGTCGTCGGAGATCGGGCAATATTTCCGCCAAAAAACAGTCGACATCCTGCGCTGGAAACCTGTGCCGCCAGGCCTGTCGGGCGGGGTGAGCGGCGCCGGTACCCTGGGCGGCCTGGCCGGCGCAGCGGCTATGGCGCTGTTGTGCAGTATCTTGATGTACGATGGATTGGAACCAAAATTTGTGCTTGATATTACGGCCGGCGGGTTTGCGGGTATGTTGTCAGACAGCCTCTTGGGCGCCGGCCTGCAGGCCCGCTACCAAAACGAGCCGGGCGGCGCGTGGTCGGACCAGGCCGGACCCGCAGGCCGCTTGTACAGCGGGCTGCGGTGGATGACCAACGACGCGGTCAATTTCTGGAGCAATGCCCTGACCACCCTGGCCGGGTATTGGTTCTTTCAATAAAAAGGGATATTTGCCCGAAGGGCGGTATTTTCGCCGCTCAAAACCCATTCCTCCCGCACACATGTACGCATACCTGAAAGGCGAAATCACTTTCCGCGCTCCGGCATATCTCACCCTCGAAGTAGGGGGCGTCGGCTATCATTTGAATATTCCGCTGAGTACTTATTCGGCCTTGCAAGGCCAGGAGCGGGCGACCCTGTACACCCATTTTCATGTCACCGACGAGGCGCACACCCTGTATGGCTTTGCCACCCAGACCGAGCGCAACCTTTTCGTTCAATTGATCAGCGTCACGGGCGTGGGGCCTACATCCGCGTTATTGCTGTTGTCGGCCATGTCGGTCGACGAGATCCGCTCGGCCATCATAGCCGAACAGGCACATGTGTTGCAACGCGCCAAGGGCATCGGGCCCAAGGCCTCCAAACAGATCATTCTGGACCTGAAAGACAAACTGACAAAAGAATCGCCGGATGGCCCCGTACTCCTGCCCATGGCCGACAGCGCGGTGCGGGAAGAGGCACTGAGTGCCCTTATGTCGCTGGGTATCAATCGCATTGCAGGGCAGAAAGCCCTGAACCAGGTACTCCGGGATCAACCCGGCCTCAGCAAAGTTGAAGACCTGATCAAGGCGGCGCTGAAAGCCTTGGCATGATGTTCGCTATGTCGGCTGGGCGTCAGATATGCCTTTTTCGTTTTGCGCAGCGCCTGGCGGTGCAAAACGAAAGAAGCGGATCGCGAAAAGGACACTCCGGCGGGCAACCCTACGGCGCCGCGCGGCGTCATTGCCTAGTTTGCGTTTCCAACCAACGAATTCTATAGACCTGCTTTTGAACATGACGAAGAAGAATTTCCTTCTTGCGACGACTGGATTGCTGTCACTGATCACGCTCTTTGCTTTTACGCATCCTAAAAGCGTCGGTGAAACGGTTTTTACCCTTCTTTTCCCGGACAAAACGCCACCGATTGCGGTAGCGGCGCCCGTCGGCAATCCCCCGGCGAAACACCCGCTTCATGCACCCGCCCCCGCGCCGGATACCCTCCCGCCGCTGCAGGACCGGTACGACGATTATATCAATTCCAAGAACAATAACACGATCGACCTGAAAGACCCCAAGGCGATTGAGCAAAACGTGGAGTACGATCCGCTGACCAATATGTACATCGTGACGGAGAAGATCGGCGACGATTATTTTCGGGCGCCTACTTACATGACGTTCGATGAATATGTTAAATGGCGCGATAAAAAGCAGCAGCAGGAGTACTTCGACCGGTTGCAAGGTGTTGCCAGCGGCGATAACAAGAGCAGCAGCGGAATAGACGACCCGATAGCCAAATTTGAAGTGAAAAACTCCCTGGTCGACCGCCTGTTTGGCGGCACCAACGTAGATATTCATCCGCAAGGGAATATCAACCTCACCTTTGGTTATCACTATCAAAAAAGCCAGAACCCACTCCTTACCCTGCGCCAGCAGACCGTCGGCAATTTCGACTTCGCCATGGACATCAACATGAGCGCGGCCGGCCAGATCGGAGAAAAACTCAAACTGAATTTTAACTACAACACCCAGGCAACGTTCGATTTCGACAACCAGATGAAATTGAACTACGACACCAAAGGCTTCTCGGAAGACGAAATCATCCAGGACATCCAGGCCGGCAACGTGTCGCTTCCGCTGCGCTCCAACCTGATCAAAGGCGCGCAAAACCTTTTCGGGTTTAAAACCACTATGAAGTTCGGCCACCTGAACATGACCCTCCTTGCTGCCCAGCAGCGCTCGCGCCAAAACTCGCTGGCTGTGCAAGGGGGCTCGCAGTTGCAGGTGTACGAAAAACCCATCGACGAATACGATGAAAACCGCCACTTCCTGATCAGCCACTGGAACCGCGACCAGTTCGAACCGGCGCTGCGGTGCCTGCCGGTGCCCCAATCGCTGTTTACGATCACCCGCATGGAGGTGTGGATCACCAACGATAAACTCGTCACGCAAGATGTGCGCGATATCGTGGCCCTGCAGGATTTGGGCGAAGCCAAACCCTATCTCGACGGCTCGGCGCCCGACCGCCCGGATTACTCCGTGCTCGTGCCCCCGGCGCAGGACATCAAAGGGGCCGGCCTGCCGGCCAACCAAAACAACCAGTTGTATCCCCGCATTGCCAGCGAACTGAGTTCGAATCCCACCCTGCGTTTCTCCGACAAGGTGGTGTCCAAACTGCGCAACGATTTCAGCCTGCAGCAGATCCGCGACTTCGAAAAAGTGCGCGCCCGTCTGCTGTCGCCCTCCGAATATACCTACAACGACCAACTCGGTTTTGTCAGCATCAACCTCAATGTGCAACCCGACCAGGTGGTGGGCGTGGCCCTGGAATATACCTACAACGGCTTGCCGTACAAGATCGGTGAGTTCACCAGCGAAGTGCCCAGCGGCGATACGCTGAACCAGAACGTGCTGTTTGTGAAAATGCTGAAAAGCACCACCGCCAACGTGCGCTACCCGATCTGGGACCTGATGATGAAAAACGTGTATTCCATCGGCTCCGTGAACGTGGACCCGCAGGAGTTCCGTTTCGATGTTTTCTACGAAGACCCCGGCAAAGGCCAAAAACGCTTTTTGAACAGCCCCGACCTGCCGGCCGGTATCACCAATGTACCGCTGTTGCAACTGTTTCACCTCGATACCATGAACCTGCAGGGCGACCCCGGCCCCGACGGCATTTTCGACTTCGTACCCGGGCTCACCATCAATCTCCGAAATGGCCGGATCATGTTCCCGGTGCTCGAGCCCTTCGGTTCGTACCTTGCCGACAAACTCACCTCTGCCGGCACGGCGCCCGATGTAGTGGAACGGTTCGCCTATCCGCAGTTGTACGACTCCACCCTCTTCCGGGCGCGGGAATACCAGCAATACAACCGCTTTATGCTGCGCGGCACCTACAAGTCGGCCACGTCTTCCGAAATATCGCTGGGCACGTTTAACCTTCCGAAAGGTTCGGTAAAGGTGAGTGCGGGCGGCAGGCAATTGATTGAAAACCAGGATTATATTGTTGATTACAATATCGGCAAGGTCAAGATCCTCAACGATGCCATCCTGCAATCGGGCCAAAACGTCAACGTCAGTTTTGAAGACAATACCCTGTTCGGTTTTCAGAGCCGAACGATGCTCGGCGCGCGATTCGATTATACCCTCGGCAAAGACATTAATATCGGCGCTACGTTTATGAACCTTTTCGAGCGCCCGCTCACGCAAAAGGTAAATTTTGGCGACGACCCGATCAACAACAAGGTGTACGGGCTTGATTTCAGCATTACCAAAGAAGCGCCCTGGCTCACCAAACTGGTCGATAAAATACCGCTGATCAATACCAAAGAGCCATCTTCCATTTCGGCACAGGCCGAGGTAGCCTGGCTCAAACCCGGCCACAACCGCGCCATCAACCAGGGAAGCGAAAAAGGCGGCGTGGTATACATCGACGACTTTGAGGGCAGCACTTCCAACCTGCCGCTGGCCAACCCGGCCAATACCTGGGTAATCGCATCGGTACCCCAGGGCGACCTGGCGTTGTTCCCCGAGTCGGAATTGACCGACAGCCTGGCCCTGGGCGCCAACCGCGCCCGCTTGTCGTGGTATATCGCCGACCCCAGCGCGCGCGACCAGGTGGACGCCACCAATCCATACACCCGGCAGATCCAGTTCCAGGATATCTTCCCGAACCGCCAACTGACCCCGCTCGAGCAATCGTCGCTGCGGCCGCTCGACGTCACGATCTATCCGCGGGAGCGTGGCCCCTACAACTTCGAAATACCCAGCGGATATCCTGGGTTTTCCAAAGGACTCACCACTAACGGCGAGTTGGACCAGCCGGATACGCGCTGGGCCGGGTTTATGAAAGGCCTGAATACCAACGACTTCGAGGCGGCCAATATCGAGTTCGTCGAGTTTTGGATGCTCAACCCGTACATGGATAAAGGCGACGGCAGCAATATTTCCAAAGACGGCAATATGTACATCGACCTCGGCAACGTGTCGGAGGATGTGATGCGCGACTCGCGGCAGTTTTTCGAAAATGCACTGCCCACCGGCCCCGGTAGCGGCGCTACCGTCAATACCCGCTGGGGACGTGTGCCGGTGTTGCCGCCGGTGGTAAATGCGTTCGATAATGACGCTGCCAAACGTAAATTGCAGGATGTAGGTCTCGACGGCCTGGATGACGACGGCGAGCGCAGCTTTTTTGCCGACTGGATCAACCAGATCATGAGTTCTTCACTATCGCCCAATGCCAAGGCCGAAATTGAGGCCGACCCATCGGGCGACGACTTTGTGTATTTCCGCGATCCCATTTTCGACGGCACCAAACCGGGCCTGCTGGAGCGCTATCGCCGGTTTAACAGTTCGCAAGGCAACTCGCCGGATAACAATACCCAAAACCTCAACCCCTCGTCTACCAACTACCCCGATGCCGAAGACCTCAACCGGGACAACTCGCTGAACGAAACCGAAGCCTATTTCCGCTACAAAATCGCACTCAAAAAACGGTTGATCACGTTCAACGACGGCGTGCAGATCGAAGGGCTTGACACCGAAGCGCCCGAACTGCGCGACCTGGTGACCGACACCGTTGTGTTTGACCGCAACGGGGCGCGTTTTGTGTGGTACCGGTTCAAGATGCCGCTCGACTACAACAAGCGGCAGAATATCGGCGGCATCCAGGATTTCCGCTCGATCCGGTTTATCCGCATGTTCTGGAACGGCTTCGATGAACGCACCACCTTCCGTTTTGCCACCCTCGAACTGGGCCGCAACCAATGGCGACGGTTTACCCAACCCCTGCTTTCAGGGCCGGGCTGCGATGGCGGTGAAGCGCAATTTGACGTGAACGCCGTGAGCATCGAGCAAAATGCCGCCCGGACACCGTTCAATTATACGATCCCGTACGGCATTTCCCGCGAACAATCGGTGGGCGCTTTCCCCGATATTTTGCAAAACGAACAGGCACTCTCTATGTCGATCTGCAGCCTCAAGGCCTGCAATGCCCGGGCTATTTTCAAGACGCTGAATATGGATTTGCGCCAATTCAACCGCATGAAAATGTTTGTGCACGCCGAGGCCGTGGATGAACCGCTCGACAGCACCCAACTGACCGTTTTCGTGCGGATGGGTTCCGATTTTTACAACAACTACTACGAATACGAAATTCCGCTCATGCCCTCCGACCCCAAAAACGTGATCAACGGGAACCCCGACAGCCGGGCGTATAAAGAAGAAGTATGGCGCCCTGAAAACAGCTTCGATTTTCCCCTGAGCCTGCTTACGGAGGTCAAGAAACAACGAAATCTCGTTGATCCGAACAACCTGGGCACGCCGTTTATCATCCAGGACCCCGACAAGCCCAAAAACGCGGTCAAGGTGGTGGGCAACCCCAACCTCGGGTATGTAAAGGGGATCATGGTCGGCGTCCGGAATGTGGACGCCAACCCTGCGGCGGTGCATTGTGTGGAGGTTTGGGTCAACGAGCTGCGCCTCAACGGTTTCAACGAGCAGGGCGGTTATGCCGGCCAGGCCCGGGTGGACATCAAACTGGCCGACCTGGGCAATATTTCCATGGCGGGAACCTATTCCAGCATTGGTTGGGGAAGCATCGAGCAAAAGCTCATCCAGCGACAGCGGGAAGAAATTATTCAGTACGACATATCGACCAATATTGAACTGGGCAAGTTTTTCCCCGAAAAATCGGGGCTCCGTATCCCGTTCTATGCGCAGTACTCCAATATGACCAAAAACCCGGAGTACGATCCTTATGACCTGGATATCAAACTGAAAGACAAACTCCGCGACCAAACCGATCCGCTGAAGCGCGACAGTATCCGGGCGCTCGCCCAGGATGTGACCACCGTACGCGGGTTCAACTTTACCAATGTGCGGAAGGAACAGGTGGGTGGCGGCAAAAAAATTCCGTTGCCTTGGGATATTTCCAATTTCAGCCTGTCGTATGCCTTCAACCAGGAAAAAAACAGGACGCCGTTCAAAATTGCCGACCAGGTCAACCGCTACAAAGGTTCGCTCGACTACCAGTATGCGACGGGGCTGAAACCCCTGACGCCTTTTAAAAAACTGATCAAAAAGGACAAGTATTTCAGGTGGATCACCGAGTTCAACCTGAACCCCCTGCCCAATACCTATGGTTTTAACACCAACCTCGAACGGTTGGTACAAAAAACGGTGTGGCGCTTTGCCGGCGACGATCCGGCGTTGAACACGTATTACAACCGCCGCTTCACCTGGGACCGCAACTACGATCTCGGCTGGGATATCACCAAAAACCTGCGGTTCAACTTCGATGCCACTGCCCGCAGCCTGATCGATGAACCGCAACAGTTCGAGAACGGTGTGGAGGTCAGCCGCGAGATGCGCCGCGATTCCATCTGGAAAGGCCTCAAGAGCCTCGGCCGCCCGAAAAATTACGCCCACAACGCCAGTTTGAACTATACCCTGCCGTTCAAGGTGATCCCGATGATGGATTGGATCACGATGAAGGCATCCTATACGGCCAGCTATACCTGGTCGGCGCAGTCGCTCAAATTGCAGTACCTGCCCGATGTGCCGCCGCAATACGCCAACGACGCGAAAATGCGCTCGCTGGGTAACGTGATCCAAAATACCAGTGTACGGCAGATCAACGGCGAGCTGAACTTTGAAACGCTGTATAACTACAGCAAATACCTCGCTAAAATCAACAAACCGGCACCCAAGGGCAAGACGCGCAATTCCGGCGGGGGAAATGCTCCTGGCGCCGGCGACCGAATGGACCCCAATGCGCCTGGCGGGAACAACCCCGGCAGCGACCCCGGTCGCGGCGGGCTCGACGGCCTCTCCGGACGCAATAACCGCCGTGACCGCAACATGCCCCCATCCGACAACCCCGGCGCTCCGGGCGCCGATCGGGTGGCCGCCCCGGGCACCCCGGGCACCCCGGGTGCTGATAATGCAGGCGCTCCCGGCGCCGGGCCGGGCAACAATACGCGCAGTGGCAGGAGCCCGAAGGGGAGTAAAGACAAATCAAAAGACCGCACCCCTTCCCTGGCCGAACGTATCGCCTTGCGCCCGCTTATGATGGTCCGCAAAGCGCGGTTCACGTACAATGAAAACCTGGGTAGCGTGGTACCGGGTTTTATCCCCGACACCAAACTTATGGGACTTAGTGAAGGCTTCTCCGCACCAGGGTGGGCCTTCGTGGCTGGTTTTCAGCCCGATAACCAATGGTTGGATGATGCTGCCCGGCGGGGTTGGATCACCCAACGGCTGGAACTGAACCAGCAGGTAATGCGCAATTACACCCAAAGCCTCGATTTATCAGCAACGGTAGAACCGTTCAATGACTTTAAGATCGACTTGAATGTCACCCGCCAATATATGCGGAACAACACGGAGCTCTTTAAAGATCAGGATCCGTTGCTCGATCCCAATGCAGTCGATTTCCAGCACCGGGCCATACGCGATGTGGGGAGTTATACCATTTCATACTTCTCTATGAAAACCCTGTTCAACAGGGATCTCGACGGGCTGTTTGCCCGGTATTCCGATTACCGTTCCATCATTTCGGACAGGCTTGGCACGATTGCGGGCAATACCGCTCAGCACCAGGTGGACGGGGCGGCCTACCGGTACGGTTATGGCAAGATTCAGCAGGAAGTGCTCATTCCGGCCTTTATTGCGGCCTATATCGAAAAAGATCCGAACACAGTAGGCCTCGATATTTTCAAGACCCGGCCCGCGGTCAACTGGAAAGTGAACTACGACGGACTATCGAAAATCGGCAACCTCGGGAATATTTTCTCCAGTGTAAAAATCACCCACGGCTATAAGAATACGCTGGCGGTCAACTCATATAACACCGATATTTTCTTCGACCCGGTGAAGCCGTTTACCACCGATACGCTCAATTACAACTACATCGCCCGGTATGAAATCCCACAGGTATTGATCAGCGAGCAGTTTCTACCCCTGCTTGGCGTCAACGTTACGTTGAAAAACGAGATGACCCTGGGGATTGAATTCAAGAAAAGCCGGAACCTGGCCCTCTCGTTCGTGGATTACCAGTTGGTCGAATCACAGGCTTCCGGTTACGAGTTTAACTTTGGGTACCGGCTGAAGAATGTGAATATTCCGTTCCTCACGGGCAAGAAAAAATCGAAAAGCCGTACCAAAAAACCCGCGCCGGGCACGACCACCACGCCGCCACCGCCACCTTCCGGCCGGGGCAACACCGGTCAGCCCAACGATATGAATTTCAAACTGACCGTTGGCGTTGCCGACGATGTGACCAAAAACCACCGGCTCGATCAACTGGCGCGCGCCGAGAATACCAAAGGGCAGCGCAATACGACGATCAACGCATCGGTGGATTACAAGTTGAACCGGCGCCTTACCTTGCGGTTGTTTACCGATTACCGCAAATCGGTGCCCAAAACATCTCAGATCTTCCCCATTACCACCATCGATTCCGGCATAACCGTTCAGTTTTCGCTGAACTGACGCCGGGACCTTCGCACAGACAGTTCAATACTGTGTTCCATAATGCAATTGCCCCGCCTGGAATCCCTTCCACGGTGGGGCAATGTCATTTAAGAACATGTTTTTTGCCGTTAGTGCGTAGCTGTTTCCGGCATTCCATCCAGCCAGGCGCTCAGCCGCTCCTGGTAGATGGAAAATTCGCGCAGGTTGTGGTGGGCGCCGCCGCTGATGGTCACAAATTCGTCGCCCGGTTTGAGACATGCGCGCAGGCGTGTGGCGCATTCGAACGGTACAACGCGGTCGGCCGTGCCATGAAACAACAACACGGGGAGATCGGATTGGCGCAAATGGCGGTCGTTCGGGAAAAAGAAGGCCGGCCGGAACGGAATATCCGTACGGCCCAGATGGCTGGCCATCAACCCCGCGATATTGTCGAAAGGCGTTTCCAGGATCGCCATTTTAGCCCGCACATGGGCAGCCAGGTAGCAGGCCATGCCGGTGCCCAACGAGCGGCCGTAGAGGAGAATATGATGCGCTGGGTAATCGGCGCGCAACCAGTCGTATATCAGGCGGGCGTCTTCATAGTAGCTCCGTTCGCGGGGTTCTCCGGTACTTTTGCCGTAGCCCCGGTAATCGGGCGCTACAAAATCAAAGCCGCGGCTGGTAAAATCGGTGTGCATGGCGCCCCAGCGCTGGAGATTATGCCGGTTGCCGTGAAAATACAGCACCACCCCGCGCGGCGTGGGCCAATCGGATGGGAACTTGAGCAGGTTTAGCCGGGCGCCGTCGGGGCTGTCGAGATAAATTTCTTCAAACGGGTGGTCAAAGGCAAACGCATACGATTCCGGCAATTTAACCGGCCGGAACAAGGCCTTTTGCTGCAAGTAGGCGGTGAACGGTTCGATTAAGTCGAGCATAGTGCCGGGGCGTTAATGCAGTTTCGGGTTGTTGGCATGCCGCGCAGCGTCGCGGTTGGTTTTTTTCTCCAGGTTCTTTTCCAGGGCAGCGGTCAGGTCGACCCCGGTTTGGTTGGCCAGGCAAATCAGCACGAACAGCACATCCGCCATTTCATCGGCCAGGTCTTCCCGGGCCGTCGCCGCTTGTTCCGCCGTTTTGAACGATTGTTCGCCATACAGCCGCGCCAGGAGCCGGGCCACTTCGCCCACTTCCTCCATCAGAATGGCGGTGTTGGTCAGTTCTGAATAATACCGGACGCCAATGGTTCGGACCCATGCGTCGACGGTTTGTTGTGCCTGTTGTATCGTCATGTTTAGTAACGCTTGAATTTATGCCCAAACCCGGCAGCCTTCGGTGCAGTTGGTGCAAATATCGATTTGATCGCGCCCGCGCAACAGCTGCTCCCGGAAAGCCTGGTAGGGCACATCGCGCCAAATATCGCGAAAGGACCGCAATTGGAGGTTGCCCATCGGATGGGCGGCGTCTTTGTCAAAGCAACACGGTACCACCTGCCCGTCCCAGGTGACCACGCAGGCGTGCCAGAGTTTCCAGCAGTGGTTGTGCAGGGTATGCTTCGGAGCCCAGTTGCCGTCGGGCCCGGGGCGATATCGGGCATACCGCTCCTGCGTGGGGATCAGGGGATGACCGCGGTGGTAGTCGTACACTTGCGCGGTTTTCAACACCACCTCATCGACTCCGGTAGCGCGGGCCAGCCGGTAAATATCGCCGATCTGGTGCTCGTTGGGCCGCACCACCAGAAACTGGAAGATCAGGTGCGGGTGCCGGGCGCCGAGCCGGCGTTTCCAGGCCACCACGTTGCGCGCGCCTTGCAATACTTGTTCCAATTGGCCGCCCACGCGATATTGGGCGTACGTCTGCTGGGTGGTGCCGTCGACGGAGATGATGAGCCGGTCAAGCCCCGACTCGACGGTGCGGCGGGCATTCTCGTCGTCGAGAAAATGGCCGTTGGTGCTGGTGATGGTGAACAGGCGCCGGTCGTGGGCGTAGCGCACCATGTCGAGAAATTCGGGGTGAATGTAGGGCTCGCCCTGGAAATAAAAATAGAGGTAGAACAGTTCCTGGTGCAGTTCATCCACCAGGCGGCGGAAAAAATCCGGTTTCAGGTTGCCGGTGGGGCGGCTGAAGGCGCGCAACCCGGAGGGGCATTCCGGGCAGCGGAGGTTGCAGGCTGTGGTCGGTTCGATGCTCAGGGTTACCGGAAGGCCCCATTGAATGGGCCGGCGGGTCCAGCGGGTAAGGTAATACGACGCCAGCACCCGCGCAAAGTTCCACACGCGGCGCAGGCTCAGTTTCCGGATAAAATTCAGGCTGTCGTATCGAATATATTTCATGCGGGCGGCTGGCGGAACAAAGATAGGTTTTTGCGGTTCAGCGTACTTGGCCGTACTTTTGCAGGGTTTGGCGTATGCCGGACGGTAAATAAAGAATCGGGGCAGTGTTTTGCCGGCCGGCGTCCGTGAAACGGAGGTTCAACAACTACGGTTTACAACATGGAACAAATTAACAAGTCCGGCGGGAAAAGCCGGGAAATGATATTGCTGATTGTAGTGGCGCTCATCGGCGCCATTGGCTTGCTGGTATTGCAATTTGCCCGGAAAACACCCGCATCGCGCTCCGACGAGCGCTCGATGGTGCAATCGGGCGCCCAAAACAACAACCCGGCTGAAACCACATCGGCTCCGCTCCAAAAAATTCCCGGCAACCTGGTCAGCCGCGACGCCGAATACCCGGAGGTCGGCCAACCGTTTGTGTTCAGGATGGCGAACTTTTCGCAGGGCGCCGTGTACGAACTCGACCCCGGCGACGGCAACGGCAGGCGGCCGTTTGTCAATGGCGCGCTAAAATATACCTACCAAAAAAAGGGTAATTATCAAGTGTCGTTGTACGCCAAATTTGAAGGTCAGGAGGTTAAATTGCAGACAATTGAGAAAAAAGTGGTCGTTCCGCCCAAACCGCAAAAAGTAGATATTGGCACCTTCATTGACAATTAATTCGGGTTTTCGACTGTTATAGTGTTCCAAACCAAATACGGATCCTCTGCCAATGA
Source organism: Saprospiraceae bacterium (assembly GCA_044230315.1). GTDB lineage: Bacteria > Bacteroidota > Bacteroidia > Chitinophagales > Saprospiraceae > M3007. The sequence continues at coordinate 33,901 of JBGARJ010000015.1, forward strand.
AACACCAAGGCCAAACCAACGCCCGAATTTTCCCTTTTTCTATCCCGGTTTTCCTTTTAGCGCCCGGCTTTCCGACGGGTAGCCTGGTTGTGTGCGAATACAGGCCCAACCCTCCTGCAGCTATAAAACCGGCATCCGCGTAAATTTTTGCAGCTCGATTTGGTGTGCCTGGCGATTTGAGTAGTTTTGTCGCTTACGTATCATCAAAACTTGAAATTCAAAACGCAAAACGGATGAAGAAAATCGGAATCTTGCACGGCAAGGAAAATACCTTCCCAGAGGCTTTTGTCGCACGGGTGAATGCCAAAAATGTCAAGGGTGTTCAGGCTGAGCCCACCCTGGTTGACGAATTGATGCAGGGCGAACCAACCCCTTATGCGGTGATGATCGACCGCATCAGCCAGGACGTGCCGTTTTACCGCGCCTACCTCAAAAACGCGGCGCTCAACGGCACCGCCGTGTTGAACAACCCTTTTTGGTGGAGTGCCGACGAAAAGTATTTCAACAACTGCCTGGCCACCAAAATTGGCGTCCCTGTACCCCGCACCGTGCTGCTACCCTCCAAGCAGATGCCGCCAGACACCAGCGGGCAGAGTTTCCGCAACCTGAAATATCCCCTCGAGTGGGAGAAAATGGTCGAATACCTCGGCGGTTTCCCGCTGTTCATGAAGCCGCATGCCGGCGGCGGCTGGAAAAGCGTGTATAAAGTGCACAATTTTGACGAGTTCTTTGCCGCCTACAACGAAACCGGCACCCTGGTCATGCTGCTGCAGGAAGCGATTGAATTTGATGCGTATTACCGCTGTTATTGCCTGGGCGGCAAATATGTCCGGATCATGGATTACGAACCGCGCAACCCGCACCACCTCCGCTATGTGGCCGATCATAAAGTCCCGAAAGCCCTGCTCGACGAAATGCACGGCCATGTGCTCCGCCTGAACGACGCCCTGGGGTACGACTTTAACACAGTGGAATTTGCCGTGCGCGGAGGCATCCCGTATGCGATCGATTTTTGCAATCCTGCACCCGATGCCGACGTGCATTCGGTGGGGGAAGAGAACTTTGAATGGGTGGTGGAAACCGCCGCCAATATGGCAATTGAGAAAGCCTTGGCCCATAAAGATGGCGCCAATAACCTGACCTGGGGCTCCTATGTACGCGATGCCGTCAATGGTAGCTTGCCGACACTTTCCGGGTTAAATACTACCCCGGCCGCGGTAAAAAAGGCCTCTGGTAAGGCATCAAAAGTTAAAAAAGGATAGCCGGACAGATTTTGGCACGCCGTTTGGAAATATACCTGCAAGTACGTCAAACGACTTGCAGGTTTTTTAATCCAAGCGGCGAATCTTTCCGACCTGCCAACCAAATGTGAAAGCAGCCGCCTCAAATACACACACACCAAAACCAAAACCGATCCGAAAAATGAAATCAATCTTCTTAATCCCGGTCTTTTTCTTCACGTTCGCCAGCCTCTTTGCCGGCACGGCCGATACCGTGAACACCTCAACCAACGGCAACCCGGACGAACCTACGTTTCAGGATTTCCTGGCGCAGTTTCCGAAAGCCACGCTGCCGTACACTTTCAATGCAGATGATCTCCAGGCTCAAATGGAAAAACGCGCCACTGCGCCGAAAGCCAAACGCCTGGCTTGGGAATACTACCAGTTTCTTCCGATGCTCGAAGAAAGCGCCCGCTTCAGCCGCATGCCGGTATACCCGGAGCCGGTAGCCGCCTTCGAAACGAAAGACTACTACGCCGTGGTGTACAACACCGGCCGCGGTTATACCAAAAACGTCAAGAGCTACCACATCGCCGTTTTCGATAAGGCCGGCAACCACCTCGCCACCCACTTTGTGGCCGGTGTAAACGCCAATACCCTGACGGCTGCTACCATCGATGAAACCCTCCACGCCAAAGTGCAGGCTTTCCAGGTCAACTGGGCGAAGGATTTGCAGGAAAACGGCATCGACGGCAATACCATCCTCAGCCTCACGCCTGCCGGCAAACAAATTATCGAACTGACGACCGGCGGTATGGTCGAACAAGTGAACTGGGCCTACAAACCCTCTTCGCTGACGACTTCCGCTACGGCTGATACCAAATAAAACTCGCCAGGCCATCTTAACTGGCAACCCCCGTCCGGACGCGGCTCCCGGACGGGGGTTCTTTTTTGGGGCAAATACCGCGTCGTCTGCTGTTTCCGCAACGCCTTTCCGCAACCTGAAACCTGGCAGTACTAATCGCGACTTTAGCAATCCTTTTTTAACGATTTCAAAGGCTGAATTCAAACTAAGTCGGCCGTACCCTCCGTTATATTCCGGTCTTCCCGCCGCTACCCCAGTTCTATTCCCGCCATTATTAAGCAGCGCGCTAAAAAAGCCTGTTTCCGGTTGTGTAATTTTGATCGACTGCCGATCCTGCATTGCTCACCCTGTACTGTTCACCTTTTCAATAACCCTTCCATGAAAAAAACAATCTTGTTTAGTTTGACCGCCCTGCTCGCCCTTGCCGTATTGGCGGCATTTTCCCAAATAACCACCTACCGGGCAAAACCGGCGCTTGCCAAAAGCAGGGAATTTCAGCAGTTCCTCCAACAGTTTAAGCCGGCGCTACTGCCTTATGTGCTCTCCAAAGAGACGTTATTGCAGCGTTTGAAAGCCAACCTGCCGCAGGAAGATGAGCAAAAGGAAGAACGCCGGCGCATGCAATGGCGGCAAGACCTGGTGCGCCTGGATGATCCGAATGGATTTCTGCCCGGGCACGCTATGGAAATGATGAGCCGGGTGCCCAGCTTCTATACCCCGGTGGCACGGGTGGAGACAAAGGAATATGTGGCGGTGATCTATTCCGTTACCCGCGGTTTTGCCGGGCCGTACAGCGACTATCAGGTGGCTGTGTTTGACAAAACAGGCCAATTTGTTTCCGAAAACCCCTTTGCCCAATTGGGCACTGCCAGCCTCACCGCGGCTACCATTTATACGAACCTGCTCGCCCGCACGGAACAATACCGTGTCAATTGGAAGCGCAACCTCGACGAGTTCGGCCTGGAAGGAAACAGCATTACCGGCGTTACGCAGGAATCTGCCAACGACACCGATTTGACGCTGCCCACGGAGGGCTCTAAATTGCCTAAAATTAAGCAGGCGCCAAAAACATTGCCCGATTCCGAGTCTATCGGTGCGGTCGACAACGAATAAGCGGCTTTCGGACCGCCGTTTTACCCGGCGGCAAGTGGTGTTCCGGCAGTGGGAGCCTGCTTGTCGCCGGGTATTTTTTTACGCAATGCCGACTGTTATTTCCGAGGGCCATAGATCCAGGCAAACCACCTCGTTTGCCGCAACAGGATTTCCACTGCCAGCAAATTGAGCACCCAACTGGGCCAGGCCACGATCCGGTAGGCTGTTTCCGGATCGAGATCGGAATACATTGCGAACCCGAATTGCATCAGGCGCAACGTGATGGCCGACAAGGTGAGTGCATAACTGCGCAGCATCCAGGCGCCGTGTTGCCTGATATTACCCCGCCGGATGGCGCGGTAGGCCGCCCAGGTACATCCCCACCACAGCCCGCTAAGGAGGAGGAAAGATGCTTTTGCAATGAGTCCCCCGTTGGCATACCAGGCCATGAGCATTGCCGCGGGGCCGCACACGCCCAGTATGCTAAATACATAAATACGACCCACCAACCGGTGTACGCCAGCCGCCCGGCGCAGGATGGTACCGGAAAATTGAGTGAAGCCGGCCATCAGCACCAGCAGCGCTGGAAAAATGTGCAGGTAAAATGCGGCGCGGTAGCGCAACAGGTGGATGATATGCTGTTTGGTAAGGAGAAAATCGATATCCGTTCGACCGGATGTATAGGGCCAGACGATGCGCGCCATCACGAATACAAAAAAAGCCAATGCGCCCAACCCCAAAATGGTCAGGGCGGAACGGCTCGGGCGCGTGGAGAAGATTTGGGCAGGCATATGCGGAGTTCGTTCAATCATGGAACGGGCTTTTGGGATGAAAAAGTGCGCCCGGTTACACAGTTGCCCGCATCAAAACCACGCCGTTTGGTCTGTTTTGTAGTATAAGCCCGGCTGCCCGTGGAAATCGGCCGCCTTCCAGTACTGCAGCCCGATTTTTTCCAATACCCGGATAGAGGCCGTGTTCTCGCGCAACACCCGCCCAACGATCGACGGCAGCCCAAATGCGCGGAACCCCAGGTCTACACAGGCGCGGGCGGCTTCGGTGGCCATTCCCATGTTCCAGTATTTCCGAAAAAACCGGAATCCGATGTCTGTTTCCGCCAATTCGGGGCTGTGTTTCAGCCCGCACCAGCCGGCAAATGCACCGCTGGTCTTCAACAGTACTGCCCATCGGCCGTAACCATAATCCGCGTAGGGGTGGTAGTTTTTCAGAAATTGCCGTGCGGCAGCGATGCTGGCAAAAGGTTCATCGCCGGTGTACTTCAGCACTTCCGGATCGCTGTTCAGGGCAAAAAGATCGGCCGCATCCGACGGCTGTAATTCGCGCAACAGGAGCCGTTGCGTTTGCAGGATGATTTTGGTACCCGGCATACTTGGCGTCTTTACGCCGTTACGGCAACATCGGCGTACAGTGGGAAATTTTTCATGAACGCATTCACTTCGGCGCGTATGCCGGCATGGAGCGCTCCATTTTCCGGCTGCGACAGCACGGCGTCGATCCATGCGACGGCCTGGCGGCAGTCGGCCTCCTGAAAGCCGCGGGTGGTAATGGCCGCTGCGCCCACTCGAATTCCCGAAGTGGTCATCGGCGGTTGCGGGTCGAAGGGGATCATGTTTTTATTCACCGTGATGTCGGCGGCGCCCAGGGCGTTTTCCGCCAATTTGCCGGTTACACCTTTGGAACGCAGGTCGATGAGCATGAGGTGATTGTCGGTACCGCCCGAGATAATATGGTAGCCGCGTTCGAGGAATGCCGATGCCATGGCCTGCGCGTTTTTGATCACTTGCTGGCCGTAGGCCTTAAACTCCGGTTGCAGGGCCTCGCCAAATGCAACGGCTTTGGCCGCGATGACATGTTCCAACGGTCCTCCCTGCATGCCGGGGAACACCCCGCTGTCGAGAATGCTCGACATTTGAATGGGAGTGCCTTTTTTGGTGGTCCGGCCCCAGGGATTGTCGAAGTCTTGCCCCATCAGAATGATACCGCCCCGTGGCCCACGGAGGGTCTTGTGGGTAGTGCTGGTCACAATGTGGCAATGGGGGAGCGGATTGTTCAACAGACCGCTGGCGATCAGGCCCGCCGGGTGGGCGATATCGGCCAAGAGCAGGGCGCCAACGCGGTCGGCGATTTGCCGAAACCGGGCGTAATCCCAGTCGCGCGCATAGGCCGAGGCGCCGCAAATGATCAGTTTCGGCATCTCGCGCACAGCGATTTCCTCCACCTTATCCATATCGATACGGCCGGTATTTTCTTCCACGCCGTAAAAGGCCGGATGGTACACTTTGCCGGAATAATTGACCGGCGAACCGTGGCTCAAATGACCGCCGTGCGCAAGGTTGAAACCCAGGATTTTGTCGCCGGGCTGCAGGCAAGCCAGGAACACTGCGGCATTGGCCTGTGCGCCGGAGTGGGGTTGCACGTTGGCCCATGCGGCGCCGAAGAGCTGCTTGATCCGGTCGATGGCCAGTTGTTCTACCTCATCCACCACCTCGCAGCCGCCGTAGTACCGGCGACCGGGATATCCTTCTGCATATTTGTTGGTCAGGCAGGTGCCCATGGCATCCATAACGGCCTGACTGGTAAAGTTTTCGGAAGCAATGAGCTCCAGGCCGCGCTGCTGACGGTGGAGTTCTTTGTTGATGAGCGAAAATACGATGTCTTGCATTTTACGTGCTGAATTTGGATCTATGACCGGCTAAAAGCGGTTGCAAAAGTAGGGAATTGCACGCGTTTGCGGATAGGGGCGAAAAAAACATCCTTGCCCGACAGGAGGGGGCCGCCGGAATTTTTTGGGCTCCTGGTACAGCGTTGCCTGTCATAAGGGATTACCATGTTAACCGGAGTGCGATCCAACCGTTCCGGCCCGGGGCATTGATCCCCGAAGCAAATACCCGGTATTGGGTGTCGAGCGCATTATCCACGCCGGCTTGAAGGGTCAGGTAGGGCCGGATGCGGTATCCGGCGCGCAGGTTAGCCGTCATCCAGGCGGGCATGCCGCTCGCAGGGGCGTATTGTTCGTTGTCTTCACCATTCGGGAAATAATCTTCGATCGGCTTTTTCCCGTTGAACAACACAAAAAATTCAGCGCTAAGCCGCCTGTCATGATACCGCCCTCCTGCGCGTCCGTGTACCGGTGGAATATGATCGAGCGGCAGGTCGGGCCCTGGTTGTATCACGCGCCCCCGGGTATACGCAATGGCGCCATAAACCGCTACTCGATCCGACAAATCGGCTTCCAAGGTACTGCTGAAGCCCCAAAGTCGTGCACGGCCTTTGTTTTGGTTGGCAAAAACCTGGCTCGCTGTGCCGTCGTATTCGACGACACCCTCGCCCTCGAATTGAAAACGGTCGGTCACAATCGCCTGGCGCAAAACCGTCGCCCATACCGTATGTTCCCAATGCAGGCGGCCGGCCAGGGTGCGGGTCAGGGTGAGGTCGAGATTGTACGATTGCTCGGGCCTGAGGTCCGGATTCGGAACGATGATACGCCCCGGAGCCGACTCGAAAACCTTTCCCATGTCATCCACATTGGGTACGCGGAACCCGGTGGAGGCATTCACCGCCAGCCGCCAGCGCTCTTCGGGTCGCCACACGGCACTCAGGCTACCCGACCAGACGGGTGTGCTTTGGGTGACTTCGCCGAATGGAAAAGGGAAAAAGGTCTTGTCCCGAAAGGTTGACCGGAGCCCGTTCCAGCCCGCGCGGATGCCTTCGCTGAACGACCATCTCGCATTGGCACCCGCCTGCCAGTGGTGCGTGGCAAAAATCGCCGCGTTGTACAGGATGCTGCCGCCGTCGGGGTAACGGGTGTCGAGCGATTGGCTTGCGCCGGTGTTGATGTTTTCCTGTGTGGCCGTCGACTGCACATCGTTGAACTGCGCATCGATCCCGGCGCGGAGGCTTTGGTTGGCCCAGTTTTTTTGCAACTCGGTTTCCAGGCCGTATACCCCGACGTTTTCTGTTCGGTGCTGGAGGGCTGCCCGGCCAAAACGGCGTTGGTGCCGGCTTTCCGCTATATTTTGCCAACTAAGCGTGGCGCCGAACCGGTCGAACCAACCGGTATGCTCCTGATCCACGTGATACGCTGCGAACAGGCGTTTCTGCGGGCCGTAATACCATTGGGCATTGCGCAAGCCGGCGCCGTCCGGGTCGGTCAGCCGGTCGTACCGGGGAATATCGGACGAGGTGCTGTATTGTACATTCAGGCTGTGGCGGGTGTGTGCGCCGGGGCGCCAGAGTATCTTTTGAAGCAGATCGTATTGCCGGTAACCGCTGAAACGCTGGACGAGTGGGTTGGGGTTGGGGACCAGGGTATCGCGCCCGTCGATCCGTTCGACGAAGTAGTACCGTTTGCCGAACGAACTCGCAAAGCCATTGTTGGCGCCCATGCGCAAGTCGCCGAAATCGCTGAATGTGAACGCCGTTAGCGAACCCAGCTGCCTGCTACCCAGGCTGATATCGGCGTGCGCGGTTTTTTCTGCATTGACGGAACTATAGCGGACAAATGCCGTACCCGTCGTATGCTCGGACGCTCCTTCCGCCGCCAGCACAGGGTTTTTGGTAAAAAAACAGATGGCCCCACCCAGGGCGTCGCTGCCATATACCGTGGAAGCCGGCCCAAAGAGGACCTCAGCCCGGTCGAGCGAGGCTTGGTCGACAGTAATTACATTTTGCAAATGACCTGCGCGGTAGATCGCGTTGTTCATCCGGACGCCGTCTACCACCAGGAGCACGCGGTTGGCTTCGAAACCACGCAACACCGGGCTGCCGCCGCCCTGCTGGCTTTTTTGAACAAAAATACCACCGGTATTCATCAGCAGATCGGCGGTGGTTTGGGTGTTGGCTTGTTCGATGGCGGCACGGCGCAGCACGGTCACTTGTTGAGCGACGGCCGACCGGCTTTGACTGCTGCGGTTGGCAGCAATTACGGTTTCGCGCAGCGGCACGACCTCGAGGGCCGTATCGCGTTCAGGCGTATTCTGTGCAGTTGCCGAAAAAGTGGCCGGTATTACCCAGATTAGAAATAGAATCGTTTTTTTCATAATATTATGGTGTACCCATTGGCGGTGGATAAAAAAGTGACGTTCCGCTCCGCCATTGGGCGATTGGAACGGGTGAAAAAAATGGAGACGAAAAGAAGGCGATCGGCGCAGGGTTGTTTCAGATACTCACGCTGTGGGGAGAATCGCCGGCTGTAGGAAAAAGCGTTCGGGCGGTGGATCGGGCCGGCGCGTTTCGGCGCTGGACGACAAGTTGCAATAGTGAAAAAAAACGCACCCCCAAGGCCGTGGAGTGCTGGGTAACAGGGAGGATTGAACCGGTAAAAACGGGGCGTCCAACCACTGCAATAGATGCCAAACGAAGGGTTCGGCAGGCGCTGACATCGGGTGGTTCCAACGCAAAACCGGCGCTATTACCGCTTCCAGTGCGGTAATTAGTTGCGCCTCTTTTTCGTCGGACGACAGGGACAATACTACGGAGTCGCCTCGAGTGTGCAACACTTGGGTGTCGAACAGGCGTCCTTGCAGCCGGATTTCCTGATCATCAATCCGCATCCTGTGCCATTCAGCCGTAGCAAGCGTGACTGTCATTGGGTTCGACGCCGGGCAATGCAATGCGCTTCGGGCAATTCGCCGGGCCTCCTGCCGGGCTACCGACCATGCCACTACCCAACCGCAGGCTTGAAAAGCCAACAGGGCGGAAAGAAAAGCCGCTATGCTTGTCATATGGCGATAGATCGGCGGGAGCATTTGAAACGGCCGTATTTAAGCGTCAAAGAAAATGAAAATCGACGGTATCATAACCGGAATTAGAACGCCAGCGGTTACATTCGCCGGCACAACAAATTTTATCAGTATGCCTACTTCATCCACGCTCGACATTGCCGCGCTCCGGCGCAACTATGCCCGTGAGTCGCTCACCGAAACGGACGTGCAGCCCGATCCCATCGCACAATTTGAACATTGGTTCCGCGAAGCATTGAACAGCCAATTGCCGGAGCCGAACGCCATGACGCTGGCCTCCGCCACCCGTGCTGGCCACCCCAGCGCCCGTATTGTATTGCTCAAGGGATTTGACCACCAGGGTTTTGTTTTTTATACCAACTACGATAGTCGAAAAGGCAGGGAACTGGACGATAATCCACAAGCCGCTTTGCTGTTCAACTGGCTGGAACTGGAGCGGCAAGTCCGTATCGAAGGACTCGTGGAGCGCGTGTCGCCGGAGGAATCGGAAACCTACTTTCAGAGCCGGCCCAAGGGCAGCCAGATCGGCGCCTGGGCCAGCCCGCAGAGCAGCGTCATTACGGGGCGGGATGTGCTGGAAATGAAAATGGAAGAACTTTCCCAGACATTCAAACACGATGAAGTACTGCCCTTGCCGCCGTTTTGGGGCGGTTACCGGGTGCGGCCCGAAATACTGGAGTTTTGGCAGGGCCGCGAAAACCGGCTGCACGACCGGATTCAATATACGCGCACCGAATTGGGGTGGAAAATTGACCGGCTGGCGCCTTAGCGTACAAGGTTACGGTGGTTGTTGAGTGTGCGTTTCGGGATGTACGGCTACTGCCACACTTCCAGCAAATCGCCGTTTTGGACCAGCAATATTCCCGGCGCCAGCCAGGATTGTAATTCGGACTGCAGGGCAGAGGCGGGCAGCGGGCGGATGCGGGAGGCGAAGGCCTGCAATTGTTCGATGTGCAACTGCTCGCCGGAGCAATATTGCAACTGGCTTTGACTCAGGGTGAAGGTCGAAATATCGGTCCAGGGGAGCAATTTCTGAAACTGGCCGTACACATCAAACCAGAGGATGCCCCATTGGGGGTCGGAGGCCAGCACTTCGTTGCCGTTGTCGCGTACACAGGTGATGACAATCCTGCCCGGATACAGTTGGTTGAGTCGCTGGCTTTCAAAGAGGGGTTCGCCGGCAGGCGTGATCTTGCGTAGTTGGAAATTTGCTTCATCGTACACCCACAGGTTGCCATCGGCGGCGCCCGATATGGTACGAACATCGGGAAATCCGGCGCTGATCAGGTTGAGGGTGCCCATAGCGGTCAGATTGCGGTCGAGGAATACGACCGTACGGAAATCGGCGTACCAAACCAGGATCTTTAAAGGATTGGCCGGATCAACTGCCGTGGCGGCGCCCAGTCGGTTGTTGGTGTAGCGTGCCAGCAGACGGCCGTCGGGCGCATATTTTTCCAGGGCATTTTGTGGGGTCAGCACATAAATATTGCCCAGGTGGTCGGCGGTGGCAAAACGCGACTGTACCCGGAATGTCGATACCAATGTAAAGGAATCGGCCGGCACTTGGGCCCGCAAGCCTGCAGGCTGCCAAGCGAGCCACATACAGACCAGCAGAACAATGCGCTCCGTTAAAACGAGTTGCCAAACCCGATGCCAGACAGGTGGGAGCTGTATCATTTTTCTTCGTATTGCCAGATATCGCCCCACAGGCGCGCGCCACCGTCGAGGTAAATGGTTTCACCCGTCATGTAGGCGGCCATCGGGCTGGCGAGGAATAACGCCAGTGCGGCCACCTCTTCCGGTGTGCCAAGGCGTTTCATCGGGATAGAGTCGGAGATGCCGGTCAATAATTCGGGCGGGTAATTTTCCAGGCCGCTGCTTTGTATGATGCCGGGTGCAATACAATTCAACCGGATGCCGCGGCCGGCCCATTCCACGGCGAGCGATTTAGTGAGGTTGCTTACCCCCGCCCGGGCTGCGCCAGTATGGGCCATGCCCGGGAACCCGCGGTAATTGTTGACCACGATGTTGACCACCACGCCGTGTTGTTGGGTAAAAAAGAAGCGCTGCGCCATGGCCTGGGTCATAAACCAGGTACCGTTCAGGTTGGTATTCACCACCGCCAGCCAGCCTTTCGGGCTTATCGCCTCGGCCAAACTCGGAAACTGGCCGCCGGCATTGTTTACCAGGATGTCGAGTTTGGCCGACCGGGCGGAAATAAAATCGGCCAATCCGTCTATTTGATCCGGTTCGCGGATATCGAGTTGATAACTATGCACGGTACCGAGCGGCTGCAGGGCAAGTTGCGCCGATTCGAGCCGCTCCGCCTTGCGGGAGGCAATAAATACCTCGGCCCCGTGGAGCAGCAATTGCCGGGCAATTTCAAACCCGATCCCGCTACCCCCTCCGGTCACGAGGGCCGTTTTACCTTTCATTAAATTGGTTTGGAACATATCCTGTGCGTTGGGTCGAAAGTGTGCTTTTCAGGGTGCAATATGAAGTGGGCGATGCCGAAAGATAACAGATTGCAGCCGGTATTGGTTTTCTGAAATATGAGAACGACAAAATGACATAGACTGTCCTAATGTGTGACAAAATGGCATTTTGTATTTGGGCTTTTTCTGTCAAAAATGCGGCGGAAGCGGGCTGGTACGGGAATTGAATACCCCGATGCAAAACATAAAATATTAAACGCTCAATTCACATCAATTATGGCACTGATACGATTTCAAACTGCACCCCTGAACGGCCTGATGAACAATTTCTGGAATCTCCCGGCCGATGGCTCCGTCACCACCCAGCCAGTGGTCAATATTGTGGAGACACCCAACGGTTACCGCCTTGAACTGGCCGCCCCCGGGTTTGCAAAGGGCGATTTCCAGGTCAATGTGGAGCAAAACCTGCTGCACATTTCGGGCGCCAAAGAAACGGCCCGGACGGAAGAGGGGACGAAATTCCACCGCCGCGAATTTGCGTACGGCTCCTTCGAGCGGGTGTTCCGCCTCCCCGAGAACATCGATGCGGACAAAGTGGAAGCCGTATTTAACAACGGTATTTTGCTTGTCAACCTCGTGAAAAAAGCCGAACCGCAACCGGTTGTTAAAACTATAGCCGTGGGTTAACCCACTTCCATTTTTCGCTTTTCGTCTGAAAATTGTCAAAATTTGTTAAAAATATGACCAATATAGCAAAATTTCGCCCGTTCCCCACAACCAAATTTTTTCCGAACGGTTTATTCGATGATTTTTTCAATCGCTCCATTGCCGATGTTTTAGGCTCGGACGTATTGGTGAACCAACCGGCTGTCAATATCGTGGAAACAAATACTTCCTTTCAGTTGGAAGTAGCGGCGCCGGGATTTGACAAGCAGGATTTTATCCTGAACGTAGCCGACGATTTCCTGACGGTACGCACCCAACGGGAAAACAAAAAAGAAGAAACCGGAGAACGTTATACCCGCCGGGAATTCCGGTTCGACGGTTTTGAACGCTCCTTTAAACTGCCGGCGACAGTGAACCAAGAAGCCGTTTCGGCTGTTTACGAAAACGGTGTTCTGTTGATCACCTTGCCGAAAAAAGAAGAAGCAAAATCGGTAGTCAAAACAATTTCAATCGGCTAAGCGCCAACGTTTTGACCGCTGTTTTTGAAGAGTTGTTTTCATAAGGTTAGTTAATAGGGTTTTAGGTGTTTTCATGGAGCCGGGGCAGCAATGTCCTGGCTCTTTTTCATTTTGGGCCGGAAGCGCTACTTTTACCATTCGAAACCGTTTTTATCCGCAACAACAGGCTATAGTGACGCACCAGAACGGACAATTCCCGAACGAGACATATATTACGGGTCTGCGCGACAACCCGGAGTCTACGCTCGCTGTCGTATACGATGAATTCCGACGTCCCCTTATTCGGACGTTGACGGGTATGGGTGCGGAAGAAACCGATGCAGCCGCTTTTTTTCAATCTGCAGTGCTCGACGCCTCCCGTTTTGCCCGGCTGGGCGCCATTCCCCCGGAACTTTCCTTTTTTGAATTTTTACAACAGCTGGGCATTGCGCATTACACCGATTGGCTGGAGGAAAATGACCAGCCTCAACCCGATACGCCGCCGCCTGCGGGTTCAACCATATTGTCCAAACTCATGCCGGACGGAGCGGCCCTTCGCCTCACCCGTCGGCGCATTTTCGCCTGGCAATGTCTGGAATTGGTGGATGCCGATTGCCGCGAGGCCTGGTTGCACAGCGCGCCATCCGACCCGGATACACCCGCGGAAGGAACGGTCACCGACGGCTGCCGGCAGCAATTCCTGCGTGCACTCCAACAGACCGATACGCCCCTCGACGACATTCCGGATTGGGCGCTCCAGGCCGTCGACGACCCCGAAGATTATGCCATTTGGCAACGGACGCAGGAACTGGAGCAGGAATGGGCGGCCGCCGTGCCTGCTGTTCAGGAATCGAACCGCATCTGGCGCTGGGCCATGGCAGTGCTCCTGTTGGTAGCCGTTGGGTACGGCGCTTATCAATTGATTTTTCGGCCTAAAACAGCAGCCGAAGTGTTTGCCGACAATTTCGCACCGCCGAAAAGTCTCGTTGAAGATCTTGATGCCCGCTATGGCCCGGAAATGGGAAACGATTCGGTGACCTCCCGCCCGAACCGCTGCCTGCAATTGTTGCGGGAAGCCGACGCCTATTACCGGGCCAAAGAATACCAGGCCGCTATGGATCCGCTCTTGTTGATCGTGCTGGATTCCACCTCCATTTGCCAATCGGACGCCTGGTACTTTTTGGGCATTGTGCAGTTACAACTGGAGGACCCGACGACCGCCATTCAATGTTTTGCCAAAATCGAAGACTTGAACCGGTACGGCGAAGACCTGTACTGGTACCAGGCACTGGCCTTCGTGCAATTGGCAAAGGAAAATCCGCTGATGCGCGACAAAGCCCGCAGAGCCGTCGAACGCACACTCGGCAATACCCGCGACCCGCAACGCCGCGCACAAGCCGAGACCATGCTCAATAACCTGTCGAAATAAGGGGATTTATGGAACGCGTCAGACATTATTTCCCTGGGCTTAGCGCCAAGCAGGTCGAACAGTTTGCTCAATTGGTCCCTTTGTACGAGGAATGGAACGCAAAGGTTAATGTCATTTCCCGGCAGGATATCAGCAACCTGGAAGAACGGCATGTGCTGCATTCGCTGGCGATCGCCAAAGTGTTTGCCTTCCGGCCCGGCGCGCATTTGCTCGACCTGGGCACGGGTGGCGGCTTTCCCGGAATACCATTGGCCATCTTGCTGCCGGAGGTACGGTTTACGCTGGTAGACGGCACCGGCAAAAAAATTACAGTCGTGCAAGCCATTGCAGAAGCCTTGGGGCTGCCGAATGTGACTGCCTTGCAAAGCCGGGCAGAAGAGCTGAAGATGACTGGTAAATTTGATTTCATACTGTCGCGCGGGGTAGCGCCGCTGGATAAACTACTGGTTTGGAGCAAGCGGCTGCTCCAACGCAAGCACCAACATGCTTACCCGAATGGCATCATCGCGTTGAAGGGCGGAAATCTGGATGCCGAAATTGCCGCTTTGCCGGGCCGTGGACGCGAATACACCGAAATTTTCCCTATCGATTCTTTTTTCCCCGAACCCATTTTTGCGGAGAAATGGATCGTGTATGTACAAGGTTGATCGCTATTGCCGGTCGAGCCGTTGCAGGTTGAATTTTTCCACTACTCCGATCAGTTTCTCGGCATAAGATTGATCGGTGGCATACCCCAGTTGTTCCAATCCGTAGGCCCATTTCCGGTAGTCGAGACCGTATTTTTTGAGCCGGCCGTAGCGGCTGTTTGCAAGCATCTGGCTGTGGGCGCGCCAACTTTCCCAGGCATTGGTATAAATCCGGAAGAAGTCTTTGTGGTGATCGTCGGTAAAATTCGAACAGTGGCCTTTTTTGCAGCGTTTGGAAAAGCATTTTATGCCAAAATGATTGTTGTTGTTGACGGCCAGTTTGCTGGTGCCGAAGCGGCTTTCCACCAGCCCCTGTGCCATACAGATACTGGCCGGGATGCCGTATTTGTGCATTTCCTGGATGGCAATTTTTCCAAACCGGGCGATGTATTGTTCCGAAGGCTCGTCGCGCAGGTCCCCCACGCTCAAGGGAGCTGCATCGTTTTTACCTTTCCACCGGATAGCGCCATCTGGCTTGCCGGACTCCTTTTCCAGCCAGTTGCCGCTTTTGTGGTTGCCTACTTCGAGGGCAGTTTCAACGGGTTTGGCCGATCCGCTGTCGAGCAAGCTGCCGGGTGCGATCCATCGATCCTGCCCCGAGAACAGCAGCCCATAAGCCGCCACACCCAAAATACCCAGTTTGAACAGGGTCCGTTGCCGGAAAACACCGCGGGTGTATCGGTTAAACTGAAAGCGGAATGCAATCCAGTTCCGGCGCAACCGCAGGTAAATTTGCCGCAACAGCATGTTTAACGGGACAGCTTCCAAGGGTTCCCGGACCAATTTGCCCGGCGTAGCGGCACGCCGCTTGCGATGCGCGGAAGCGCCTGTGCGATTATCCTGCTGAGGGGAAATGTTTTCCGATTCGACATACCATTTCATTCTTCCCATAGGAATGGCGGAATTGGACGGTTAAAAGAGAGACATTTAATAGCTGGTTTGGATTTTCATGCTGCGGCGAAAACAGGTAGGTTTCAGTTCAGCCCAGGCAAGTTTTGCATCCATATGGCGGGCGATCCGCCGAAAAACTAAATGCCGTACCGACAGATATATTCCGTTTGAAACCCGGCAATGAAATTCCAACCACGTTCTAAATACTGCCAGCAAATGTAAAACAAAAAGTTTTTAAAACAAACACATTGTTTTAAAAATAATTATTCACGGGTACGCCGCTGGAAATTTTGCACGCAGCCAGGCATCTTTTTTTTACCGGCCGGCGCCATAAGAGGCAGCATTTACCGGCAACGCATCGTTTATCCTGTGCTCGCAAGAGGGCGGGCTTGCCGAAAAGCCACTTTTCCAAACATTTGAACAGCACATAACCCATGGAATTCGCCCTCCAGTTGGAACGCACCGAACAAAATCTGATCACCGCCCTGACCCGTCAGGAACGTTGGGCCCAGCAGCAATTGTACGAACAGTACTATGGCAAGATGATGGGTATTTGCCTGCGCTATGCGGGGTCGCGCGATGAAGCGCTCGACCTGTTACACGAAGGATTTATCAAGGTGTTCCAAAACATTGCGCGCTACAAGGCAGGCACCTCGCTGCCGGCCTGGATCCGCACGATCATGGTCAACACCTGTATCGATTATTACCGGAAAACCATTCGCCGCCGCACGGAAGATATCACGGAGGCGCACTATTTGTCGAACGATGATCCGGATGCCCTGAGCCACCTTACTGAAAAAGAAATACTGGATGCCGTTCAGGAATTATCGCCGGCCTACCGCGCGGTCTTCAACCTGTACGTCGTGGAAGGATATTCACACAAGGAAATCGCCGATGCGCTCGATATAACCGAAAGCACATCGCGGAGCAACCTGGTAAAAGCCCGTATCAAACTGAAAGCGTTCTTCTCTGCCCGCCGGATGGAATTTGAGATAGGAGAAGACGATAGCGAGGCTTAGGCACTTGCGCCGCAGCCAAGAATCACGCGAATGATTCGAACTTTGACTAATTGGATGTATGAACGATAAGCAATTTGATCAGCACCTGAAAGGGTTTTTGGAAAACCTGGAACCTGCCTACGAACCGGCTACCTGGGCGCAGTTGGAGCAGCGCATGAATTCGGTGTTCACGGAGGAAACCCCGGCGCCGGTTGATGCGGTCGACAAAGCCGTGTACCATGCATTGGAACGCCTGGAAGCGCCGTTTCAGCCGGCACACTGGGATCTGATGGCGCAACGGCTGCAATCCCAGGCGCTTCAAATCCGGCGCATCCGGTTCGTGAAAATCGTTGAAGCGGCTATTTTGGTGTTGTTCGTCCTCAACCTCGATTTCTTCTTTGGCAACACGGCTACTACCGCGCCTGCCCGGCGCAACCTGCACCCGAATGTGCCGGTAGCAGAAGCGCCTGGAAACCGGCGTCCGGGCCCCGGCGAGGGAAGATGGCTTGCCAACCATCCGGCGGCCAACCCGGAATCCACCACGCCGGCATGGGCTGCAGAAGCCCTGAATCAAACCCTGGCCGGCGCCGGCTCGCCGGATCTGTTGTCGGCCGATTACCTGACGGCCCAACAAGTGCCGGAAATATTAAACGGCTTGCAAGCCCTGGCCGGTCAGGCGATGAACCGCGTGTACGCAGCGTTGACCCCTGCCGACTTCCTGCCGACCGATGCCCTGTCCACACTCCCCAGACCCGACCGTTCACTCCTGATGCCGGCAGCAGCCATACCAAAGTACAAACATTTCCAATCTACCTACCTGGCTGCCTACGCCTCGGCCGATCATAACTGGGGCCAGGTGAAAAACGCGCGGTATTCGAGCAATGGATACGGCGCCGGTATGGCCATCGGCTACCGGCCTTCCCAATGGGGAGTCGAAACAGGGGTGGCTTATGCGCATAAAAACCAGGCGCCGGCCAACGATGTGGTGGAATTGTACAGCGGAAATGTGTCGGATGGCTATTGGGGCACTACCATGACTGCCGTCAGTTCGGACCTGATCACTGTTCCGGTAAAAGCGACGCGCCAGATAGCGCGTATGGGCAGGGCCCGTGTGCATGTGGTGGCGGGCCTTACCGCCAATTTTGCGGCGCAAAAAACATACGATTACGGTACGGTATACTACCCGCCCGATTTCTTCCCGCCGAATGCTCAGCCTGACCCCAACCAGCAACCGAAGTTGCAGGCAAAAGGACGCGGCCTGCTGGAACACGGCGGTATCCGGAACAATTTTTATGCAAGCGTCGACGCCGGCATCCGGGTAGAACAGCCAATCGCAAGGGGGCGCTATACAGCCTTTTTGGAACCGGTGTACCGCCAATCAATTACCGGGAAAGGGGTTGGCCCCAAACGCGAGCCGACCAATTCGGTGGGCATTCAAGCGGGCATTATGGCCTATTTGTGACCGGAAAATGGTGCATAAAAAATGGCCCGTCGCAGGAAGATCACGCGACGGGCCATTTTTTATTCCAGTTAGGGTTGCAACTACTCGCCGAATATTTCCTTGAGTTTTTCGCTCAGTTGTTCGCCACGGAGGTTGCGTTGAATGATCTTGCCTTCGCGGTCGAGCAGCAATGTTTGCGGGATGGAGGTGACGGAATACAGCGCCGCGTGTTCGCTGTTCCAGCCTTTCAGATCGCTGATGTGGTGCCAGATAAGGCCATCCTGTTCGATGGCTTTTTTCCACGACGTTTCTTCGCGGTCGAGGCTGACCCCTAAAATATCGAAACCTTTTGACTTATACTTCTCATACATGGCTTTCACGTTCGGGTTTTCCCGGCGGCAGGGCCCGCACCAGCTAGCCCAAAAATCAACCAATACGTATTTACCGCGCAATTTGCTCAGGGCATAGGGTTCGCCTTCAGGCGTGTTGCCCACGAGGTCGGGCGCTTCCATACCGGGTGTAAACGTAGAGGTCCGTTTCAGGTCGAACTCCAGCCGTTTAATGTCGCCCTGATCGTCGTTGCGGTACAAGTCAACGTAGCGTTTGGCGTAGGCCGTGTATTCGGGGTGATTGGCTATTTTCATACCCGAAACGATCCCGGATAAGGCCCGGCGGTACACGTTGGTGCCGGGTTTCAGTTTCGACAATTGGGTGTCGAACATTTGCTTGGAGGTGTTGACATTGGCGCCCAATTGTGAAACCAGCAGCACATAGTTTTGAAAAGCGTCGTACACGTCCGGTGTTTCGTCATATGCCGGATCGTTGAGGTTGGCATAATCAAAATAGGCTTTGCTGTAAAAATCAAGCTCGTCCTGGTAGCCATGCGGGTTATCGAAATAATCGGGTGAGATCTGGAGCGTGGCCGAACGCCAGAGCATGGCATTGGCTTTTTTCAGCGAATCGAGGAAGGCTGTTTTTTCTTTGCCGAGGCTGGCAAGGGCCGTATTGGCTGTTTGGATCGCTACTACGTCGCGGGAAGCCTGTGCCAGCCGCAGATCGGCGCGCAGTTGATCGCTCGTGGTGCGCAGGGCTTCGGTCCGCTTCAGTACGTTTTCCAGCGCTTTGTTGGCTGCCGAACCGATGGTACGGCCTTTTTCCATGTATTGGGCGTTGGCATACAGGGTCAGTTCCGGTTCATTGCCGAGAATGATCCGGCCGATTTGGGTTTCGTTGAAGCCGAGGCTGTAGAACCGGGGCTTCGGCGTTGTGGGCATGGTAAGTACATACGAACCGTCGGCTTGCCGTTGACCGCGGGCCACCTCGCGCAAGGCCAGGCCTACCTGGTCGTACAACATGATATATTCGGCATTAGCCGATGCTTCGACGATTTTACACACCAGCGTCACCTGACCGTTTCGGGCGCTGACCGTTTTGGTGGCTGGTTGGTATGCCTGCATGGAAAGCGGAAACAGCAGGAATAAAAGTATTTTTTTCATGTCTGAGTGAGATAGGTTGTGGATTGTGTGCGGGCAAATGGGGAGCAAAATTAAGCAATTCGGGCGTAGACCGCCGCGCTGTCAGACGTTAATGATGGTTTAATACCGGGAATGGCTGCCTGAGGGCAGGACCGGCTTTACCGGATGACCAAAGTATCCGCTTGGGTATAGTACTCTGCCTGGCCTTTTACCAGGGTCCCGCTGGCCTCGGTTTCCACCAGTTTTTTGCGTACCAGGTACAACGACCACGCCCCGGGCGATAATTTGCCGAGTTGTGCAGCCGGGAACGTGACGGATTTTTGGCCGTCCATTCCGATCACTTCCATGGGTACGGCATGGCCGTCGGCCACACTTTCCCATAAAAAGACCAGCGACTCGCCCTTTTGCAGCGGCGCGCCGTCCCAGCGGAACCCGGCCTGGGCGGTTCGGGAAAGCGTATCGGAGTCAAACGAAAAGGCGGTGATCGGCGCCAGATCGATCTCAAACGTGCAGGCTTGGTTTTGGCTGCCCGCCCAGGCGAACACGTGGTGCGGTGTGTAGCCGCCGGCGCGCTCCAGGCGGTACATGCCGGCCGGCGCGATGGCGGCGCCCATCAGGATATTCTGATACCGCACGCCGCCGGGCACTGTGACGGGTTGCAGGGCATTCTGGCCGGCGCCGGATTCGCGAATGGTCACCTCGGCGCGCAGTTGCGCTTCCGGAGCCAGGTACCGCACGTAGCATTCGGCATTTTGTTTTTTAACCGGCTGGGTTGATGTGCAGCCGATAAGCATGCCGATGACCGGCAGACAAAAAAAGATGTGTTTCATGCTTGGGTATAAATATCTTTGCCTCCGTCACGGAAACATTGAAGCAAATAAAACCAGCGACATCGGGGCCCGGCAAAGTTCTGCCGACTTGCCTGAATTGCCAACACCCGGCTGTTTTCTTTCACAAACTCATCCGCAGCATTCACCATCCCTCAATGGCCTTTTGCTCAATTGACCATCGACGCCAATTAATTGTGTATCATTTTGCGAAGCCATTAGCATGAAGCAAGTGCTAATCACGGATGATTGCCACCCCCTGTTGATCAATGGTTTGGAGCGGTTGGGCTTTACATGCCACTATTTACCCGAAATAACGCCTGAGGTTACGCTCCATATCATCCCCGATTACAACGGCCTGATCATCAATAGTAAAATTAAAGTCGACCGCGCCTTTCTCGAATCGGCGAAAAACCTGCGGTTTGTCGGACGCCTGGGTTCCGGAATGGAGATCATCGACCGGGCGGCCGCGGCGGCCAAAGGCGTAACCGTGCTGAGCAGCCCGGAGGGCAACCGGAACGCAGTAGCCGAGCAAGCCCTCGGCATGCTGCTGGCCCTGGCCAACAACCTGCTGCGCGCCGACCGGGAAGTGCGGCAGAACATGTGGCGCCGTGAAGCCAACCGCGGCTTCGAGCTGCAAGGCCGCACGGTAGGTATCATTGGGTTTGGGCACACCGGCAGCCAATTTGCCCGAAAACTGGCCGGATTGAATGTGAAAGTGCTGGCTTGTGATAAATATAAATCCGGCTTTGCCGGCGATATGCCCTGGGTGGAGGAAACGGATCTGGAGGCCATCGAGCAACATGCCGATATTATCAGTTTGCATTTGCCGCTCACGGAAGAAACCCGGCATTTTGTCAACAAAAAGTTCATTGAACGCTGCAAACCGGGTTTTATCCTGGTCAACACTTCCCGGGGAGTGTGTGTGAATACGAAAGACGTGGTGGTTGCCCTGGAAAAAGGCCGGATAGGTGGCGCGTGCCTGGATGTGTTTGAAAATGAAAAGCCTGCGACGTATTCCGTTGGTGAAAAAAGCCTGTACGACCGGCTCCATGCCCTGGACAATGTGGTGCTTTCACCGCATATCGCCGGCTGGACGGTGGAGTCGAAACGCTTGCTGGCCGAAGTGTTGCTGGAAAAAATCCGGTCCTTTTTATACCCACCCAAATTTGCCTGATGGAATAGCCGGAAGGCTTTTATTTGTCAAAATGCCAACAATATTCCGCTTGCACACCTTTGCTGCGAGGCAGTTTTACTAACATTGCGGGCTTTTTGAACACATAAGAACGGCTGCCCGGCGAACCGGCGGTGATTTTTGATCTGAAAACAAGCTTGAAACGCAAAACAATACGAAGTACAGTCATTCCACTGAATAATCAACCTTTGTTCTATGGTACGTTCATTACTACTAACTTTTGCCATACTTTTCGGTGCGGGCGCCGTGATCGCCCAGTCGACCGTCTTGTCTGGCCGGATCACGGATGATCAGGGCGAAGCGCTTATTGGAGCATCCATTAAGTTGCTCAAGGGCACCGACCTGGTGCGCGGCGCCATTACCGACTACAATGGCGATTACCGCCTCACGGTAGATCCCGGCAACTACGATGTAGAAGTTTCCTACACGGGCTATCAAACGTCGAAAACTACCGGCGTTCGGATCATCGTCAACACGATCAACTCCCTCGACGTCACCCTGGTTTCGGGGAATGTATTGAGCGAGGTGCAGGTGACGGCTTTCAAGGTACCGCTCATCGAGCAGGACAAGACGCAGGGCGGTCAAACGCTCACATCGGAGCAGATCCGCAACCTGCCGACGCGGAGCGTCAACGCCATTGTAGCGACCACCGCCGGGGTAACTTCCATCGACGGCGGCGCTATCAACATCAAGGGCTCCCGCTCAAACGCCACCAACTACTATGTCGATGGCATCCGGGTATCGGGCAGCCCGCCGCCCGTTCAAGACATCGAGCAACTGCAGGTGGTTACCGGCGGTTTGGGCGCCGAATACGGCGACGTAACCGGCGGGGTCGTTTCGGTCATCACGAAAGGCCCGGCCAGCTCCTTGCACGGCGCCATAGAGGTGGAAAACTCGAACGGACTGGACCCCTACGGTTATTTGCTGGCAACGGCTAACATCAGCGGCCCCATCCTGAAGAAAAAAGGCGCGGGCGGCGCACCCGACCGCACCCTGATTGGCTTCCGCCTCTCGGGGCAGTACCTCAAACAGAAAGACGACGACCCGCCGGCCTTGCGGGTACACCACGTAAAAGGCGAGGGGATCAACTGGGACAACTGGTACAGCAGCGACCAGGCCGTTGCCGATGCCGAACGCGCAAAACTCAACGACCCGAACAACGTACTGGGCCGCCTCATGGTGCACCCGCTCACCCTGCTGAACAATACGCCCGTTGCCACGGCTGAATCGTACACGCAGGACAGCGTGGAGACGCTGAAATACAACCCGAACGAAGGCCGGAGCGATATCGACCTGACGGGTAAACTGGATTTCCGGCTGGCCGACAACATGGACCTGAGCGTCACCGGGACCTATAAAGACGTCACCAACAAATTCACGCCGGGCGGCTGGGCATTGTTGAACAGCCAGAATAACCCGACAACGTATGGCAAGCGTTACCGCGGGATTGCCCGTTTTCGCCACCGGCTGGGTAGCGCCGAAGGCTCGCGCGATGCCGCCGCCGCCAGCCGTGTGACCATTTCCAACGCCAGCTACACCCTGCAGTTTGGATACGAACACGGCACCGGCGAAACCTACGACCCCCGCCATAAAGACCGGTACTTCGACTATGGGTACGTCGGCCGTTTCAATTATGATTACCAACCCATTTTTGGCACGAACGACTCGGGTATGGTGGTCCATATCGACAATTTCGAGCGCTTTACCGGGTTCCAGGCCGGTTACGCAGGC
The DNA here is from genome assembly GCA_044230315.1 of Saprospiraceae bacterium. Classification (GTDB taxonomy): domain Bacteria; phylum Bacteroidota; class Bacteroidia; order Chitinophagales; family Saprospiraceae; genus M3007. Next base: position 57,108 of record JBGARJ010000015.1, read on the forward strand.
CCCAACGACAAATCGATTATCGTCAACCCGGGTCTGGTAGCGTACAACGAGTTCGTGACGCCCGACAACTTCAATACCTACCTCGCGCTCAACGGCCGCTTTAGTTCGTACGGTTCCATTTGGTCGGGTATGCACTCCAATGTTGACCTGGTGTACAACAGCTATGCAAAAAGCGAAGACGATATCCTGACCGGTATCGCCTCTGCCAGTTTCGACCTGAAGATGGGCCGGACCGGCACGCACAACATTCAGTTTGGCCTGCTGAGCGAGCAGCGTACCAGCCGGAGTTGGTCGATCGCGCCATTTGGCCTCTGGAATCTCATGAACCAGGTGACCAACAACCACTTCAACGGCTTGAATGACTCGATCGTTATCGGTAAGTATTACCTGGAGCAACTCGGCGACTCCGTCGACCTCTATGCCAATGCCGTGGTCGATTTGCAGGACTTCAAATTTTACAAGAAGATCCGCGAAAAACTGGGCAAGCAGATCTATGAATACGTCAACCCCAACGCGCTTAGTCCGGAAGAACTGAGCCTGAAGATGTTTTCGCCGCGCGAACTGACCGACCAGGGCCTCATCGGGTACAACGGCTACACCTATCTCGGCGAGAGACTGGACAACAATATCACGTTCAACGACTTCTTTTCACACACCGACAGCGATGGTGTCCGCGATTTTCCGGTGGCCCCGCTTCGCCCTTTATACCAGGCGGCCTACATCAAAGACAAATTTGTCTTTAATAAAATGATCTTTAGCCTCGGTTTGCGGGTGGAACGCTTCGACTTGAACACCAAGGTGATGAAAGACCCGTATTCGCTCTACGAGGTGATGAATGCGAAAGATTTCTTTGCCACGGTGCCGGGCAACGGTCCGAAACCAGGCACCATTGGCGACGACTTCAAAGTTTACGTGGAGAGTGCGCAGGATGCAAAAGTGAAAGCCTTCCGCAACGGCGATACCTGGTACCGCGCAGATGGCACGGAAGCAACCGACGGCAACGTGATCTTCGGCGGCGGCGTGGTAGTGCCCTACTTGCAGGACACCGTTGCCGGCGACGATATTTTCAACCCGGACTTCCGTCCGGAAACGGCCTTTGAAGACTATACGCCCCAGGTCAGCTGGTTGCCGCGATTGGCCTTCTCCTTCCCGATTTCGGACGACGCCAACTTCTTTGCCCACTACGACATTCTCGTGCAACGCCCGCCCAGCAACTGGGAGGTGACGCCGCTGAGCTATGTGTACTTCTACGTGCCCGGTCGCACGCCCGGCAACAACGCCAATCTGAAGCCCGAGCGGGTGGTGGATTACGAAGTCGGGTTTCAACAGCGCCTGAACCAAAACTCAGCGCTCAAGTTTTCGGCTTATTACCGCGAAATGCGCGATATGATCCAGAGCCGTACCATCCTGTACGTGCCCACGATCGGCCGCTACGATACCTACGGAAACGAGGACTTCGGTACCGTAAAAGGGTTTACCATCCAATATGATTTGCGCCGGATTCAAAACACCGAATTGCGGCTGGCGTACACCCTGCAATTTGCCGACGGCACCGGCTCCGATGCAAACTCACAGCGCGGGTTGACGACGCGCGGCAACATTCGCACGCTCTTCCCGCTCAATTTCGACGAGCGCCACAACGTCAACGTGACGCTGGATTACCGTTTCGACTCGGGCAAACGCTACAACGGCCCGCGCATCGCCGGTAAGGATATCCTGGCCAACTTCGGCGCCAACCTTCAACTCTCGGCAGCCTCCGGACGGCCGTATACCGCCCAACAGAAGCCCGAACGTTTCGGCGGCAGCGGTACCCTCGGCACGATCAACGGCAGCCGCCTGCCCTGGCGCGTCAACGTGGACTTCCGCATAGAGAAATCCTTTGTCCTTGCGCCTACCAGCAGACACCCCCTTGGCGTGAATGTGTATTTCCGCGTGGCTAACCTCCTGAATGCCAAAAACGTGATCGGCGTATATACGGTGACCGGTTCGCCGATCGACGACGGTTACCTGGCTACCGCAGAAGGGCAATCGATTCTGCAAGGGGTGGTTAACCAAAAAAGAAACCTGGAGGCTTATCTGGATTCGTACTCCTGGGTATTGTTAAACCCGGGCCGCTATACGCAGCCGCGCCGGATTTTTGTTGGCGCAGCTGTCGATTTCTGATTTGACTATTCAGCGCAACGGGAGGGAACCGGCCGGCACATGGCCAAACCCACCCGTTGCGCTCCACACTTTTATGAAAAAATAAATAAATTTATAAACCATGCGTATAAACAAACTTTGGCTGTTAGCCCTGTTAGCGCTTGTGTCCTGGAGTGTTTCGGCAGAGGTTCCGGATTACATAAAGAAAGCAAGCAAGGCCAAAAAAGTAGAATATCGCGGCGTTTGTGCGAACTCCGAGTCGCAGATCGATATGGATATCAACAACGTCCGTGCCCGTTTGCTGGGCGGGGGCGATTGCTGGTGGAACTTCCAGGAAGGCCGGTATATCGTACCCAAGGTAGATGTCAGTACGGGCCAGCGCGAAGTGTCGTCTATCTTCGCCGGCTCCGTTTGGTTGGGCGGCCTCGACCCGGCCGGCAACCTGAAGCTGGCTTGCCAGGCATACCGCAGCGACGGTAAGAACGACTTCTGGCCGGGGCCCCTGTCCGAGATCGGGATCACCGACGAGTTTACCTGTAAAAACTGGGACCGCCATTTTCAGGTTACAGGCGACGAAATCCGCAAGCACCTCGGCAACCTCGCCACGGGTAATTCCAACCCCGACGACATTCCACGCGGTGTGAAAGGATGGCCCGCCCGCGGCAACCCGTTTTTTGCCGATGTGTGGGGCTTCGACCTTCCCTACACCCAACAGGCCCTCGCGGGTTTTTACGACGCCGACGGCGACAACAACTATGATCCGCTCAAAGGCGACTATCCGTCCATTGAAATACGCGGATGCCCGCTCAACCGGTTCCCGGATGAAATGATTTTCTGGATCTATAACGACCAGGGCGGCGGCGCCCCGCACGCCAGAACCGGCGCCAAAACCGCCATTCAAATGGAGGTGCAGGTACAGGCGTTCTCCTACCTGACCAACGATGAGTTGAACGATATGACGTTCCAACGGTACAAACTCATCAACCGCGCTACCGAGCGCATCGACTCCACGTTCTTCGCCATGTGGGTGGACCCCGATTTGGGCTGCTCCTTTGACGACTATGTGGGCTGCGACAGTTCGAAAAGCCTGATGTACGTGTACAATCAGGACGCTACCGACGGTCAGCCGGGTTGCGATTGCAACGGAACGAACACGTATTGCGATAAAGTGCCGATCCTGGGCGTCGACTACTTCCGGGGCCCGCTCGATACCTTCGGAAACGAGATCGGGATGTCTTCTTTCGTATATTACAACAACCGCGGGATCGGCGCCCCGGCTACGGAAACCTCCGACCCGGACGAGCCGTTCCAATACTACAATTACCTGACCGGCTCGTGGCGCGACGGGCAGCCGTTCACCTATGGCGGCAACGGGTACGGCGGCACGATTCCGACCCGCTATGCCCTTTCCGACCCGCCCAACCAACCGGCGCCCGCCTGGTCGATGTGCACCGCCAACGTGCCCTATGGCGACCGCCGTACGCTGCAGGCTTCCGGTCCGTTCACCCTCTTGCCCGGCGCCGTGAACGAACTGATCATCGGGGTGCCCTGGGTGCCGGATATCGATTATCCCTGCCCCGACCTCGAGCAACTGTTCCGCGCCGACAAACTGGCCCAGGGCTTGTTTGACAACTGCTTCGAATTGCTCGACGGCCCGGATGCGCCCAATGTAGATTGGATCGAACTGAACCAGCAAGTGATCGCGGTGCTGACCAACGACTCGGTTTCGAACAACTTCAAAGAACAATATTCGCAAATCGACTTCCTCGCACCGGACGACTACCGAAACAGCCCGGATTCGCTGAAACGCGATTCGGTCAAATACAAATTTGAAGGCTACCGGATTTATCAATTGGCCAACCCGAATGTATCGACGGCTGATTTTGATGACATGACGAAATCGCGCCCGGTGTACCAGGTAGACATCAAAAATGGCATTGCCAAGGCCTATAACTGGGATGAAACGCGCGACCCGAATTCCAATGACGTCCTCTACATACCGGAAGAGAAGGTGGCGGGCAGCAACCTTGGCCTGCGTCATACCTTCTCCATCACGGAAGACAAGTTTGCGAAGGGCAACGACAAGCGGATGATCAACCACAAGAAATACTATTTTGCAGTGGTAGCGTATGCCTACAACAACTTCACGACCTTCCAACCGCTGACGCGCCCGGTTATCGGCCAGCAACGCCAGTATTTGCCAGGCCGTAAAGCAGCCGACGGCCCAATCAAGATCTTTACCGTGATCCCGCGGCCGATCGTCGACCAGGAATTGAATTCCACGTACGGCGAAGGCGTGGTGATTACCCGCTATGAAGGCGCCGGCAACAATAGCAACTTCCTCGATCTCGAACCGGCCAGCCGCGATGCCCTGTTCTCCGGTAACCTGACCGACACGGTTCTTACTTACCGCCCGGGCCGCGGGCCGCTGACGGTGACGATTTTCAACCCGTTTGAAGTCAAAGACGGCGAATACGAACTTCGCCTGGTGGACAACAACCCGTCGGACAATCAATTGACCAACGACGCGCACTGGCAACTGCGGCAACTGCCTGCCGGAAACGTCATCGCTTCGGAGCGGACGATCGCGCTGCTCAACGAACAACTGGTGCTCAACTTCGGCTTCTCGGTCACCGTTGCACAGGCGCCGCTGCCAGGGAGCTATTCCTGGGCGCAGAAAAAAACAGATACCTACATCAACCCGGGTGAAAAGAATGGCGGTATCGGAGCGGAAGTGGAATACACGGATCCGAATAACGCCTGGTTGTTTGGATATGCCGATGACCAATTCAGCCCCGCCATTAACGCCTTTAACTTCGTCAAAACGGGTACGGTAGAACGCGACCATGAATACGACCCGTACCAGGGATTAAGCACCCTGGGCAACGGCTGGTTTGTGCCATACGTGCTTTGCGATTGGAAATATCCCCCGAATAACGTTCTCATGACGCCGGCCTGGACCTCCTCGCAGCCTGACCTCAACGAATCGTCGATTGGCGACAATGCCGAGCCAAACGTCGTGGGCAGCCGGTATTACCAACTGGCCAACCTGCCCAGCGTCGATATCGTGCTGACCAAGGATACCAGCAAGTGGAGCCGTTGTTTGGTTGTGGAAACCGCCTCGTACTACTACACGGAAACGAATAACGAGTTTCCGAAGAATCCGAACCTGAAAACGGAAAGCCCTCCGGGCAAACCGCGGCAGTTTTTCGATACCCGTTATGCGCTCTCCGTAGGTAAAGCGGACGTCAACGGCGACGGGCTGCCCGACCCCGACGGCGCCAAAGAAACCAACGGCAAGCCGATCTACGGCATGGGCTGGTTCCCGGGCTATGCTATCAACCCGGAAACAGGCCAACGCCTGAATATCTTCTTTGGTGAAAACTCCTGCTACAAAAAAGACCTCGATACTGCAGCTGTATTCACCGGGCGCGACATGATGTGGAACCCCACCGATCAATTCCTGGTCGGCAACCCGAACATTTATTTTAACTGGGTAATGGGCGGACAGCATTTTGTGTACGTATGCTATACTCCGTATGACGGTTGCGAGAGCATGCGCAAAAACATGACACCCGAACTGAATCCGAGCCCGTTGTTGTTCAAGCGCTTCGAAGTCAAGAAGATCGCCTGGGCCGGGATGCTGCAAATGGCCGATGGCTTCAAAATGAATTCGCTCCGCGAAGGGTTGATCCCGAACGATGTGACGATCAAATTGCGGGTCACGAGTCCGTTTGCCACCTGGTACAACGACAAGGACGGCAAGAAGAAAAACGGCAACCCCGTTTATCAGTTCAAGATCGAAAACCGCGAGTCCCAACCGTTGGATCAGGTTCAGATCGTCAATGCGCTCGATTCGATCAAAGTAGTACCCAACCCGTATTATGGCTTCTCGCAGTATGAGACCAGCCAGTTTACCGGCACGATCAAGATCACGAACCTGCCCGGAAAATGCACGGTGACGATCTACTCGCTGGATGGGAAATTCATTCGACAGTACCAGCGCGACGAGGTGTATGCGCCGTACATGGAGATAGCGCCGGACCTGGAGTGGGATTTGAAAAACAACAAAGGCATCCCGGTTGCCAGCGGAGTTTATCTCATACAGGTGCAAGCGCCTGGTATGGGTGAGCGAACGATCAAGTGGTTTGGTATAGCCCGGCAATTCGACCCCTCGGGGTTGTAGCGCAGGGAAATATCTGCTGCGCTGCCCGCCCTGTTTGTTGGCCGTTGTTTCGCCGTGTTTTTGGCGGCAACGGCCAACGAACACCGGGTAGCAGCGCTGGAATCACGCAAATGTTCAATCCAAAACAAAAAGTAAAATGAACCATAAATACATTTTTCTATTGTCCTGGTGTTTGGTGTTGCTCTCGGGCGCAGCTTTTGCAGGCAACCCCGACCGGCAAGGTGAAGAAGGCGCCAAGCAGTTGCTGATCAACCCATGGGCGCGCAGCGCCGGTTTGCACAGCATGAACACTTCCCTGGTGTCGGGCACCGATGCCCTCTTTCTCAATGTGGCCGGCCTGGCACGGATCAATAAAATGCAAATCCAGCTGGGGCATACCCGTTACCTCGACGGGGCCGATATCAACCTGAATGCCCTGGGCTTCGGCCAGCGGGTGGGCAAGGGCGGCGCCTTTGGGATTAGCCTGGTGGCTTTCGATTTGGGTGATTTTGACCTCACCACGACCGATACCCCCGAAGGCTCGGGCGCTACGTTCAGCCCGTCGTACTTCAACCTCGGCCTGTCGTATTCGCACCTGTTCCCCAACCACGTATCGGTTGGGATCACGGCCAAATTCGTCAACGAATCCATTCCCAACGCCGGCGCCCACGCTATCGCACTGGATGCAGGCGTGCAATATGTCACCGGCGCCAAAGACAATTTCAAGTTTGGCATCTCCCTGCGGAATGTCGGCGGCAAAATGCGCTACACCGGGGAAGGCTTGTCGACGTCCAATGACGCGAAGAACGACGTATTCCAGTACCCGATCACCTATTACCAGCGTTCGGCTGAATACGAACTGCCTTCGCAGCTCAATATCGGCGCTTCGTACGACTGGCTGTTCGGCCGGACAAGCCGCCTGACGCTCCTGGGCAACTTTACGTCGAATGCGTTTTCGCGCGACCAATTGGGCGGCGGTCTGGAGTTTGCACTAAACCAGAATTTCTCCCTGCGCGCCGGCTACAAAATGGAGTTCGAAGCGCCGCAAGGCAGCAAGCAAGCGTCGCTCGACAATGGCATCAGCGCCGGGCTGAGTGTTTCGCTGCCCCTGCGCAAAGGCACCGACAACCGGCTGTCGCTCGACTATGGCTACCGGTACACCTCCATTTTCAACGGTATCCACAATCTCGGTATCCGGATCGATTTGTAATGCCTCCTTATCGGCGGCCGCCCGGGAAAAAGCATAACGAAAATTTTTATCTTTGACCGGAGCGCCGTATCTTTGAGCAACTTTTATAACAGCAGAAACGTTTCTATCAGCCCGGTAGAAACGTTTCTGTTTTTTCTGTACATCATTATACTTATGGCTAATTACACGTATTTGACGCAAAGCGGATATGAGAAGCTGAAAGCCGAATTGGAAGAGTTAAAAACTACCGGTCGGCAAGAAGCCGCTCGTGCTATCGCTGAAGCCCGTTCACAGGGCGATTTGTCTGAAAACGCAGAATACGATGCTGCGAAGGATGCACAAGGAATGCTGGAGTTGAAAATAAACGAACTGGAAACAGTATTGTCCAACGCCCGCGTGCTCGACGAAAGCCAGCTGGATGATTCCAAAGTGGCTATCCTGTCCAATGTCACGATCAAAAACCTGAAAACAGGTAAACAAATCACGTACAAACTGGTGTCGGAAACCGAAGCCGATACCCGGCAAATGAAAATTTCCGTGTCTTCTCCCATCGGCGCAGGCTTGTTGGGTAAAATACGCGGCGACGTTGCCAAAATTGAGACGCCAGGCGGCGTCCTCGAATTTCAGGTCGTGGAAATTTCCATCGGCTAGTTGTGCAGGCGCTGTAGCCTGCTGCTTTGTTTTCCCTATCCGGATATTGCTCTTCAATGTTGAACGTATATGGCAAGCATTTTCACACGGATCGTCAACGGCGAGATACCCTGCCATAAAATCGCAGAAACCGCCGATTACCTGGCCTTTCTCGACGTGCGCCCACAAGCCAAAGGGCATACCCTTTGCATCCCGAAAAAGGAGACCGATTATATTTTCGACCTGGACGACGAACACCTGGCCGGACTCATGCTGTTTGCCAAAAAAGTAGCGCGCGCAATCCAACAGGTCGTGCCCTGCAAACGCATCGGTATTGCCGTGATCGGTTTGGAAGTGCCCCATGCGCATGTACACCTCATCCCCCTGAACGCCGTTTCGGATTTGTCCTTTTCCAAGGAACCGCTGGCGTTTTCGGGCGACGAGATGCGCGATTTGGCAGCACAAATTGCCGCCCGGATCTGAAGATCCCGTTTTTCAAGGATTTACCCTACTTTTCAACCCCGTTCCGGCCGTATTGCCGAAACGGGGTTGTTGTTTATCCATGCGTCTCATCCATTTCATATCGCTTGCTCTCCTGGCTGCTGGCTTGCTTGGCTGCGCGCAGCCAGCTCAACCGTCCCTTCCGGCAGCGGCGGCGCCTCCGGCGGCTGCCAAGATCAACGGGCTCAGTTTCGTGGCCCCTCCCGATCCCTTCGCCCTAAATCCCATGCCTGCCGTGAAAGCCGTCGGGGCCAACTGGATTGCCGTAGTACCCTATGCTTTCACCCGTCCCGGCCAGCCGGCCGTGCACTACCATGAACACGGCTGGCAATGGTGGGGCGAACGCCCCGAAGGCGTGCGCGAAACCGTACGCTTGGCGCACGAAGCCGGCATCCGTGTGCTGCTCAAACCACAGGTGTATATCCCCGGCTCGTGGACGGGCGCCCTGGATTTTCCGACCCCTGCGGCCTGGAGCCAATGGGAAGCGGGCTACGAACACTACTTGCTCCGAATGGCCCGTCTGGCCGATTCGACCGGCGCTGACCTTTTTTGCATCGGCACCGAGTTCAATACGGCGATCGCCAAACGGCCCGATTTCTGGTTCGCTCTGATCGAAAAAGTGCGGAAGGTGTACAGCGGCAAACTGGTATATTCGGCCAACTGGGACGACTGGGAGCGCGTACCTTTCTGGAAAAAACTCGATTATATCGGTCTCGGCGGGTATTTCCCCCTGGTGGATATGCCAACGCCCGACACCGCCATCCTGAAAACGGCCTGGCGCCCTGTTTGCCAACGCTTGCGGGCCTTTAGCCAGCAACAAGGCCGCCCGGTGTTGTTCACCGAATTCGGTTACCTGAGCGTCGACGGGTGCGGATGGCGCAATTGGGAACTGGAAAATGGCATCGAAAACCGGCCGATCAACGAACAGGCCCAGGCCAATTGCCTGGCTGCGCTGTTCAGTACCTTTCAACCCGAGCGCTGGTGGGCCGGCGGGTTTCTCTGGAAATGGTTTCCCAACATGCAGGGGCATGAAGGCTACCCGGAGCGGGACTATACGCCGCAGGGAAAGGCCGGGGAAGCCGTGCTTCGCAACTGGTACAGGGCCGGGAACCGATAGCCCCCGGCTTTTTTTGCGCGGTTCTAACGTTTGTCCGGTGTGGCTCGTCTTTTAGATAAATGCCGGCCCCGCCTGGGGTTTACCGGCAATTTCTACAGCACGTATTCGAACAAAATCGTATGATCAAGTTCCCACATTTCAAAACAACGCTCGCCTTGACCTTGCTCCAACTTTTGTCCTTCGCCACGGTTACGGCCCAAGGCACGCAGCAATCGCCCGCCGCTACCGATATGGTGCACCTCAAATCGGGACAGGCGTACCAGGGTATCATTGTGGAACAACGCCCCGGCGAATCCATCCGGTTGTGGCGCACGGTCGAGTCGGACACACTCACCGTGACCATGGATTCTATCGACCGTATCACCCGGATCGTTGCTCCGCCGCCAATCCCGAAACCGCCGCGCGTATTCGACGATGCGCATTGGAACGTGGCCCTGCAGGTTGGGGTGGGGGGCGGCGATTACCCGTTTGGTGGATTGGGGGCTACGGTGCAGAAGCATTTCCCACGCCAGCGCAGCTGGCTGGGTATCGGGGTCCATTATTACGGTGACAAATCCGATTTTGGCGCCTATACCATCCCAATCGCCTTGCACGGCAGTTACGAATTGCGCACAGATCTACAGGGACGCTTTGGCACGCTGGTCTTTCTGGATGCAGGTTATTCGATCAACATTACCGGCAATTATTTTGATGAAAAAACACAGGCTCAATTGAAATATGGCAACGGGCTGCACACCTACGGCGGTTTGCGGTTCAGGCTCAACGTTTTGCGCAATACCGGTATTTGGGCCGATATCGGTTATTTCCGGCATACCAGTACCTTGCGCTACGTTACTACCAATGAAAAAGCGCGGGTCAAGGCCTGGAATATGTTTCTGTTTCGGGGCTCCGTTTTTTTCTGAACCATACCCCCGGCCAATTGCCCCGGAACGGCGGCTCCCTTTGTTGACAAGCCGCCGTTCCGGGGCAATTGGCCGGAATTAAACGTTCCGTACTCTAACATGCTGCACATTCCCGAAGAGTTGATTGCCGGCTGCCGCCGGCAGGAGCGCCTGGCCCAGGAGCAGCTGTATAAATTGTGTTATGCGCCGTTCATGCGGGTGTGCCTGCGGTATGCGGGCAACCGGATTGATGCGGCCGATATTCTCCACAAGGCATTTTTTAATATCCTGACGCGGATCGGGCAGTTTCAGGGCGCCGGTAGTTTTGCCGGCTGGATGAAGCGGATCGTGGTAAATGCAGCAGTGGATTATATCCGCGCCAACAGCCGGTTCCGTTTCCACGAACCCGTAGAACACGCCGGCGATATGCCGGGGCAAACAATGGCCGACCAGGACCTGGTGCGCCACGATCTGTTGCAAATGCTTCAGCAACTGCCCTTCACCTCCGCCGCCGTATTCAACTTATTTGCCCTGGAGGGCTATTCGCACCGGGAGATCGCCGAAATGCTCGGGATAACGGAGGCCACCTCAAAATGGCATGTACATTACGCCCGCCGAATCCTTCGGCAACAGCTAAAAAACACTGCCGAATTATGAAATCGAACGAATATCCATCGCCGGTCGACGAATATTTCCGGCAGCACGAAGGTGAAATTCCCGTTACCTACGATCCCGAACACTGGGACCGGCTGGCAACAGCCCTCGACAACGCTCAACCGGCGGCACCCGATACCCCTGCATTGCGCAAACCGAGCCGTCCCCGGCGTTTTCGCGGCGGAAAAGGCTGGTGGGTGTCGGGGATTTGGCTGCTGGCGATCTCCACTGCAATCTGGTTGGTATGGCAGCAAGCCAACAGCAGCATTCCAAGGCCCGATCTGATTCAGTCCGAAACCATTACCGGCCCGGTCCAACAGGCGCCCAAGTCGCCTGCGCCGACCAGCGCGGACAGTCGGCAAACAGCGGTTACGGATGCCGGCAACCCGCCCGCGGCCTCCCCTGCACCCGCTCTGCCCACGCCCGAAACGGCAGCTCCGGAAACAACCCCAACGGCGGTACTCCAGCCGACCGATTCGACGGCCATCCATCCTGCGCCGGAAGTGCGCAAGGATTCGCTCCGGACCGAACAGAAACCGGTGCGGAAGAAGAAGAATTTGTTTTGGTAAAATGACTCCTGTAAGGCGGGCTACGCCAAATTAATACTGCACCAGCCGTTCCAGCTGCTCGCGCAGGCGGGCTACCGGGAAGAAGTTTTGTTCGAGCGGAATAGCAAACGGCACGGGTGTGTCGAGGCTGGCTGCCCGGAGCACCGGCGCATCGAGGTGCTCGAACAGGTGTTCCGAAATCCAGGCGGCGATCTCGCCGCCGATGCCCCCGAACAGGGTGTCCTCGTGGAGGATCAAGACCCGGTTGGTGCGTTTGACCGAGTCGGCGATAGCGTCGTAATCCAGCGGCACCAGCGAACGGAGGTCTACAATATCGGCGTCGATCTGCAGATCGGTCGTGGCCTGCAGGGCCCAACGCACGCCGAGCCCGTACGTAAGGATGCTCAACTGGTGCCCGCGGCGCACTTGCCGGGCTTTGCCGATCTCCGTCGTATAGAACCCTTCGGGTACCGACCCGCTTTCGCTGCGGTACAAGGCCTTGTGTTCGAAATACAGCACGGGGTTGGGGTCTTCAAAGGCCGCGAGCAGGAGTCCCTTCGCATCCTGCGGGGTGCTGGGGTACACGACTTTCAGTCCGGGCACGTGGGTGAACCAGGCTTCGTTCGACTGGGAGTGGAACGGCCCCGCGCCTGTGCCGCCGCCGCAGGGCATGCGCACCACCACGTCGGCCCGTTGCCCCCAGCGCCAGTGGAGTTTGGCCAGGTTGTTCACAATTTGGTTGAAGCCGCAGGTAACGAAGTCGGCAAACTGCATTTCCACCATGCTTTTCATGCCTTTCAGGCTGAGTCCCAGGCCAATGCCGACGATGGCGCTTTCGCACAGCGGCGTGTTGCGCACGCGGGCTTTGCCGAATTCGTCGACGAAGCCTTGGGTGATCTTGAACACGCCGCCGTATTCGGCTATGTCTTGCCCCATCAGGATCAATTCGGGGTGCCGGCGCATGGCTTCGCGCAGGCCGTCGGTAATGGCGTCGATAAAGCGCAGGTCGCGCCCGGCGCCCGCGGGTTCCACCGGCGCGGGCGCGGGCGCGTACACGTCCCGCAGTTCTTCGGCGGTATCGGGTATGGGCTCCGGTTCGTTGAACATGACCTCTACGGCCCGCAGGATCTCTTTTTTGTATCGTTCCCGGATGGCTTTTTGCTCCGTTTCGCTGAGGATACCCGATTCGAGCAGCCAGCGCTCATAGGTGTCGAGCGGATCTTTTTTTGCCCATTCATCCATCAGTGCTTTGGGTACGTATTTCGTGCCGCTGGCTTCTTCGTGTCCGCGCATCCGGAAGGTCATGCATTCGAGCAGGAAGGGTTCCGGATTTTCCCGCAATTCGCCGGCGATTTTGCGGATAGTGGAATACACTTCCAGGATATTATTGCCGTCGATTTGCGCGCTCCGCATGCCGTAGCCAACAGCGCGATCCACCAGGTTTTTACATACGTATTGCTCATTGGTGGTGGTGCTCAGGCCGTAACCGTTGTTTTCGATGATGAAGATGACAGGGAGTTTCCACACCGCTGCGACGTTGAGCGCTTCGTGGAATTCGCCCTCGCTGGTGGCGCCTTCGCCGGTGAAGGCCAGCGACACGCGCCCTTCCTGCCGGAGTTTGTGGGCCAGGGCAACGCCGGCTGCGAGCGAAAGTTGCGGCCCGAGGTGCGAGATCATCCCGACGATGTGGTGTTCCATGGCGCCAAAGTGAAACGAGCGGTCGCGGCTTTTGGTGTAGCCGAGCCGTTTGCCCTGCCACTGGCAAAACAGCCGGTCGAGCGGCATGTCGCGGGCCGTAAACACCCCCAGGTTGCGGTGCATGGTGAAAATGATCTCGTCGGGAAGCAGTGCGCAGGCGGCGCCGACGGCAATGGCTTCCTGGCCGATGCCGCTGAACCATTTGGAAATGCGTCCTTGCCGCAGCAGGTTGAGCATTTTTTCTTCAATCAGTCGCGGTTTGACCAGCTGTTCGTAGAGTTGGAGCAGGGTTTCGGGACTGAATCCCTTTTTGGCGTATTTGATCGCGGCAGTATCGCCCATAGCAAAAGTGCGGTATTCGGTTTGAGTTTTTCGCCCTGCGGAGCGGGGGCGATCCGGTACTTTTCCGGGCGCGGCATGTTGCGCCGGATTTGCGCCGCAAAGGTCCGTGATTTTGCGTCAAATCAAACGGGCGAAATACAAAAAAGCGCAACGAACTTACTTCGTTGCGCTTCGGGTGTCGTTTTATTGCTCTGCTCAATTATGCACAAAAAAGGGATTTTGGGGCGGGGTTCGAAATGAAGGGTAGATTCGCTTTGGGGCCCCGGTTATTTTGGGAGTGCCGGGTTGTTCGTGTGGTATGGTTCAAAGATGCGATCCCGGATGGCAGGCAGGCAAGCGGGGTTTTGCGAACGGCGGGGTACGGTTTGCCAACGGCGGGAAAGTGTATCGTCGGGGCGTTTTCCGGTTTTCGAATCGCTTGGACCAGTTGGTGGTGGCGGGGCGCACAAAAAAGCGCGACAAGTTGCCTCGTCGCGCTTGCTGCAAATTACGTATCCTCCTACTTTTCATTTGGTTAGCCGTTGGGCTTCGGCGATGGGTCAACGAGGAACTTGCATCATTTGGTTGATCGTTTCTCTTTTGCCGTTTGGGTGAAACAAAGGTGACTCCGGTGGCGCCGCGCCGCAACGTGCGTCTTGTCAACGGCAGGAACCGGTTTGTCAACGGTGGAAAAAAAGACTTGTTACGACGGGCATCTTTGGCGGTCAAAAAGCCATTTTATTGCCTGAATTCGTTAAATTTTTCGCCGGATACGCCCGATTTCGACTGCAAAATTTGCCTCACCAGTCAAAGAAATGGCATTTTTCCCCACCCAAAGCCCCCCGTCGCAACAAGTCTACTGTTCACGGCAACATCCGGCGCCGTATTTTTGGCGTATGACCGCTTGGATAAAAACGGTAGTAAACTGTCTGGACGCTGTTCGTTGGCGACACGGCGCGGCGCGGCGGTTCGGTTGGACCGCTTGCCTGTTTTTGTTCCAGGGTATTTTATGGGCCCAGCGGGAGGCTTACCCGTTCAATTTTACCACCTTAAGCAAGGACAACGGCTTGCCCCACAATTATTGCCACACGGCTCTGCGCGACCACCGGGGTTTCCTCTGGTTTGGCACCCAGGACGGTCTGGCGCGGTACGACGGGGTGGGGTTCAAAGTGTACGCTATGCGCGACGACTCCACCGGGCTGAGCGCCCCCACGGTGCTCGACCTCGACGAAGACAGCCGGGGCTTCCTGTGGGTGGCCACGGTGGGCGGCGGCCTCGACCGGTTCGACCCCGTGACCGAAACTTTTACCTGGTACCGCAACGACCCACGCGATTCCACCACGCTGCCCGGCAATGACCTCACCAACCTATTGATCGATCGCGACGGCAGTATCTGGGTTGGCGGGCTGAGCAGCGGGTTGAGCTGGTTCGACCCTGCTACCGGCCATTGCCGGAACTATCCGCTGGCGCAAAACCTGACGACTGCCGAAGACCGGCTGCACCGCAACGCTGTACAGGATATCGCTTCCGACAGCGAAGACGCCGGCATCCTGTGGCTTGCCAGCAACAACGGCATTTTCCGGTTCGACAAGCACAGCGGCCAACTCCGGCATTATCCGGCCGAAACACCCTGCCGCGACGTACAGGCCGACACGCCGGGCACCGTATGGGTAGCCACCGACGGCGGCGGGATTGCCCGCTTTGAAAAAAACACGGGGAAATGGACCTACTTCCCGCCGCTGCCGGCCGAATGGGCGCGCCGGAACCTCTCGACTAACCTGATCGCGGATATTTCCTGGAAATCGGAACGCGAGCTCTGGGTGGCCTCGCTCGACCTGGGTTTCGGAATTTTTGACCTGCACACCCACCAGTACACATTTTTTAATACGCAGTCCAAATTGTTGCCCGGTCAAACGGCGCAATCGGCCAACGGGCTGTACCGCGACCCCACGGGCTTGCTGTGGATCTTTAACGACAAAAACGGCGTGAGCCTGCTCGACCCCGCCAGCAACGTGCTCGACTACACGCCCTTGCCGGCCAATGGCTGCCAGAATGCCAAGATCAACGAACCACAGGATTTTGCCTGGAACGCCGCGCGGCAGGAGCTGTACGTCGTGACCGCAGGTTGCACAGGTTTGTACGTGTACGAGCCCGTGCAGCGCATCGAGCCGGTTCAATTGTCGGGTCAATCGCCGTACCGCCTGAAATACGCCATTCCGCCTCCGGGCCCCGGCGCAGCATTTTTTCAATCCATCCTGCTCGACAGCCGCGGTCGGGTTTGGATCGGGGCTCAGCCCCAAGGCGGGAAGGGTGCTTCGTTGTACGAATACCTGCCGGAGCAACGCCGGCTGCGCCCGTTCCGGCATGCCGCTGCTGCTGCTGCCCTGCTCCAGCACTACCCGGTGAACGATGTGGTGGAAGACCACAACCACAATATTTGGGTGGCGACAACCCGTGGCGGCTTGTTTTGTATCGATTTTCAGGCGGATACGGTGACACAGTACTTGCGGGAAGGCGACTTCGACGGTACGCGGCTTCAAATTGTAGACCTGGTTTGCTTTGCCGAACCGGCCCAAATACCTGCAACCGCGCCGCCGGCGAGCGCCGATTTTTATGTCGAGCAAGTGTGGCTTTCCACGGAAGAGGCAGGCGTTTTTTGTTTTTTCCCCGCGCAGAAAAAATTTATCCGGTATCGTCACTACCCGGGCACATCGCGGGGGCTTTTGGAAGATCATGTATCGGCCGTCGAGCGCGGGCCGGATGGCAGCGTGTGGGTGGGCACGTACAGCCAGGGCTTGCAGATGATCCCGCTGGGCGCGGCTTCCGATGCCGAATTGCCGCATTTTACCGTGAATGACGGGCTGGTTTTCAACAGCATCGAACGCCTGGCATTGGCGCCCGACGGCCAGTTGTGGATCGCCACGGAAAAAGGGATTTCCGTTTTGAACCCCAGGACCCGGCAGTTCGAGACCATCGATGAGAGCGACGGGCTCGCCGACACCTACCTGCACCGGAAGGGCTTCCGCGGGTGCAAAAACGGCGAGATTTTTATCGGGCAGGGCAAGGGGTTTTATTCCATCCGGCCCAATGCCGTGTACAGAAACAACGCAGCGCCTGTGCTGGCATTTACCGGGTTCCAATTGTTTGGCCGGCCCTATTCCACAGGCAAGGACCTCAATTTTGTTCCGGAAGTGCACTTGCAACACGACCAGAACTTTTTCAGCATTCATTTCGCCGCGCTCAATTTCAGCCAGTCGAACCGCAACCAATACTTTCATCAACTCGAGGATATCGACCCTGGCTGGATTTCAAGCGGCAACCGCACCGAGGCGTCGTACACCAAAGTGCCCCCGGGAAAATACCTGTTCCGGGTGCGGGCCCGCAACAACAGCGGCGTCGAATCGACCAAAGAATGCACCTTGCTGGTGGTTATTGCTCCCGCATTTTACCAAACCTGGTGGTTCCAGTTGTTGGCGCTCGCGGTGCTGGTTGCGGTGGTGGTGTTCTATTTTCGTGCCCGCCTGGCGCGTATTTTAAAACAGGAAGCGGCCAAGAACGAGCTCAGCCGGCTGCGGGCGGTCAAAGCGGAACTCGAAAATCAGGCGCTGCGTGCGCAAATGAACCCGCATTTTATTTTCAATGCCCTCAATACGATCGAAGCCCTGATCATCGAAGAAAAACCCGACGCCGCGTCGGCCTTGCTGCAAAAATTTTCCAAACTGGTACGCCTGGTCCTGGAGAATTCCCGCCAGTCCCGCGTGTCGCTGGCGCTCGAGCTCGAAGCGCTGGAAATATACCTGCAACTCGAAGCCATCCGGCTCGACGACCGCTTTCAATACCGGCTCGAAGTAGCACCGGAATTGGAACGGCAGCGCTGCCAGATCCCGCCCCTCATCCTGCAACCCTTTGTCGAAAACGCTATTCTGCACGGTTTGCGGCACTTGCGCGAACGGACAGGTCATCTCGCTGTGCGCATTAAACCCGGAACGGACCCGGGTGGAGCGCCGTATTTGCAATGCCGGATCGAAGACAACGGGATTGGCCGGGCCCGGGCAGCAGTCATTAATGCGCGGACGCGGATCAGTGGGAAAAAAGAATCGCTGGGCATGCAGTTGACCACCGAGCGGGTGGCATTGCTAAATCCGCCCGGCTTGCAGCTGTACCAGGTGGAAATTACGGATATTACCGCTGAAAACCAGAGTGGCACTGTGGTGACCCTGACGTTGCCCCTGGAATTTAAATCACCGGATCATGGCCATCAGTAAGGCTCCCAACCGATGATCAGTTGTGGTATTCCGGCACTAAACGGATCGATTATGAAGGCAATATTGGTAGATGACGAAAAATCGGCGCTGACGCTGTTGCGGCACAAACTGCGGCGTTGCGACCCGGAGATCGAAATACTGGCCGAGTGCGAGTCCGTAGCGGATGCGCTGCTGGCCCTGGAGGGGCTTGTGCCCGACGTGCTGTTTCTCGATGTGGAAATGCCCGGCGCCACCGGTTTTGAATTGTTGCATCAACTTGGGGCGGATGCGCCCTTCCGGGTGATTTTTACCACCGCGCACTCCGAATATGCCATAGAAGCCCTGCGCGGCGGCGCATTCGATTATTTGTTGAAACCCGTGCAGGAAGACGAGTTGGCGCGTGCCCTCGACCGGCTCCGGCCAAAGCCGCAAGCCGCCCGCTCGGCTGCCGCGCCATTGGGCGCCGAAGGGATCGCGGCCTTGTTGAAATCAATCCAGAGCCTCCAGGAAAAGGACAAAAAACTGCCCATCCCCACGGCAGAAGGCGTGCTGTTCCTGCCGGTAACCGATATCATCCGGGCGGAGGCGGCCGGCAGTTATTCTACAATCTACCTGGTGAACCGGCAAAAACTGGTGGCTTCCAAAAATCTCACCGAACTGGAAGAGATGCTCGCCAGCGACGATTTCTGCAAAGTGCACAAGTCGCACCTGGTCAACCTGCGCTTCGTAGCCAAATACATCCGCGGCGAAGGCGGCATCCTGGTGCTCACCGACGGGAGCGAAGTGGATGTGGCGCGCCGGAAAAAAGACGAGCTGCTGGCGCGACTGGCAGTGCGGTAAGTCGCCGGAAAACAACCGGCGGTTTGCCTGGGCCAATCCGGCGTTTGCGGCAGGGTGGTTCGTTTGCACTGACAACAGCCATTCTTCCGGGTGATAAGGATTGCCGGCGATTTTTGTAAGTTTGCGGCCTGTTCAATTCAGTTTATGCGTACCTGATATGGCACTAAAATCCGGCGACAAAGCCCCCGACTTCTCCCTCCGCGCCAGCGATAAATCCCAGGTTCACCTTAAGGACTATCGCGGCAAAAATGTGGTTCTGTTGTTCTACCCGCTGGCATTTACAGGTGTTTGCACCAAAGAGCTCTGCCTGATGCGCGACAGCCTGGCCGAATACGAGCATCTCGATGCCCAGATCCTCGCTGTTTCGGTGGATAGCCTGTACGTCCTGAACAAATGGAAACAGGAGCAGGGTTTTAATTTCCCAATGCTGTCCGATTTCAACAAAACCGTGAGCAAGAAATACGATGTGCTGTATAAAACATTCGTGTTCGAAATGAAGGGCGTTTCCAAACGTTCGGCATTTGTCATCGACGGCGATGGAGTGATCCGCTATGCGGAGGTGCTGGAAAATGCCGGCGAACTGCCTAATTTTGAGGCCGTTAGAAAGACCCTGGAAAGCCTGCGCCCCGTTACCGTTTAACGTTACAATTGCCGTAAAAATGCCCAAACCGCGCTGGGAAGAAGAAGAAGACATTCTGGTCGAAGACGACATTGGTTCGGATCTTCCAGCCTATATCATCGTTTTCAACGACGATGTAAATTCGTTCGAATGGGTGATCCAGTGTTTCATGGAAGTCCTCAAGCACTCCCATGAACAAGCGGAACAATTGTCGATCATCATCCACTTCAAGGGCAAAGCAACCGTCAAAACCGGCCCACGGGGCGAGCTCGAACCCCTCTGCGAAGCCCTGCTCGACCGCGGGCTCTCGGCTGTACTGGAGGAATAATCGCTTCGGACCGGGCGTATTGGAAAAAAATATTTTTGTTCAACTTGAAGTTCCGGAGCATGGCCAGCAGCCCGACCAGGTAAAACCCCGTCCCTGCCCCTGCCCGCACCGCAATACCATGCCCGTATTCTGGCTTAATGAAAAAGAGATGGCCTTCCCGCATCCTACGCTGGCCGAGCCCGGCGGCCTGCTGGCCGTGGGCGGCGACCTCGACCCGGATCGCCTGATCCTGGCTTACCGGAACGGGATCTTCCCCTGGTTTGAGGAAGAAGGCAATTTTTTCTGGTATGCTCCCGATCCCCGCTTTGTCCTGTTCCCGGGCGAACTGAAGGTGCGCAAAAGCATGCGCTCTATTTTCAACCAGCATAAATTCGAATATACGCTCGATACCGCCTTTGAACAGGTGATCCAGGCCTGTGCCGAAACGCCCCGTTCCGGTCAGGACGGTTCCTGGATAACCGAAGCTTTTATCCGGGGATATACCGAGTTGCACCGCCAGGGCCTGGCGCACTCCCTGGAAGTGTGGCAGGAGGGCGTGCTGGCCGGCGGTTTGTACGGCTTGTCGCTGGGGCGCATTTTTTACGGCGAAAGCATGTTTTCCAGACAACCCAACGCTTCCAAAGCCGGCTTCATCCGGCTGGTGCGCGCGCTCGAACACAGCGGCTTCTGGCTAATTGATTGCCAGCAACAGACCCAGCACCTGCAAAGCCTCGGTGCCCGGGCGATTGCCCGCGAACAGTTTCAGGCCTTTTTGACCAGGAATATCTACGAACGCACCCTGATCGGCGCCTGGACCTTCGAAGGCGAAGGTGTCGGCCTGCGGTAGCGGTCATCCGGATTTTTGTTTGTTTTAGGTCAAATGACTTGGCCTTTGCGGCGGTTTTTGCGACAAACTGCTATTTTGCCGTGGAAACGTATCCGGCGGGCAGGCAAAGTGGACGGGTTTTTGCTCTACCCTTTTAAGGTTACGGATACCCAAACGATTACGGTTATGATGTCGTGGAAAAATGTACTTCGTGCCGGCTGCGGATTGGTCGCTTTACTTCCGGCCGGTTCGTTCAGCAATCCTGGAAAGATGCGTGCGCCGGAAGCGCCTTTGCCGGTCAATTATTTTCAGATGCCGGTCAACCCCGCGTCGATGCGGCTGTCGGGCACCTTCGGTGAATTACGACCTGAGCATTTTCATTCGGGGATCGATATCAGCAGTGTCAGCGGAAGTATCGGGCAACCGGTTTTTGCGGCGGCCGACGGCTTTATCGACCACATCCGGGTACAGGAGAGTGGTTACGGCAATGTCTTGTATGTCAAACACCCCAACGGCTACACCACCGTGTATGCCCACCTGGATAAATTCTCCGCCGCCGTCATGCGTTACGTGCGCGAGGCTCAATACAAACGGGAACGATTTGAAGTGGACTTGTATCCGCCCGATGGCGCGTTTAAGGTGAAAAAAGGCGAACAAATCGCAAAAATGGGCAACAGCGGTAGTTCCGAAGGCCCCCACCTGCACTTTGAAATCCGGAAAACGGCCACTCAAAAAGCGTTGAACCCCCTGCTGTTCGGCCTTCCGATACCCGACCGGGAGCCGCCCGAACTTCGCGACATGAAAGCCTATGTGCTCAACGACCAACGGGAAGTGCTGAGCAGCCTTGCGCTTCCCATCGAACAGCGCCCCGACGGCACCTACGGTGTCCGGGGCGACACCGTGCGGCTGCCCGGCTGGCGGGTCGGTTTCGGGTTGAAAACCTTTGACCGCGCTACCGGCAATCCGCACAACAAAAATGGGATCTACTCCCTCAGCCTTTTGGCCGACGACCAGCCAGCCTTTCAATGGCACATGGCTGAGCTCGACTTTGACGAGTCGCGCTACCTGAACGCGCATGCCGACTATTCGGCGCACGAGCGCTATGGGGCCTGGTTTCACCGTTGTTTTGTGCTGCCCGGTGATAAAATGTCCAACTACACGCATACCGAATCACTGGGCGCCATTCCCTTGTACAAGGACCGGGCCGTCAAAATTACCGTCCGGGCTGCCGATTCGTACGACAACCAGTCGGTTGTCACGTTCTGGGCTTTGCGCGCCGATCCGGTACCGGCGCCTGTTGTGCCGCCGCATCAGTTTGAATTGCCCTACGAGGTTGAAAACCGGGTGGATATGGATGATTTTACCCTGATTGTGCCCAAAGGAGCCCTCTACGAAACCCTTTATTTTCAATACAGCACATCCCCGGGCAATTTGTCGGAGACCTACTCCCCCCTGCACCACGTGCACAACCCCACTGAGCCCTTGCACCGGTATTGCACGATCAGCATTTTGCCGCAAAACCTCCCGGAGGCGCTGAGGGGCAAGGCCGTCATTGCACGATACGGCAGCGGCCGGCCGGTTAATTGCGGCGGTGTATGGCGCAATGAACGCCTTGAAACCCGCATCCGCGATTTTGGCGATTATTGCGTAATGGTCGACACCACGCCCCCCAGCATCACACCCATCGGCCTGAGCCTGGATATGCGGCGGAAAAATACCCTGGCCTTCCGCCTGCGCGACGACTTTCGGGTAGATGGTACCGCTAATAACCTGCGGTACAGAGGAACGATCGACGGGAAATGGACGCTGTTCGAATACGACCGGAAGCGGGCGCGGCTTTACCACACGTTTGATGAGCGCACCGGTCCGGGCGAACATACCCTCCGGCTGGTCGTACAGGATGACCGGGGCAACGAAACGGTGTTCGAGCGGAAATTTGTTCGCTAAGGAGCATGGTCGCCGTCTTTAAAACGGTCAAACCCTGGCGCAGGCAGCGCCTGGCCAGGGTCCGTATTACTTCCATGAGATTAGATAATTGGACAAGATTAAAGCGCGCGGCACAAAAACCGCATAGTAAATTGCCAGTAGCGCGTCGAGCAGTGGAAACCAGAGCAAAAGGTGCTTTTCGCGGAACCGGCGCAGGATTTTCCAATAAATTGGGAAGGCGGAGGCCATCCGAAGTGCGTAAAATGCAACAGAAATTGTGCCAAAGTCGGTTAGCAAGAGTGTTGTTAACAAAAAATAGTGCAGAACATGGGCGCCGGCCAACATGGCGAGGTAAAACTGATGCTCCGGGCGGTAATGCCTCCCGGCGCTCAGGTGCCGTCTTTTTTGCCGGAGCCAGGCGCGCCAGCTGGCTGCTCCGTTGGAATACACAAACGCTCCGGGCTCCAGGCAGACCGCCGTATTGCCGGCATGGGCAGCCGAATTGACCAACAGGTCATCGTCGCCGGAAGCGAGCGCGGCATGCGGCTCAAAGCCGCCCGCGCGGTCGAAAACATCCCGCCGCCAGGCCAGGTTGCGGCCCACCCCCATATACGGCCGGCCGGCCAGTGCAAAACTGAAGTACTGCAGGGCCGTTTGCACGGTTTCGAACCGCACCCAACGGTTTAACCAACCCGGCGCCGTGCGGTGGGGGGCATAACCCAGCGCGATTTCTGTGGCCGCTTTGGCCAACAACGGAAAGGCCATGTGCCGGAGCCAATGCGGGCCGGCCGGCGCGCAATCGGCATCGGTAAACACCAGGTACCCGGTCTTGGCTGCCGCAATTCCCTGGCCGAGAGCATGTTTTTTCCCGGGCGTGGTCTTTGGCGAAACGCGCAACACGCGCAGGTGCGGGTATTGTTTCCGGAAGCCGTTCAGCACAGCCGGTGTTTCGTCGGTGGAATCGTCGTCTACCACCAGCACCTCGAATTCCGGATATTGTTGTTGCAGTACGCCCGGCAGGTTTTGCCGCAGGTTGGCCGCCTCGTTGCGGGCGCAAATGACTACCGAAACGGGCGGAAACGCCGAAACGATACCTGCACCCGACCGTTTTTCCGGAACGAATCGGGCCAGCCGGGCGAATACGCCCCACCAGAAGATTAATTGCACCAGCGTGGCGGCAACAAACAGCCCGAACAGAAACGACAGCATGCAAAACAGTTTTGTGCCGCAAAGATTCTCCGGAATTCCGGTTTGGCCCTCCCTGTTGCCGGGTAAAATCCGCACCTTTGCCCGTGCGGCCCATCTTTGCCGGGTGATTCCGCATTCCGTATTCCGCATTCCGCATTCCGTATTCCGCATTCCGTATTCCGCATTCCGTATGTCTATCATTATTGCCATCGACGGCCATTCTTCCTGTGGAAAAAGTACCCTGGCCAAAGGGCTGGCCAAGGCGTTGCATTACGCATATCTGGATACCGGGGCGATGTACCGGGCCGTGACGCTTTATTTTCTCGACCAGGGCGTCGATTTCAACAACCCCGCCGCGGTAGAAGACGCCCTGCAGCATATCGAGATCCATTTTGAACGGGTGGACGGGAAAAACCACACGTTCCTGAACGGTGTGGATGTGGAGCATCAGATCCGGGAAATGCGCGTAAGCGAACAGGTCAGCCCGGTATCGGCCATTTCGGCAGTACGGCGGGCGATGGTCGCCCAACAAAAAGCCATGGGCCGGCGCCGGGGTATTGTGGCCGACGGGCGCGATATCGGCACGGTAGTCTTTCCCGATGCGGAACTGAAAATTTTTCTGACGGCCGATGTGGATGTGCGCACCAGCCGGCGCCACCTCGAACTGGCCGCCCGGGGTATCGACGCCGAATGGGACGACATCCGCCGGAACCTCATCGAGCGCGACCGGATCGATTCATCGCGTGCGGACAGCCCGCTGCGCCAGGCTGACGACGCCGTGGTGATCGACAACACGCTGCTCTCGGAAGAAGAACAGCTCAATAAGGCCCTGGAACTGGCCCGTGCGCGCCTGGAAGCCGTAGCGGGTATTCACTTCAGCCGGTGAAGGCGCTCCGGGGCAGCGCAAGCGGTTGGCTCAGAAACAGGGATCAATTCTTGCCCCCGCTCCAAGAATTTGGATGTTGCTTGCGGCAAACTACGGGCAGCGTCGTATTTTCACGCTATGAATAACGATGCCATACCGCGCGGCCTGTTTTTCCTGGCCGGCGCCGCTTCGGGTCTTGCCTTGGGGTATTATCTGCATTCGGAAAAAGGCAGCGCCTTGCGGAAACAGCTGGCCGAACACTGGGGCGGTACCTGGGAGGATCTCGGCGAACGCGCCCAGGAGCAGCTGGCCGAATTGCTGCAGCACCTCAATACAGCGCTCGATCAGGGCCTCAACTATGCCGAGATACTGGAGCAACTGCTCCGGCAAAACCTCACTGAAGTGAGCGAAGAAACCAATGAAGCCCTGGAAGACGCCGGGACGTCCTTCGAAAATGGTATGGAACGCGCCCGTGCCCGTTTGCAGCAAAAATTCGACGCCGCCGGGCTGCCGCCCGAAGCGAAATGACCAAAATAAACCAGCCGATCATGAAAGACACGGAAACCATGCTTGAATCTGCCGGTGAAACCGCTGAATACGCCCGGCAATACCTGAAATTACAATTGGATTATTTGCGCCTCGAATCAGCGGAAAAACTGGCGAAGGTGGGTTCCTCCCTCATCGCCACCCTGGTGATCGCGGTACTGGGGCTGCTCACCCTGCTGATGCTCACCGTAGCCGCCGGTTTTTACCTGGGGCAACGCTGGGATTCGTACGCGCTCGGGTTTCTGTGCGTGGCCGGCTTTTATGCCTTTTTGGCCGTGCTGGTTTCATTGTTTAAAGACCGCTGGCTGACCAACCCGATTTTGACCAGTATTATCCGTTCCTTTTTCGATTGACCTTGCGTTAAGTCCGCAGACCGAATGAGTTGATAAATCAACTTTGGTCGTTTGCGGCAATACCGCGTTAATTTTTCAGCCGAAGCGGTGCTATGCCCTCAAAATCCCCCGTTTATTTTCTCCTTTCATTCAGTCTGCGGACCTATGCTCAATAAAATCAACAATTTAGAAGAACTGCTCCAGGAAAAAGCCCGCTTGAAAGCGCAGCTGAAAATTGTGCAAGGTGAACTGAACGCCAGCGCCCTGCGTACCCGCCAGGAGTTCAAAACCCTCGTGGAAGAAAGACTGTCGCTGTCGAAGCAGATCGGCCAGCTATTCCAGGGCGCCGGCACGCGCCAGGTCGCCGAGAATACCGCACTCAGTACCATAGGGCGCATGGCCGGGGCCGGCACCTGGTGGGGCGGCCTGCTGGCTACCCTGGCTCCCATGTTGCTGGATCTGGTGCGCCGGCAGCTCGAAAAACGAAAGGCCCGCCGTGCAGCCAACCAGGCGGCCGCCGAAACCGGCGCTCCGGCCGCCCAACCCAAAAGCCGGAGGATTTTTAAACGAAAATCGGCCAAGCCGGCGCCGGACCAACCCTAACCCCTCATCGCGTACCGTTTCCCATGTATACAACCATACAGCCGCGCGAAGTGCGCCGCGAATACTCGCGCCACCTGCACCGCCACGTGGATTTCGATGTTTATTTGCCGCCAGGCTACAAAAACGATGTCAACCGCCGTTACCCGCTCGTACTGTTCAACGACGGCCAGGACCTGCCGGCCGCCAGCCTGACCCTGTGCCTGGAAATTTTGTACCAACTGAAGGCCATTCCGCCGGTGGTGGTGGTGGGCATCCATGCCGGACCCAGCCGCCGGCACGAGTATGGAACCACCCGGCAACCCGACTATAAAGGCCGCGGCGACAAGGCGCCGCAATACCGCGATTATATTTTACAGGAACTCCTGCCCCATCTGCGCGATAAATGGCGTCTTTCGGGGCACCCCGGCGACAATATTTTCGCCGGGTTTTCGCTGGGCGGGTTGTCGGCCATCGACCTCGTTTGGGGGCATCCGGATGTGTTTGGCGCCGCCGGCGTTTTCTCCGGTTCGCTTTGGTGGCGCTGGTCGGATGTGGACCCCGCCAACCCCGATGCCGACCGCATCATACACGACATTGTGCGCACCACCCCTGAACCCCGCCCCAACGATCAGCGTTTCTGGTTTCAGGCCGGTACGCTCGACGAAACCGAAGACCGCAACAACAACGGTGTCATCGATGCCATCGACGACACCTTGCACCTCATCGAAGCACTTAAAAATCGCGGTTACCCGGAAGCCCAACTCCGGTACTTCGAGATCGAAGGCGGCACGCACGACCCGGCCACCTGGGCGCATGCCATGCCCGATTTTTTTACCTGGATGTTTGGCCCCTCAACCGTTTAAACCATCCTAAATTCATACCAGCCGTGCTGACCATCGATCCGACTCAAATATCCACGAAAGACCTCCATCAATACATTCTCAGCGCGGTGGCGCCCAGGCCGATTGCGTTTGCGAGTACGATCAGCGCCGAGGGAGTACCCAATCTGGCGCCGTTCAGTTTTTTCAATGCATTCAGCAGCAATCCGCCCATCCTGATCTTTTCGGCCAACCGCCGGGTGGCGAACAATACCACCAAGGACACCCTGAAAAATGCGGAAGATACCGGCGAAGTGGTGATCAATGTAGTGTCGTACGCGATTTCGCGTCAAATGGCGCTGTGCAGCGTTGAATACGACGCCGGGGTGAACGAGTTTGTCAAGGCCGGTTTTACACCCCTGCCTTCCGAACTGGTGCGCCCGTTCCGGGTGGCCGAAAGCCCGGTGCACCTCGAATGCAAAGTGGACCAGATCCTGCCGCTGGGCGAAAAAGGCGGCGCCGGCAACCTGATCGTTTGCCGCATCGTGTTGATGCACATCGACGAGCGCGTGCTGAATGAAACAGGCCGTATCGATCCGCACAAGATCGACCTGGTGGGCCGTATGGGCCGGTTTTATTACGCCCGCGCCAGCGGCCCCGCCGTATTGGAAATTGCACAAAAAGTGACGGATATCGGCGTGGGCTTCGACGCCTTGCCTGAACGGGTGCGCCGGAGCAAAGTACTTACGGGCAACGATATCGCCGAAATTGCCGCCCTTACGGCATTGCCATCGCCCGAAGCTATCCTCGAATTGGCGGAAGAAGATGAACAGGTGAAAACCATCCTGTCGACATCGGGCAACCGGCTGGAAGCCCTGCACCGCATGGCGCAGGCGGCGTTTGAAAATAAAGCATTTGAATTGGGCGCCAAACTAGCCCTGCTGCCCGAGATCCTGCAACTGCCGTCCTGAATCGCTTGACGCATGTTAGAACATGTTTGGAATTTCATCGCTGGGCTCCAAACGGAAAATTTCATTTCATACGGCGTTAAATTTTTCAGCGGATTGCCCGCATACGATTGCAAAATTTGCCTTGTCTGAAATGAAATTTTCCCGTTTTCGCCACAGCATGAAAATCCAAACATGTTCTTAGTCGATCCGTGCGACCATGATCCCGGTTTGCCCTTTTTGCCCGAGCAGGTATTGCGCGAGGGGCTGGGCCGACAGGATCACGCGTTTGTGCAATGAAGAGGCGTGCAGTAGGTAAATGTGCCCGTTTTTGCGCACGGCAAAGCCCTGGTGGGCGATGTCGAGACCTTTTTTGCCCGAAGTGAGCGCAATAATATCGCCGTCGCGAAGCAGGTGCTCGATTTTGGCCACCCGGTTTTGCGGAATAAAATACCAGTTGTGTTGGTTGAGGCGCTGTTCCACCGCTTTCATTTGCCGGCACACTTCGCTTTGGCACAGGGGAGGGTATTGTTGGGGATGAGCCGTCATGTAACCGATCGTTTTGCGATAGGGTATGCCGCCGAATGCGCGCGTCAGATCGTGCAGATATCCCAGTTTCTCGGCTTGCAGCAGCCAGCCCGAAAAATAGTGGTTCCGTGAAGCGAACCCGTCGACAGTGCCGCCCCAATAGCGCAACTGCCGGACGAATTGCTGCAGCGTGTCGAATGCCGGGCCGCTCGAACCCGCCGTCAGGGCAATAGCCATGCTGTTTTCCACAAACGTCCAGCAATCCAGTTCACGCAGGTTGAGGATCAGTTGCTCGCGGCCGGAGTTTTGGTTGAGTGTGCCGGAAACGTATGGAACGCCCAAAAAAGAGCGGGCAACGGCCAGCGTCCGGGCGGGGAGTGCCGATTCGCCCGATGCGATCTGCACTTTCTCTTCAAAAATAGAAACGTCCTGCGGATTGGGCACCGGCAGCGGGGCAACGACCGCGGCTGCACGCCGGGGCGCCGGACTGTTGGGCAGCGCCGCTCCCGACTCCAGCCAAGCAGGCACCCACAGGGACAATACCCCGCTCAGTAATATGGATAACAAACGCATGGACGAACACTATTCTCCGGCTAATGTAACGACACTTTTTTTTCCGGCAAACCACCACCTGAAAAAACTGTGCCGAACCGGCCGCTAAAGTAGCCGGGCGGGTGTGCCGCTGCTGCTGAAAAGACGTTATTTTCGCCCTCCGGTTTTCGTTATTCAATCCACCCCCATCATGTTTCGAATTGTTTTTTCCCTTGTTTTTTGCCTGGCGTTCTGCAGCACCATCCGGCTGACCGCGCAAAACTTTCGCGTTCAGGTTGCCGCATTTGCCGATTCCGTGCCAACGTCTTACTTCCGCGACCGCGGGGTGAACGGTGTGATCGCCACCGTGGATGCCAACGGTATGTACCGCTATTTTTTCGGTTCCTACCCTACGCGCGTGGAGGCGGAGGAAGTGCTAAATCGCCTGTTGGCCAAGGGCTTTGCCCATGCTTGTATCATTGACCTGGAAGAGGAGCGCGTGCTGTCTGACCAGAGCAACTGCGCTTATTTCAAGGGCGGGCCGGTAACGGAAGCGCGCAGCGATAGCGTGCGTTTTATCTATTTCGACGCCGGGCGATCGGTTTTGCCGCCCGAAGGCAAGGCCGATCTCGACTACATGCTCCGGCAATTGCAGGAGAAACCGAATACCGAATTGCGTATCCTCGGCTTTACCGATGCCGCGGGCAGCGGTAAAGCCAACCTCGAGCTGGCGACTGCCCGGGCGCGTATTGCCCGGAATTATCTGATCGACAAAGGTCTTGACGTGGACCGCATGCTGCTCCGGGTTTTTGGCGAATCGCTCGCCGGCAACGACGAAGAATCGGCGGAGAAGGCCAGCGAACTGGAAGCAGTTCGAAAACTGCACCGTTGCGTGGTGCTCGTGCTGCTCACCAAAAAATGACGGACTACCAGCGCCGCCGGCCCAACGACAACACCGTGGCAGCGAGAAAGACGGCCGTGAGCGACACGAAATACACCAGGTCGCGCGTGTCCAACAAGCCGCGGCTCATCGAATTGTAATGGTACTGTATGCCGAAGGATTGCACCAGGTCGTCGGTTTTGCCAAAGAAAACCGGCAGCCGGCTGAGGTAATCGAATGCCATCAGGATAAAGAAACACAGGAAAGCCGCCAGCAGAAACGCCACGATCTGGTTGTTGGTCAGGGAGGAAGCAAAAACGCCGATCGCCACGAAAGCCGATATCAGGAACAACAAACCGATGTAGGAGCCCAGAATGCCGCCCGAATCCAGGTTTCCGGGCGGGGCGCCGAGCCAATACACGGTGATATAGTACAGGACGGTGGGCAGCAGGGCAAATACCACCAGGGTAAAGCAGGCGAAAAACTTGCCGCCGACGATCTGCCAGTCGGAAATCGGCCGGGTGACCAACAATTCGATGGTGCCGGTTTGTTTTTCCTCGGCAAAGGTGCGCATGGTCACCGCCGGGATCAGGAACAAAAAGATGAGCGGCGCCATGGTAAACAAGGTATCCAGCGCGGCATAATTCCCATCCAGCACGCTGTAATCCGGGAATACCCACATGACCATGCCCATGAGCAACAGGAAAACGCCGATCACGATATATCCGATCAGCGAGGAAAAAAAGGCATTGATTTCTTTAAAATAGATGGCCAGCATAGGATGGAAACGGTTGGGTTGGGGCGCTCATCGCGTCAATTGTTGAAAAACGTCTTCCATACTGAATACTTCTTTGTGCAGCTCCAGCAGGGGGAGGTTTTGTTTGGCGGCAAAGGCCGAAATGGCGGGGCGCAGATCTTGCCCGGGTTCGGCACTCAGTTGCCAGCGCCGATCGCCGGCCGCTTTTACCGATTGGACGTTGGGAATTGCAGCCAGTAGTTTGGGGTCGACCGCCTGGCCGAATTCCACCGTCACTATGCTTTGGCCGGTAAATTGCCGCTTCAATTCATCGATCGCCGCATCGGCCACGATCTTTCCCTTGTTGATAATGATAGCCCGGTCGCAGACGGCCTCCACCTCGCCCAGGATATGGGTGGAGAGGATGACTGTTTTCGCCTTGCCCAGGTCTTTGATCAACTGCCGGATTTCCACGATCTGGTTGGGGTCGAGGCCCGAGGTGGGCTCGTCGAGAATGAGCACCTGCGGATCGTGAAGCATGGCCTGCGCCAGGCCGACGCGCTGCCGGTAGCCTTTCGACAGTTCGCCGATATGCTTGTTTTGGTGGCTGCCCAGGCCCGTGCGCTCCACCATTTCGTCGATGCGGCGGCCGGGCCTGGCCAGGCGGTGAATGCCGGCGGCAAACTCCAGGTATTCCCGCACGTACATGTCTTTGTACAATGGGTTGAGCTCGGGCAAATAACCAATGCAGGCGCGCGCCGGTATGGCCTGGGTGCTCACGTCGAATCCGCATACTTCAGCACTGCCTTCCGTTTGCGGCAGGTAACCCGTTATGATTTTCATGGTAGTGGTTTTCCCGGCGCCATTAGGGCCCAAAAAACCGAGTACCTCGCCCTTGTGCGCTTCGAAACTCACCGCATCCACGGCGCGTTGCTCCCCATATACCTTGGTCAGTTGCTGAACTTTGACGGGTCAATGTGGTCAATGTGGTCAATGGGTCAATGTGGTCAATGGGGTCAATGTGGTCAATGTGGTCAATGGGGTCAATGTGGTCAATGTGGTCAATGGGGTCAATGGGGTCAATGGGGTCAATGGGGCTAAAAGCGGGAGCAAAAGTAGGTAAAATGGGCAAACCGGGCGGCAGGGTTTGTCGGCGGGTGAACATTTCAAAAATTTGAACGGACATTTACCAACGGGAAGCGGGCTGCAGCCGTTATCCTTCAAAAATACCGCGCATATGCTGAATTCCATCTTTAGGGTCCGCCTTCCGCTGTTGTTCAGTGCGCTGCTTTTTTCTCTTGTCTTCAGCCGCCCCGAACGGCCATTTTCTTCGCAGGGCGCCGCTGCTTCCGTTGACCACGCCGCCTGGGACGCATTGCTGCGCAAACACGTGAATGTAGCCGGACAAGTTGATTACGCGGGTTTTGCGTCGGACAAAATAGCGCTGGATCGATATCTCCGGACCCTGGCGGCCAATCCGCCGGCCGGTTGGTGGAGCCGCACGCGGAAAATGGCCTATTGGATCAATGCCTACAACGCGTTTACCGTCGACCTGATCGTAAAAAACTACCCGCTGACCAGCATTTTAAGCCTCGACGGCGGCAAAACCTGGGATGTGAAACGGATCAGCCTCGGCGGGCAAACCTACAGCCTGAACCAGATCGAGAACGAAATCCTGCGGGCGCGATTCAATGACCCGCGTATCCATTTTGCGATCAATTGCGCGGCCAACTCCTGTCCGCCGTTGTACAACCGGGCGTATACCGCGGCCAACCTGGAACGAAGGCTCATGGAGCGCACCCGCGCTTTCGTCAACGATACCCGCTTCAATAGGCTTGCCCCGGATCATGCCAGCGTCAGTAAAATCTTCGAGTGGTATTCGGCCGATTTCAGCGACCTGAAGGCCTTTTTAAACCGCTACGCCGCCGTCCAATTGCAGCCGGCAGCAGCGATCGATTTTCAGGAATACGACTGGGCGCTGAACGCACAATAGCCAGGAACTTTCAGCATATGTTTGAAATTGCAAGGCTATGGTGCAATTCCAAGCTGGTTCTTATTTCAATTTTTTCAACTCCCGTTCGAACACCGTTTCCAGCTGCTCGGCTACCAGGTTTTTGGCCACAATGATGCGGTCTTTGTTCAGTACATACAATTCCGGTGTGATGTCGACGTAATATTTGGCATAAATGGCCTTATTGGTCGGGTCGAACACATTGGTAAACGTGAAGTGATTTTTCCTGACAAACTCGCGCCAATCGGCCTCGTTGGTGTTCACGCCGATACCGAAGAAATCGACGCCGCGGTCTTTCCAGTGTTCATAAATTCGTTCGATCTCGGGCGACTGCTTCTGGCAGTGCTCACAGTCGGGGCTGTACATAAACACCACGATGATGGGGGCCGTCAGATCGTAAAGACTTCTGGATACGCCGTCGACATCCTGTGCGCGTACATCGGGTCCTTTGCGGCCCATGAGGCTGGCTTCCATTTCCCACACCTTCTTGCGCAATTTTTCGATGTTTTCCGGCGTGTCCCAATAGGCTTGCTCGGGGGTGATGTATGTTTCGATCATGTGCACGTACACGGCTTCGCCGTCCATCACCTTGGTTTTGCCGTTTTCGTAGTTCAGCCCGATCCAGTTGACAAAAAACTTGAAGTATTCCTTGTACGGCAACACGCGTTGCACGAGCGGATCGGCTATTTTGATGATCGAATCGGGCTGTTGGGGGGTCAGTTCGGTGATGTACCGTTTGAGTTTATTAAAAATGACCGGGGTGCTCAACAGGCGGTCGTCGGTAAAATCCACGCCGTCCCAAAAGTGTTCCCGGTAGTACGCCATATTGCGCAGGGTATCCAGGTCGCCGTTGGGCTTGCGGAATTCGGGCCAGTCAGGATTTTGGCCGGCGATCTTGAATTTGGTAAAAAACGCGTCGGGGTAGGCCTTGTAAATTTCATCCAGGTGCGCTTTGCGGGCCTCAACCAATTGGACTTGGCGCGCTTTGGCCCGCACATATTCGGGCGAACCGGGCGCCGAGCTGCGCAGCACCTGGTTGATCTGGTTCAGTTCCGGGTCTTGGGCGCTTTGGAATTTGAAGTTGCGGTACAACAATTCGGTGTTGATCGAGCCGCTCACCTGGATGGTATTGTTGATGTCGTCGGCCTGCGCGTGCACCGTCATGCGCTGGTCCCGGTCGACGAGGATGGAGAAACTGCGTTGGCCGGGCAGCAGGAAATAATAAAAGCCGGCGGGAAGCGGCCGTTCCCGCCGGATCACGAAATGGCCTTTGGCATCGGCCATAGTGGAATCGGCGAGGTAGTTCTGGTCGCCGTAGTTGCCTACCATGCGTACCACGCCGGCCGGCAGACCGTCGATGGTGACGTCGATTAGGGTGCTGTCGGGGACGGTTGTTTTTTGGGTGTACGCCGACAAGGGGGCGCCAAAGAGGATTGTCAAAAGGAGTAAACGCATCGTATTGCCCGTTTTTTCGTGAAACAGCGGCAAAAATAGGACCGATGACCGGGGGGAGGTAGGGTATTTGGGAATTATTGACAAACGGGCGCGGTTGACCTGCCCATTTAAGTGAATTCACGCCCGCATAGCCGGGTATTGATTCCGGCATTTTACCTTTGCCCCATCCATTCGTAAACACACGCTACCGATTTCAATCGTATGAAAAACATCCTGTTTGCCGCCGCTGCGTTCCTGGCCCTCGGCCTCGGCGCCGGTTGCCACAAAGACGACCAGGCCGCCAAAGACCGCGCGGCTATTCAACAATACCTCACCGACCACAACCTCAGCGCCACCGAACACGATTCGGGTATTTTTTACATCATCGACACGCCCGGCAGCGGCGGCAGCCCGACGATCAACTCTGCGGTAAAGGTTAAGTATAAAGGCTATTACCTCGACGGACTGGTGTTCGACGAAACGCCTGGTTCGCAAACCGTGCAATTTCCGCTGAGCGATTTGATCGAAGGCTGGCAAATTGGCATCCCGCTGCTGCAAAAAGGCGGAAAAGGGACTTTCTTCATTCCCTCCGCCCTGGGCTACGGCTCCAATCCGCCCTTTGGCGTGCGCGCCGATGCGGTCCTCGTTTTTGAAATTGAATTGGTTGATTTTCAATAAAAAACGGCACCATCCCCGTTTGATCAACGGGTCCCCGGCCTGAACCGGCCGATCAGTTCAACACCGCCGCCTGCATCAATTCTTCGATCGCTTCGGCTTCGATCGGTATGGTGGCAAACAGGTCGACCGGCCCTTCGTCGGTGATGAGGATATCGTTTTCCAGGCGGATACCCAGATTTTCTTCCGGTATATATATGCCCGGCTCGCAGGTGAAGACCATGCCGGCGCGGAACGGCTCGTACCGCAGGCAGAGATCGTGCACATCGAGGCCGAGGTGATGGCTGGCGCCGTGCATGAAATATTTCTTGAAAACGGGCCTGTTGGGATCCTGTTTTTCCACATCGCTGCGGCCGATCAATCCCAGGCTGATCAGTTCGCTTTCCATGATTTTACCCACCTCTTTGTTGTACTCATCCAGCATATTGCCGGGCACCAGCATGGCACGGGCTTCCTTCAACACGCGCAACACGGCGTTGTATACGGCACGCTGCCGGCTGGTAAAGACGCCGTTTACCGGGATAGACCGGGTTAAGTCGGCTGCATAATTGGCGTATTCACAGCCAAAATCGAGCAGCAATACGTCGCCGTCGTGGCAGCGTTGGTTGTTCTCGGTATAATGCAGCACGCAGGCGTTTTTACCCGAAGCAATGATTGGCACATAGGCATGACCCGTAGAGCGGTTCCGGATAAACTCGTGGATAATTTCGGCTTCCACTTCGTGTTCCCATACGCCGGGCCGGACAAATTCCAGCACCCGGCGGAAGGCTTGGCCGGTTATATCGGCGCATTGTTGCAGCGCAGCTACCTCCAGCGGGCTTTTCAGCATCTGGAGTTTTTTCAGCAGCGGTTGCGCGCGGTAGCAGGTATGCGCCGGATAACGGTGCTGGATGCTGTGGGCATAGCGCAGATCGCGCGTTTCGACGGGCGACACAAATCGGTCATTCTCGTTGATGTTCAGGTAGATGCCTTCCGAAAGCAGGATGAGCTCGTGCAGGATGCTTTCGGCCTCGTCCAGAAACAACACTTTTGGGATGCCGGAAGCGGCACGGGCTTCTTCTTTGGTATATTTATGGCCCTCCCACAGGGCGATCTGTTCATTGGTGCGTTTGATGAGGAGGAATTCCTGAAATCCCTCTTTCGGGGCGTCGGGGTACAGTACCAGCATCGTTTCTTCCTGGTCGATTCCGCACAGGTAAAACAGGCCCGCATTTTGCCGGAACGGGAAAAACTGGTCGCCCGAGCGCGGCATCAGGTCGTTTGAATTAAATATGGCAATGGTGTTGGGCTTCATCTCGCGGATGAAACGTTTGCGGTTCAGTTGGAACAATTCCGGGTTGAGCGGAAGGTATTTCATTGCTTGTATTATTGAGTGATCGGGCGCCGCAAAACTCGGGCCGGCCAAAGAAGAAAACTTTTGGGGAATTATTCAAAATCTTAACGTTCAAAACGCCAGAACCGGACAAGGGTAATTTTTTTGGCGGCAAAATTTGGAGCCAAGTCAAAACCTGTATTTTTGGCCCGCCATAATTGGAATGTGCGAAATTGACGCTTTAACGTTAGACTTGTTGCGAAGGAGCGCTTTGAATGGAGGAAATGGCTGTTTTTTCGACCGGCAAGCCAAATTTCACAGTCGAAACCGGGCATATTCGGCGCAAAATTGAACGCTGTCAGTTGAAAAAGGCTTTTTACCGCCAGGGACCTGCACCAGAACTACGCTATTACAAATCAACCATATCAGAACATGAACATTCCCGACAATTGTAAATACACCGAAGACCACGAGTGGGTCCGTGTTGAAAACGGCAACGTCGCGTACGTTGGCATTACCGATTTTGCCCAGGGTGAATTGGGCGAATTGGTCTATATCGAAGTGGAAACCGTGGGCAAGACCGTAAATGCCCACGCCGTTTTTGGCACCGTGGAGGCGGTAAAAACGACCTCCGACCTGTTTATGCCCGTGACCGGCAAGGTAGTCGAATTCAACCCTGCGCTCGACGACTCGAAAGGCGGAAACCCCGCCCTGATCAACGATGACCCGTATGGAGCCGGATGGATCGTGAAGATCGAGATCGCCGACCCGGCCGAATTGAGCGGCCTGATGGATGCCTCGGCTTACCGGGCGCATATCGCCTGAAACGCGGTGCACCGGCCACATTTTTTTTGCTAAAATTTGAACGCCCGCCCCTTTCGCGTGTATTCAGGCGTATCTTGTTTTTGATCCAAACGTCCTGTATTATGCGCAACCTTACCATGGGCCTCTGGCTCGGCTTCGGCCTTTTGTTTTTTGCGGCAAG
Source organism: Saprospiraceae bacterium (assembly GCA_044230315.1). Taxonomy (GTDB): domain Bacteria; phylum Bacteroidota; class Bacteroidia; order Chitinophagales; family Saprospiraceae; genus M3007. Next base: position 94,086 of record JBGARJ010000015.1, read on the forward strand.
CGCCTTTTCCCGCACTTTAAGCCGGGAAAACTCCTTTGAAGCGCGTCTGCGTGCGGCCGAGCTGGCCGGCGACCGCGCGCAGGTATCGGCGATTTGCCGTGAGTGGTATGCCAGCGGGCAATACTCGCCCGGCCTGCTCAACTGGAACTACAACGCCCTGATGTCGGTCGAAGAAAACGGCCTGCTGTTCACGGCCCGGGAGAATGATACCTATCCGGCTTTTCTGCTGCAATTCGCCCTCGACGTGCGCGCCGATGTGACAGTGTTGAACCTTCAATGGTTGGAGAACCAGGAATACCGCGACCTGATTGCGCGCAGCCGCGCTTTCCCCGGGCTGGAACCGGGCGGCGGATTGGTCGATTTTGTCGCCCGGGTGTTGCGCGATAATCCATCGCCCGCCGCCGGCGCCGCAGCCCCGGTGTATTTCGGTGTAATGTGCGACAAAAACCTGCTCCGAGCGGATAAAGCCAAACTCTACCTTACGGGTCTTGCCCTGAAATTCAGCCAGCAGCCGTTTGACAACGTGGCCGTGCTGCGCTACAATTTTGAGAACCGTTTTCGGACCGATTACCTCGACCTGAACCTTGAGCCCGAGACCCAACCGGAAACCGTAGCCCAACTCAACCTGAACTACATCCCCGCCCTCGTGCTGCTGCACCGGCATTACAGCGCCGCCGGCGAAGCGGCTAAAGCCGAACGCGCGCAAAATCTGGCCCTCCGTATCGCCCGGGCCGGCGGGCGCGAACCGGAAGTGCAGGCGTATTTCGGTCCCCAACCGCCGGCAACCGGCTTCATTTCGGCGATCAAACCCAAAATGCTCGAAAAGCCGATGCGAAAGATCGGCCCCAAACTCTATGCAGCCGAGGCGGAACTCAGCAATGAACAATACGACCTGTTCCTCCAGGACCTGGTGAAAAACCGCGATTACGATCAGCTCCAGCAATGCCTGATCCAAAAAACGGACTGGCGCAGCCTTCTGGCCGACAGCCTCCGCAACCTGCCCGATGCCGTGTTGTTTGCCAACGGCCACCCCGACAGTTCCGCCGCGCCCGTGCAGAACATCAGTTTCGAAGCGGCACAACGCTATTGCAGCTGGATCACCCAGGTGTACAACAGCAGCAGCCAGGCCAGGCGTAGCTTCAAAAAGGTGGTGTTCCGCTTGCCCACCCAAAGCGAGTGGGAACTGGCGGCTTCCGGCGGCCTTCCCAACGAGCCCTACCCCTGGCCCGGCGGCTATTATGTGCGCAACTCGAAAGGCTGCTACCTGCTCAACCTCAACGCATCCAAAGATTGCGTCGATTGCCCCAACGTACAGGCTGCCGGCGGCGACGACGGCGCCTACTTTCCGGCGCCCGTGACCAGTTATTTCCCGAATAAATTCGGCCTCTACAACGTGAGCGGCAATGTGGCGGAAATGACGCTCGAACCCGGAATTTGCAAAGGCGGCAGCTGGCAGGACGAACCCTATCGTTGCCAGATTCGCACCGTCGGACATTACACCGCACCCAGCCCGGCCGTCGGGTTTCGGGTTTTTATGGAGGTCATCGAAGAATAACACTGCCTAAAATCCGACCCTTGCGGCTATTCTTATCGTCCTATTCCACCTGCTCCGACGAAGCGTTGATGCAACGGATTGTGCGGCGCGACGAGCGGGCGTTCGCGGCGCTGTACGACCGGTATGCTTCGCGCATGCACCGCTATTTTTACCGGATGCTGTGGCGCGACGCCGCCCGGGCCGAGGATTTCACCCAGGAATTGTTCCTCAAAATCATTGAAAAACCGCAATTGTTCGACCCAAACCGGTCGTTCCGAACCTGGGTGTATGCCCTGGCCGCCAATTTGTGCAAAAATGAATTTCGCCGCAAAAAACCGGTCGGTCCCGAATGGCCCGAGCTGGAAACCGACCCCGACCCTGGGGCCGACGGCCTCGACCGGCCGGTTTTCGAAGCGGCCCTGCGCGCCGCCATCGACCGACTCAGCGCACCCCAACGCCAGTGTTTTGTGCTCCGATACCAGGAGGAATTGCCGGTGGCGGAAATTGCCGCTATCCTCGATTGCCCGGAGGGAACGGTAAAATCACGCCTGCACTATGCCCTCCAACAGATCTCCGAACAGATGACCATTTTTAAACCAGGACTATGACGGATTATATCGAACAGCTGGCCCGGCAAAAAGCCTTTGATGCCCTGAGTCCTGCGGAGCGGGCTGCCGTTTTGGCTGCCATGCCGCGTGAAATGTACGAACACCTGCGGGCGGTTTTGCTGGCGGCTCCGGCCCTCGACCCCGGCCCGCCTCCTTCCGCCGATCTCCGGGCGCGCCTGCAAACGCGCGTGGCAGTCAAAGCCCGGCGGGTGGGGCTGCTGCACCGCCGCGTGCCCATCTGGCAAGCCGCGGCGGCACTGGTATTGGCGATGACCTGCCTTTGGTTTTGGAAAGCAAACCGGGTACGGGAGGTCCTGAGGCCCGTGGTGCAGGCCCGCACGGATACGGTATTTCTGGAAAAAACGCTCTGGCGCGAACGGATAATCGTGCGGGAAAAAACGGTATTCCGACCCGGGCGAATTAGCCCGCCTGTGGCGCTGGTGCCCGAAGCGCCACCCGATTCGTTGTTGCTGCCTGGTTTTCCCGTGGAAAAATGGATGGCGCCACCGACGGGCACCTCCCTCGCGAATGAACCGGCGCTGCTCGATTTTTTTGTACAAACCAAATAGCGTGTTCCTCACTCCGGGTGTTCGCGCGTCAGCCGGCGAAAATCGAAGGATCGCAGTTTCGGCGCTTTCCACCACGTGACGCCCACGACGGCAATGGTCATCAGCCCGCCAAACACCACTGCAGGCACCGTGCCCATCAGTTTGGCGGTAAATCCGCTTTCGAAAGCGCCAATCTCGTTGGAGGAGGTGATAAAGATGGAGTTGACCGACGATACCCGCCCCTTCAGGTGGTCGGGTGTCAGGTGTTGGATCAGAAAGGCCCGTACATATACGCTGACTTCATCCAGCACACCGCATACATACAACAACACAAACGACAGCCAAAAGACCCGCGACAGGCCGAAGCCGATGATGCACAGACCGAACCCCGCTACGCAGGCCAGCATCAGGGTGCCGGCGTTGCGCCCCAGCGGCCGGTGTGCCAGGTAGATCGCCATGCTGATGGCGCCCAGCGACATAGCGGCCCGCAATATGCCCAACCCTTCCGGGCCCACCTGCAAAATGTCCTTTGCATACACCGGCAGCAAGGCTACCGCTCCGCCAAATAGCACGGCGAACAAATCGAGCGCAATGGCGCCCAGAATGACCTGATGCTGGAATACAAACCGAAGTCCTTCGCGGATGCGGTGCAGCGCCGTGACGGTAGGGTCGAACGCCGGCACCGGGCGTGGCGGGATCTGCAGCAGGATAGCCAACGCGAGCAGTGTGAGGGTGGCCATGGTGGCAAAAGCGCCCGTCACACCCGCGAAGCCGTAGAGCAAACCGCCGAGGCCAAGGCCCGTGATGCTGGCTACTTCCCAGGTGCTGCTGTTCCAGGAGATGGCGTTGGGCAGCGTTTTCTTGTCGACCAATTGCGGCAGAAAGGCAAAATTGGTCGGGCTGAAAAAACCCCGCGCCACGCCGGTCATGAAAATAACCGAATAGATGCCGCCGAGCACCATGCTTTTCGGCAGCGCATGGCGGTAAAATGCGATCAGTGTCAGCGCCGTGGTGCACAACACCATGAGGCTCAGACAAGCCGCCAGCATATTGCGGCGGTTGTTTTTGTCGGCCAGGTGGCCGGCCCAAAGACTGATTGAAATGGCTGGAATGGCTTCCGTGAGCCCTACAAGGCCCAGCATCAGGGGATCGCCTGTGAGATCGTAGATAAAATATCCGACGGAAACCGACATGATCTGAATGGCCAGCGTCGTGGTCAGACGCATCGCCAGGAAGCGGCGATAGTCGGCGACACGCAGGGCTGCATAGGGATCAATTCGGGTAAACGGGGTAGGGTTGGAAGCTGGTTCCATAGTGTTCGAATGAGCGGACGGGTAAAGGTCTGAATTTTATCCCCATTCTTGAATTCCCGGTAGTTTTCCGGAACTTTGCCCGCCTCGATTTCCAATCGTCCAAATTCTAATTTCTTCCTGTATGAAACTTCTTGACGGAAAAGTAGCCCTTATTACCGGCGGCTCGCGGGGCATCGGCGAAGCGCTGGTCCGCAAATTTGCCGAACACGGCGCCTCGGTTGCGTTTACTTATGTCTCGGCCGGATCGGCCGGGCGCGCCAACGGCCTTGCCGACGAACTCGGGGCCACCGTACGGGCCTACCAGAGCGATGCCGGCGACTATGCACAAGCAGAGGCGCTCGTAACGCAGGTGCTGGCTGATTTTGGCCGGTTAGATATCCTGGTCAACAACGCCGGCATTACCCGCGACACGCTGATGTTGCGCATGTCGGAACATCAGTGGGACGAGGTTATCCAGACCAACCTCAAGTCGGTGTTCAACCTCACGAAACACAGCCTGAAGCCGATGATCCGCGCGGGGGGCTGCATTATCAATATGAGTTCTGTGGTGGGGGTGTTCGGTCAGGCTGGTCAGGCCAATTATGCGGCTTCAAAAGCCGGTATCATCGGCTTTTCCAAATCGATAGCCAAGGAATACGGTTCGCGGGGAGTTCGCTGCAACGCAGTGGCGCCCGGCTTTATCGAAACGGAAATGACGGCTGTGCTGGATGAAAAAACAAAAGAAGGGTACCTCAGCGCCATCCCCATGAAGCGCCTGGGCCGCGGCGAAGAAGTGGCCAATACCTGTGTGTTTCTCGCTTCGGACATGGGGTCGTACATCTCCGGCCAGGTGATCTCGGTGTGCGGCGCGCTGAACTGCTAGCAATCGGTGCAAGACGGCTTCCCGTTGCACGGCAGGCCGTTCAAAAGGGTAAGTCCTCGAGGTCATCCTCGTCGTACCAGTCAAAGTCGTCGAAGTCGCCCGGCTGAGGTTCAGGAGTCTCGTCCTGCAATTCCAGGCTGCGGCGCGGGTCGTAGAAATACAACCAGGCCATCGGGTCTTCATCGGCCATAAAACGGCGCCAGCGCTCGCGTTCGGCATCCAGGTCCCAGGGAGGGAGCTCCGAGGCGCCGTCGTCGAGCCATTGGCGAAACTCTTCCAGCGGCGACGACCGTTTTTGAGCGAAATCGTCGAGGTCATGGGCGTTTTCCCAGATTTCCAGGTCGTGCCGGGCGCATGCGTCCAGTTCGTCGCACCAACATTGGCTCCGATCGCTAAAAGGGCAGGCGCCATCGGCCCGGCGGTCGCAGAAATTGACGGAAGCGCCCAACTCATGGTTGTACCGGACGGATTCCTGTTCCATACGTTCGACCATGACCGCGTAGCGGCGCCGGGCCGAAAGCCGTGGCGGACAGTCCCAATCCACGCTCCAGGCGCGCCAGAGCGCCTCGATAGCCGTGAGGAGCGCGGCGATTTGATCCTTGGTAAGCCGTTCGGAAGGTGGAAAAATACCCGGGGGCAACCCAAACAAATCGCAAAGCCGCACGTATCGTACCTGGTATGCCGGGGCGTCCCGTTCCTCTTCATCGTCGAACGGGTGCCGGAACCGGTAGGTGCTGGTAGCAGGCGCGTTGCGGGCCGCAATTTCCAGATCGGCTAACAGATGTGACAAGTAGCGTTGCATGGTGCGCTCCAAAGTTGTGCAATCCGTTCAAATTCTCGAAATTTTTTGGTCGAAAAAGAATCCATGCACAGCGGCATTAACGTAGTTAGTCCCTTTACTTTTGTCCTCATGTCCTATCTCTTCCGCTTTGTGCCCTTTGCTATTGCCGCCGCCTTGCTGCTGCAGGCTTGTGGCAGCGCCCGCCCTGCCGTTGCTTTTGACCCGAAAACGGTGCCGGCGCCCCCCGATTATGCCGATCTGCAAAACTGGGCCGCCCACCCTGCCAAAAATGATCCCGCCGACCGCACACCCTGCGCCGATGTACCCAACCGGGAAGCGGATGCGGGGGTCGACGTGTTTTTTATGTACCCCACTACCTACACAGGTTCCCGCCGGGAAGAACGCAATTGGAATGCCTCGGTCGGCGATGCGGCCCTCAATCGAAAAACAGACAGCACCACTATCCTCTACCAGGCCAGTATTTTCAATGGCGCGGGCCGCGTGTATGCCCCACGCTACCGGCAGGCCCACCTGCAGGCCTTTTTCACGAAAGATAAAAAATCGGCCGGGCAGGCGCTCGATCTGGCTTATGAAGACGTCAAAGCCGCTTTCCGCTACTACCTGGAGCACTGGAACCAGGGGCGCCCGTTCATAATCGCCGGGCACAGCCAGGGTGGCCGGCACGGTATGTACCTGGTGCGCGACCTGATCGAGAATACCCCCCTCCAGAACCAACTCGTGGCAGCCTACCTGGTCGGTTGGCCGGTGAAGGCTGATTTTTTTAACCGGGTTAAACCCTGCCAGTCGCCGGAAGAAACGGGTTGTTATTGCACCTGGCGAACCTGGGAGCGCAACTTTGCCCTCCGGCACGCGTTCGAGCGCGATGTAGTGTGTACCAATCCGCTCCTCTGGACGACGCGGGAGGGCGAGTATGCAGCTAAATCGCTCAACCGCGGCGCGGTGTTGCGCACCTTTTGCGTCACCTATCCTGAGTTGGCCGATGCCGAGGTGTACAAAGGCGTATTGTTGTGTACCAAGCCGAAATTCCCGGGTAGCATACTGTTTCGCCGAAAAAACTACCATGTTGGCGACCTGAACCTGTACTATTTTAACGTGCGGGAGAACGCAGCGGCGCGGGCGCGGGCGTTTGAAAAAAAATAATGTCGGGCATACCTTGTTAATATTGATCCAATGTGCAAGCGTCAGCCACGCTTCTCGTTGCAACCGGCGTTTATAGCCTCGTGATGCTCGCAGTTGTTTTGCGTACAAAAGCGGCACCAGTATCCCGGAAAAGGCCGTATTTTTCCGTCAAAATCAAATTCAAGTAATATGAAAAAGAAAATCCTGCTTAGTCTGTTTGCTATGGCTATCATTGCCGCTTGCAGCAAAAACGCCTTCACGGGACGCAAACAACTGAACCTGCTCCCGGCGAGTGAGATCAATCAAATGAGTTTTGCCGAATACAAACAATTTCTGGCTCAAAACAAGACCGTAACCTCAGGTAAAGACGTCGACCTCGTTCGCCGGGTGGGCGGCGATATCCGGGCGGCTGCCGAAGTGTACTACAAGGCCAAAGGCTTGCAGAGCGATTTGAAAAACTTTGCCTGGGAGTTCAACGTCGTCGACGACGCGAAAACAGTGAACGCGTTCTGCATGCCGGGCGGTAAAGTGGTGGTGTACACGGGAATACTGCCCGTCACCCAAAACGAAGATGCCCTGGCCGTGGTCATGGGCCACGAGATCGCCCACGCCCTGTCGAACCACGGCAACGAACGCATGAGCCAGGGGCTGGTCGCCCAACTCGGCCTGACCTCCCTGCAAGTAGCCCTGGCCCAAAAACCTTCGCAAACCAGCAGCCTGTTGCTCGCTGCTGCCGGCGCCGGCGCGCAGGTAGGCATTTTGCTGCCGTTCAGCCGCAAACACGAGTCGGAAGCCGACGAAATTGGCCTGTACCTGATGACCATGGCCGGCTATAACCCCAGCGCTGCCGTGCCCTTCTGGGACCGGATGAACAAAATGGGTGGGAGCCGTCCGCCGGAATTCCTCAGCACGCACCCCGACCCGGCCAAGCGCAGCCAACGGCTCAAAGAACTCATTCCGAGGGCGCGGGGCTATGCGATGAAATACCCGGTGCCCAATAGTTCGAAGAATAGAAAATAAGGACCAAACTCCTACTGGTCAACCATCGCCTCTTCTGCGCTGCTTCGCAGAAGAGGCGATTTTTTTAGTGTTTCGCCAGGGATTTTAACAAGGCCAACTGAGATAGGAATTAGTCGTCAATAATTGAAAGCCAAGTACTCGTTTTCATAAATTACCTCGGAGCAGCGCTGGTAGAAAATAACCCGGCTTAGTTCTGGAGAGAAAAGCCGTGAGGGTTTTGAGCCGCTCCTTTCCCTCCAATTGATATTCATCCTGAAAATGCTGCAAGCCTTGCGCCCGTCCGGGTGGTTTTTAGTCCGGGAATCTATTCTTTTTCAGATCGAATGTTACGACAACACGAAACCCGCATGCCCGCGGTCTCCCAAAGGCTGTGCTGGAGTTCCCTGCAATTCGACCGACGTCAACTATTAATGACCCTTCATTTTCACGTCGCCGGCAATAGGCGCCTTGAACACTTACCCCCGGTATGCGGTTTTTAGCGCATGGCTGAAAAAACCGCACTCATCACCGGTGCCAACAAAGGCATCGGGTTCGAAATTGCCCGCCAACTGGGCCGGCGCGGCTGGCAGGTATGGTTGGGCGTCCGCGATCGCGCCCGCGGAACTGCTGCCGCTGCCGAACTGACCGGAGCCGGTATCGACGCGCATGTTGTTCATCTTGATGTTAGCGATCCGGCCCGTATCCAGGCCGCGCTGGCCGATTTCCGCCCGAAGGTCAGCCGCCTCGATGCGCTGATCAACAATGCCGGCATCCTGCTCCGCGAAGACCGGGATGTGCTCACCGCTTCTCCCGGGTTGATCCAACAGGTGCTGCAAACCAACGCCATCGGTGCGCTGCAAATGACCCAGACGTTTCTGCCCTTGCTGGGCCGCGGCAGCCGGGTCATTTTCATGAGCAGTGCAGGCGGCAGCATGACCGACCCGGTAGGCGGTTGGGCGCCCGTGTATTGCTTGTCCAAAACCTTGCTCGACGGTATTACACGCCATCTCGACTATGCGTTGCGCGGCCATGGCATAGCCGTAAACGCCGTTTGCCCGGGCTGGGTGCGCACCGATATGGGCGGCCGCTCGGCGCCGCTGTCGGTGGAACGGGGCGCCGAAACCGCCGTTTGGCTGGCCGATGAGGCCCCCATTGAACATGCAGGCCGCTTCTGGCGCGACAAAAGGGTAATCCCCTGGTAGGCTGGTTAGTAGCGAGGAAGGAGTATTCTCCCGATTTGATGCCGTTCGTTTGCCGTGATCCTTCCCTTCTTTTCCTTAGAGCGGGCTGGTATTTACATCAATAGATACCCGGCGAACCCCATAATAGCTGGCCCGACATCACGATCGTATACTGTGACCGACACTTACTTTTTTTGGTAAGCGCTGCGCCAATACCAGACTAGCGCAGCCAATATGCCCAAAATAAATCCCCACAACAGAACCGGATGAAGTCCGGTTGTTTTGTTCAGGGCAACGGAGATCATCCCCCAGGCGAGGTAGGCGAACAGGATCATGACCACCGTCTTCAGGGCCCGGAGTAACCGGGTGGCCAGCGTATATTGGCGTTCGGCATTTTCCGGCGTTATTTTGACGGGATAATTGAAAATATGGGGCATGCGATTGAGCACGGTAAGTACAAGATAGAGCATCAATCCGATACCGGGTAACCACCACATCACCGATTTGGGGCCAAAGCCGTCGGCCGTGCCTGCTCCGTCGAAATGCTGGGGAATAACCTCGGGCAGATCAGCGTAATAAACTGCGGGCAGGAGGAAGAGCAAAAGCAAGCCGGAAAAGGCCAGCCCTTCCACCAGCCAGTCGGCCGATTGCCATTCGATCCGAATTTTGGGTCTGTTCTCAGTTGTCATAGAGAAATACGAGCGTTAATGCATTGGAAAACAAAAGTCCTGAAAATCTTTTTGACTTTTTGTGCGTTTTGCCAACGGACGCGTTGTTTTTTCCAGGAAAACGCGTCACTTTTGAGCAAAACCTGGGTTCTCCATGGATATATTTTTTCGCTTGTTGAAGCACACTTCCCGGTATCCGGTTGCGTTGCTGCTGGCTGCATTTCCGGTATTGCTGGCCGCCCAAACCACCTCTCAAACTTCTTTTGGCAAAAACAGGGTGCAATACCACCGTCAATTCGACGAATGGATGCACTATGAAACGGCCAATTTTGACACCTATTGGTACGGCGATGCGCGTAACATTGCACAATCGGCCCTGCAAATGGCTGAGCTGGATTTCAGTTACGTGCAGCAGTTGCTCGAACACCAGATGTCGGATAAAATCGAACTGCTGGTGTTCAGCGACCTGACCGACCTCAAACAGAGCAACATCGGCGAAGATGAATTGGTGCTGATCCAAACCGGGGAGACCAAGGTAGTCGGCAACAAGATATTTGTGTACTATGACGGCGATCACCGGCATTTGCGCGCTCAAATTCGGGAAGGAGCAGCCGGAGTGATGATCAATTCCATGTTGTTTGGGGCAAACTTGCAGGAAATCGTGCAAAATGCCGTACTGCTCAACCTGCCGGGCTGGTATACGCTCGGCCTGACGGCTTATTGCGGCGAAGAGTGGAACACGCAACTGGACAACCAAATGCGCGATCTGATGCGCTCGGGCCGGTACGATAATTTTGACAAACTCGCCAAAGACTATCCCCGGCTGGCCGGGCATGTGTTCTGGTACTATATCGGACTCCATTTCGGCAAAGGGACCATCAGCAACCTGCTTTACCTCACCCGCATCAACCGCAGTGTCGATGCCGGCTTCCTCTATGTGCTCGGTGGCGGTTACCGCCGCACCACTGACGCGCTGATGGATTATTTCCGAAACCGCTACCGCGATGAGGCGAATGGCTCGAAAGCGCCCGAGTCCAGGGGGCAAATTACCTTCAAAAACAAAAAGAACCTTCCCCTCACCCAACTCCGGCTCAGCCCGGACGGCAAACGGGTAGCCTGGGTGAGCAACGATATCGGCAAATGGCGCGTATGGGTTCAGGATTTGCACACCCATAAACGCAAATGCATCCTGAAAGGCGGGGTGCGGAATGCCCTGCAATCGACCGATTTTAATTACCCGATCCTCGCCTGGCACCCCGACAATCAACGCCTGGCCGTGCTGTTTGAACGGCGCGATGTGGCGCACCTGACCCTGATCGACCCCGCTACGGGCAAAAAAGAAACGGATATCCTGTCGCCTGAATACCAACGGGTGTACAGCATGGATTATGTCAATGCCATCGATTTGATATTTTCCGCCTGCGTAAAAGGCTACTCCGATCTGTTCATCTACCATACGGTTAACCGCAATACCGAACGCCTCACGCAGGATTTCTGGGATGACCTCGACGCCAGTGTAACCGTATTGGATGGGCACAAGGGCATCCTTTTCGCCAGCAACCGGCTCGCCGACACCCTCGTGCCCCAACGCCTCGATACCATTTTGCCAATCAGCCAATTCGATATCTTTTTCTATAACCTGGATACCCGGAGCAACGAACTGATCCGCATCACCAACACCCCGCAAGCCGACGAACGGGCCCCGCTGGGCATCGACAGCACATATTTTACCTTTCTAAGTGACGCCAGCGGCATATTTAACCGCCAGACAGGATACCTGGAAACCTATATCGCCTATTACCAGGACGTGATTTACCTGAACGACGGGGTGGAAATCAAAGCCCTCAACATGCAGCAGCCCGGCGAATGGCCGGCCAGCCAGGCGCTGTATTACCTGGCCCCGCTCGACACCGTTTTGCAAAATGTGGACAGCACGCAGATTGACAGCATCCGCACCTACCCGGTCTACAAGAAACGGCCCATCACCTTTAACCAAACAAATTACGATCGGAATATCGAACACCAGCACCTATCGTCATGTACCCAACAGCTGGTGGAGATGCTCCGGCGCGACAGCAAAACGGCTTTTTTCATCCGGCCCGTGCAAACCGGCGCCACGCAACAGCCCTGGATCACCCGTTACCGGGAACTGAGCCTTCGCTCGGCCGGGTTGCCGGTGCCGCCGCAGCCGCCGCCCGACAACAGCGCGATCCTGCCCGTTGCAAAGCCTGGTCAGGATTCGGTAGACAGTATGACCTGGCGGGCCAACCCCGATTCGGTGAAGCAAATCCCCTCCGGCTGGTTGTTTCAGTTGCCCGATTACCTCACCGCTTCCCCACCGCCCCCTGCGGCAGCTGAACCGGCGCCTCCGCAGCCCAAAGAAGCCGACAACCCGTCGTTCGTGACCGATACCCTGCAAATGATCCCCCAGCGCGCACGCGCTACCGAGCGGCCTTCGCTTGATTTCGGGCACCAGAATGCGGTCATCCGGTTCAATCCGTCGCGGATTGTGCCCTACCGCCTGCGCTTCCGCACAGATTATATTTCCACGACCATGGACAACAACCTGTTGTTCGAAGGTTTGGACAGCTACGCCGGATCGCCCGACGGTTTCCGCACGCCCCCTCCGGGCGTGTTACTGCGCGCCAACTTTAAAGACCTGTTGGAAGATTATGTGATTGAGGCCGGTTTCCGTTTGCCGACCACCTTCAACGGCGCCGAGTATTACCTCTGGATGGACAACAAAAAACGCCGGCTTGACAAGCGGATCACCCTGTATCGAAAGACGATCGTCAATTCTGTGGACCAGGAACCGCAAGGCGGCGTAACCGACCCCAAACATGTGCGCACCAATACCCTGATGGGACAATACGAACTGCGTTATCCGCTCGACGCCTTCTTCAGCCTGCGGGCCATGGGTACGTTGCGGCAGGATAAAACCATCGCCCTGAGCACGAACCGGGCTACCCTGGAGGAGCCGGATTATGCCGAGCAGCGCGTGGCTTTGCGCCTGAGCGCCGTGTACGACAACACCGTAGAGATCGACCTGAACCTGCGGACGGGCACCCGCGCTAAATTGTACGTAGAAGCCGTCAAGCGCTTTGAGTTGAATACCCGACCCAATTGGAGCCTCAAGTTTAATTCGGGATTTATGACTGTTGTGGGCCTCGACGCCCGGCATTATCAACTCCTCGACCGGCGCTCGATCCTCGCCGTCCGGCTGGCCGGTGCCACCACCTTTGGATCGGAGCGCATCCTGTATTTTTTAGGTGGAGTAGACAACTGGCTTTTCCCGTCGTTCAACAATTCCATACCGGTGCCCGAATCCGGAAATTTCGCTTACCAGACACTCGCTGCCAACCTTCGGGGTTTCAAACAGAATATCCGCAACGGCAGCTCCTATGCCCTGGTCAACACCGAGTTGCGCATCCCGATCTTTAAATATTTTTCCAAAAAACCGGTGATGGGTAACTTCTGGCGCAATTTCCAGATTATTGGCTTCTTCGATGTGGGCACGGCCTGGCAAGGAACCAACCCATTCAGCAACGACAATCCGATCAACACGGTATATTTCCCGGCTCTCGACGATCCGGGCGTGGTGCGGGTCCGCGTAAAGGTGAACTATTTCCGCGATCCGATTGTCGCCGGCTACGGCATCGGGGTGCGGGCGCCCATTTTCGGCATGTATTTGCGCCTGGACTACGGTTGGGGCATCGAAACCCGCGTAGTGCAAGACCCCGTACTGCATATTGCGCTGGGCACCGATTTTTAGAACAGGTTTGGAACCTCGCGGTAGAATTTCAAGCATGTGCTCCGCAATAGGCCGTAATGACCGGCCATTTCCTCCGGCAAAAGACTATTGTGCCAGCACAAAAGCCCGCTGCTTTTCCGTGACCGCTTCGGCCAACCAAAAGAAGGACTGCAGGAATTGCTGGATATTTTTCTCGAAGAGAGGATCTTGCAGGTTGCCCGATTCATCGAGCCGTTGGTTGACTTGTCCCACCGTCAGCATTTGCGGGAGCGGAAAGCCGCCGATGCCCAGCACCAGTTGTTGCATGGCGAGCGCCGCCCGGATGCCGCCCAGCATGCCGGTGGTCACTGATGCCACGCCGACGGCCTTCCGGGCGAATTCTTTTTCTTTGAGATAATCCACGGCGTTTTTTAATGCCGCCGTGTAACTGCCGTTGTACTCCGGCGAAACAAAAATGAAGGCGTCTGACCGGCGCACGTGTTCGGCAAAATCGGCGAGCCCCGCGGGCGGATTGGGATGCCGGTGCAGGACTTCTTCGAGCATCGGGAAATCGTATTGCGCCAAATCGAGCACTTCGGCCGTGTGCACGGCGTGTGCGTTGATCATTTTTTCCAGGGCAAGCGCAACGCGGTGCGACTGGCGGTTGATGCGGGTGCTTCCGGAGAGAATATTGATATGCATGAGCAGCGTATTGGTTGAGGGTGCATTCGTTGGGGTTGTGCAAGCGGCACGATGAACGCGGCAGCCTGCAAAAACGGCCAACTAAACGGCCTGGCCAGCGAAAAGTTCAACACCGTGCAACCACAGGACCGGAATGTGTTTTCTTTGCTTCCCGATATGGACAGCACAGGCACCTTATTTCTTGATCGCGACGGGGTGATCAACCGGCGCACACCGGGCGATTACATCAAGGACCCCGCCGCATTCATCCCGGAGCCGGGCGCTATGGAGGCCATCGCGCTGCTGCGCCCATACTTCCGGCGCATGGTAGTGGTGACCAACCAGGCCGGTGTGGGCAAGGGGCGGATGACCGAAGCCGACCTGCGTGCGGTGCACCTTCATATGAACGCTTTGATCAATGCTGCCGGCGGCCGGCTGGATGGCATCTATTTTTGCCCGCACCGGCCGGATGCCGGGTGCGATTGCCGAAAGCCTGCTACCGGCATGGCTTTTCAGGCCAAGGCGGATTTTCCGGACATCGAGTTTTCGCGGAGCTGGATCGTCGGCGATTCGGCGTCCGATATGACATTCGGTCAGGCATTGGGCATGACCACCGTGCTCATTACCGGCAAGGAAGAAGAGGCCGCTGCCCTGGCTGCACTTACCCTTGATCACCAGTTTGGCGCCTTGCTGGAATTCGCCCATTTTTTTGTAGCCCGGGTATAATTTGTTAAAATTTTTAACGCTAAAATATGCGGCCAAACAGCCCCGTTTTGGTATAGTTTGTTGCACAACACACACTTCCCGGGAATTTTTAAATCCTTTCCATCCTGACTGGCAATGATTATTTGCCGGCCCTGCTTCCCATTCCGATTCCGCTGCACGGCACTTTTATTTAATTGCGAAATTACTAAACATGTAGTCCGGTACGGTTTGCTGTTGGCGAGGACGTCAACAGCGGCATTTCGTTGAAAATCAAGCCCTAACGCCGTTGTTGGCGTCCTCGCCAACAACATGCACCAGGCTTCATTCTCCACGGTTTGCAAAAACCCGCCGGACTACGAACTAAACACACCTGCTTGCCATGAAAATGCTGCTTTTCAGGCCAGCCATCCGTTTGCGGATAGGCGTTGGCTGCTTATTGCTGCTGTCCGGAATGGTTTCGGCCCAAAGTTCCGATACCGACCCGGCTCCTGTTGATCCACTGGGCGTTCCGTTCGACGACATTACCAACCGCGATGTCGTGGCGGAACGTTCGGTTTTACCCTATCAGCCGATTCGCGAAAGCGATATTCTGTGGGAAAAACGCCTGTGGCGAATCATCGATGTGCGGGAGAAAATGAACCTGCCCTTCGCATTTCCCAACGCGCCCCTGGCTGAAATCCTCGGTACGGCGGCCCTCGACGGCGACATTACGGTCTTTGACCCGTCCGACGATCAGTTTGCCAAACCATTGGACGCAACGACTCTTCGAAAAGCCTTGTACCGGCGCGACACGCTCGTAACGATCAATGTGGAAACGGAAGCGGAAGAAGTGCGGATCGTGGAGCAAGCGCCCGACTGGTCGGCCATCAAACGCTTTCGGCTCAAGGAAAGTTGGTTTTTCGATACCCGCACCGGCACCTTGCGGTTCCGGATACTGGGTATCGCTCCCCTGATCAACGTGACCAACAGCGAAGGGGATTTTTTGTACGAACGGCCGCTGTTCTGGGTGCACTACCCGACCAGCCGGACTTTCCTGGCGCACCAGAAGGCCTACACGACAGGCGATAACCTGTCGGCCACACTCACCTGGGAGGATGTATTCGAGATGCGGTATTTCACAGGGGTGGTTTACAAAGAAAACAACCTGTACGACCGCCGGATACAGGACTACCTCGCCGGCGTCGATGCGCTTTTTGAAGCTTCCCGGATCAACGATGCTCTGTTCAACCGGGAACAGGATGCGTGGAGTTGGTAAGAAAGAAGTACGGAGTTTGAAGTTCTTGCGGGGCAAGCTTTTATTTGCGTGTTTCCCTTTAGTACTTCAAACTCCGAACTTTTTCAAGGCGTCCGGACGGCATTACCGACTTTTCGTACCCGCACTTCGATCCGGTTATTGATCTCATGTTCCGATTCGGTGCAGTCCACGCCATCGAGGCAGCGGTTGCGGATCTGGGATTCGCCTTTGCCGGTGGCATTGATTCGTTTGGCATCGATGCCTTTGAACGCCATATAGGCTCTGGCATTCTTGGCGCGTTCTTCCGAAATCTCCTGGTTGGCTTTGGCATCGCCGCGGCTGTCGGTGTGCACAGTCAGGTCGATTTCCATTTCGGGGTACCGAAGCATGAGTTCGACGATGGCGTCGAGGTGTCGGACGGCGCTCTGGTTGAGGGTGGCTTTGCCGGGCTCAAACCGGATCTTATCCATCGTGATGAGGTAGCCGTCCTGGAGGGGGCGGGCAAGCAGGGCCTCGGCCTTTTCGGCATCGGCGGCAGTAAGATCGACCGGTTGGAGCCGGATGGTATTGTTGACCGATTTGTTCCGGGCAGCCGTCATGTTGAGGTTTTGCGTTCGAAAACCATCGTGTTTTACCTGCAAAAGGTATTCGCCTTCCAGGGGCAAACACAGGTCGTACTCCCCGTTGATATCGGTGTGTGCGGTTACTTGCTGGTTGCTTTCCTTATGGGTGAAAATCAGCGTAGCATTCGGGATGCGGGTCCCGAACTTATCGGTCGACACGATACCGGCCGTGCGATGGCAAAGGGCCTCTTCGAAGAGCGCCAGGCTGACGGCGCCGCTTTTATCGGGTTCGACTGAATACAGGCGCTCGCTGGTTTGGTAGCCGTCGTAACTGGCCAGGATAAGGTAGCTCCGGTACATGACAAAATCGGCATAGGCCACACCGGCGCCGTTCGTGTAATTGTCGGGGCTGCCCAATTCGTCGGCATCTTTCCGGACCAGGCGCAGGCTGAGCGAGTTGGGCGACTCCGGTGTCGGCTGCAGGTCGACATCGTAAAAATCGTTTTGCGCCGAGATAAACCCGTCGTCGGACGGCTGTAAAATCCGGATAGCCGCTTTCGGGATGGGCTGCTTGGTGCGCCCGTCGATCACGACGATTTGTACGCGGTTGGACGGTGGTTTTTCGACGCCTTCAATGCCGTTTTCAGCCGTAAAGGAATAAATATCGGCTTTGCCGTGCCCACCCGGACGGTCGCTGGTGAAAAACCCCTTTGTGCCGTCTTCGTTCATGATCATACCCATGTCGTCGTTCGGCGAGTTGTAGGGCTCGTTCAGGTTGATCACACCGTCGGATATTTTGTCGAGATTGACATAGAACATATCCAGCCCGCCCAAGGTATTGTGGCCGCTGGAGGTGAAGAACAGGGTTTTGCCGCCTACGGTAATGAACGGGAAAACCTCGTTTTTTTCCGTGTTGATTTCGGGGCCCAGGTTTACGGGCGTTCCCCAGCCGTCGGCTGTGTGTTCGCTCACATACAAGTCGAGCCCGCCATAGCCGCCCGGCATATCGGAGGTGAAGTACAGTTTGGTGCCGTCTACATTCAGGCTGGGGTGCATGCAGGTGTAGTTATCGTTGTTAAAAGGCAGTTCCTGCACATTTTCCCAGTCGTATTTTCCTAATCGGGCCGTATAGATCTTCATGCGTACCCGGCCGGTCGAATCGGCCTTCTGTACGCCCTTGCGCATGTTGTTGCGGGTAAAAAAGATGGTTTTGCCGTCGCGGCTGAACGTGGCCTGCCCTTCATTCAGGCTGGAATTTATTTCGTCGGAAAAAGAAGACCGCACCATAGGCTCCTGGTTGGCATCGAGCAAGGCAAAGTACATGTCGAACGAGGGCCGGTCGATGTACCGGCGATCGGCCGGCCCGCTCCTGCCGCTGTTGGATGCATACACAATGCCGTCGTCGTAATACGCGGGGCTGTAGTCGATACCGGGCCCGTTGATCTCGGCCGCATTTCGGATCAGGGGCGGTCGGGTGATATCTTTTTCGCGGTACCGGTCTTTGGATTTGCTTTTGGAAGATTGCTGCGCAAAAGTGCCGGTGGGAATAAGGAAAAGAAACAGGAGGGGGAGTAAGTGGATTAAGTACGATTTATACATGCTGCTTCGAGTGTTTTTAAACGTTGCCAAAACGGCAAAAAAGCGTAAAAATTGCCTGTGGGTTTGCCTTCAAGCGTCGTTGTGCGGCGAAGTGCCCGGTCAGAAGCCCAGGCCCGTATCGATCTTGGTGCCTTCCGGCGGGTTGAACCACCAGCGCACGGTTGCTTCGATCGAGCCGTTGTTAAATTTCCGCAATCGTGTGAGGCCGATATCGTACGACAGGCAGAAAAACAAGTTGTCGGTGGCCTGCATGCCCGCCGCCACGTCGATGCTTTCGCCGGCGTTGTTGACGTCGCCGCCGGCCCGGTACGACAGGCCGCCGTAGAATTTTTCGCGCAGCATGGCGCCCACATTGACTTCGGCGTCAAACGGTGCATTGGGCACGAATTTCAACAACAACTGGGGTATGATTTTCAAGTCTTCATTGGGTTGGAGGGTGAGCCCGCCCATAGCGTTGAAATGCCATTCCTCGCGCGACAGGATGCCGCCGTTTTCCGCAAAATCGATGTTCTGTTTGAAAAACCGGGGCAACGCTACCCCCATATACCACCCTTTTTCATCGTTGGAATAGTAGAACCCGGCCCCGAAATTGACAACCCACTTACTCTTGTCTTCCGTCGGAATAGCCACGTCGGTGCCGGCGGGGGTCGGACTGTAAATGCGTTCGTCGGTCCAGTTTTGCCAAATGTTGCGCACACTGGGCATCACCCCGATCCCCAGGTGCCCGCGTCGCATGGGAATGCGGTACGACCACACCAGGTCCACCGTCATGATGCGATTGATACTGATGCTCGTGCGCGACAGGCTGACGCCCAGGCCCACGCGTTCGCCGAATGCCGGCTGGCTGAACGACAGGATCTGCGTGTTGGGTGCGCCATCGATGCCCATCCACTGGTTGCGGTAAATGGCGGTGAGGGTCGGGGAGATAAAACTGCCCGCATAGCCCGGGTTGAAGGACATTTTGTTGAACATGAACTGCGTAAATTGCGGTTCCTGTTGGGCAAAGGCCGTACGGACGCCGGCCAATGCAAGCAACATGAAGCAGATCATCGCAGCCCGGCGCCGGCGCCGGTCGCCAAGCACGGGTTTTGGCAATGCCGGTAAAAAAGAGCGGTATGGAAATGTTGTCGTACAGGTTTTATTCATGATACGCGTTCAAAATTTGAAGAAAAGAACGGCTAAATCCCCGTTATGGGGCATTACCGCTGAATCAACACAAAACCGGTCCGGGGAGCGCTGTCGCCGGGCAGTTTCACTACAAAGAAGTATGTGCCAGCCGGTAAAGGCTGGCCGTTGTACGTGCCATCCCAGTCGTTTTGGTAGTCCTTTTTATGAAAAACCTGGTCGCCCCACTGGTTGAAAATCGTGACCTCGTTGTCGGGCGGGCCGTCGCTGTTGTTCAGGCAGTGGGGCGGTATGACGAAAATGTCGTTGTAACCGTCGCCATTCGGGGTAATGATGGTCGGGATACGGCAATCGCTGGCCTGGCTGACGTTGAATTTTACGCTGGCTACCTTACACTCGCATTTTGGGTTCACGTTGCACAACCGGTAGGTGATTTCATCGGTGCCGGAGAACGTCAGGCTCGGCAGGTAGGTGTACAAACCTTTGTCGATCTCCTCCAGTTGGCCGTTGAACGGCCCGGTCAGGATTTCGACGTCATATTGGTTGGGAACAATATCGTTGAGCAGGACGTTGGCCGAAATTTTTTCGCCAAAGGCCACATTGAACGAATCGGGGTTGGCCACGGGCTCCAGGTCGAAAAACACCACCATAGTGTCCTTGGACAAGTCGCCGCACAGGCTGTCGTTGGTCACCCATTTGAACTGGTTGGCTCCGATCAGCAGGTTGCAAGCCTTGGTGATCGGGTTGCTCGGGTCGAGCAGGCTGGCGCCCGGGTTGTTGATGTTGTACCAATATCCGGTTTCAAAGGAATCGAGGGGGGCGGCCATCAGGGTGGCACAGGAGTCAATACTGCAAATAAACTGGTCGGGTCCTCCATCCGGAAGGCGGCCGATGGTGTACACCCGGGCTTCGGCGGTGGAGGGCGCGCAGCCGGCGATGTTCAGCGTCCAGTAGAAATACGATATTTCATTCAGGGGCAGGTTGCGAACGAGGGTGTTGGGGTCGTTGGGGTTTTCGATCACCACGCCCAATAACGCCTGTCCCAGCTCCTGCGTCCAGACACCGGGAACTGATTGCCCCTGTGTGGCCTGCAGCCGTACCGAGTCGGAAAAACAGGTGATGGTCAGTTCCTTGGCTTTTGCTACCTCGTATTTGTTGACCTTGACCTGGATCGTATCGCTACTGAAGTTTTTACACGAACCGTTGGAGAGCGACCACACAAAAGTGTACGTACTGCCGGCCTTGCCGCCCACTACATTGGTATTGGCAATGGGCGGATTCACGATTTTCAGCGAGTCGCCGCTGGTAATATTGATTTGCGACCAAAGGCCCGTGGCCAATCCGGGGGCCGGAAGCGTAGCGTCGAGTTCGAACGGCATCAGATCGCACGCAAAAATGTCGGCGCCTGCATAAGCCGATATGCCGTCGGGTATGGTATCCAGGGTAACCAATGCGGGATTGGAGGAAACCGACGTGCAGCCGTTTATGGTGGCGCGCACGCAAAAACTGTTGGAGCCGGCGGTTAAACCGCTTAAATCGCTGAGTTCGAACGTGAGCGGAAAGGCCGGCGGCCCTAAAGGCGTTTGGCTCTGGCATTTATACCAAACGTATTGCACCCCGGTAGCGCCCGGCGGCGCCACCTCGAGCGTCAGCACGGCATTGGGATCGTCGAGGCATATGGGACTGATCGGCTTGATGCTCGGTGCGGCAGGTCGCGCCTTCACTTCAACGCAGACGGGGTTGCTTGCTGGAGAGGTGCAGCCCGCCACGGTTACTTTTACGGTATAGCAGCCTTCGTGTACGTCGGTGGCTTGCGGGATAAACGGATTTTGCACACCGGCCGTGAAATTGGTGCTGGTCCAGGCGTATTGCTGAGCGTTGGGAACGGAGTCGGCATAAAACCGAAGGGTGTCGCCGGCGCAAACGGGCGCATTGGAGGTGGCTACGGGCGCCGGCGGAATGGGGTTGACCGTGATCGTCACGGTAGCAGATTGTGCCGAGGGACAATCGCCCGCCAGCACAACCAGGTAGTAGTCGCCGCTGTGCTGCAGTCCGGTAATCGGAATGGTCAGTTTGGATTGCGGTTGTGAAATGATACCTACCGGCGTGTGCCACTCAAAAGTGACGTTGCTGCCGTAGGCATTGGCGTTGAGCACCGGGATTTCGAGTTTGCTGCCCAGGCATAACATCTGGTTCAGCCCGAGTTGCGGCGTCTGCGGCTCGGCTTGTACGTTGATGACCGTTGAGCCCTGGTTCGAGGTGCAACCATTGGCATCATGCACGATAAGTGTGTAGGTGCCGTTGTGATTGGTGCACACTTTGGGAATGACAGGCTCTGCCTGCGGTGAAAAGAACATATTGGGCCCGCTCCAGGAATAGGTCAGCGGCGCGTTTTGAGTAAATACGGTGGCTTGTAACAGGGCATTGTCGGTGGCGCAATCGACACACGTAGGCGCGGTGTGGGTGACGGATGTAATGACGGGTGGGGTAATCACCGACACCTGTACCGTAGCGGTATGCGTACAGCCCGAAGCGGTGACCGTTACGGTGTACGTGCCGCTCATGGGCGTGTTGGTACTCGCCGAGGCCCCGATAGCGGAAAAACCGCCGGGGCCAGCCCATTGATATGTTACCCCGGGTGTAGTGGAATTGGCATTTAAATTCAAACTGCTGCCCTGACAAATAGGCGAATTAGAGGTTGCCGAAACGTCGGGATAAGCCTGCACCTGTACCAGTTTGGGGTCCGACAAATCGGATATACAGTTGTCCATTTTTACCTGCAGGTACCAATAGCCCGAATCGACCGAAGAGGCATTGGGGATGACCAGCGAATTTATAGTCGTCGTTTTGATCATAGTCGCCGGCGTTACCCATTGATATTCGGCAGCCGTCGGAATATTGTTGCAGGTCAGTTTGATCGTGTCGTTCTGACAAAAAACGGTGTTGCCTGAAATAACCGGCTTGGGCGGTTTGTTGCGTACCACAACCTGCACGGTCACCGGCGCCGAAGCGCAACCGTTTTCATATATGATAAGGGTGTACGTGCCTTCATTGATCTTTTGCGCACAGGAAGCCACCAACGGATACTGGTCGCTGCTGCTGAAATTAGCCGGCCCGGTCCAGTTGTAGGTAATGCCCGGGCCCTGTACAGTGGTGCCCAGCGAAACGGCCTCGCAGGGGCAAACGGATATGGCGCCCGTCACGACCGTTGCCACGGGGCGTTGTTGTACGAACACTTCTTTCACGTCCGATGGCAACGACGTGCAACCATCGGCGGCCACTTTTACATAATATTGGTGGGTGCCGGGCACCGGGTTGGCAATTTGAAACAAAGGTATAGTCGTGGTGTTCAGCAAAGTGGGGTTGGCCGGTGTGCCCGAATACCAGGAATACATGACGTTGGTGCCGCCAAATGTCTGCGTTTGCAGGGTCAGGGTCGTGCCCTGGCAAATCAGGCCGGGCACATTCAAAATGGGCTGGGTAGGCAAATTGGCCAGGTTCAAAATAACCGAACCGACGGCAGTACAACCCGTGGGGCCTGTCACCGTCACCGTATAGGTCCCTTCATTCATCGAGGTGGCATTCGGAATGAAGGGGTTTGGGCTCATGGAGGTAAACGATTTCGGGCCCGACCATTTGTAAGTTTGCCCGGTGGTTGGTTGGGGCGGGTTGGCAAATAATTGCACCGTACCGCCCTCGCACACGCCGGGGGTGGCCGTCGGCTGAAAACTCACGGTTTCCACCCGCACGGTGGTCGTGCAGGGCGCTGAATTGCCCGAAGTATCGGTAACCGTGAGCGTAACCGGATAAATATTGTTGGGCGGCGTGGCCATGTTGCAGTTGAAACTGGATTGCGACAACTGGAATGTCAGGTTCGCGCCGGAGCAATTGTCCATGCTGCCATTGTTGATTTCCTGCGGCTGAAGGATATACGGGACGGCCCCGGAGGGATTGGTGAAGATCGTGATCGGCTGGCACAGGGCCTGCGGCGGGATCGTATCCCGAACGGTGAGGGTGAACGAGGCGGTGCCCAGGTTGCCGCTGCGGTCGCTTACCCGGTAAATGACCGTATAGACACCTGGCTTCAGGGTAACGGTGGTTTGATTGCCAACCAGTTGACCGGTTTTTATCGTCGTGGCGCCCTTGTTGATCTCATACGACACGTCGGCGAAGTTGTAGGTCAGGCTCACCTGCACCGTGCTGATGCCGTCGAACCCGTTGGTGAGCGGCCCGCAAAAACTGATAAAATCGGTTGAATTCAGCACGTCGGTGTTGGCTTCCAATTGAAAACCGGCGCTGCCGTTGGCGGCCCAGGAATTGATCTGGCTTGCCGATACCTGGATGGATGTTTCATTCGCGACCGAACATTCGCCTGAAACCGAGCCGATATTCGTAGCGGTCAGAAAGTTGTTCTGCTCGTCGTATACCCGGAAAAATTCGCCCGCGTTGCCGTTGTCGCCCAGATGGCGAATGGTCAGGGTGCCCGTGGAAACGGCGTTGGCCTGTACCCCCGCAATATGGAGCATCAAATCGAGCGGCACCCATCCCGCATTGCCATTTTCATAAAACTGCAAATACGTGAGAGGGGAGGATTGACTGATATCGGCCGGGAACCCGCAATTTTCAGCGATAGCAGGAAACGGCAATAAAATATCGGCGTTGCAATTCGACGCGCTCACATAAGCCGTGATCGGCGCCGGCGCCGTGACAGCCGGCGGTTCCAAATCCTCAATGCGGACAATGGTGGATGCCGTAGACGAATTGCCGGCGCAATCAGTGGCAATATAATGGATCGTATGGTCGCCGGCATCGAGGAAAGAACTGGTGGCCGGCGGATAGGGCACAAAGCCGCCGGTGTCCACGGCACAGGTTACGGTAACCGGGATCTGTTGTGTGGCCACCGAATATTGAACGGTGGCCCGGGCCCTGCCGCCGGGGCAATACGCGTTGCAGGCATTCACGCCGCTGCCGTTCGGCGCGAGAATGATGTCCAGTTGACCGTCGGTCAGCCAGGCGTTCAACAACGAAGCCGGCAGGGTAAATACGGTGTCGCCGCTAAACCCGCAGGCAATGTTCGTTTGCTTGGTCCGGCCAATCAGGTAGCCGTCTTCTCCATAGATCTGAAAGGTTTCGGAGGGCAACTCCGAGTCGGCGTTGTCGAGCGCAATGGCAACCGTGGCGGTACCCACTACCGGCACGCCGGGCGGCAGGTTGGGCGCCGACCAGGAAAATACCACGGTATCCACAGGCACATTCGGAATTTGATTGGGCGGTACGCCGGTAGCCGTCAGGATGACGGTGTCGCGCAGGGTAATGGCGCTTTGTTGCGCCGTGCAGTCGTCATAAACCGATAACAACGAGGGTACCACCACATTGCCGCCGCACAAACCCGGCGCGGTCGGGATCTTCACGGTATCCTGTGCCACCAGCACCGGGCCGGTCCCATCCTGCACGGTAATCATCTGGGTGTAGGTCCGGCTGTTTCCGCAATTATCGGTAGCCGTCCATTCGCGCCGCACCACGTAATTGGTCCAGTGCGCACAGTTGGCCGGGTTGGGGTCGCGAATTTCGGTTTCGAGGAAGGTGATATCGACCGACTCATCGCAATTGTCGCTGCCGGTAATCACGCCCGGCGCTGGCGGCAAGGGCACGGCATTGCACTCGGCCGTGACATCGGCCGGCACGCCCGATAAGGTGGGTTTGATGGTATCGATGACGTGAATATTCTGGTCGAAATAGCCGGTATTGCCGCAAATATCGGTACTCGTCCAGGAGAGGGTGCGCGTATAGCTGTCGTCGCAGTTGCCCGATGTGAAAATGTCATTCACCAAAAGGGGCGGCGAGGTATGGCCGGTGCATACGTCGGTGGCGGTCGGCGGGGGCGTTACAGGTTGCGCCACACAAATGATGGTGGTATCCAAAAAGCCGGTGATCTGGGGCGGAATATTGTCTACCACGTTGATGACCTGTTGCGCGGTAGCCGTATTGCCGCAATCGTCCGATACCGTGAACGTTCGGGTGATGGCATAGGTGTAATGTGCGCAGACCGCTAAATTGGGGTCCTGTGCCGAAATGTCGGCGAAGGTGAGATTGGCAATGGTCCCGCAGTTGTCGGTAGCCGCAATGCCCTGCCCCAAAACGGGCCCGGCGGGCGGCACGAAAGTGTCGCAGCGGAAGGTAAGGGCTGGCGGCACCAGTGTGAAAACCGGCTTGGTGGTGTCGCGTACCATGAACGATTGGGTGGCGGTACGGGTATTTCCACAGTCGTCGGTGGCGATCCAGGTCACCAGCAAGGTGTAAGCGCCCGTGCAAATAGGGTTGAGAATCTGGAAGTTAGACGTGATCGCCAAAGCGCTGTCGCAGTTGTCCGACACGTAAGCCGTCGGAAGGGGCGGCGTGGTATTGGGGCAATACAGCGTATCCAGCGGCGGTAAACCGTTGAACACCGGCTGGGTGGTGTCTTTTATTCGGAAGCGCACGGTGCCGCTCCCGGTGTTGCCGCAATCGTCGGTAGCCCGAAACGTTACATCCACATACCAGCCGCAATTGTGGGCCTGGATGGCGGGGTAAGGGCCGCTGTTGAAGAGTCCGTTTCCGGTT
Source organism: Saprospiraceae bacterium (assembly GCA_044230315.1). GTDB lineage: Bacteria > Bacteroidota > Bacteroidia > Chitinophagales > Saprospiraceae > M3007. The sequence continues at coordinate 119,957 of JBGARJ010000015.1, forward strand.
TGCCCGGTTGAAGTGATCCACGAAAAATTGCTCCAGGTGTACGCCGAGCAATCATCGCTGACCGTGGTGTTGCCGTGGCTGTTGATCCAGTTCACGAGTGCGGTGCTGTCGTTCCCGCCGCCGCATTCTTCTACTATTTCCGTGCCGGTAATGACCGGCGCCACGGTATCGATCGCCCCAAATTCGCCGCGGCCCACGTAGGTGGAGTTGCCGCAGGCATCGGTGGCATAAAAATCGACCCGCACAATGCCATGCACCTTGGCATAGATCTGGCTGCCAACCGGTTGTGTGCTGCAGCCGTTGGCAAAGGAAGCCGCGAAGGCGGTCATGACCTGGGCTGAATCGACCGGCAGACCGCCGATTTGCATGGAATAGGCCAGTTGGGCGTCCGCAGTACAGGAGTCTTTTACCACCAGGCGGGCGCGGCGGTGTATCCAATCCGAAAGGGCGGCCAGATGGTTCGCGGCAGGCGGCGAGCAGGCGGCGATACTGTCTTTGGGCGGGGTCAGTACGTCGGGCCCGTGCGTGTCGATGGTGGTAAAGGTTGCCGTTCGGGTTACGGAAAAACCGCAGCTATCGGTCGCCGTGAACGTCACCGTCACCGGCAGCGGGCAGTTGCCCGTGATGGCGCCCGGCCCATTGTTGATATAGGAAGCGATACCGGAAGGGTCCGTTGCCGCAAAATTGCTCATTTGTGCAGCCAGCCAAAGCGGATAGGCGGTGGCAACCTGGGTGCAGGCGGCCGATCCGTTTTGCGGCGCCGAAACTACGGTGGGAGGCGCGGTATCTTGCAGGATAGTAATGGTTTGCTTGAACACGCCGGTATTTCCCGATTGGTCGGTGGCAAGCCAGGTACGGGTAAAGACGCCGCCCTGGCACAAGGCAGGCGGCGTGCTTTGAGTGAGCGTTACGGTCAGCGACGAAGAGCAACTGTCACTGGCAGTCAGCGTCGGCGCGGCGGGTACCAGGGAGATAGAGGCATAGGTGACCGAGGGGGGCAGGCCCGCCGGGTTAATTACCGGTTTCGTAGTGTCGGTAAACGTGATAAAAAATTCAAAATAGGCCGTGTGCCCCAAGTCGTCCTGCACTTTCCAATAGACATGGGCCACTTCGGGGAAGGTCCAAGTGTCGTTGAGCTGAAAATGGGAAGAGTCCGGATCGAAGGCGGAGTAGGTGATCATGCCACCGGCTGTTGAAGCAACAGTTGGCGTCCCGATATGGCCAGCCAGCGCATTATTGCACGATGCCGGATCGACGGGGATCGTATAGGGGCCCGGATAGTTGAAATTGAAAAATCCTTGCTGGGCACTGGCGCCGGGCAGGATCATCCAAAAAAATATGTTACAAAAACCCAGCACCACCCGCCAGTGCATGCGTAACCGGTTTTTCATACGTACATGTTTCGAGTTCGGACAGCCGGAGCCAGCCGAGATGTGTCAAGGGATAGAATTCAACTTTCATGGATTAAGGATTAAACTACCCCGGCAAAGCCGGGAAAACCGTAGCGGAAATCAATTTAAGTGGAAGGAGCGGCAGCAATGGACTACAATCTTGCCAGGTGCGTTCCTGCTGTTTGCGCTCAACTTGCGTGTTCGTCCTTGTTTCGTTTTTTGTCTTTCACATTCTTGTCGAGGAAGTCGTTGATATCGTCGATGTCGTAGTCTCTGATAATTTCACCCATTTCGTTCACCCGGATGTCCATGTTCTTCAGGTCCTCATGTACGGAAGGTTTAGGCGGGTTGGATTTCAGTTTATTTTTTTTCGCCATGGCTAAAGCGTTTCAAAAGTACGAAAATAAACGGGATTGAAAGGTTGTCGTCACCCGGATGTGCGACAATGTATCACAAAGCGGGCGCAAAAGGCATTCAAGCGGCTGGCGTGGCAAGGGTGCGGTTGAAGTGCCCCAGCGCTGCAGCCAGGCGTTGGACGCTGTCTTTTTGCCCCAGCAACACGGCCATTTCAAATACGGCCGGGCCTTTCATCGTACCGGCCAATGCGAGGCGCAACAGCGGCAGTATTTCGCCGGGCTTCAGCCCTTGTTCCTGTATCCATTGCTTGACCGATTCCTCCAGCGCCGCTGCTTCCCATGCCGGAGTTTGTTCCATCAGGACAATCAACGCTTCAAAAGCGGGTTGCAAACCGGAATTCCATTTCTTGCGAATCGCTTCGTCGTCATAGGTCGCAGCCGGTTCAAACAGGTAGTAACCTTGCTCCACAAAGTCGGGTAAAAACGTGACCCGTTCTTTCATCAGGGCCGCTACTTGTACCAGAAACGCTTCATCGCTGCGGTATCCGCGGGCTTCGGCCAGCGGGCGGATCATCGCCGCGAGCGCGGTATCGGCGGCGGCCTGGATATAGCGTTGGTTAAACCACTTTGCTTTTTCATAATCGAAACGGGCTCCTCCCTTGCTGATATGCTCCAGGGAAAAAGCCTGCACCAGTTCGTCGAGGCTGAATATTTCCTGGTCGCCGCCAGGGTGCCAGCCCAGCAAAGCCAGGAAATTGATCGTGGCTTCGGGCAGGAATCCGGTTTCCCGGAATCCGGTAAACCGGTCTTCGGGCGCAGCGTTATTCCACGCCAGCGGAAACACCGGAATGCCGAATTTGGCGCCGTCGCGTTTGCTCAGTTTGCCATTGCCCACGGGTTTCAGGATGAGGGGCAGGTGGGCAAACTGCGGCATGGTATCCGTCCAGTCGAACCCGCGGTACAACAACACGTGGTGCGCGGTGCTCGGGAGCCATTCCTCACCGCGGATCACGTGGGTGATGCCCATGAGGTGATCGTCAACGATGTTCGCCAGGTGATAGGTCGGCATGCCGTCGGCTTTGAGGAGCACTTTATCGTCCAGTTCGCTGCTTTGAAACACCACGTCGCCGCGAATCAGGTCATGAATATGGATCTCCTGCCCGGGCTCCACCCGAAGCCGGATCACATACGGCGCCCCCGAGTCCAGGCGTTCGCGGACGGTTTGCGGCGCTAAGGTCAGGCTGTTGTCGAGCCCCTGGCGCGTTCGGAAATTGTACGTGAAATTATCTTCGGCTTCGCGTTGGGCTTCGAGCGCTTCGGGTGTGTCGAAAGCATAATACGCCGCGCCGCGCTCCACCAATTGGTGGGCGTACTGGTGGTAAATCGCCTTGCGGTCGCTTTGGCGGTAGGGGCCCGCGGGCCCGCCGACGTCCACACCTTCATCGGGGATCAACCCCACCCAGCGCAGCGCTTCGATGATGTACGCTTCGGCGCCGGGAACGTAGCGGTTTTGGTCCGTATCTTCAATGCGCAGAATAAATGTGCCGCCGTGCTGGCGGGCAAACAGGTAGTTGTATAAGGCGGTGCGGACGCCTCCGATATGCAGGGCGCCGGTGGGAGAGGGGGCAAAGCGTACGCGTACAGACATACTTCTGAGTGAATTGGTTTTGGGCCGATAACAGGGTATCCGGGACCCGGCATAAAGTTTAAACCGTTAAAAATATTTTGCGGGTTAGCCAGTTTGAAGGAGGCGCTGGTTCGAATTTATCCGACACTTGCGCGCGTTTATTGTCATTCGTCCGGCAAAGAAAGGTTGAAGCAGCCAAAAAATCGAAGTTATCCTTAATTTACCGGCAATTCGCGCAAAAATAGCGCTTTTGCCTGCATAATCCGAAGTTGAACTGAACAACACCCATCGATTCATGTATCTGGTAAAAACACCTAAACTGGTCCAGGCACTGATGCCTGCCTATGTCTGGCATATTCCCACGCAACAACAGGTGCTGTACCTCACCTTTGACGACGGCCCGATCCCCGAAGTGACGCCCTGGGTACTGGATGTGCTCCGGGAGTATAAAGCCAAGGCCACGTTTTTTTGTGTTGGCGAAAATGTATTGCGGCATCCCGCCATTTTCCGGCGTATTTTGGCCGAAGGGCACTCCGTGGGCAATCATACCCACAATCACCTCAACGGCTGGAATACCGAAAACCTGCCCTATTTTCACAACGTGCGCCACTGCGCCCATCTGGTCAAAAGCAATTTGTTCCGCCCGCCATACGGCCGGCTGCTGCCCAGCCAGCGCGCCTTTCTCGAGCGCCATTACCGGATTGTGATGTGGGATGTGCTCAGCGGCGATTTCGACCCCGCACTTTCCGCGCAACAGTGTCTCGACAATGTGCAAACCAATGCACAACCCGGCTCGATCATCGTGCTGCACGACAGCCTGAAAACCGACGCCAAACTCCGGTATATTCTCCCGCATCTCCTCGATTATTTTGCCGGCCAGGGCTACAGTTTCGACGCTATGCCGATGCGACAACCGGTGCAGCCCGCATCGCTGGGCTTCAAGGCGCGGCAAATGCTCAAAGTAAAGCGGTAAAATACCACCTCAACGCAACTGCTGTCCGATGGCGTCCAGGTGGTGCCGCAGGTGCCGCAGGTAATCGACCGCCAGGGCTTCCAGGGTCAGGATCTCCGGCGCGCCGGCCGGCCCGAGGGCACAGGGAAGCGCGGCGGCCGCGGCGTCCATATGCCGCCAGATATGGCCCAAATGCCGGTTGAGCAGCACCCATAACCGGATCAGTTCGGCGCTTGGGTAGGTTTGATAGTGCTGCAGCTGCACCCAATCGTCCTGCCGATATACGATATGCACCATGGTTGGCTCGTGTTGGGCGCGCACGAAACGCTGGATGTTGTTTTGGGCCGAATCGACGAGGTGACCAACGATTTCCTTGGCGCTCCATTTGCCCGGCGCAGGACGGGCGGTCAGGCGTGGTTCCGCCTGCGTGCGCAGTTGCGCGGCAAATGACCCGACCGTTTGTAGTAATTCAGCTGCGAGGTGTTGCATTTTCCCTACGATTTTTGGGCGTATGCCCGGATCAGCATCTCCAGGATGGCCTGACGGACCACATCCTGCCGGCTCCAGAGGATGAAGTGGTCGCCCTTGGGCAAGGTCACTTCGCGGTAGTCGGTGCAGTTGACCAGCATACGACGGGCAAAGGCCACGTTGGCGAAGGGCACCAAGCGGTCGTCTTCCGCATGCACCATCGTGACAGGGCAGCGAATGCCGGCCCAATGGGGCAGCATCAGCCGCAGTTCGGGTTCGAGGAGTTTGATTTCCCGGTTGCTCGTCCACAGGCTTTTTGGCGTGAGCCAGCACAGCGGCGGTATATCCACGGCGGTCTGCCACCAGGGGTGTTCCTCGAGGTCGGGATCGATAGAGCCGGCCACAATTACCAGGCCGGCTACCTGCCCGGGATAGTCCATAGCAAAACGGGCAATGACCGGCCCGCCCATGGAGTGGCCAACAAGAATAACCTTTTGCCCGGGCGCCAGGCGTTGTACAACGGCCTCCACCGCAGCGGCCTGCTGTTGTAACGATCCCTCGGCATGCCCGAATCCGCTGGTGTACCCGAATCCGGGTCGGTCCAGTGCCACCATTCGTGCCACGCGGCTCATCGCGGTGTCAGCCAGGTACGACAGGTAGGCGTCGGCGGACCCCGGTGAGCCATGCACAAACACGAGCAGGGGGTGCGCAGTGTCGGGGCTCACACTTATGGCATGAATGGTTCGGTAGCCGGGCATCTGCAGGTTCCAAAAGACCGGCGGGAGGGATTGGCCGGCTTGCTGCATTTTGGCGGGCCATTCCCGGTCGGGGGTGCGCATGGCCAGGCAGCCGGCTTGAATGGCGATGATCCAGCTGGCAAACAGGGCCAGCAACACATACAACAACCACCGGCGTTTGCGGCGGGGCGGGGTAGTTTTTTCCATTGCGGACATGGGTCTTGTTTTCGCGCCGTAAAATTGAGTGGAATCATCCGGTTTTTTACCGTCCTTTGGCTACCTTTACGATGTAATTTGGGCTATTTATGGGAAAACCCCTGCAGGCGCGGAACGAGAGCAGCACATCCTCCAGTTCGTACCGATATGCGGACGCACATTCTTTTTACTTGCACTTGAAACGATTGGACGCTGGGGCTATTCTCCATTTGCGGCAGCGGTTTTGGAGTGCATTAGCCGGTTGGGGCAGGCGGGCTGGTATTGCCGTTCAGGATTTGGAAGAGATAGCGCAGGATACAATTGTATTGTTGCTCCAAAAAATAGAGGACGGCACGTATCAATTCCAGCATAGCGACCCCACGGCTTTTGCAGCCGTCATTGCCCGGAACTTGCTGCGCAATTTTATGCGCAAACGAAAACTGCGTTGGGCAGTGCTTGGCGATTGGGATGCCCCTGCTGATGCCGAAATAGAAAAATACTTGAAAAACAAAGACCTGCAGCAGCAGATTTCGGGTTTTCTCGAAAAAATGAATGAGCAATGCCGGCAAATTATCCGCCTACGGTACCTGGAAGACTGTACGGATTACGAAGTGATCCGCACCGGAATTACGCCTTATGGTACGACCGATTCGCTGCGCAGCAAGCGCAACGGCTGTATGAAAAAATTAGCCCTGCTTATGCACCGGTACAAACACCAATTGCTCGAAAAATAAACGCGCTATGCCTTTTGACATAGAAGCATACCTGTCCGGAGCAATGCCGGCCGACGAACAGGCCCGTTTCGAGACGGCAATGCAACAGGATTCAGCCCTGCGGGAAGATGTGGAGCGGCAACGCGAACTGATCGGCCACCTGCGGGCACAACGCATCCGCGAAATCGTGGCTAAAACCTTATACGGCCACCCTGTATCGCCCGATTCGTTGTCTTTCTGGCGAAAATGGCGCAGCTTGATCTTTACAGGTGTGTTGATTTTACTGTTGGCCGCCGGGTGGGGATTGTATTATACGCTGCAAACGCCGGTCATCCCTGAGCCGGCTACCCTTCCATCGCCTGAAAACACGTATCCGGGAACACCCCAAAGAGAGGAAGAGCTGCCCGTGCAAGCCCCGCAACGATCGAACCACCGCCCGATCGCCCGACAAGGCCCAATCTCCGGGCGCTCCCGTTTTGAAGGCATGACCTTCACGCGCGGCGATGGCGACACCTTGCCGGCCGATCTGCAAAAACGCCTGGAAGAAGTTTGGTTCACGGCCTTCGACTCTATCGCTGCGCACTACACGCCGCGTTTTCAGCCAGCCGTAACGGCCCTGGGCCGGCAGGATTTTGCAACCGCTTTTATCGAACTGGGCGAGCAGGAAAAAAGCGCTCCCGACAATGATACGTTGGCCTATCTTAAAGGTTATTGCCTGCTCGAACTGTTTGCTTGCGATGAAGCCGCCCGCTACCTGAAACGGCTCGACGCTCCGGGCAAGCCCTGGCGGGCAGAAGCGTTGTGGTACAGCGGTCTCGGTTATTTACTGACAGATGAACGGGAAATGGCGAAAGCGCAATGGGAAAAAGTACTGGCGCTGCCAGAGCCGCTTTGGCGGAAAAATGCCAGGAAAGGGCTTCAACAGTTAAAAAAGTAAGCGCTATTTTGATTTGGCCAGCTCGCGGCGCCGTTGCTGCACATACTCTACGGCGACTCCCACGAACTCGGCTACCTCCGTATCGCTCCAGTCGGGGAATTTTTGGAGGGTTTTTAAGGTGAAAGCCTTGTCCCGGCTTTCTATCCCTTTTTCTATGCCTTTTTCTATCCCTTTTTCTATGCCTTTTTCCATGCCTTTTTCCATGCCTTTTTCCATGCCTTTTTCCATCCCTTTTGCTATACCCTCTTCTATACCCTTTTCCATCCCTTTTTTTCTGGCTTCCTCTTCCCATTCTTCCCGGATAAATCTGGGCACCTCATCCCCAAAAATTTCGTGGATAAAATCTATCACCTGTTGAGGTGGCTTGGGCAATCCTTGCTTGAGTTCTTTATATTCTACCGATGTCATATTTGTAACCTTGAAAAGGTAAGCCATTAATACTTGCAAGAGAATGCCTTCTCTGTTATCCAGGTAAAAAGGCTCCCCAAAAGTAATGATTTTTTCCTTGTTTTGTTTTATCCACTGTTTATTTCGGGAATACTTTAAAGCGATAAACAAATTTCTCAGGTATTCGCTTTCCTGCTTCTCTTCTATTCGCTTCTCAGGCATCCGGCTTAAATCCGTCAGCAGATAGTGAAAATTCGGGACAAAAACCCGCCAGTCTTCCGGTAAATCTGGAAAATAATCGGGAAAGGGTTTCTGTTCCCAGCCCTTTTCTCCATGGTAAATAACAATCGGGATGACAATCGAAAGCGGACGCCTGTTTTTGAGATCATCTTCCCAAACTTGAAGCAAGTAATCCAACAGCTGCAAATGGATAGGAAAAGTGACCAGGTAGCTTTTATGCTCAAAAAGAAAGAGCAGCCGGGCCGGCGCACCGGTGGTCAGCCGGGTTTCATACAAAACATCGCTGAACGAAATTCCGAAACGGCCGCTGACAAAGGCGGTATCGATTTTCCGAAAAAAGGAAAAATCAATAAACCCGTGAATCGCGGCCGGCGAATAATGCAGCAGGTAATTTCTGGCGATTTGCAAGTCGCTGAAAAAAGCCTTGAACACGGCATCGTGCGCTTTTTCTTTTTTGTGGGAGCGGGAGCGTTTTCTGTCGGGCATGGGTAGGTTCGTTTCGAAGGACGAAGGTAAACGCGAAGTATTTTAAAACAAAATATTTATTAAAAATAATTTTTTGTTTCAAATTAAAAACTGCACAGTTTTTTCCTTCC
>JBGARJ010000072.1:0-22556 GCA_044230315.1 Saprospiraceae bacterium
GAGAAATTCGCCGTGGCGTTTTATCAAAAACTGGCGGAGGGTTCGCTGATCGGCGCGGCGATGCTGGCGGGCCAGCAGGCGCTGCACGACGATGCGGTGCGGGCCCCGCTGCCGGGGGGCGATACATTGAAACTGCAGGATTGGTTTGTACCGGTATTGTTCCAGGAAGAAAAAGACCCCCAGTTGGTGCACAAGGTGCCGGGGGCGCAGGTGCGGCACCACCTGGCCGAGGCCTGGAAGGCGCGCCTGGGCGACACACCGCCCGAGCCGGCGCACGGTTTTGTGGGCCGTGACCGGGAGTTGCTGATGCTTGAGCGTTTGCTCCAACGCGAGCGCTACGCGGTGCTGATCGGCCAGGGCGGGGCGGGCAAGACCACACTGGCCACGGAGTTGGCGCGCTGGCTGCTGCGCACGCGGCGCTTCGGCCGCCTGGCCTTCGTGTCCTTCGAACAGCTGCGCGATACCCGCTCGGCCATCGACGCGCTGGGCAAGCAACTGGACCACCCGGAGTTTTCAGTTGCCACTTTTGAAAACGAAACAAAAGCGCTGCAAGTCATCGACCGGCGCTTGCAGGAATACCCGACCTTGATCGTGCTGGACAACCTGGAGAGCGTGCTACCCCTGCCTGGCAGCGAACCGCTGCCGGGGGTAGTGCCGGTGGCGGAATTCACAGCTTTTTTCGAACGACTGCTGGCGCCCGACCCGCGCACGCGGCTGCTGTTGACCACGCGCGAGCCCTTGCCGGCGCCCTTCGACGCGGGCAAGTGCGCGGTGCGCATCGGCGCGCTGGCGCCTTACGATGCCTTGCGCCTGATCGCGCAGGTGATGGAACAGGAAGGCATCGAAGTACCGAGCCTGAACGCAGAAGACCTGGACAAGCAATTCGGCGCGCTGGCGCGCACGGCCAACTACCACGCCCGGGCCTTGACTTTGCTCACCAAAATCATCGCCGAGCGGGGCGGAAACATGCCCGGCCTGAACGCCGACTTGAGTCACTTGATGGCGGAGTTGGAGCGCCGGCACCCGGGAGAGCGGGAGAACAGCCTGTACGCCAGCCTGGAGTTATCCTTGCGGCGCTTGCCGGCGGAGGTACGACCCGTAGTGGATGCCCTGGCGGTGTACCAAGGCGGGGCGGATGTGGCGACCTGGGCGATGGTGGCACAGGTGGAGCAGGAGGTAGTAGCGCAAGTAGGCATGGCCTTGGTAGGGGTGGGATTGGCGGAGGTGGCCTTGGATAAATTTCCGTATTATTTTAAGGTAGATCCGGCGTTGCCGAACTACTTAATCGGCCTTTTATCAGCCTCGACTATGGAAATTTTTCAGATACGGTGGTTGGAAGCAGTGCGGGCATTGAGTAGATTCTTATATGAACAACAGTTCAAAGATGCCCAACTGGCTTTCGATTTATGCCGCCTTGCAGAGGACAACCTAGTTAAAATGCTGATGCAGATATCACAAAGGTCCAGTTCGGAGCAAATTGTAAACGAGGCAAGTATGATTGAGGATCTTTTTGCAGACCTAGGCCGTCCACGGGTGGTTCAATTTGCTCAAAATGTCCGAGAAAAAGCAGCACAAACAATTGAGGAATGGAACCACGCACAATTCGTAAACAAAGGCGCCGCAATAGATCGATATCTTGGACAAGGAGACATAAACGCGGCCTTCCAACTAGCCAAAGAAGTGTGGGAACAATGTGAACGAGTAGGCGGAAATGCTTACCCCGGAGCAGAGTATGATGGCGCAATGGCGCATGCGAGATTAGGTAGAGTTTTTGGAATGGGTGGAAGACCAGAACAGGCCCTACCTATATTGGAGGAAGCACGGCGCCGGTTTATGGCTCTGACACAAAAGGGGGATACTGATGCAGAAGGGATGGTTTCGCTTTGTGTAACTGAAATGGGGACTTTTCTCAGGCATTTAGGCAAGTTTGAGGAAGCAGCACAACATTATTTGATTGCAATTGAGTTGGATGAAAAACGAAATGCTTTGCGCGATGTGGCAGTAGCAAAAGGCCAATTAGCCACGGTTCGATTAGAACAAAAAAAATACACTGAAGCGCTTGAATTGTATCGGGAGGTGAAAAGTATTTTTGAGCGATTCCAAGAACCAAGGCAAGTTGCAGTAATATGGCATCAAATAGGTGCGGTACACCACTTTTCTAAGAATTTTGCGGCAGCGGAAATAGCATATCAAGAATCACTAGCAATTGAGATTCGGGAAAACAATAAACAAGGAGAAGCTGAATCGCTTAGTCAACTCGGCAATCTATACAAAGACATGGAGCGACTAGAGGATGCTGTTCGAATGTACGAACGAGCAGCAAGCTATTATACATCTACGGGTAATTTGTTGGGAGAAGGTAAGCAACGAAGCAATATATCTATCCCGCTCATAAAGTTGAATCGTTTGCCTGAGGCCAGAACCCACCTGCTACGTGCCATAGATTGTAAATCCCAACTTGGCCATGCCGCTGAGCCTTGGAAAACATGGGATATTCTATATGACCTTGAGATATTCGAGAACCATCTCCAAGATGCTTATGAGGCACGCCAGAATGCCTTGCAGGCCTACGCAGATTATCGAAAAGACGGTGGCGAAAGTCAATCCAATAGACACAATTACATGCATGCCACCGCACAGGCTCTAAAAACTGGTGAGCAAAATATACTGATTAAATATCTTAATTCCACACTCGAGCCCGACGATCCGATCACTTACGTGGCCCTAATCCGCGTTTTAATTGCAATCCTTAATGGAAGTAATAATCTAACAATTACCGACGATCCAGAGCTCCACTACATGGACGCCGTCGAACTCAAACTCCTCTTCTTCAACGGCGCCGGCCTATAGCATCAAAACGCCCCCACATCCACCCCCTCAAAATACCCCAACGCCCAAAGCGCCAGGATGATCAGCCCGACCACGATCCGGTAGTAGCCGAAGACCTTGAAGCCGTTTTTGGTGAGGAACTGGATAAAGGCCTTGATGGCGATCATGGCGACCACGAAGGCCACCACGTTGCCGGCGGCCAGCAGGGTGAGTTCGTCGCGGCTGAACTGGCCGCCCTCATCCTTGAAATAGTCCCACAGCGATTTGCAGGTGGCGGCGAACATGGTGGGCACGGCCAGGAAGAACGAAAATTCGGCGGCGGTTTTCGGCGACAGCCGTTGCGTGAGGCCGCCAATGATCGTGGCGGCCGAGCGGCTCACGCCGGGCACCATGGCGATCACCTGGAACAGGCCGATCCGGAGCGCGCGGGGCAGCGTGATGTCGCGCATGTCGGTGTCGAGACGGCCGCGGCGTTCGAACACGCCGTCGAGGAACAAAAACACGATCCCGCCCGCGATCAGCGCCAGGCCCACCACGACGATGTTTTCCAGCAGCCGGTCGATGACCTTTTTGAACAACAGGCCGAAAAAAACCGCCGGCAGGAACGCCACGAACAGCTTGATGTAAAAATCGACGTTCTGAAAAAAACGCCGCCAGTAGAGCACCAGCACCGACAGGATGGCGCCGAACTGGATCGCCACCGTGAACACCTTCACAAACGGATGCGCCGCGATGCCCATGGCCGTGGAGCCGATGATCATGTGGCCGGTGGAGGAAACGGGCAGAAATTCGGTGAGGCCTTCGATAATGGCCAGCACCAGCGCCTGGAGCAGGTTCATTCGGCAGACGGGGTGTTATCGCCGGAGCCGGGGGCAGGCGTTTTTTTGAAAATTCCGTAGATCACTACCAGGAAGCCCGCCATCATGAGTATGGGCGACAGCGTGATGCGGCGGAAACTGTAGATCAGTCCGGGGTCCCAGGTGTTGGCGTCGGGCATCGCGCCGCCGCTCATGGTCAACAGGCCGATCAGCACCAGGGCCAGCCCGATGCCGATGATGATGAAATGCTGCCGGCCGAAGATAAACTCCTCGCGGCCGGCGCTGAAGATGCTCTCGCTTTTTTCTTTGCGCCGGGGGGCTACCGGAGCCGGGGCCGCCCGGCGGGGCTGTTGTTGCGGTTGGGGGCGGCGTTGCGGTTGTTTTGCCATAACTTTTTACTATTCGGTTGTTGCGGCGCGGGTCCCGATGCAAGCATGCGGGCCGCGCGCCGGCGATTTTTCAATATAAGTCGTCGATGCGCATGTTCAAAAACTTGTGCACGACGAAGTAAGTGCTCAGTCCGGAAATTAACACGCCCAGCACGATCAGGCCCGTGAATACGGCCAGGATGCCGTTTAGGTCCTGGAGTTGTTGCATGTCCGGAATTTGGCGTTGCGCCACATTCAGCAGGACGATCAGCAGCCCGATGGCGAGCAGCGCGCTCCAAAGGCCGTTGAGCACTCCGCGCCGGATATACGGTCTGCTGATAAAACTCCACGACGCGCCGACGAGCTCCTGGTTTTTGATCAAAAACCGGTTGGCATACAAGGCCAGCCGGATGGTGTTGTGAATGAGCGTGACGGCCGCAAAGATGAGTAAAAAACCCAGCCCGAGCGTGAGCCAGCCTATTTTTTCAATATTGGAGCCGATGTTGCCAGTGTTGGCGGCCTCGATGTACAGGTCAGCGATCAGGGTATCCTGCCGCAGCGTTTCGCGCCATTGTTCGAGGCTGTCTTCGCGGAAAAAGTCGGCCTTCACGTTGAAACGCACCACGTCGCGCATGAGGTTCGGAATGTCTTCCAGCATGCTCGCTTCGCCGAGGTCCTGGCGCATAATGGCGGCCGCCTGGTCGCGGGTGATGAATTGAACGGACTCGGTCTTCACAAACGGCTCCTGCCGGATTGCGCCGATGATGCGCGCCACTTCTTCCTGCGGGACGTCGGGTTTCAACTCCAGCCAGACGTCGACTTTTTCCTTGAACAGCGCCACCAGTTTGCGGCCATGCAGGGCGGTGAGGGCAAAAAAGCCCACCAGAAACAGCACCAGGGCGACACTGACGATGGCATACAGGTAGGTGGGCTTGCTACGCGACATAATGCATTGGGTGACTGGTTTGAAAAAGGTCGGCAAAGTTGTTGTTTTTCAATCAAAAACCCCGACAACCCCGCCGGAAAAAGTGGTCACTTGCCAACTTCCCGCTTTACCCTACCTTTGACGCCCGGGCAGGAAGCAGCGTTGCCCACCTGATTTGAACATGAAAACGATTCTCCTTTTTCTAATTGGTTTGTGGCCCGGCGGGTTTCCGGGGATTGCCAAGCAACAACCCGATGGCAAACTGTACCTCCAAAACCCGTCGTTCGAAGACCGGCCGCGCGCCTCGGCCTGCCCGGCGGGGTGGTCGTCGTTTACGCCCGGCAGCACGCCGGATATTATGCCGGGCGCCTGGGACGTCCAGGTGCCGCCCCAGGACGGCAAAACCTGCCTGGCGCTCGTCACCCGCGAAGACGGCACCCGCGAGGACGTCACCCAGCAACTACCCCAAACCCTGAAAGCCGGCACCTGCTACACCTTCAGCATTTACCTCGCGCACGCGCCGCAGTACGTAGGATACAACCACCCGGTGCGGCTGCGCATCTGGGGCGGCGCGGGCCGCGGCAAAGACCAACTCCTGACCAGCTCGGCGCTGGTGAGCCACACGGAGTGGCGACAATACAAATTTCAGTTTGTACCCAACCGCGATATCCGGTACATCACCCTCGAAGCGTACTTCGCCCCGGGCGCGTTGTTTCACTACCGCGGCAACATCGTGCTGGACAACTGCTCGCCGATCGAACGCTGCGACCGCGCGTAGTGGGCCGTGCGGTCCGCTTTGCCGGGTTAGCCTGGTACTTTTCTGCCCCAACGTCGTTATTCGTCGGTTAAAATATCCCGTATTTCGCCCTCCTCCTGCCTGGTTGGAACAGAAAAGCCCCTACGCTAACCCGGCAAAGCGGACTGGACGGCCCACTTGTGGTCGCCCGGGGCTTTCACCTGGGGGATGAAGGGGAAAATGTCCCTGTCGAACAAAATCAATCACCTTTTGACGCATTCACCGATACATTTTTTTTGTGCCGATCTGGATGGCACGTTGCTCGGCGAGGAGAAAGCCGCCAAACTGTTTAAATCCGCCTGGGAGGCGCTTCCACCCGCTCAACGCCCGCTCCTCGGGTACAATACGGGCCGGCTGCTCGATGATGTCCTGCAACTCATTGCGCAAGGGCAGCTGACCAGGCCCGATTACATCATCGACGGAGTGGGCACCAACATTTTCAACTACCGCGAGCGGCAGGTTTTAAAGGCGTTTACCGAAATTCTGGAGGAAGATTGGGATCTCGCCCGGGTGGAAAGGGTTTTGCAAAACCTGGCATTTCCTTTGGAAAAACAGCCCGACCACTATCAAAATGACTACAAATCGAGCTGGTACCTGAACGATGCCAGGCCCGAACAGATCGAACAGATCCAGTCGGCCCTCGAAGATGCGGGCGTCGGCGTCCGGGTGGTGTATTCCAGTTTCCGGCACCTCGATATTTTGCCGAAAGCGGCGAACAAGGGCAATGCCTTGCGGTGGTTGTTGCAACACCTCGCGATCCCGGTCGCACAAACGCTGGTAGCCGGCGACAGCGGCAACGACAGCGCCATGTTTGCGCTCAAAGGCATCCGCGGCATCGTGGTGGGCAACGCCCAACCCGAGCTCCTGGAGATGACCAAAATGCGGAGCGTATTCCACGCCGGGCCGAACGAGGTGTGCGCGTACGGGGTGTTGCGCGGGTTGCAGCACCACGGCATACCGGTATTGCAAACGGCGGAACCAGCCCCTCACCCGGACGAATCGCCGCCGTTGTATGAAGCCCTGCTGGCCTCGGGCGTCGAGATCGGGGGCGCGCTAACACCGGAACAGCTGGCCTTTATCCGCCAAGGTTATCATCAGGCCATCGACGCGCTCAAAAAATGCATTACACCGCTGGGCTTTGCCGCTTGCTCGCCCGCCGACAACAGCGTGGAAGGCACCGATGAAAACTACCTGAGCGTGTGGGCCCGCGACGGGGCGCTCACCGTGATCGGTTCCCTGTCCTTGCGCAACCAGGATGAAGCCATCCGGCAATGCCAGCGGCAAACCCTGGAAACCCTGCTCCGCCACTTGTCGCCCAACGGGCAGTTCCCCGCCAATGTTCGCATCCAGGGCGAACGGCCCGATTATTCCGGCGTCGGAGGGATCGCCTCCATCGACAGCGGTTTGTGGATCATCATCGCCGTACACGCCTACCTTTCGCAAACGCGCGACCTCGAATTTCTCCGCCGGCACCTGCACTCCCTCCAAATGGCGATGGACTGGCTCAGCGCGCACGACAGCAACAACGACGCCCTGCTGGAAATACCCGAGGCAGGCGACTGGACCGACCTCTTCGGGCGGAGCTACAACGTGTTGTACGACGAAGTGCTGTGGTACCAGTGCAACATCTGTTTTGCCCGCCTGTTGCAAATGCTCGGTCATGAACAACAAGCCAGCGACTACCAGCGCTGGGCCCGGGTCATCAAACGCGAGATCATCACCAACTTCTGGCCTACCACCCGGAAGGAGATCTATAAAAACATATCCTTCGCCGAACAACAATACTCGATCGGCGACGCCCGGTACCTGATCGCCCAACTTACACCCTTCGATTTCAGTTGGCGCTGCGACGTGTTGGGCAACCTGCTCGCTTTCCTGTACGACGTAACCGACGACCGGCAAGCCGGCCAAACATTCCGCTTCCTGTGGGGCGTGGGCGCCAACGAGCCCTTCCCGGTGGCGAATATTTATCCCGTGGTGAACATGGGCGACAAAGACTGGCGGCCGTATTATACCGTCAATTTGCTCAACCTGCCCCATCACTACCACAACGGCGGCATCTGGCCTTTCGTCGGCGGCCATTGGGTGCGCTTTATCAACAAACTCGGGCTGCGCGAACTGGCTTTGCACGAATTGTACCGCCTGGCCGAACTCAACAAACTGGGCGTCGGGAAAGAATGGGAATTTAACGAATGGGCACACGGGCAAACCGGCCGCCCCATGGGCAAAGCCTTTCAAGCCTGGTCGGCTTCGGAGTATATCCGCGCCTGCCACGCCTTACATGTGGTAGCCTGAACCCCGGTATCCGCAAACACACGAAACACCCCCCGAAACCATCCACAACCATGATTATACCAAGCGAATCCACCAACCATATCCTCCTGATCTCGCTGCATGGCTATGTAAGCGCCGAACCCGAGTTGGGCAAACCCGACACCGGCGGCCAGGTCGTGTACGTACTCGAATTGGCCAAACGGTTCAGCCGCCTGGGCTTGCGGGTAGACGTAGTGACCCGCCGGTTTGAAGACCAGCCCGAATTCGACATGGTCAACGAAAACCTCCGCGTCTGGCGCATACCCTTTGGCGGCAAAGCCTTTATCCGCAAGGAAGACATGCACGACCACTTGCCCGATTTCGTGACCAATCTGCTGGCCGCCATCCGCGCACGGCGACTTCATTACGATATTGTGTACTCGCACTATTGGGACGCCGGCTGGGCCGGGCAGAAAATCGCCGAGGGCCTGGAAATCGCCCATGTACACACCCCCCACTCACTCGGCTGGTGGAAACAACAAACCATGGGTGTCGATATGGACCCGGCAGAAATGGAACGAAAATACCGTTTCGAAGAACGCATCCGCAAGGAATTCCTGGTCTACCAGATGTGCGACCAGGTGATCGCTACTACCGAACCGCAGGCCGAACTTCTGCTGAAACATTATGACCTGCTCGACCGCCGGCTCACGGTAGTGCCGCCGGGCATCAATGAAGACCGCTTCTCCCCGGTGCGCAAGGAAGAAAGTCTCAAACTCCAGGAAAAATACGGGATGCAACCCCATGACGTACTGACACTTGGGCGCATGGCGCACAACAAAGGGTATGACCTGCTCCTGCAAGCCCTGCCAGTACTGTTCGAATTGGTGCCCGACGCCCGGCTGGTAGCTGCCATCGGCGGGGAAGGCGCTGAACAGGACAAACTGGGCATTGCCAAACTGAAGCGCCAGGCAAAAGACTTGGGCATAGCCCAAAAAATCAAATGGGTCAATTATGTGCCCGACGAAGACCTGAGCAATTACTACCGCGCGGCTGCGGTGTTTGCCATGCCGTCGCGCTACGAGCCCTTCGGCATGGTGGCTATCGAGGCCATGGCTTGCGGTACGCCTACCGTGGTTACCGTGCATGGCGGCCTCGTCGATCTTATCGGCTTCGGCCAGCACGCCCTGTATGCCGACCCCAACCGGCCCGCCGAATGGGGCGCCCTGCTGGCTATGCCGATGTTGTACCCCGGCCTTGCACTGCAACTCTCTGTGGAAGGCGCCCGCTTTGCCCGGCGCAACTTCGGCTGGACGGGCATCGCCAAAAAACAGCTGGCGGTGTTCAACCGGGTAAAACAACGGCGGAAAGAAGAGTTGGTTTGATCCGTTGCGACTGCGGAACAACACTGCTCCGGCAGGGGTTTCCGGCGGCTCGCGGCGATTTCCATAATTTTGCCCCGTCTTGTGGTCGGCCATGCGGCATTTCGCCGGTTTATGGCGGGCTCCCCAGGCGTTTTTACCCACAAACACAATAAGTATCCCTTCCGATGCGCTTCTTGCAGTATTTTGCTCACTGCCAGAGGCGGTCAAGCCGCGCCAAGCACAACCTGGCTGGCGGCGGAAACCTAACCGGCACGGAATCCAGTTTATAATCGAAGCCTATGAAAAAGACGACTTTCCTGTTTTGCCTGGTCCTCCTGGCCGGCAACGCATTTGCCCAGGCCAAATTAAAACGCGCCTACCGGCCGCCGGCCGCTACCGCCCAACAAGCGCCCGCACCGGTTACCTACAACACCGATATTGTAACACCGGAGCCTGTAAACGCTTACAATCCCGACGCAGAAAGCCGCCGGGCCGCGGCCCTGGCCAAAGTGCAGGGCAAACGGGCAGGCGCCGAAGCCAAAGGCGTTCGCCCCGCGCAATACAGCACCGACGAAACGGCGCCCGTAACCTACTCCGCCACTCCGCCGGATCCGGCCACCACTGTCACCGTGAACGGCCAAAACGTACAGCGCAACGTTCGAAAAGGTCATGGGCAAGTGGGCGATGGGCTCTTCACGCCGGTCAGCGAGTTGCATTATGTTCAGTTTGCCGTGTACTGCAAAGACACCCCGGTCGACAAAGCGCCCCCGATCGACGGGCTCTACCTGCTTTGGCATCCCGGCAGTACCTGCCCCGGCGGCGAGCAGGGCGCCAGCTATATCGTGAAAGGGTACGACAGCCCCGAAGAGGCCAAGGCAGCCGTGGTGGCCTACAAAGCCGCCCATATCGACTGCTGGTACAACCCGGCGCTGACCGGCGCCGAGGTAGAGATCATGGGGGTGCGGTAAGGGATTGTATGCCATGCCTCCGGTCGGCGGACTTCTCTTTTTGGGTTGACTTCCTCTGACATCCCTGCAACATCGCTTCTCAAAGCTGTTGTTGGTCTTCGTCAATAGCGCGGGTCACTGCTCTTCACAACCCGGCTATTTGAAATTATACGATTTCTTTAGAATTAAATTAACATGAGTTTTGGATAGATCGACACCTACAATTGAACACTTTACGGCCTCGGAGAGGCCCAACGTTTGTAGCATGAGCCATTAATCGTCGATTTTGGGGGCCTCGGAGAGGCCTAACGATTGTATTCGGTGGCATAATGAAACAAACGTTAGGCCTCTCCAAGGCCAAAAATCGACGCTTATTGACCAATTCTTCCTGATTGAAGTATGGCTATCCAAAACTCACGTTAAATTAAAAAAAATATAACTCAATTTCCTGCCTGCTGCGCAAACCGAAAATTTTAATCGAAGTTTGTCAAAAAAGCCATGGACCTCCAGTCCAACCCGCAACTCGATCTCGCCTTCGATTACGTCTGCAATACCAACAAAAATATCTTCCTGACAGGCAAGGCGGGTACCGGTAAAACCACGTTTTTACAGCGGCTCAAACACGAGCCGGTCAAGCGGATGGCCGTGGTGGCGCCGACCGGCGTGGCGGCTATCAACGCCGGCGGCATGACGATCCATTCGTTTTTCCAATTGCCGTTCGGCCCCTTTGTGCCGGGCAACAACAGCGACACCGCCCGGCAACGCAAGTTTTCCGGCGAAAAGATCCGGTTGATCCGCAGCCTCGACCTGCTGGTCATCGACGAGATCAGCATGGTGCGCGCCGACCTGCTCGACGGGGTAGACGATGTGCTGCGCCGCTACAAAGACCCCTACCGGCCCTTCGGGGGCGTGCAACTGCTCATGATCGGCGACCTGCACCAGTTGCCGCCGGTGGTCAAGGATGCCGAATGGGACCTTCTCCGCCCGTATTACCCGACGCCCTATTTTTTCAGCAGCCTGGCCCTGCAAAAAACCGAACCGGTCGTCATCGAACTGAAACACATTTTCCGGCAGTCGGACCGGGCGTTTATCGACCTGCTGAACCAGGTGCGCGACAACAAAATGGACGCCGCCGTACTCGACGCCCTGAACAGCCGGTATATCGCCGGTTTCCAGCCGGGGGAGGAGGAAGGATACATCACCCTGACCACGCACAACGCGTCGGCGCAGGAGATCAACGCCCAAAAACTGGCGGATACGCCGGGGGCATTGGCGCGGTTCAGGGCGGAACTATCGGGCGATTTCCCCGCGCAGGCCTACCCCACCGACGAGGTCCTCGAACTCAAAACCGGCGCGCAGGTGATGTTTGTCAAAAACGACCCATCGGCTGCAAAACGCTATTTCAACGGCAAAATCGGCCGCATCACCGCCATGCACGGCGAGGCGATCACCGTGCAATGCCCCGGCGAGCCGGAACCCATCCGCGTGACGCCCACCTTGTGGGACAACATCAAATACACCCTGAACGAACAAACCAAAGAGGTAGAAGAATCCGTGATCGGCACGTTTACGCAATACCCGCTCAAACTGGCCTGGGCGATCACTATCCATAAAAGCCAGGGCCTCACGTTCGAACGCGTGATCCTCGACGCGCAAGCCGCCTTCGCGCACGGGCAGGTGTACGTGGCCCTGAGCCGCTGCAAACGCTTCGAAGGCATCGTACTGCGGTCGAGGATCAGCACTTCCAGCGTGCGGACGGATTTGACGGTGCAGGACTACAGCGCGGCCGCGGAGAAAAACGCGCCCGACGAAACGCAGCTGGTCGGGGCAAAACGGGCTTTTCAGCAGGCACTGATCCTCGAACTGTTCGATTTTAGCGGCGTACAGAAACGCCTCAACCGCTTGAAACGGGTGTTGCTGGAGCACGAAAATGCCCTGCAACCGGAGGCTTACCGCCAGCTGCAGGCGCTCACTGCGCAGGCGGAGGCGGAGGTGTTTCCGGTAGCGGCCAAATTCGCGCTGCAATTGCAGGCCTATTTCGCTCAGCCCGGTATACCCGAAGAAAACGAAGGCTTGCAGGAGCGCATCGCCAAGGCCGCCGCCTGGTTTCTGGAAAAATGCGGCGATAACCTGCTGCCCTTGGCCAAGACCATTCCGATCATTACCGACAACAAAGCCGTGCGGAAAACGGCGCTGGAAGCGCTGGCCAACCTGCAACAGGACATCTTCGTCAAACAAGCCTGTTTTGCCGGCGCCGGGACCGGCTTTTCCACCCGCGCCTACCTGCGGGCCAAGGCCAATGCCGAACTCGATTTTCAAGCGGCACAGCGGACCGCCGCAGCGGCTTCCGCCTATGCCGGCGCCGGGCGCGACATCCGGCACCCGGTGCTTTATGCGCGGCTGGTCCAGTGGCGCGAAGCATTCGCCGACGTGCAAGGCGTGGAACTATACGAAGTATTGCTGACGAAATCGCTGGTAGAAATCGCCCGCGATTTGCCGGCCAACCTCGCCGATCTGCGCAAGATCAAAGGCATTGGCAAGGGGAAAAGCAAACAGTTCGGGGCCGAGCTGGTGGCGCTCGTCCGGGAATACTGCGACGAAAATGGTATTCCGACCGCTCCGCTGGATCTTCCCGAACCGGCTGTTGAAAAAACGCCCAAACCCGATACGAAGGCCCTGAGCTTCGAGCTGTACAAAGCGGGCAAAACCATCGACGAGATCGCGGCCGAACGCGGTTTTGCGCGTTCCACCATCGAAGGGCACCTGGCCCATTTTATCGGACTGGGCGAATTGAACATCTTCGACCTGCTCGACGAGTCCGATGTGCGGAAAATCGAAGCCTTTTTTCTGGAAAACAACACCACGGCAAGCGCCGAAGCCAAAACGCACTTCGGCGAGGCGTATTCATATGGCGCGATCAAAATGGTGTTGCAGTGGATGGGAGGGGCACAGGCGGGATAACGAGAATGTCCGGAAATCAGGTTTCATCCACGAGGCATTATTTTCAATTGTTTGCAAAAACCTGCCGAATTACTGCAGTTGGGTACGAGGAAGTAAAAAAGTACTTTCCTCTCGACCGCTCCACGCCGCTCCTCCATCCTACTGGGGTCGCTCCATAGATGGCCGGAGTACTAGCCCACTTCACTGCAGGAACGAAGCCAGGCGGAAGCCGAGGTCGTGGAAGCGGTTGACCGGAATCCAGATGTTGCGGGTCGACACGCGGCAGTGCCCCGCGCCGTAGTTCCAGGAGCCGCCGCGGTAGACACGGGACGAGCCCCGCTTGGGTTGGTCTGTCCAGGCGCTGCCGTCCTTCGGAACGCCATTCAGGTTGTCATGCCAATCGTCTTCGCACCATTCCCATACATTTCCGCTCAGGTCATACAACCCCAATTCATTCGGCGCTTTTTGTCCGACCGGTTGCGTTTTATTGCCAGAATTTTCACTGTACCACCCGACTTTGTCCAGATCATTACTTCCCGCATACGTATAGCCTTTTGAACCAGCCCCGCCGCGCGCTGCGTATTCCCACTCTGCCTCGCTGGGCAGCCGGTAATTGTTCCCCGGAAAACGGGCGTTGAGTTTTTGCAGAAATTTCTGCACGTCATCCCAACTAACTTGTTCCACAGGCAAATTTCCCATGATCGCCTGCCACAGTTTTTGCGTGACCGGGTATTTGCCGATCGCGAAGTCGGGAACCGTAACAGAATGGGTTCCGCCTAATTTGAAAGAGCCGCCACGGATCAGCACCATTTCCGGCTGCAAGGATTTTTCCTGCGCAGCCGCTTCTTTCCGGCGTTTTTTGCGTTCTACCGCTTCCTGTTTTTTTCGCGCCAGCTCCACTTTTTGCCGCTCGTGTTCGGCGGCTTCGGCTTCCCGGCGGAGCCGCTCGTTTTTGCGCCGGCGGCGGGCGGCGGTGTCGGGGTCGTCGAGGATGCGGTCGAAGCCCTCGGCAATGTCGTAGAAACCGTCGTCGGGTTCGGGCCAGTGGCTGCGGTCGAAAACGGGGTGCGCTTCGGCGGGCAGGGCTTGCAGGCGGGCCAGTTCGCCGTGTTTGTGCCAGAGGCATTTTTTCAGAATGACCGGCACGACGAGCGCCTCCCGGTCGCGGTCGCGCTGCAGGGCTTCGGTCAATTCGACGGAGTGGATGTAGTCGGAGCGGAAAAAATCGGGGCTGACGAGCAGCAGCACGATGTCGGCGCTTTTGAGGTTGACGCGGATGGTATCGTCCCAGTCCTGCCCGCCCGTGATTTCGCGGTCGTACCAAAACTCCACTGCGCCGTTGCGCTCGAAGACGGCCAGGTGGCCCATGAGCGATTCGAGGGCCGGGCGGTCTTCCCGGGCGTAACAAATAAAGATTTTCAGCGGTGTTTCGGCCATGGCAGGGCAAAAATATCAAGAACCCTTTGAAATAAAATTCCATTAGAAGGGTACATAGTGAATTTGGCCGTTCCATTCTTGCTGTACGCTGCATTCGATCAGGAGCAGCAAGTCGGCAATCACGGTTCCGACCGGAGCATCCCACGGAACGAGTAAAATCCCGGGAATCAAATGGCCGGATTTCAGCTGATCGATAGCAAAAGCCGGGATCGTTTTAATATCGTGGGTGAGCAAAACGCGATTCTCGGTAAGCGCCCAGGCCAATACCTCCTGGTCTTCCCGGCCGGAAAGCCCGACATCCTGGACACGAACAAGGTTGAGGTCCTGTTTTTGAAGCAACAGACCTCTGATGATGTGGTTATTGAAATTTTCGTCGGCCAGGAAACGCATCAGGGTGCCGTTGGTTTTTGAACGGCCCGGCGCTTGAGCAATTGTTGCCGAAGGCCGGCCGGCAATTGGGGGAATTGCGTTTGCACATCCTGCCGGCTGCGGGTCTCCGCTGCGGTTTGTCGCTGCAGGTATTGCTCTACTGTTTCCTGGTGTTGGAGGTAAAATCCGATTACTACATATACATCGCCCAGGTCAAGCACCGGAAATTGGTACACGATCTCCTCCGGAGTTGCGCCGTTTTTAAAAATGCCGATCAAAGTGTCCAGCGACACCCTCGTCTTGCCGATCCGGATGGTGCCGTCAGCAGTTGTTCGAAAGGGCATGCGGGTAGTGGCGGTAGTCAGGTCCATTCTAAAAAGTATTAACCGTCGACAAAGATAGGCGTTTTTTGGCCGGGGGCGAAACAGGCTGGAAGATTTGAAATCGCAGAGATTTTATAGCACTATTGATTTTGGAACGGGGAAATGCTAAAGTCACTTTCTCGGCCCCCATAGCCGTTGACGGATCCGATTGAATTGAAAGATTAATCGATTCGATTACTAACCGCAGCGTACACGCCATCTAAGCAAACAAACCACCGACAACCGCCTCCTCCATTTAATCTTAAATCATCGCCGGCGGGCAATTGATTATCTCCCGCCGTGCCTGCCCGGCTCCACTCCGCCGGCAGCTGCGGCGCTACGCTTTATTTCTCCCCTGTCGGTTGCTCAATAGATGGCCGGAGTGGCCACCCACTTCACTGAAGGAACGAAGCCAGGCGGAAGCCGAGGCCGTAGCCGCGGTAGTCCGGGCGCCAGTGGCTGCGGAACGACACGCGGCAGTTCCCCGCGTCGTTGCCCCAGGAGCCGCCGCCGGCTGACACGGCACGCGCCCCGGTTGGGTTGGTCTGTCCAGGCGCTGCCGTCCTCGGAACGCCATCCAGGTTGGCATGCCGTCGTCTTCGCACCATTCCCATACATTTCCGCTCTGCGTCATACAACCCCAATTCGTTCGGCGCTTTTTGTCCGACCGGTTGCGTTTTATTGCCAGAATTTCCACTGTACCACCCGACTTTGTCCAGGACATTACCTCCGGCATACGTATAGCCTTTGAACCGGCCCCGCCGCGCGCTGCGTATTCCCACTCTGCCTCGCTGGGCAGCCGGTAATTGTTCCCTTGGAAACGGGCGTTGAGTTTTTGCAGAAATTTCTGCACGTCATCCCAATTGACTTGTTCCACAGGCAAATTCTTCCCCTTTGAAACGCGAAGGGTTTCCGCCCATGATCGCCTGCCACAGTTTTTGCGTGACCGGGTATTTGCCGATCGCGAAGTCGGGAACCGTAACAGAATGGGTTCCGCCTAATTGAAAGAGCCGCAGTTCAGCACCATTTCCGGCTGCAAGGATTTTTCTGCGCAGCCGCTTCTTTCCGGCGTTTTTGTTCCGCTTCAAGCGCTTCATCTTCGCGTTTTTTGCGTTCTACCGCTTCCTGTTTTTTTCGCGCCAGGCTCCGCTTTTGCCGCTCCTGTTCAGCCTGACGGCGGCGACTTCCAGCGGAGCCTCGTTTTGCGCCGGCGGCGGGCGACGGTGTCGAGGTCGTCGAGGATGCGGTCGAAGCCCTCGGCAATGTCGTAGAAACCGTCGTCGGGTTCGGGCCAGTGGCTGCGGTCGAGCAGGGTGCGCTTCGACGAGCAGGAGCTTGCAGGCGGGCCAGTTCGCCGTGTTTGTTGCCAGAGGCATTTTCGAAATGACCGGCACGACGAGCGCCTCCCGGTCGCGGTCGCGCTGCAGGGCTTCGGTCAGTTCGACGGGTGGATGTGGTCGGAGCGGAAAAATCGGGGCTGACGAACAACAGCACGATGTCGGCGCTTGCGAGGTTGACGCGGATCGCATCGTCAGTCACTGCGCCGGTGATTTTCGCGGTCGTGCAAACTCACCGCACCGTTGCGCTCGAAAACGGCGAGGTGGCCCGCAGGCGATTCGAGGGCGGGCGGTCTTCCAGGGCGTAACAAATAAAGATTTTCGGCAGTGGAAAGATTCATGGCGGGCAAAAAGAAGGGGATCAGACCACGGCATAACCCGTATGTTGGCGCACATATTTGGGGTGAAAGCCCAGGACGATATCCGAATGCGGTATGCCGCAGTCCACCAGCGCTTGAAACGACATCGTCCTCTGTCAATTCGCTAATATCCACACCTTCCCATCCGGTTTGATCTGAAAATGCAACACGATTCCCATGGCCAAATTGTCCTCATCCAACCAACCGGCCAGCAATACCTGAAAATGATTGTGTTCCCGATCGGTAATAATAAACGTTTCCTCCTGTGCGCACCGGCCTGTTTATGGTCCTGAAGCAGGCTTATCACGACATCCTGATATTTTTATTCGATCCATGTTACAATTGTTTCGGTATTCGGCAAAAAACAATGATGCGGACCTGGTAAATTTCAATTACTTCCATCGAAGCCAGCATCTGAAATTTTATTCGGGCAAAAAGCAGTATCGCCACATACAAAACCCGTTCAGGGTTCCTGATGTTTGAGTCCATACCTGGGTAACCACCGAAATTTGCCCAAAACGGCGTGGAATTCATAGGTCAGTGAAGGTTGAAGCAAGCTCTTCACTTCAACAACATTTTTTCCACTTTTTCCATAGCGATGACCCGTTCGGCTGCCAGATCGATGTCACCAAGCGCATATCGCGTATTTATCCCGAATCGGATAACTCGTGCGTAATGGTCAACCCGCTTTTTCAAGCGCGTTTTTAGCCGCATCGTGAAAAATATCTTTTGCCGTATATGCGCACCGTTCACCTTTTATCGCCTGGGGCTGCGCCTCGCACCATAGTCGTGTGGGAATGACAGGTCCTGACAGATTGAAGATTAATCGATTACAGGATTACATGATTGAAGAAGTAACCGCAGCGTACTCGCCATCTAAGCAAACAAACCACCAAACAACCCTTGATGCAGGATGGTGAATTCCCGTTTAAATCATTTAATCCCAATCGTATAATCTGCAATCATGTAATCAATTGATTATCAATACCAAACTCCTTAAGTTGATGGCTATGTCCTCGCGCCGCACCGCTCCTCCACTCCGCCGGCGAGCGGCTCACCGCCCGCCCTTCATTGCGCTTGCGGCCTGCGCTTGTTCTCCCCTGTCGGTTGCTCAATAGATGATGGCCGGCGTGGCCACCCACTTCACTGACGGAACGAAGCCAGGCGGAAGCCGAGGGCGTAGCTGCGGTGGCCCGGATTCCAGCCGCCGCGGTTCGACACGCGGCAGTGCCCCGCGTCGTTGCCCCAGGAGCCGCCGCGGCTGACACGGCCCGCGCCCTTATCTGGACCTGTCGGATTGACTTGAAGATTCTCAGTATTTACATATCCCTCACACCAGTCCCAACACCATTCCCAAACGTTACCGCTCATATCATACAGCCCGAATCCGTTCGCATTTTTACCCTGTACCGGGTTCGTCCGGTTACTATTGGCGGCAGACCACGCCACGGCGTCCAGATCGTCGCTGCCGGCATAACGATAGCCTTCGTTCCCGCGGGCGGCATATTCCCACTCCGCTTCGGCGGGCAGGCGATACCCGGTTGCACCGCGGCGCGGAACGGCGGTAAAGTAAGGCGCTCCGTCGGTTTCTTCCACATCGACGATATCGTAAGCGGGCTCCAGTCCGAATTGCGCGCTCAACCAGTTGGCGTACAGGATTGCCTGATACCAGCTGACGTAGATGACCGGCGCATCTCCCCGGAGTTCCCAGGATTTTTGGTGAAAATCCCGAATATCCAGTCCTTTTGCGGCACAGTATAATCCGTACTGCCGCATGGTCGTCTCCGTTTCGGCCAGCCGGAAAGCGGCGAGTTGCACTTCATGTCGGGGGCGCTCGTCGTCGCTGCAATTTTCATCGCGGGTGCTGTCGCAGCCCATCCAAAAGCGGCCGGCGGGTATGGGCAGCATATTAGGGTAGTATAACTGCTGAAGCGCGGCGTAGCGCTTGCCGTCAAGTGCCTGAAGGTTTTTTTCCGCTGCTGCCCGGTTCGCCGGCCTTGCGGGCACAGGTTTGTTCAGCAAAGAGGCCGTGCGGGTAAGTAACGGGGCAGCCTTATCCGTTTGCTCGCTTTCGATATACCAGAATGCCGGTTCCATGAGCGCCAACCCTACTTCCCGGCTCCGCACGCCTAGGTCGGCAGCCTTAAACAGTTTTTCCTTCGCGGCAGCAAAGTCGAGATGCAAGATGTCGCTTTTCGCGTCTTTGAGCAGGCCGCCCACCGCTTCGGCCTTGGCCGCGTTGGCCTTGGCCTGTTCCTGCATAGCCCTGAGTTCGGCGGCTTCAGCAGCGGAGAGCGCTGCGCGGGCCTGCTTTTCCTGAAGTTGGGCATACCGGGTTTTCAGAGCGGCAGTATCGATAGCGGCCCGAGCCACGCTGTCGGCGCGTTCGGCCTCCAGGGTTTTGGCTTCGGCGAGGCGGGTTTTCCGGCTGGCATTGTAGGCGCTCCACAGGGCCCAGCCGAGCAAGAGCAGGGCCGCTGCGGTAAAGAAGGCATTGCGGCGGCGGGCGCGGGCTATTTTTTCGCGCTCGGCTTTCTGCCGCTCCGCCTCCGCCCGCAAGCGCTCGCGTTCGGCTGCTTCCCGTTCTTCGCGTCGCCGTTCTTCACGCGCGGCCAGCATGGCGCCCATTAGGGTATCGTGGCTGATCTCGTAGTGGGTGCCGCGGGCGGTTTGCTCGCGGCGCACGAGGAAGGCGTTCACCAGGGCGTCGAGCAGCGCGGGCGGCAGTTCCAGGCCGTGTTTGGCGCGGAGGTTGGCTACCAGGGCGTCGCCGTCCATGCTCAGGCGCCGGGCCTCGCCCCTGGCTTCGTCCACATACAGCAGTTCTTCTTCGAGCAGCAGGCGGGCGGCGCGCTCGCGGGCGGGGTCGGCCAGGCTGGCGATGCGCGCAGCATAGTAGTTTTCGAATATTTTTTCAAAATCGGGCAAATCGGCGGCGGCGACGGTCACGGTGGTTTCGCCGCGGCGGTTGCGGGCGCGCACGGCGTCTTCGATGCTCTGGCAGACGATCTGGAGTTGAAAAGACTCGATCCGGCCCGCCTCCTCGCCCGAGTCGCCGCGGCTGAGGGCCTGGGTAATGCGTTGCAGGGCTTCGGCTTCGAAACGGAAGGGCAGGGTGTCGAAGCGCGCATCCGCGGCGGCGGCGGGCAGCACCATGGCTGCTTCGGCTTGTTCGGCGCTGAGGCCGCGCAGCTCGTAGCGCTTGCGCAGGATGTCGGGCAGTTCCTGCTTCATGCTGTCGAGCAGGTGCAAGCGGTCGGAGCGGATGGCGAACATCGCGTGCGCGTCGAGTGGAGCGGAAAGATGGTCCTGCTCGGAATCGCCGAGCCGGTCGAACTCGTGGAAAGCCGCCTGCGGGATTTCGGTATAGAGCAGTTCGGAGAGTTCCTGGCGGAATTGCTGCTGGTGTTCCGGCGGGTAGAGAAAAAACTCTTCGAACTGGTCGAACAGCAAGACGAAAGAAGTTTGAAGACTTGCGTTCGACGTTTGAACGATCTGGCGTCGTTTGAATTCCCGCCAGAGGGTGCGGCCGGTGGGCAGGCTTTCGTAGAATTCCGTGCCGGGCGCGGGCGGGCAGGCGCGTTCGAGTTCGGCGAGCAAGGCTTCCCGGGGCGGCAGGCTTTCCCCGCGGGCGTAAGCGCCCAGCCGGATCACGATGGGTATGCAGGTTTTGCCGCGAAACGCTATGGGGAGTTTGGGTAGCAGGCCGGCGTTGAGCAGCGAGCTTTTGCCGTGGCCCGATTTGCCGAACAACACGAGCAGGCGTTCGAGGGCGCAGAGGCGAAGCAGGTCGGCGATCTCGCGGTCGCGGCCGAAGAACAGGTGCTCCTGTTCGCGCTCGAAGGGCGTCACGCCGGGGTAGCGTCGGGAGAGGCGGGCGTCGTTCATCGGGCGTTCAGGATTTCGGTGGCGGTGGCTAGGATGTCGGCGGCCAATTTGTTGCGCGCAGCCTGGCGGGTGTCGGGGTGCAGGGTGTCTTGTTGGGCCAGGAAGTCGGCGTAGCGGCTCTTGAGTTGGGCGACGTCGTTACGGGCCGCGTCGCCGGCCGCAGCGACTTCGAGTTCGTTCAGGGCGTTGGTGAAGTCGTTTTCCTCCACATATTGCCGCACGAAGGCCAGGCGGGTGTCGTAGTTGCGCTCGGTGCGGCGCACCAGTTGGGGGTGTTTGGACTGGAAGGCCTGGAGCAGGTCGCGCAGGAAATCGTCCTGTTCGGTCCAGTCGAGCGGGGCCATATGGAAGTGGCCCTCGAAGAAGCGGCGGAAATCGTCGTCGGGGTAGTTGGGTCGCGAGGCAAATTTTTCGCGGTTTTCGAGGATTTCCATCAGGAGTTGGATCAGCATTTGGGTATGCCATTTTTCCAGTTCGAAGCCCAGGAAAATAAACTTGTCGGCGTCGACCAGGGCGTCGGTGAGGGCTGTGGGCAGGCGTCCGGCGTCGAGCACACTTTTCATGTATTTGTACAGGTCCTCGTAGTCGAGTATGAGCGATTCATGGTCGTCGACCGAGCCGCAGAGGTTGTACACCAGGGGTTTGTGCAGCGTGGGCGGGGCGACTTTGCGCACTTCCTTGTTGCCGCCGACGAAGAAGCCGGTCTGGTGCTGGATTTGGTACGCGGCGAGGGCTGCCGACAGGAATTTGTCGGGCGTGGTGCTGATGACGAGGTGCACGGGCAGTTGGGCGAGCAGGTGCAGCGTTTCGGCGTTCTCGGCCTGGAATTCAGGGTCGGCCCAGCACTGGCGCAGCCACTCTTTGGCTTTTTTCTTCACCCGGATGCGCGCAGAGGTGCCGGAAAAGAGGAAGAGCGCCTCCTGCTCGTAGTAGAATTCGATGTCGCCGGGTTTGGCCAGTTCGAGCAGGTGTTCGCGCAGGTAGTGTTGCACGGGCCGGCCGCGATAGCGGAGCAGCATAGGGCCGACCAGCAGGACGCAACCGGTGTTTTTGATGCTTTCGACGGTATCGTCGAGGTCGAAGACGGGAAGGAGAAGGGCCATCGGCGTTCAATGGTGTGTTTTGGACGGGTAAAAATAACGTATTACCCGGCATTAGAGGCCATCGAATTCGGCGAGCGTTCGCCAACTCCGGATTTGGTAAGCGCCGCTGCGTTCCTGCGGGAGTGCAGATTTGCCTTGGGCCGATGCAGGTTACCGCTTTGGAATGGATGCTGAATTGGAGGAGTTGGGTTTCGGGTTGCCGGCCACTTTTCATGCAATTTAGTATTGAGATTCCTAATTTGCAGAAATGCTCGCTTTTCAGAAATTAAGTAACGATGAAAGAATAACCAACAAAAAAAGCCCGGCTCGCGTGTGCGAGCCGGGCTATGTAGTTTGAGTTGGCATCGACCTACTCTCCCGCGGCAACTACCGCAGTACCATCAGCGCTGGAGGGCTTAACTGCTCTGTTCGGAATGGGAAGAGGTGAACCCCACCGCTAAAGACACCAACATTTCTTTAAG
>JBGARJ010000073.1:0-20659 GCA_044230315.1 Saprospiraceae bacterium
CCCCCCCTACCATCATACCCTTTTCCCGATAACCGCTGATACCCTGAAAACACCTGAAACCCTCTGAAACCTTGAAACCCCGAAACCCTGAAACATCTGAAACCCTGAAACCTCCTGAAACCTCTGAAACCCTGAAACCTCCTGAAACCCCTGAAACCTCCTGAAACCCTGAAACCCTCTGAAACCTCTGCCCCCCCTCACTGCACCGTCACCTTTTGGATCACATCGCCTACCTGCAACTGACTTACCACGTCCATGCCCTGGGCTACCTTGCCAAAGATCGTGTAGCGACCGTCGAGATGGGGCGTGGAGGAATGGGTGATAAAAAACTGCGTGCCCTCGGTATCGGGGCCCGATGAGGCCATGCCGAGGTATCCTTCATCGTCGTACCAGGCCAGGCCAATCTCGGTCCGGATGGAGTAGTCGAGGGCGCCGTATCCATCGCCGCGCGGACAGCCGCCCTGCACCACGAAATTGGGCACCACCCGGTGAAACGCCTTGCCGTCGAAAAACCCGCTTTTGGCCAAGGCAACGAAATTGGCCACCGACCCCGGCGCCCACACCGGATACAATTGCAGGCTGATCTTGCCTTTCTGGGTTTCGATCGTGACCCGGGAGGACTGGTTCAGACTGCCGAGCAGTTTCCAGTCGATCGGGTGGTTGTAATCCGGCTTGCGCGCCGGCGGCAGGGGTTTGCCCTGCAGGTAGGCGATCGCTTTTTCCAGGGCCGTATAACCCTCGTAATCGCGCGGGAGTTGCAGTTTTTGCAAGGCTGTTTGCAGGGCCGCAATATCGGTACTGTCGGTCGACCGGCGGAAATCCAGCGCTTCGGCGCGGAATCCGTCCGCCGACGCAGCGATCATGCCCGGGTCGCCCGCGGCCACAATTTCGCGCAGGTAATAGAGCAATTCACGCCGGACGCCGGATGCGTTTTCGCCGAAAAACCGGTAAAAATCGGGGCGCTGGCAAATCCCGGCCAGCGCTTCGGCAGCCGTGCTGCGCACCACGGGGCTGGGGTCGTTCATGCCTTTGTCGTGAATCCAGCGGTACTGCCAGCCAAACTCGGTCAGGGCGTTCAGGCATGCGGCGCGTTCATAGGGGTTTTGCGATTTCAGGAAAAAATCGCGCAGGCGGTAGTTCAGGTATTCTTTCTTTTCCGGCAGTTCTTTACCAGAAAGCCATTTATACGACGCGCGGTACAACGGAATGCGCGTGAACCAGGGCAGGTCGGGGTTGTCGCGGGCGATATGCCAGTAATAATCGCCGTCTTTTGCCTGGCCGTTGGCTACAAAAAACTCGGCGGCAGTGCGCGATACGTGCGGGTTCAGGTCCTGGACAAAAGGCGCTACCAGGGCGCGCACCGTATCGTAGTCAAATTTGGCCATTGCTTTGATCAGTTCGCATTTCACCCGCCAGTCCTGCTCCGTATTGATCACTTTCGACAAAATCCCGAATGCCGGCGCCGTTTGCGATTTTGCCAGCGCGCGCGCCAGGGCCATGCGGATATCCGGGTCGGCCGAACGCACAAACGCCGCAGCCAGTTGTACGGCCTGCAAACTGTCGGGGTGCACCTCCTCGGTGCGGCCCAAATAATGCGCTGCCATAAGGCGCGCCGATTCGGGAATGTGTTCATTGGCCACATAACCGACCATCCGCGCCGTGGCCACCGGGTCGGTGATGTGGCGCAACCCGAAGCGGTATACAGCCCGGCACTGGCCTTCGAGCAAAAGCGTGTCCGACGGGTAATAGGTGCTGACCGTAGCAATGTTCCGGAGGTTAACCAGCGTACCGCATTTGCCGATGGCTTCCAGTACGATGGCATTGAACCGCTGGTGTTGCGACAGGGAGTCATCCTGCCGGAAGGCGTTCAACAGCGGCTGCTCGGCGCGCGGCGAGCCGATTTGGCCAAGGGCAAAAGCCGCCGCTATGCGCACTTCTTCCAACGTATCGCCCAGCAGCGGCACCAGGGGTTCCACCGCGTTGGAGTCGCGCACCGATGCGAAAGACAAGGCGGCCAGATACCGCAACGTGGCACTGCTGTGGCTGAGGTACCGCAACAGGCTGTCGGTGCGACCCTGGTCGCGCAGGTCATACACATGCTGCAGCTCCGGGTTGCTGAGGTCAAGGTTGATGATTTGATTGGCCGGCCGCTTCTTCTCCGGTGGCACACAGGCCCAAAGAAGCGAACAGAAAACAAGCGGCAATGTCAGTATGAACAAGCGATGCATATCGGCAATTTTGCTGCAAAAGTAGGATTTATGGCGAGATGAGCAGACGAGAGCTTGCTGGGGATGAGCAGGTAAAGTTACCAAATCAGGGGGATCAGGCATTTCACCCGTTTCTGATAATCCCGATAGGCGGCGCCGAACTGTTGCAACAATTTTTTTTCTTCAAAATAAATACCGGCCGGCAAATACAGCACTACGCTGGCCAAAACCGCCGTAGCCGCCCGCGTAGGAAACAACAACCAGCCGCCCGCGAGCAACACCAGCGTGCCGAAATACAGCGGGTGGCGCACCCACGCGTTCAAGCCTCCGGTATGAAGAACCGGTGGCGGCACCGGCATGCCCGATAGCTGTTCCAGTCCGAAAAACTCGCGGGTGTTGTACGGTTTAAACGCCATCCAAAGCAGACCTGCGCCCGCCGCGGCGAGACCGGCCCCCAGGTACCGGACCGCAGGACCTGGTTCGAACCAATAATCGACCGGCTGCCGGGCCAATTGCCATAGCAGCCACGCCAATCCGCCGGCAGCGAAGCCATTGTAGGCCATCCGGTACCAACGGTCGGCAGCAGTGAGCCGGCGCCGGACCAGGGCCTTTAGCGGCCCGGAGGCCAGCGCGCTGTGCAGGGCGAAATAGAGCAAACAGAAAAAAAACAGTGTCATCGGACGGTTTATTTGCGTTCCACTGCATCCCGGCTGATCAAATTGCCAAAAAAGACGGCATTGGCAAACAGCCGGTTGGTGCCGTACCAAAACCCGCGGAAATTCGGGTTGCCGGAGAAACAGATGATCTGCCCGCGGCCCAGCCCTCCGACCACGATGGCCGCTGCGCCTGGCACCAGTTTTTTTTGCCGGGACGGCACATAACCCGCCAACAGCGGATGCGCAGCGAAAACAGCCGGCGTGGCATAGGGGTTTTTGGCCGTTTCCACAAAAATAGTGTCGCCCTGGAACATGGCCACGCGATCCGACTCATATCCGTAACACAGCGGATGCGTGCGGTCGAGGAGCACGTCGAAGATGGCGCCCGGCAGGCTCTGTGCGCCGCGGTCTTCCGCCAGATTGCCGTAGGCGCGGCGTTCGGGTTCGGGAGGCGGCGGGTTTCGAAATTCGAGTGTTGCCAGCCCGTTGCTTTTCAGCCAGCGCAGGCTGGCCCCGGTGGCGATCAACGTGCCGCCGTTGCTGACAAATTCACGCAGGCGTTCCACCGGCAGAAGATTGAACGTGCCGTCGGCCAGGACCACCACGTTGTAGCGATCCAGGTTCAGGTTAGTGAACCGCTCCGATTCGATCAGCAACGGCGTCAGACCATACCGCACGTCGAGCAGGTGCCAGATCTCGCCGGTGTCTTCGGGCCGGGCGCCCCGCCCGGTAACCAGCACCACCTTCGGGGCGCGCAGGGTGATGAAATTGCTACTGCCCAGGTCGGGGCCCTCGGGGGTGAGCCCATTGCCCAGCACTTGGATGCGCAGGTCTTGCGCGCCGCTTTTTTGCATGACGCTGTAAATGCCATTCCCATCGAGGGGCTGTTTTTCCAGGGGGATGGCCAGACTGCCGGCATCGAAATCAAGGCCATTGGCCCTGAACGGTTTGGCGGCTACTTTCACCCGCACCCCCGCCCGGTGCAAGGCAGCCAGCGCACGCGGCAGATCATACCCCCGGCTATCCACCACCAGGGCAAAGGCCGAGTCGGCCACCTGCATCGGCGGTAGCGGATTTGTTGCCGGCGCGGCAGTCACCTCGCGGCCCAGCCAGCGTTGCTGAAAATTGCGCCGGTCGAGCGCGGCCCAGTGAAGGCCAAAAGCATCGGGGAGCGTCCAGGCCGAGATATCGTAGAATATGCTGTCCTGAAACGTGGTATCGCGCTGAAACATGGCGCTGACGAGGCGAAAAGCCGGCTGCTCGGTGGGCACCAGCCAGCTGTGGCCACGGGCAAATGTTTGCCCGTTGGCCTGTACATCGTCGGAAGCGGCATACACCCGGACGCGATGCTGCAACAGCAGGTGCAGGAATTTCTGGGTCGGCCGGCCTTCGAGCGAATCGCCAAATACATACGCCCGGGTTTCGCCCGCACGGGCCTGCTCGAGGGCGCTCTGGAAAAAATCGCGCAGGTAGGTATTGAGTTCCACGCGCAGATCGAGCAGGGCCTGCATGGTCGACAGCGAAGTGAGCACCTGGTTGCGGATGGTATAGGGAAAAGTCAACAGGCCGTTTTCCGTCTCCTGGGCGCTGCCGCGGCTGCTGGCTTGCTCGAACAAGATGCCGATGCAGCCGTTGGCGTCGGGGTACGTAGAGCCTTTGCCGTAATAAAAGTCGTCGTAATTCTCGCCCGAGTAGAACAGCACTTTATGCTCCGACAGGAACCGTGCATGATATTGGGCAATACGGGCAGTCAGTTCCTGGTTGCGCGCGGGCGTGATGGGGTTTACCCGGCTGGGCACGCCGGGCTGGAAAAAGAAAGTGGAATTGCTGCCCATTTCGTGGTGATCGGTGAGGGTGTTGGGCAGCCAGTCCTGAAAAATGGCTACCCGGCCGGGCACTTCGGGTTGTTGCAGCGCCAGCCAGTCGCGGTTCAGGTCGAACCAGTAGTGGTTGGTGCGCCCGCCCGGCCAGGGCTCGTTGAACTCGTCGTGGGCGGGGTCGGGCATCAGCGATTGGCTGCGGCGACTGTTCACCCAGGCGGAGAAACGCTGCAAGCCGTCGGGGTTAA
Organism: Saprospiraceae bacterium; assembly: GCA_044230315.1. Lineage (GTDB taxonomy): Bacteria > Bacteroidota > Bacteroidia > Chitinophagales > Saprospiraceae > M3007. The sequence continues at coordinate 4,932 of JBGARJ010000073.1, forward strand.
AACTCGGATCGAGCAGGATGATGGTATTTTTCAACAGCCGGTCCACCTCGGGCGTTTGCGCAGCGGCGAGATAATACGCCACCAGCAGGGCGGCGTTGGCGCCGCTGGCTTCGTTGCCGTGGATGGAATAGCCCATATAGGCCACTGCCGGAAACTGCGCGGGGTCGAGCCGGGCACTCACCGACGGGTCGGCGAGTTGGCGGCGTTGACGGCGAATGTCCTCCAGGCGGGCATGGTTCTCCGGGGCGGTGATCGTCAAGCAGAGGAGCAGGCGATGCTCGTACGAACGCCCGTACTCCTGGATGGCGATGCGGTCGCTGACGCGGTCCAGTTCGCGCATGTACCCCACGAGTTGGTCGTGCGTTACGTGCCATTCGCCGACCTCGTAGCCGAGAAATTGCGCGGGCGTTGGGATGGCCGGGTTGTAGGAAATGGCCGGCAGGTAATAGGAAAGGTCCGGTTTTTCCTGGGCGCGAAGCACTTGGGGATACAATAAAGCGAGCAGCAAGAGCAGGCTTGCGCCAGCGAAACACCCAGCCACAACACGTGGACGCCAATTGCGGGAAACCGGTTTGAAAGCAAGTATCATCAGCTGTCTTTTGGGGGGTAAAATACAGACTATGCTGCGAAAGCAGGTTATACCTGCAAGCCGTTTGCCACGCGTTCCGAATAGGCCATCATGACTTTTTGCTGGAAATACAGGGGGTGGTGTTTGGACACATAGCGGCGCGATTTGAGGGCGCCATCGAAGGTGCGATCGTCGAAATGGCGGAATTTGCGCCGCCAATACCAGACCGTCATCCGCATGACGTTCCGGTCGGCCCAGGCGCCCAGCGCGCCGCCCAACAACCACTCGGCTGCTTTTTTGAACAGCCCGCGCCGGTGTAGGGGCGTAGCTTGATTCGGGCGCCGCGGAAAGTTGGGCAGGTAGGTTTCCACCCAACCGTTGGCGGCGCAAAAGCGATCGTGCCACTCGCGGCCGTACAAGGGTAACAGCGTGACCGTTTCAGTAGCCGTAAACAGGTTTTTCTCTTCGATCTCGAGGTGCTCCGTATCGATAAAGTAATTGACGCAGAAGTACTTGTGCGAATTGAAGAGGAATATTTTTTTAAACAACACCAACAAGGTGCGCGCCAGCCAGAGCCGGCCCGGTTCGGTGATCATGAAAAAATCGATATCGCCGTCGGGCGCCATGGCGTTTTTAGACATGGAGCCCGAAACAAATACCCCGCGCACATAGGGGAAAGCGCCGATGAGTCGCGCCATGCGCCGCGCAATCGGCAGGTAGGCTTCGGCGCGTTGGTTAAAATCGAGCCGCCGGTGCACCCACGCCGGGTCCGGCTGGCTTTGATAGTACCCGCCGTACCCGAAAACCAGGCCTTCGGCCAACAACTCGTCCAGTTTTTCAGTAAAGTCGACCGGCGCCACGCCCGGGCAATTGGCAAATGCATACAGTTCATCCGCCGTCAGCGGGTACCGGAAGATTTCAAAGTACCACAATGCGTTCAGAATAGCGCTATGGGTGGAGTTGGGCGCGGTATTGGCACTGGCAAAAGACATCATGAGTGAGGTGCGGCCGGATTAGACCAAACCAAGGTAAGGCAACTGCAATTATTCAACCAACGTTTGCGTGTCGGAACAAATAAATTTGTCGGAAGTGCACAATTTTAGCCGGCTCCCGGCGGCAAAGGTGGGTCGAACGCTCAGAAACAACCTGAAGACACAGGGCGAGGCTGCGCCAGGGAACGGGCGGGCAAAAAGGATAAAAGTGCAGTACCGGTATTTCGAACGGATCGCGCAAAAACTGCATCAAGCGGTAGTAGTATCCGGTTGTTTTCCCCAATTTTAACCCGGCAAAATGGCCCTGTCTTTTGCCGGGTTCCCTTTGCCATTCAACCTTCGTAACTATTAACCACACGTTTAACAAAATGAAAAACGCAACCAATTCCATGTATGCTCAGATCGTCTATATGGTGATCGCGGGTAGCGGGTTCCTCTTGATACCCAATGTCGTTTTGTCGATGTTCGGCATGCAGCCTGTCGGCGATGTGTGGATCCGGGTTCTGGGACTGCTGGCGCTTGTTTTTGCTTACTATTACCTCGTGATGACCCAAAACCAGGTGATCGCTTATTTCCGGGCCAGCATTTGGGGCCGGTACGTGTTCTGTGCGGGCCTGGCAGTGCTGGTGCTGATGAAGCTCGGCGAACCGCCCCTGCTGTTGTTTGCCGTTTTGGAAGCGGGGCTCGCCGCCTGGACGCAGCTGGCGCTCAGAGGGCAGGCGCAATAACCGGTGACCGTCCGGCGAATATCCTGCAGAAAGCGCCTGGCGTGCGAAACTCCCCCCTGGATGGGTTAAAATCGAACGAATTGTCGCCTGGGCCGAACTTTTTAGTCTTCGCCGGGTTCTGAAATCAGTAGGCAAACCTATACCTTCGCGCCCGCTCATTCACCCCATTTCCGGCCACCCGGGAATCAAACCCCGCCGCCGCCAAACCGACAACCATCCATCGTCAACCGTCTACCATTAGCACCATGATTTTTGATTTGAAAATGATCCGGGCGTTTTACAAAGACTTCCCGGCCCGCGTGGATGCCGCCAAGGCCAAACTGAAACGCCCCCTCACCCTTTCCGAAAAAATCCTGTACGCGCACCTGCACGCAGACAGTCCGCTGCAGGAATACAAGCGCGGCTCCGACTACGTGTTCTTCCAGGTCGACCGCGTGGCCATGCAAGACGCCACGGCCCAAATGGCCCTGCTTCAGTTTATGACCTGCGGCCGCAAAAAAGTGGCTGTGCCGAGCACGGTGCACTGCGACCACCTGATCACCGCCCAGGTCGGCGCGGCGAAAGACATGGAAACCGCCCTCGATAAAAACCGCGAAGTGTTCGACTTTCTCTCCTCGGTAAGCCAGAAATACGGCATCGGCTTCTGGAAGCCCGGCGCCGGCATCATCCACCAGATCGTACTGGAAAACTACGCCTTCCCGGGCGGCATGATGATCGGAACCGACTCGCACACCGTCAACGCCGGCGGCCTCGGCATGGTCGCCATCGGCGTGGGTGGCGCCGACGCGGTGGACGCCATGAGCGGCATGGGCTGGGAACTGCAAATGCCCAAACTGATCGGCGTGCACCTCACCGGCAAACTGCGCGGTTGGACATCGCCCAAAGACGTGATCCTCGCCGTGGCCGGCATCCTGACGGTCAAAGGCGGCACCGGCGCCATTGTGGAATACTTCGGCCCGGGCGCCCAAAGCATGAGCGCCACCGGCAAAGGCACCATCTGTAATATGGGCGCCGAAATCGGGGCTACCACCTCCACATTCGGCTACGACAAAAGTATCGCCCGCTACCTCAAAGCCACGGGCCGCAACAAGGTGGCTGCCATGTGCAACAAAATCGCCCCGTACCTCACGGGCGACGCCGAGTGCTACGCCAACCCCGCGCAATACTTCGACCAGGTGATCGAGATCGACCTGTCGAAACTGGAGCCGCATATCAACGGCCCCTTCACGCCCGACCTCGCCTGGCCCCTGTCCAAATTCGCCGCGGCGGTGAAAAAGAACAAATACCCGGTCAAACTCGAAGTAGGGCTCATCGGCTCCTGCACCAACTCCTCCTACGAAGACCTGACCCGCGCCGCGTCCATTGCCCGGCAGGCCAGGGAGAAAAACCTCGACGTGCAGGCTGAATTCACCATTACGCCGGGCTCGGAGCAGATCCGCTATACCGCCCAGCGCGACGGCCTGTTGAAAGAATTCGAACAGATCGGCGGCGTGGTGCTCGCCAACGCCTGCGGCCCCTGCATCGGCCAATGGAGCCGGCACATCGACGATGCCAAGCGCCCCAACTCGATCATGACCTCCTTTAACCGCAACTTCACCGGCCGCAACGACGGCAACCCCAACACCCACGCCTTCGTGGCTTCGCCGGAGATCGTGACCGCCTTCGCCATCGCCGGCGACCTGACCTTCAACCCCAAACGCAGCACGCTGATCAACCGCAAAGGCGAAGCCGTCAAACTCGACCCGCCAAAAGGCATCGAACTCCCCAAAGCGGGGTTCGCGGTGGAGGATGCCGGCTATATCGCACCGGCCAAGGGGGGCGTGAAAGTGATCGTCGATAAAAAATCGGAGCGCCTCCAGCTGCTGAAACCCTTTGCGCCCATTACCGCCGATCAGTTGCAAAACATGCGGCTCCTGATCAAAGCCAAGGGCAAATGCACCACCGACCACATTTCGATGGCCGGCCCCTGGCTCAAATACCGCGGCCACCTGGAGAACATCTCCAACAACTGCCTGATCGGGGCCACCAACGCCTTCAACGACGAGCGCAACAAGGTGCTCAACCTGGCGAAAAACGAGTGGATGGAAGTGCCCGCCTCAGCCCGGTACTACCAGAAAAAAGGCATCGGCACCATCGTGTTTGGCGAAGAAAACTATGGCGAGGGCTCCAGCCGCGAACACGCAGCCATGGAACCGCGCTACCTCGGCGTGAAAGCGGTGGTGGTCAAATCGTTTGCCCGCATCCACCAGACCAACCTCAAAAAACAGGGCATGCTCGCCCTCACCTTCGCCAACCCGGCCGATTACGACAAGATCCGCCAGGACGACCAGGTGAGCATCCTCGGCTTCGAGCAGTTCGCGCCCGGCAAACCGCTGCAGATCCGCCTCAACCATGCCGACGGCAGCAGCGAGACGTTTGCCGTGAACCACACCTACAACGCCCAGCAGATCGAGTGGGTAAAGGCCGGAAGCGCATTGAACAAGATCCGGCGCGATTTTGGCGTGAAGTGAATACGGACTGAAATAGAAATGCAGCAACATGAATCATCCCGAATTTTAATAACATTCAGATGTTTCGCTGCGCTCAACATGACAAATCGTTTGGGGTAAGCGGTGATTAATCAGATATTTCGCTACGCTCAATATTCCAACGCGTAAAATAGCCATATCGAGGTTAAAATGTTGAGCATAGCGAAACATCTGAATGACATTTTTTTACGCTACAAATGGCGAACAGAATGAACAAATGTTGACCAACAATTGGTCTGGCAGCTGGGCATTTGAAGGCGGGAATTTTGTCCCGTTCAAACAGCTCATCACCAAATCAATGTTAAACAAATGAAACCAGTTTCCTTTTTTGCCCTGGCCTTGTTCTGCTTTTCCTTGCAACTTGCATCCGCTCAAGACAATAAAGCCAACATCCGAAAAGCCTACGATGCCCTCAACCGCCGGGATTTCGCCACATTCGTTCAAATGTGCGCCCCCGATTTTACCGAGTATTCCGCCGGCCCAGCCCCGGTCAGAACACCGCAGGCGGCAGTGGAAGCCTACCAGATGTTTTTCACGGCGTTTCCGGATCTGAAATTTCAGGTCAACGATATCGCCGCGGGCGAAAACGGCCGTTTCTATGTGAAAGTCACCCTGTCGGGCACCAATACCGGGCCGTTCGGCATGCTGCCAGCCACAGGTAAATCGGCGCGCGTGGAGGATGTGGATGTTCTTGAGATCAATCCGGCAGGCCTGGCCAGTTCGCACTGGAGCGCCAACCCCGCCGGCATGCTCAGCGCCATCGGCTACGGTTCGATGCTCAACCCGAATACCGCAGTGATCATGGCGGCATACGATGCATTTGGGAAAGGCGACCTGCCCGCCGTGCTTGCCCTTTGCTCCGACGATGCCACCTTTGAAATTCACGACCGCAGTTTCGACTCCAAGCCCAGGGTTTTTACCGGCAAGGACGGCGTCGGCAATTTTTTCGCTGAACTGGCCGCGAAATTCAAGTACGCCAAATTTCAGCCCTGGCGTTTTTTGGCCGACGGCGATGATGTGATCATCCTGCTGAGCGTCGACTTTACCCTTATCCCGACCGGTAAAAATTACAGCGCCAATTATGTCCACCACTTCCGGGTGGTCAATGGGAAAATCGTCTCGTTTAAAGGCGTCGACGACATGCCGGTGCTTAAATAAAGCATATCTGCGGTTCCGGATACCCGAAGCCGGTTGTTCGCCTCAGTGCGCGAACAGCCGGCTTTCCGCATCTGTATCTTATATTTGCTTGAACAAAAAATATGATTCATGAAACCTGCCTTCCGCACTCGCCTGCTGCTTTTTGCATGCCTTTACCTCTCCTCCACCCGCATACACGCTCAATGGCAACAAACACAAGGCCCTGAAGGGGGCAATACCCAGGACCTGATCCTGTACCACGACACCCTTTGGGCCGGAGCGAATGGCCTGTATTACTCGCCCGACGACGGCATGCACTGGTATTTTCACAACGCCGTCAATAAAGACTACACCGTACTCGACCTGCACGTACACCACGACGCCTTGTTCGCCTTTGTGCGGGCCTACGAACTCGGCTGGAATAGTTACGAAAACCGGGTCTACCGCAGTCAGGACGGCGGGCAGACTTGGGCGATGATCTCCCAGATCCCGTTTTCGTATTCCGACGATTACCGGCTCGCCACCGTGCGGGATTACCTGTTTTTGATCGACAACTCCCAGTTCCACCGCAGCGCCGACGATGGGTTGACCTGGCAGATGATAACCCTGCCCCAACACGTGAGCGAAGTGCGGTACGATACGGCTACCCTGCTCACACGCAGTTATTTCGACGGGCTTTCTATCTCGCGCGACGGCGCAGGCACCTGGTATCAGATCGCCGACTCAGCGGCGCTGTTCGGCACGGTGCATGTCGTGAAGGATAGCCTGATCATTGCCACCAATTTTCAATCCGACTCGCTCCAATACCTGATCACACACGATTTAGGCCAAACCTGGACGCTATTCGGCACACCGCCGGTTCCGCCCATGTACAGCGTCAATTTTTACAACGCCGGCGGCGATACGCTGTTCGGATGGACGGATAAACTGTACTGGACCACCGATTTCGGGGCCAGCTGGCACCTGTGGAGTAATAACCCGACGGCAGGCTTTCCGTCGATCCTGGTGCCCGACGGCGCCTATAGTGTCCGGAACGATGGCGTTTGGCGGTATTACCATGCCACCGGGCAATGGGAAAAGCGCAACACCGGCCTGTTCAATTCTTTTGTGAACCGGTTGTTCACCAACGACCAGGCGCTGTTTGCCCACACGTCCGTCGGACTGTTCGGCAGCGTCGATGCGGGCGCTCACTGGCAGGAGATTCCCCTCCCATACAGTCAAAGCAACAGCTACCATTTCGATATTTCGGGCGATACGCTGTTTTGGGCTGCTTATCGCACGGTGTATGCGTACCCCTACAACACCCCGGGCAGCTGGGACACCCTGGCGAATGAGCTTGGAAGCGGCGATCCAAACTATTTCCAGGTCGAGGGCGAAAAAATCGTTTGGATACGCAACGCCAACATCTATCGGATCGATCGCTACACGGGCGCCATCGACACCATTCAACCGCCGGCAAGCACCTACAATTTCAATAACGCCCTGCGTATTATCGGCGGGCGGTTTATTTATTCCGACAACTCCGGCAACGCCTATATTTCCGACGACCAGGGCCTAACCTGGACCCAAACGCTGTCGCAAAGCATACCTGGCAATAACTCGGACAATCATCTTTTTTACGAATCAGGCCGCCTGTTTGTTTCGACCCGGAAGGGCCTGCGCATATCGGCCGACAACGGCTCAAGCTGGTCGGATAATATCGTGTACACGCCCTGGTCGGCCGCAGCGCTGGCGATGACGGCCAAGGACAACCTGTTGTTCCTGACCCTGCGGGGGCATGGCGTGCTGGTCAGCCAGGATTTCGGGCTGAGCTGGCAGCCCTACAACACCGGCCTGGGCAGCCTGAACGGCCGGGCCCTGACCACTTTTGGGGAGCAGATCTTTGCAGGCGCCGATTTCAACGGCGTTTGGCGGCGCACGCCCAACCTCAACCTGCTCACCGGAACGGTGTACGCCGACCAGAACAACAACGGCACGCGCGACGCCGGCGAACCGCCTTTTCCGGGCGCTATCGTGCGCACCCGGCCGGGCAATTTGTACGCGGTGTCGCAGGCAGACGGCGCCTACGCGCTCTATGCCCAACCCGCGGCGGATACGCTGAGCGTGGTCCCCTTCTCGCCCTATGTGAGCGCCCAGCCGGCATACCGCCTGGCCAACCCGGGCAGCAGCCTCGATTTCGGCGTATATGAAACGCCGGGCGTGGAAGACCTCGACATCGCGCTGGTCAACGCCAAACCCTTCAAGCCCGGTTTCCCGGTTACCCTGAAACTCAGCTGCCATAACAAGGGCACTGTACCGCAAGCGCCGGGTTTGCGGCTGGACCTCGACCCGCTGGTGCAATACCTCGACGCCTACCCATGGCCCGATTCGTTCGGGACAACGCAGAGCGTGTTCTGGAACCTGGATACCCTGGCGCCTTACCAAACCCGGCAGGTCACGGTAACCGTACTGGCGCAAACGGCTATGATCGGCGACAGCCTGCACCTGTCGGCCCATGTGACGCCGGATGCCAACGACCCGACGCCTGCCGACAATGTGGCCGAACTAAACACGGCGGTAGTGGGCGCCTTCGACCCGAACGACAAGCAAGCCGACCCGGCCGGCCGAATCACGCCCGACCAGGTCGCGGCCGGCGAGCCCGTGGCGTACACCATCCGGTTCCAAAACACGGGCAACCATCCGGCTACCTTCATCCGGATCGTGGATACCCTCAGCCCGGATTTCGATATCGCTTCACTGCGGGTATTATCGGCCAGCCATCCGTTTACCTGGAACTTGCTCGGCGCCGGCGTGCTGGAATTTTTCTTTGAGAACATCCAGTTGCCCGATTCGGCCAGCAATCCCGTAGCCAGCAATGGGTTCGTGCAATATACCATCCGGGCAAAGCCCGACCTGGCCCTGAACACGCCGCTGCGCAACCGCGCCTTTATTTATTTCGACTTTAACGCCCCGGTAGAGACGAATACGACTTCCACGGTGGTTTCCTGGCTCACGGCAGCCTACGAAGCGCCGGCATTTGTGCCGCTGCTGATCAGTCCCAATCCGGCTTCCGACCAGCTGATGGTCACCCGCGCAAGCGCAGGCGTGGCGCAGTTGCGGGTGCTGGATATGAACGGGCGGGAAGTGTGGTCGGAACCCGTGTCGGAGCAGCGTCTCCGCCTCGCGGTCGGACGTCTGCCGCAAGGGTATTATTCCATATTCGTAGTCGGGACCGCAGCGCTGGAATGGGGGAGGTTTGTGGTGCAACGGTAGGGAACATGAATGTCCAATGTCCAACAAGGAATGTCCAAGTACGCCAGAAGGTAGGTCTGCATAAATGAAACGAATCGTCCATTGCGCGTGATCTTAACACTTGGACATTGGAAATTCCTTGTTGGATATTGGACATTCATGCCCGGACAGGGGAAACTGGCGGGCCGGGCCGCCGCACTCAACTTTCCCCTGCACAACGCTGTTTACAGCAGAAGGAATGTTAATTTTGCATTCTGATCCGCAACCATGCCCGTACCACGCAACGAAAACGATACCATCCAGGAAGTCCTGCGCATATTTTCCGTCCACCTGGAAAAAAGCGGGCTCCGCAAAACGCCGGAGCGCTTCGCCATCCTGGAGGAAATTTATAAGCGCAACGATCACTTCGACGCCGAAGCGTTGTACATCCACATGAAAAACCGGAACTACCGGGTCAGCCGCGCCACGGTGTACAATACCCTGGACCTGCTCACCTCCTGCGACCTGGTGAAGAAACACCAGTTTGGCAAAAACCTCGCGCAATACGAAAAATCGTACGGCTACAAACAGCACGACCACGCCATTTGCGTCCACTGCGGCAAGGTGGTGGAATTCTGCGATCCGCGGGTGCAACAAATCAAAGACATGATGGGCGATCTCCTCAATTTCCAGATCACCCACCACTCCCTGAACCTCTACGGCATCTGCGGCGCCTGCCGGAAAGAACAAGAGTTTGGCATTGTCCGCAACACCCCCAAACTGGTCGAAGACGAGCCGGGCTGGGGAGATTAGGGAATGCGGAATAATTGAATACGGAATGCGGAATGCGGAATGCGGAATTTTTAGATCGCGGATAACTGGTCGAAGACGAGCCGGGCTGGGGAGATTAGGAATGCGGAATAATTGAATACGGAATGCGGAATGCGGAATGCGGAATTTTTAGATCGCGGATAAGCAAGGCTTCCCTCACCGCCATCTAAAAATTCCGCATTCCGTATTCCGTATTCCGCATTCCGTATTCCGTATTCCGTATTCCGCATTCAATTATTCCGTATTCCACAGCCGTGGTACACCTCCTGGCCGAGGGTCATCTCCACCGAATAGTCGTAGGCGCGTTCCGACATGCCGTCGCTGCAGGGTTCGCGGCGCACCACCACCCGAAGTTTTTCGCCGGTTTGGGGATGGGTGGAGGTATAGGTCCAGCTCGAAGCGGTTTTTACGGGTGCGGCCCAGGGGAAGCGAAGGCCGCGTTCGGCGCCCATCATTTTCACGCAAAACCCGCCGTCTTGTTCCGAGATGAAAAGCCCCCAGAAGGGCTCCGTGCCCAGACACCAGAAATCGAAGGGCAGGCAGGTGTTGTACACCGTTTTCGGCTGGAGGGTGTCGACTCCGGAGAGGTGCAGGATGCCCGGAGCGCCGGGCCGGGCCGGCGGTTCGAGGCGTCCGCGCAGCACGGCGTACACCGATTCGTCGGGACAGGGCGCCGGCCCGCAGGCCGCGCGGTACAGCGAATCGAGGCCGGCCGGCCGGTCGCGCACGAGATAGGTTTGGTTGCTGTCGCAAACATAAAACGCGGCGCCGGACGCGCCGGAACGGTACATCCCCCGGAAGGTTTGCTCCGGCGGGGGAGCAGCCGTAAGCGAGCGCACGGCACTCGTGGCGGCATCGGGCGCCGGGGCATTGTCGCACGCGGCAAGCAGAAGAAGCAAAAAAGCGGGCCAGAAAAAAGTTCGCATAGCGTTAAGATTGAAGCGTATGGATTGCTGCGCGCACCCGTTGAAGCGCGCGCAGTATGGTTCGTTTTGATTAGCAAGCTGGGGGTTTTCTGTTGGGGTCAAAACTAACGTCGGGCCCAGGGCTTTTTCTGTGGGTTTTTGCATTTTTAAACGAACATGGCCTGGGTTGCCGGGTTGAAAAAAGGGGAGCCTCCGGGGAGATTGGGCCGTTTGGGCCCGACTGAAAAATTCCCCAACCTGCTTTTATTCTTTCATCGTTACTAAAATGCCGGGCAGAACGATCCGCACCGTATATTTCCGCTTGCTGAAAAGCGCGGCGTGCCGGCGGCCGGTGGCGGTCATGACCAACCCTTTTTGTGCAATTTACACGAACCTTTTCGAAATCGCCGTACTTTTGCACCGCCCTCCCTGCAAACCACGCTAAATATTGACAAAAATGACTCAACTCCACCATATGGTTGGCAACCTGACACAAAACGGCGCTAAACTCAAGCGTATTTTCATCGAACCAAAACTTCCGGAAGGCCTGGCGCCCTTGCACGAGCTGGCGCACAACCTGTGGTGGTCGTGGAACCACGACGCGATCGATTTGTTCCGGTCCATCGACCCCGCCCTGTTCGAAACGCTGCATTACAACCCGCTGGCGCTGCTCGACGAACTCAGTATCGAAAAAGCCCGGGAGCTCCTCGCCAACCCCGCCTTCACGGCCCACATGAAACGGGTGCACCGCGATTTTAAAGATTACCTCGAGAAAGCGCCGCCCAAAAGCAAACCCCAAATCGCGTACTTCTGCATGGAATATGGCCTGCACACCTCCGTGCGCCTGTATTCCGGCGGCCTGGGCGTGCTTGCCGGCGACTACCTCAAGGAGGCCAGCGACCGCAATACGAACCTCATCACCGTCGGGCTGCTGTACCGCTACGGCTATTTTCAGCAGGCTATTTCGCTGCACGGCGAGCAGATCCACCAACTCGAAGCCGCCAAATTCACGCAACTGCCCATCGTGCCCGTGCGCGACGACCACGGCGAATGGATCAAGATCCACGTCAATTTCGCCGGCCGCACCGTGTGGGCCAAGGTTTGGCAACTCAGCGTCGGCCGCATCCCCCTCTACCTGCTCGACACCGATATCGACGACAACCGCTGGGAAGACCGCTCCATCACGCATCAACTCTACGGCGGCGACAATGAAAACCGCCTCCGCCAGGAAATCCTGCTCGGCATCGGCGGCGTGCGCGCCCTCAAAGCCATGCAACTCGAGCCCGACCTCTATCACCTCAACGAAGGCCACGCGGCTTTCCTGGGGCTCGAACGCCTGCGCAACTACCTGAAAAACAAACAACTGCCTTACGACGAAGCGCTGGAGATCGTGCGCGCCACGCAGTTGTTCACCACGCATACCCCCGTGCCGGCCGGGCACGACGCCTTCTCCGAGGCGCTGCTGCGCGACTACCTGTTCGAATTCACCTACGCCCTGGATATCTCCTGGGAAGAACTGGTTGCTTTCGGCCGCATCCGCCCCGCCGACGCCAACGAGCTGTTCTCGATGAGCCACCTGGCCATCCGCACCTCGCAGGAAGTCAACGGCGTCAGCCGCCTCCACGGCGAGGTAAGCCAAAAGATGTTCAACGAGCTCTACCCCGAATACAACCACGCCGAATCGCACATCGGCTACGTGACCAACAGCGTGCACTTCCCCACCTGGGTAGCCGCCGAATGGCTCGAACTCTACCTGAAAACCTTCGGCAAAGGATTCTGGGAAGACCAGACCAACCGCAAATTCTGGTCGAAAATCCAGCAGGTGCCCGACGAGCAGATCATGACCATCCGGCACACGCTCAAAAAACGCCTGCTCGACTGGGTGCGCCTGCACCTGCGCGAAGACCTCACCCGCCGCGGCGAAAACCCGCGCAGCATTTTCGAGACCATCAACGCGATCCGCGAAGACGCGCTGGTCATCGGATTTGCCCGCCGTTTTGCCACCTACAAACGCGCCACGCTGCTGTTTTCCAATGAAAAACGCCTGGCCGAGATCGTCAACAGCGCCAACCGGCCGGTACTCTTCCTCTTTGCCGGCAAGGCCCACCCCGCCGACACCGGCGGACAGGAATTCATCCGGTTCATTTACAACGTCACGCAAAACCCCGACTTCAAGGGCAAGGTCATTTTCCTGGAGAATTACAGCATGGAAATGGCCAAACTGATGGTGCAGGGCGTCGATATCTGGCTCAACAACCCCACGCGGCCCAAGGAAGCCAGCGGCACCAGCGGCATGAAAGCCGTGATGAACGGCGTGATGAATTTCTCCGTGCTCGACGGCTGGTGGTGCGAAGGCTACAAACCCGGCGCCGGCTGGGCCTTGCCCGAGCAGGATACCTACGCCGATCCGGCGCTGCAAAATGAACTGGACGCCGAAACGATCTACAACATCCTCGAAAACGACATCATCCCCACCTTTTTCGAGCAAGATGCGGCCGGCGTCAGCGCGCGCTGGGTGAGCCACATAAAAAATACCATCGCCGATATTGCGCCCGATTTCGTGATGAAACGCATGCTCGACGACTACCAGAACCGCTACTACAACCGGCTCTGGGACCGCAGCCAACAACTCAAAAAAGACCAGTTCGAGGCCCTGCGCGAACTCGTCGACTGGAAAAGCCGCGTGCGCCGCGCCTGGGATGCCATCGAACTGACCGACCTGCAGGCGCCCGACACCTTCAACCGCTCGCTCCCGCTCGGCGAAAATTTCGAAGCCTCCGTCACCCTGAACCTGCAGGACCTGAGTTCCTCCGACATCGGCGTGGAAGTCGTGTTCTTCCGCCGCATCTCCGAAACCGAACTGGAACTCATCCGCAGCTACGAACTCGAACTCGAGCGCCAGAAAGGCGCCGTGGCCACCTACTCCTGCGACATCACCCCGCAAATGGCCGGCGTGTTCGAATACGGCTTCCGGGTGTTTCCCAAGCACCCGCTGCTGGCCCACCGGCAGGATTTCGGGCTGGTGCGCTGGCTGTAGGCAGGCGGTTCGATTACATGATTTCAGATTACATGATTTAAGATTTTTGATGGGGTTCACCATTGCGCCCTGAAGGCGCCATTTCCGGGATGGTGAACCCCATCAAAAATCTTAAATCATGTAATCTGAAATCATGTAATCCCCCCCTCTTTCAGCACCGCATTATCGATCAGCCGCACTTCGCCGGCCCAGGCGGCCACGCAGGCGACGATAAAATCGCTGCCGGCATAGTCGGCTACGGGCAGCAGTGTAATGCCGTCGACGAGGTCGAAGTATTCGGGCCGGAGGCCGGCGGCTTCGAGGCGCCGGAGCGCGCGGGCCTGCACGGCGGCGGCGGGCTCGGCGGGTAAAGCCGCGCGGGCATCCAGCAGCGTCTGGTAGATGACCGGCGCGGCGGCACGCATGGCCGGCGTGAGGCGCAGGTTGCGGCTCGACATGGCCAGGCCGTCGGGCTCGCGGGTGGTAGGGCACATGACCAGTTGGATGGGCGAGCCGAGTTGGCGCAACATGTCGCGCACGATGCTGAGTTGCTGAAAATCTTTTTGGCCCATGTAGAGGCGCTGCGGCTCCACGATGTCGAGCAGGCGCTTGACCACGGTGGCCATGCCCGTGAAATGGCCCGGGCGGAAGACGCCCTCCATGACGCGGTCGAGCGGGCCGAAGTCGAGCCGGACGGTGAGATCGGCCCCCGGCGGGTACACCTCTTCCACCGGGGGCATGAACAGGGCGTCGCAATGGGCGCTCAGCAGCAGGGCGACGTCTTTCTCGGGCATGCGCGGGTAGCGCTCCAGGTCGCCGGCGTCGTTGAACTGGGTGGGGTTGACGAAGATGCTCGCCACGGCGAGGTCGCAGCCGGCCTTGGCGGCGTGGATGAGGCTGAGGTGCCCCTCGTGCAGGGCGCCCATGGTGGGGGCGAAACCGACCGTTTGCCCGGCGCCGCGCGCCGCGGCGCGCCAGCGCTGCAGGTCAGCCACTTTTTTAAAAACCAGCATAGTACAATTCGGGTGTGCGGGGCAAAGGAAGGAAAAATGCGGGGAATGCAACACAGACAGGCTGATTGCACTTGCCGGGAAACAGCCTTAAACTGTCCGCAGCAGGTACTGCGTGATACCGGTTACAAATTGTTCAGCCACATCAAGGCTGAATCGGGCATCCGCTTCAGTCAATTCAGCACTCAGGTCATAGCCGGCCGCTTGGCGTAAATCGAATGCTAATCGGTCGCAGTCCCACCTAAAAAGGAACATCACTCCGAGTTTTAAGGACGAGATGGTGGCGTGGTGGATGATCGTCGCAGTCCCACCTAAAAAGGAACATCACTCCGAGTAATTACACCGAATGGGGACCCTTGTGGTATTTGGGTCGCAGTCCCACCTAAAAAGGAACATCACTCCGAGACGCGGAAATTCGAGCAGCAGCCCTACACTTTCTCGTCGCAGTCCCACCTAAAAAGGAACATCACTCCGAGGGGGAGCAACTTAGCATTGTAACGATAAGAAAAGGAGTCGCAGTCCCACCTAAAAAGGAACATCACTCCGAGTCGTTTCGCCCAACGCTCCCGCCGCCGGATTCAGTCGCAGTCCCACCTAAAAAGGAACATCACTCCGAGAAAGACACTGTAAACGTAGAAGTACCGGGCGAAAGTCGCAGTCCCACCTAAAAAGGAACCTCACTCCGAGCAATGGTTGCGAACAGCAGATTATCCGGTTTGTGTCGCAGTCCCGCCTAAAAAGGAACATCCCCCCAGGTTCAATTACCGGCAAAAGATATTGAAAAAGAATAAGGCACCAGGATT
>JBGARJ010000016.1:0-120483 GCA_044230315.1 Saprospiraceae bacterium
TGCTACATGGACTTTTGAATTGACATGACTTTGCGCACCATTTTTCATTACTGGAACAGGCATTTCAAATTCCAAGTTCACATTACTCAAAACAATTTTGCCCATATTCACTTCTAAAATGCAATTACCTTTCATTTGAACGGCGTGAATCTGTTGTGATGTGCTAGGTGATGTAGAAATATCAACCATCTGCCAATCCTCAGCTTCAATTTTAACGCTAAATTTTTGCTTGTCCATATTATTGGCTGGAGGAATAGAACTTAAACTCAGTACAGATGGAGTTTTACAAAACTGCGCCATAATAATTATGACGACACAAAGAGAGAATTTGAGAATTTGAGAATTTTTCATTTCTTCTAAATTTTATTGGTGAAAAAAAGGTTGATAATGTTTTTTCATTTTTATGATTTCGCCTCAACTTTATGTTACCCGAAAATGGATAAGTAAAAACCTGCATTGCACCTTTCACTTATCCGTTTTCGGGTAAGTGGCTTATGGGCGTTTTGATTTGCCGGCTAAGTAAACCCGCATTGCGCCTTTACTTAGCCCAATAATAGAATTTCGCTTCAAGTTTTTGCAGAACATATTTCCTATTGCCAAGTATCCCGGTCATCCAAAGGACATTTAACTTTGTTCCTGCCCCTACCCAATCGTATAGTTGATATGATCGTAATCGGTGATATCCAGCCGGTCGTTGTTGTTGAACAGCCCGACGCAAAACTTCAACTTGTAATTTCCGGTCTCGTACAGGTCGAATTCAGCATACGGCATGAACATTTTCAAATCGTGGAACCGGGTGTTTTCATATTGCGGAACAAAATCTTCCCAGGTGCACACCTGACCGTCGGAGGTATGGTACCGCCCGTTCACGTCTTCCAGGCGCTGCCCGTTGGCATAGTAGAACCAGGCGATCGCTGAGCAGTTGTCGTGCTCGGAGTGGTGGATATTAAAATCGAGATGGATGTACATGCCCTTCTCGTTGCCATGCGTGATGTTGTGCTCCGTCCACATCTTGTTGATTTTCCCCGATGCGACTTTCCGTTGGATCGATTCCCGGCGGTGGGCCGTGTCGATGATGGCGTTGAGGAGATAACTCGCCATGACATCCCGGTTTCTCGACAGCAACAGCCCGATGTAAATACAGCGCTGCAGCGGGTTGTGCTCCACGATGTTGAGCAGCACGGTCGAAGCGTGTTGCGGATTCATCCCCAACAGCTGCTTGAAGTCGTTCAATTCTACGGTAACCACCATCTCGCTGTATTCGCGGATCTTATCTACCTCGGGGTTGTTGAGCGCCTTGAGGCGCAAGCCGGAAATGTAGGTTTGCCATTCGTCGTTGTTGAGCGATCCTACGAAATGTGCGATATCAACCAGGGCATTAATTTGCGTCGACTCGCTGCGCAGTTCCAGCACTTTTTGGTTGACCCATTCGTTGACCCGGTTGAGGGCTACGGCTGCACCGGCTATCTCCAGTACATCGGCGACGTTTTTCCAGAAACTCATGCTTGTTTAATTTGGTGATGGGAAAGGTTTCAACGGCGGTTTGTTCCGGATTCCTGCACACGCTGCACGGGGCAACAAAGGGGGCGGGGGGAGCATCCGCTCCGCGCGTACGCTGCAACGTCATGTACCGCACACTGCTCGCCGCGCAAGCAGCGGCAACCGTCCGGATTTTGGGGAACAAAACCAGCACAGGGGGAGAGCATTTGTGCAATCGAGGTTCATCCTGGTACACCATGGGGCGGCGGGATAACGACGTCTGGAATTGGGTGAAAAACCGTTTGGCCTCCAGGGGTTTTTGCGCCAACAAATTTAACCCAAATAAAACGTTGCATCCAAGCCAATTGGAAATATTTTTATCCCGTTCCGGCGCTTTCCCGCGGCAAACTGCCGGTACCCGGCAAATTTGGCGCAGTTGCACCAGGAGTCTTGCCGGAAAGCGGAAAAACCGCATTTTTGCCGCCGCGCCGTAAGGTTAGATCGCCGCGATTGAAACAGAATGCGCCGCGTGGTAAGTTTAAAAAAGCGCGCCATCAGTTTATATTGCCGCGCCGTAAGTTTAAATCACCGCGATATAAATTTAAAACGGCGCGTTGTAGGTTTAAAAAAGCGCGCCGTAAGTGTAAATCGCGGCGATATAAATTTAAAACGGCGCGATTTAAGTTTAAAAAAGCGCGCCGTAAGCGTAAATCGCGGCGATTTAAATTGACGGCGGCGCATTTTAATTTACTTCGGCGCGCCCCGGTTCAACAACGCGCCGGTTTTATCGTACGGCGGTCCAATCCGGTCTAACGCCGCTGTGTGTTTTGCCTGTGTCGCGCCGGTTTACATCAGCAAAGGCGCGCCGCCACCCCGACCCGAACCACCACCGTTTTACGCAGCAAACAACTATGTCCTACGCTCCGCAGATCGCCCAGAACCTCGCCTTATCCGCCCGCCGCGTCGAAGCGGTGCTCGAATTGTTGGAAAGCGGCGCCACCATCCCCTTTATCGCGCGTTACCGCAAGGAAGCCACGGGCTCGCTCGACGAGGTCCAGATCGCCGCCATCCAGGACCGCTGGAAAAAACTCCAGGAACTCGACAAACGCCGCGAAACGGTGCTGGCCAGCATCGAAGAGCAGGGCAAACTGACGCCCGAACTGCGCGCCGCCATCCTGGCCGCCGCCACGCTCACCGAACTCGAAGACCTCTACCTGCCGTACCGGCCCAAGCGCAAGACCCGCGCCACCATCGCCATCGAGCGCGGCCTCGAGCCCCTGGCCAAACGCCTCTTTACCCAGCGCGACCGCGACGGGGTGGAGGCCCTGGCCGCAGCGTTTATCACCGCCGAGGTGCCCAGCGCCGCCGACGCCCTGCAGGGCGCCCGCGATATCATCGCCGAATGGCTGAACGAAGACAAACGCATCCGCGACCGCGTGCGGCGCCACTTTGACAAAGGCGCCGTCATCGCCGCCCGCGTGGTCAAAGGCAAGGAAACCGAAGGCGCCAAATACCGCGACTACTTCGAGTGGTCCGAGCCGCTCGCCGCCTGCCCCTCGCACCGCCTGCTGGCCATGCGCCGCGGCGAAGAGGAAGGCTTCCTGCGCGTGGGCATCGCGCCCGACGAAGAACGCACGGTCGGCGACCTCGACAAACTCGTCGTCACCGGCTACGGCGAAGCGGCCGAACAGGTACGCCTGGCCCTGCTCGACGGCTACAAACGCCTGCTCCAACCCGCCATCGAAACCGAATTCCGCAATGCCAGCAAGGAAAAAGCCGACCTGGAAGCCATCCGCGTATTCGCCGAAAACCTGCGCCAATTGCTGCTCGGCGCGCCGCTGGGCGAAAAGCGCGTGCTGGGCATCGACCCCGGCTTCCGCACCGGCTGCAAACTGGTGGCGCTCGACGCCAGCGGCAACCTGCTGCAATACACCGCCATTTACCCGCACGAACCGCAGCGACAGGTGTTCGAAAGCACCTCCCTGCTGGAAGAATGGGTCGACCGCTTCCAGATCGAAGCCATCTCCGTGGGCAACGGCACCGCCGGCCGCGAGACGATGGATTTCCTGCGGAACATAAAATTCCAGCGCCCGGTCGATATTTTCCAGGTCAACGAAGCCGGCGCTTCCATCTACTCGGCCTCCGAGGTGGCGCGCGAGGAGTTCCCCAACGAAGACCTCACCGTGCGCGGCGCCGTCAGCATCGGCCGCCGCCTCCTCGACCCCCTCGCTGAACTGGTCAAGATCGACCCCAAAAGCATCGGGGTGGGGCAGTACCAGCACGACGTGAACCAGACCCAACTCCGCGAAAGCCTCGACCGCACGGTGGAGTCCTGCGTCAACGCCGTGGGCATCAACCTCAACACCGCCAGCAAGCACCTGCTGACCTACGTGTCGGGCCTGGGACCGGTGCTGGCGCAAAACATCGTGACCTACCGCACCGAGAACGGCGCCTTCCGCCGCCGCGCCGACCTGAGAAAAGTGGCCCGCCTCGGCGACAAAGCCTTCGAACAATGCGCGGGCTTCCTCCGCATCCGCGGCGCCGAACACCCGCTCGACAACACCGCCGTGCACCCCGAACGCTACGCCCTGGTGGAACAAATGGCCCGCGACCTCGGCTGCACGGTGTCCGACCTGGTTGGCGACCGCGCCCTGCGGCAAAAAATTGACCTCCAGCGCTACGTGAAAGGCGACGTCGGGCTGCCCACGCTGCAGGATATCCTCAAGGAACTGGAAAAGCCCGGCCTCGACCCCCGCGGCACCGCCCAGCCCTTCGAGTTCGGCAACGTCCGCAGCATCGAGGACCTTTCGCCCGGCATGGTGCTGCCCGGCATCGTGATCAACATCACCAACTTCGGCGTGTTCGTCGACATCGGCATCAAAGACAGCGGCCTCGTGCACGTATCCCAACTGGCCGACAAGTTTGTGAAAAACCCCGCCGAAGTGGTCAAACTCCACCAGCAGGTGATGGTGCGGGTGGTGGAAGTAGACCTGCAGCGGAAACGGGTGGCGCTGTCGATGCGGGGGGTGTGAGCGGAGAGGATGCCGAGGTGTAATTTTAAGAAGTTGTTTGAGTTATTCTGTCGGAGGCAAAAAGAGCAGGTTTTCAGGGCAGACAACCCGTTTTTCGAAGTTCATAGTGGGGAACTATGGACTGAGAAAAAGGGGAAGTATGGCTTGAAAAAATGCCTTTTTGACCTGACAAGAATAACTCAAACAACTTCTAGGATCGCCCGTAACCAGTATGGGTTCGAACGGTCGTTGTAAATTAACGTGAATTTTGGATAGATCGGCACCAACAATTGAACACTTTATGCCCTCGGAGAGGCCTAACGTTTGTATTCGCTGGAATAATGGAACCAATGTTAGGCCTCTCCGAGGCCCTGCAACGCTGATAACGGATTGTTTCTACCAATGTTAGGCCTCTCCGAGGCCAAAAATCGACGTTTATTGACCAATTCTTCTCGATTGAAGTTTGTCGCCATCCGAACTCACGTTAATTTAGAGCGTGTTTAAATTTCAGTGCCGGAGCGAAATCTAGCAAATTTTGTATCAGGCAAGGCAAAATTTGCAGCCATAGCCGGAAGCCTATGGCGAAAATTTTAACGAAGCATGAAACAAAATTGGCCGCTTGCAGCCCGGCGACTGAAATTTAAACACGCTCTTAAATACATGGTGATCTATGTTTGTTGCCCTTTTGACTGCCTACGCGTAATCAATTCAGCAAAAAATCTGTGCAAACCATCTGTGTAAAATCCGTGAGAAAAAAGCCTGGAGCGAGTGGTTTTCGCGCAGATTTTACACAGATGGTGTGCGCAGATTTTTTGCTGAACAAGGTATACATGGACCGGATAAGGCTTTGCAAATCGTAAATTTGGCAGTCCAGACAGATTGAAATGAACTGGTTGCGTAAATACCGGAATACACCTCTTCGTGCCTGCGCAGCGCACCCGGCCCACGGCGTTTTTTTTATTCGTTTTCCCAAAAATATTCCCCGCGCGCTCCGAACTTCACCCGGAAAACGGGTTCACTCGATATAAACCGTACCATTATGAAAAAGGTAATTTTTCTCTTCCTGCTGGGATGCCTGCCCATGGCGCTCGTGGCTCAGGATTGCGCCGCGATCTACAGTTATTTGAAAGAAGGCGTGACGCTCGAATACACCAATTACGACAAGAAAGGTGAATTGCAGTCGGTCATGACCCACCGCGTGACGCGTATCGAGGAGCAAGCGGATACGCTGGTCGCCCAGATGGAATACGCGGGGACCGACAAAAATGGCAAGACGCTGTACCAAAACGCTGCGCCCGTCAAATGTTACCAGGGCGTGTTGTACATGGATATGCGCGCGCTGTTGCCGGCCCAACCGAACGCCAGCCAGTCGCCCGATATGACGGTCGAAGTGGAAGGCACCGACCTGACTTTCCCGGCCGATATGCAGCCCGGCCAGGAGCTGCCCAACAGCGACCTGACGATGACCACCCGCCTCGGCGCTCTGCAGATCGCGCGGCTGCACTACACGATCACCAACCGCAAAGTGGAGGCGCGCGAAAGCATCACGACACCCGCCGGCACCTTCGCCTGCGTGAAGATCTCCTATGATTTCGAATACAGACTCCTGGGCACCCGCACCCTGCATACCGAGTACTGGTTTTCGCCGGAAGTCGGCATGGTGCGGTCGGTCAGCTATGATAAAAAAGGAAAGGAAGAGAGCCGGATGGAGCTGACGAAGGTTTCGAAGACGTAGACTTCAAATGTCCAATGTCCAACAAGGAATGTCCAATGTCCAAGTACGCCAGAAGGTAGGTCTGCAAAAGTGGACCGAATTTTCCGTTGCGCGCGATCTAACACTTGGACATTGGACATTCCTTGTTGGACATTGGAAATTCAGGATAGTATTCATTGTTCTATCTTTGCCCGGCGCGTCGCAGCGGCGACACCGCGCTTAACCCCCGCTGACCCGAACCGAACTTTATGGCCAACGGAAAAAATTTGCTTGCCCGCGAACGCTTCTCCCTCACGATCGAGCGCCTGTGCTGCCAATTGATCGAGGATTGGGGCGATTTCTCGAATGCCTGCGTAATCGGTATTCAACCCCGCGGCGTGGCCCTGTCCGACCGCATCCACAACCGGCTGGAGGCGCTTACCGGCAACCCGCATATCGAATACGGCAAACTGGACATCACCTTTTACCGCGACGATTTCCGGATGCGCGACACGCCGCTGACGGCCTACCCCAATGAAATGGATTTTCTGGTGACCGACAAAAAGGTGCTGCTCGTCGACGACGTGCTCTACACCGGCCGCACCATCCAGGCGGCCCTCGCGGCATTGCAGCACTACGGCCGGCCCGAAATGGTCGAACTCCTGGTGTTGGTCGACCGCCGCTTCAACCGCCATTTGCCGATCCAGGCGGATTATACCGGCCTGGTGGTCGACGCCCTCGACGAAGCCTACGTGAAAGTGCACTGGAAAGAGATCCACGGCGAAGACGAAATCCTGTTGTTTGATAAAAAAGTATGAACCGCCCGGCTGCGGGCCGGATGCCACACATGAAACAGTTCTCCACGCGCCACCTGATCGGCATCAAAAATATCACCGAAGCCGATATCCAACTCATCTTCGAAACGGCCGACAACTTCAAGGAGGTCATCAACCGGCCGATCAAGAAAGTACCCTCGCTGCGGGATATCACGGTCGCCAACCTGTTTTTTGAAAGCAGCACCCGCACGCGGGTGTCGTTCGAACTGGCCGAGCGCCGCCTCAGCGCCGATATCGTCAATTTCACCGCCTCCTCGTCCAGCGTCAGCAAAGGCGAAACCCTGCTCGACACGGTGAACAATATCCTGGCCATGAAGGTCGACATGGTGGTGATGCGCCACCCCGCCCCCGGCGCCTGCGTGTACCTGTCCAAACACATCCCCGCCAACATCATCAACGCCGGCGACGGCACCCACGAACACCCCACGCAAGCCCTGCTCGACGCCTTCTCCATCCGCGAAAAACTGGGCGACGTGGCCGGCAAAAAGATCGCCATCATCGGCGATATCCTCCACAGCCGCGTGGCGCTCAGCAATGTGTTCTGCCTGAAAAAACTCGGCGCCAAAGTGCGCGTCTGCGGGCCGCCGACACTCATCCCCAAGTACTACGCCGACCTGGGGGTCGACATCTCGTTCGACGTGCGCGACACGCTCCGCTGGTGCGACGTGGCCAACGTGCTGCGCATCCAGCTCGAACGCCAGGATATCAAGTACTTCCCCAGCCTCCGCGAGTACCACCAGTATTTCGGCGTCACGCGCCAGATGCTCGACGAACTCGACAAGGAGATCGTGGTGATGCACCCCGGCCCCATCAACCGCGGCGTGGAGATCACCTCGGATGTGGCCGACAGCCGCCAGAGCATCATCCTCCAGCAGGTGGAAAACGGCGTAGCCGTCCGCATGGCCGTATTGTACCTGCTGGCCGGAATTAAGCCATAGTGCTAGCGGCACGCAGGTTTAGACCATTTGAACGCCTCTTTTTGACGGATACTTCGTTGCTCCCCGGTCATAGAGCGCCCACTTCACGCCCCAGGGCAAACGCATCAAAAATTTGAACTCAATAGAAAGTTATAGATTTAAGATTTAAGATTACATGATTTCAGATTTTAGAAGTTTTCCGATGTGACATCGGATTTCGGCCATCCTCCAAGTCAATCAATAATCTTAAAGCATGTAATCTTAAATCTTAAATCGCTCTGATTTGCCGGTAATTTTTGATGCGATTGCCCCGGCAGTGCCGCGCAAGGGGTATCTTTCGCCGGCCGTCCGGAGCCGGGAGCGCAGGGTAACATTTCCGCCCGCGGCAGGATATGCAGGGTAGAGGGGAGGCCAACCCGCGACCTGGGTTTTGCCACGGCGGCACGGCGAAAGGCCGTACGTAATTGTTGCTCCGCGCCTCCGTGGAGCATAGAAACAGTCCCCTTCTCAACCCGCTCATTGCTCTGTTCACCAACCTGACGCTATGCTGCTTCGCCGTTTCCTGATCCTGTACTTTGCCGCTTCCTGCGCCGGCCTGACCGCCCAAATTGCGTTCACCCGCCACACGGATTTGCTCACACCCCGCGAACATTACAGCAGCGCGGCCATCGCCGTAGCCGATATGAACGGCGACGGCCGCGACGATATCGTGCGCATGGATCAGGGCTTCCGCCTGGCCGTGGAATTCCAAACCGCGGCCAACCGGGCCTTCCGGCGCCTGTTCGTGGGCGAATTGCAACAGGGCAGCCAGTGGGGCATCTGCGTTGCCGATATCGACAACAACGGCTTCCCCGACGTGCTCGCCGGCGGAGAGTACGACGGCGTGAAGGTTATCCTGGCCAATGCCGACGGCTCCGGGTATTCCATCCGGACCATCACCGAACCGCCGCTGTTCGCCCAAACGCTCAACCTGGCCGATATCGACAACGACGGCTGGCTCGACGGGTTCGTGTGCGACGACGACGGGCCGGGCCAGTTTTACCTCAACGACGGCGCCGGCTACCTCGACTACACCCAGCAACCCATCGACCTGAGCACCGAACCGCCCTCCGATAATTCGGGCAACTACGGCTCGGTATGGAGCGACGTGAATGGCGACGGGCGCCTCGACCTGTACATCGCCAAATGCCGGCAAAATGTAAACGACCCCGCCGACGGCCGCCGCATCAACCAGTTGTTCCTGGGGCAAGGCAACGGCGTCTACCTGCAGGATCTGACCAATACCGCCGGGTTGCGCATCGGCGCGCAAAGTTGGACGGCCGATTTCGGCGACATCGACAACGACGGCGATTTCGACTGCTTCCTTACCAACCACGACGTGTCCAGCCAATTGCTCGAAAACGACGGCGCCGGTCATTTCACCGATATCACCGCAGCCGCCGGCCTGGACAACGCCATTACCGGCTTGCCCATCCAGGGCGTTTTCCGCGATTTTGACAACGACGGCTTTGTCGATATCCTGGTGGCCGGCTCCGTACACCACCTCCTGCACAACAACGGCGACCGCACGTTTACCGAATGGCCGATCCTCGACACCGACCCCATGGAATCGTTTGCGATCGGCGACCTGAATTCCGACGGGTTCCTCGACATCTATGCCGGCTACGCCGACCTGTTTTCCGACCCCAGCGCCATCCCCGATGCCCTGTGGCTCAACAACGGCAACGCCAACCACTTTTTCGGGCTCAACCTGCGCGGCGTGCAGAGCAACCGGAGCGGGGTAGGGGCGAAGGCGTTTTTGTACAACGCCCTCGGCACGCAGGTGCGCGAGGTGCGCGCCGGCGAGAGCTACGGCATCATGAATTCCATGCAACTGCACTTCGGACTGGGCCAATCGGTGCAGATCGACTCGGTCGTGGTGTATTGGCCTTCGGGGGCGGTCGACCGTTTGTACCACCCCGGCCCCGACCAGTACCTGACGCTCGAAGAGGGTGGATGCGCGGTGCCGCAGGTGGCGATCACGCCGCAGGGGCCCACTACCTTTTGCAGCGGCGACAGCGTGGTCATCACAGCGCCCGCCAATTTTACCTATGCCTGGAATACCGGCAGCACCGCCCCGGGCATTACCGTCAACACGACGGGGTTTTATGAGGTGACCGTGACGTCGACGGCCGGTTGTACGGCAGTGTCCAATGCGCTGGAGGTGGTGGTCGACCCTGAAGAAATTCCCGCCATCACCGCTTCGGGCGACACGATCCTGTGCAGCGGGGATACCATCCTCCTGACGGCGACGTCGGGCGCCGCGTATGCGTGGAGCACCGGGGCCACGAGCCCCGCGATCCCGGTGGGTCAATCGGGCGTTTACACGGTGACGGTACAGGGGCTGTGCGGTGCATTTACCTCGCCGCCCCTGGCCGTAACGGTGATCGACGCGCCCGTGCCGGCGCCGGCGCCCGACACGGTGGCGCCGAATACCGCGGCTACCCTTTCCGCTTCCGGCGATCAACTCGACTGGTACGACGCACCGGCGGGCGGTGCGCTGTTGTTTACCGGAAATCCGTTCCAAACACCGCCGCTGCAGCAAACCACGACCTTTTGGGTGGCCAACACGGTGGAGTACGACCTGCCCGACCAATTTACCGGCATGCCCGCACACCAGGGCAGCAACTTTTCCAGCGCCCAGACCAACGGCGGGCTCATCTTCGACTGTTTTACCCCGTTCCGGCTGGCCAAGGCGACGGTGTATGCCAACAAAGCGGCCGTTCGCCGGATCGTGCTGTACGACGCTTCGGACAACGAACTGGCGGGCGTTTCGGTCCTGATACCCAGCGGCGTCTCCACGATCGACCTCAACCTCGATATTCCGGTGGGCGCCAACCTGAAACTGAGCACCGATCCGGTGGTGAATTTGCAGACGCTACAGTCCAACGGTCCGCAACTGCGCCGCAGCGACCTGGGGGTGGCCTACCCCTACCGGTTGCCCGGTTACCTGACGATCAAATCGTCGACCCTGGGCACCGAGCTGTACTTTTATTTTTACCATTGGCAAGTCAACTTTTACCCGTACACCTGTCAAAGCGACCGCGTGGCGGTGGATGCTGTGGTCGATTCGAGCCTGAACGTTGTGCCGGGTATCGGCCCGGCTTTTGAAGGCGTCCGGCTGTTTCCCAATCCGGCCACGGGTCAGGCGATCCTCGATTGGCCGGCCTTTGAAGGCGGTTCGCTCAGGCTGATCCTGCGCAATACGCAGGGGATGATCGTCAGAACCCAAGCGGAAGTCCGGCCTGCCGGTCCCCTGCAGCTTCCGGTCGATCTGAGGGGGCTGCCGGCAGGCATCTATTGGCTGGAAGGACAAACCGCACGCGGCGTTGTACAGCGAAAATTGTCGGTATTTTAACCCGGGCGGCTTTTATCTTGGGTGCCTGCCGCCCAATATCCCTTTAGAAGCGTCGCTGTTGTTGGCGTCCATGCCAGAACTGTACGGACTGGTTTGTCGGACGAATCAGGCCGTCGGGGCGCATTGAGCTCCGCCGTTGAATAATGGAACAAATGTTAGGCCGCTCCGAGGCCCCGCAACATCGACGATTAATGGCTCATGCTACAAATGTTAGGCCTCTCCGAGGCCCCGCAACATCGACGATTAATGGCTCATGCTACAAATGTTAGGCCGCTCCGAGGCCCGCAACATCGACGATTAATGGCTCATGCTACAAATGTTGGGCCGCTCCGAGGCCAAAAAGTGTTCAATTGTTCGTGTTGATCTATCCAAACTGCACGTTGATTTATTTAGCTCGCTGTCCTATTTACAATAGTCCGGTACATTTTGCTGTTGGCGAGGACACCAATAGCGGCATTTCGTTGAAAATCAAGCCTTAACGCCGTTGTTGGCGTCCTCGCCAACAACATGCTCCGGGCTTCATGTTCAACGGTTTGCAAAAACCTACCGGACTATTCATTTAAACAAGCTCTAAGCCTTTTTCCCCATTCCACCGGACATTTTTCTGCGTACCAACTGTGCTTTTTTCGGTGTAAAATCTGCGAGAAAAATAACCCAGCAACGCAACGCTCGAATCCCCTTTTCAGCCGTGTATCGGCGGGGAAAAAATATTCGCCGCCCTGCAGGCTACTCCTCCTTGATCCGGGCGAGCAGAATTGCATCGAGCAGCACCCCGTCTTTGAGGTGCAATTTGCGCGCATAGCCTTCCCGTTCAAATCCGGCCTTCTCCAGCACGCGCACCGAGGCGGGGTTGTGCGGAAACACTTTTGCTTCGATCCGCACCAGCGGCGTAGCGTCGAACAACCAGGCGCAAACCGCGGCGACCACCGTCGTCATGAGACCCCGGCCCCGGTACGGCGCGGCCAACCAATATCCGATTTCATCGACGTGGCCGTTCAGGCCGCTGTGCACAAAACGGCCGATTCCGCCGATCAGGCCGTCGTGGTCGTGCCGGATGGCCCATTGGGTTTCTATGCCGTACTGATCGCGGCAAGCCCGGGTAAAGGACAACCATTCGTCGGCGTCGACGGCTGTATAGGGATGCGGGATGCGGAGGGTATTGTTGTAAATTTCGCGGTCATTGAGGTGCCACAATAAACTGGGTTTGTCTTCCCGCACAAAACTGGTGAGGCGAATGCTGGAGTCGATACGGATGATGTCTTCCATAGCAGGTTATTGTTGGATACGGAACGAGCGCCCAAGCTACAAGTGCCAGGGCCACCAGTTCAACTGCTTTTGAACGAAATTGGTTTCCCGGAAAATAAATCTAAGGAGTTGTTTGAACTATGCTGCCTCAGGCAAAAAGAGCAGGTTTCCGAGGCAGACAAGCCGTTTTTTGACGTTCATAGTGGAGTTAGGGGCGGAGGAAAAGGGGAAGTATGGCTTGAAAAAATACTTTTTGACCCGGCGACCGAAATGTAAACATGCTCTAACTCAAACAACTTTTACTCCTGTATTGCTTAAAAAGTAAATATTTGGCCCGGCAGGAAGATCCAAATCTACTCAAAAAAGCCTTCGGTACGACGCTAATTTACATCTATTCAACCCGTTTTTATTGACTATGAATATTTTGATCATCGGTGGAGGAAATATGGGCATGACCTACGCGCAGAGTTTTTTGCGCAGCAGGATCGTCACCCCGGACAAATTAATGATCCTGTGCCGCACCTACGAGAAGGCCAATCAGTTGAGCCAGCACCACGAAGGGCGGTTTTTCAGCGACCCGCGGCATTGTGTCGCGGAGGCCGATCTGGTTATCCTGGCCGTAAAACCACAGGATGCCGGGCGTTTATTTTCGGATATCCGCGAATGGACCGACCCCAGCCAGGTTTTCCTGAGCATCATGGCCGGCATCCGACTCGATACGATCGCCGCCGCGCTTGGGGTGACGAAGATTATCCGGGCCATGCCCAACCTCCCGGCCCAGATCGGCGCCGGCGTCACGGCCTTTACCAGTACCGATCCCGTGACCCGCATCGAACTGGTCATGGTGCAAAACCTGCTCAACACAACCGGCAAGACCCTCTATGTGGAACGGGAAGATATGATCGACGCCGCTACGGCGATCTCCGGCTCGGGGCCGGCGTATGTGTATTATTTCATGCATGCGATGATCGAGGCGGCGCGGCAAATGGGCTTCAGCGATTCGGAAGCCGAATTGCTCGTCGGGCAGACCTTCACCGGCGCCGTGGGCCTGTACAACCATTCCGACCTGTCGTGCCAGGCCTGGATCGGCAAAGTGGCGAGTAAAGGCGGCACGACGGAAGCGGCGCTGCAAGTTTTCCGGGAGGCGGCCCTGCATGAAGACATCGTGTCGGGCGCCCGCGCGGCCCTGCTGCGCGCCCACGAACTGGGGCAATAGGGCGGCAGCCAGGTACACCGTTTTGCCCAAAACGCAGCGCGGGCAACCGCCGAATCGTTAATTTAAGCCGGTGTTTGCAAGTTTTTTTGGAGAATCACCGGAAGCCCTCTACTTTCGGCACCGATTATCAACATAAAAAAAACGCACTATTTTATTGCTATTAAATGTATATGGCCTATGATGAACGAACGCGTACATACGATCATGACCGCTGATGTCATTACCCTGTCGCCCGGCAGCACCCTAGGGGATGCCCGGGAGATTTTCCTGCATAACAAGATCCACCATATTCCGATCGTGGATGGCCGGCAATTGGTTGGTTTGATCACTTCCTGGGATATTTTTAAACTCGGTCTTTCGGCTGTTGCCTATCAGGACATGCGGGTAAGCGAAGTGATGACCACACACCTGGCCACCCTGGACCCGGATCAGCACATCGGCGCAGTAGCCGAGGTATTGATGGAACACCTCTTTCATGCGGTGCCGATCGTGAACGACAAACACGAACTACTGGGTATTGTGACCACCTATGACGTGCTGCGGTATGAGTACGGGAAAGAATACCCCAATGACCTCAACCGGTTTATCCCCGACAATATGTGAGCCGGCCAGAAACCCCGTAGCGGCGCCTGCTGCGCAACCCCCGAGAACCGGCAAATTGAAACTATTCTGTCCGGCGGCTGTTTTCCTGCCCAAAAAAGGAATTTATGGCCGTCTATACCTTAAAACGGGTGCAACAATTGCCCATACCTCCCGACGAGGCATGGGCATTTTTTTCGGCGCCGGCAAATCTGAAGGAAATCACCCCGGCGCGTATGGGGTTCGACATTTTGTCCGACCCCGCTTTTCTGGGCAAGATGTATCCCGGGCAGATCATCGCCTACACGGTACGCCCCTTGCTGGGCATTCCGTTGTACTGGATGACGGAAATTACGCATGTGCAGGAAGGCGCCTATTTTGTGGATGAGCAGCGCAGGGGCCCTTATGCCTTGTGGCACCACCAGCATCACTTCAAGCCGGCGCCGGGCGGGGTGGAAATGACCGACCTGGTCCATTATCAATTGCCGCTGGGCTGGCTCGGCCGGTTGGCGCATGGCTTGTTTGTGCGCCGGCAACTCGAACAGATTTTCGACTACCGCCAAAGGGTTCTGGAACAACGGTTTGGGAAAATGCCGGCCCCGGCATTGGTAACGCCTGCTGAACGCGCCGCTTGAAAAAGACTTGTTAGGGCGGAGGGTTTTACCCCAACCAGTAATAAATACACAAGCCGGCTGGAAGACTCCCAACCGGCTTGGTGTATTCGTTTTCAACATGGAGTGCTGTCTGACGCAGCACAGGATTAGAAAGGTGCACTTTCTGAATTCAGCTGGCCCGGGTCAGGGGTCAGGCTGAATCTGGTTCATTAGCCGCACGCTAAAGGCCGGTTTTTTACTGGCGGATGCCGGACAGGCTCCCGCCAGCGGTTATATTCTGGATTTCAGGGCGCGGCTTTAAAAAAGGCTCTTAATAATATTGGGGAACAGGAGTTCTTGGCGCTCCAGGTCTTTAAAGGGCGGAAGGATTCGCTTTATATCGTGCAGACTAACGGCAATGGTTTTGCAGAACGTCAGCAACAGTTAGATCTTGGTTTCGCGAAGGAATGGGAGGATAATTATCTAGGGCAGGAATGTGCCGGCGGTCGAGCCGGGCAGGTTTTCTAAATACTGGAAGTGATGACAAAGAACAGCAAGAAGCCCCAAACAGTTTCCAAAAATGGAATTTTGTGTATCGTTTTTTTAGTAAGTTATTGGAAAGCAACTTTTTAAATTTTGGTTGCACCAAAAAACTTCCACATCTTGATCGCTAAGTTCATCACTGGTACAAAGGTAAACGCAGCCGGGCCAAGAAAAAAGTTACAAAAAATGACGAAATTAAGCTCTGGCAGGGCGCTTGGGCCATGCAATTCCAGCCATCGTATCAGTCTTTTGCCGTTACCGTAGTGCTGCTTGCAGGCGTTACCGTGATCTGAATACTGGAATTGTCGACCAGCGCAAATTCAGCGCTGAACGAAAAATTATCCGTGGCGTATTGCAGGATGGTTTCATCCGCTACCCGGAAATCATCCAGACTTGCCGTGCCGCAAGTACCGATGGCTTTTACGACCTGCCCGGTCGAATCGTATTCCACTAAAAATTCGACGGAACCCACCGTGATCTTAACTTCGCCACTCATGCCCCCACCGGCGCCCCAGCCGAACACGTCGGGCGTGTTGGCAGAAACACTGGCACTGTGGTAGGTATTGGTAAGGTCGCCGCAGAGTTGGGTATTGCGCGATGTGTCGGTTTGTTCGACCACCACGTCGATGATGATGATACTTTCAAGAGAGGATTCCATAAGATGTCAGATTATGCTTCAAAAATGATCCTACAAATTTCGGGTACCGTCGGAGAATGGTTTAGTTACATTTTTTTCAATTTTACAGCTCGGGAGATAAAATAAATCGTATGGTCCATTCGGAATTAGTGGCCATCCTGCGCAGTTTTTCGCAAAAGGAACAGCGCGGGTTGGAGCAGTTTTTACTTTCACCCTACTTCGCAAAAGGCAAAGACCTGGCCGACGAATTGAAGTTAGCCAGTCATGTTTTCGCTGCGCTGGCTCCGGGTAAACCTTCCGAAAACCTGTTGGAACCCGACCGTGTTTTTGCGGTCCTGTATCCGGGGCGGGCATTTAACGCGCCGGCGCTCAACAACCTGATCGGTTCGCTGCTCAAGATGGTCCGGCAATTCATTGAAACGGAAATGTTGTTGGGAGAGACCCGGCCAATCGTCAAGCGCACCCTTCAGGTCAATTTTTTTTTGCAAAAAGAGGCTTTCGACTTGTGTCAAAAATATTTGAAACGCCTGGAGGAGGAACGAAGGGCCAATTGCGCCAGGGATGAACATGATTATTTAGCAGATTGGCAGGCCGAAGAGGCCAAAACAATGTTTTTGGGCTTGCAATCGCAGGTAACCGGCGACTTTAACCTGAAGGGAAGCCTCCGGGCGCTGGAAGATTTCTACCTCATCAGACGCCTGACAACCCTGACCACACTCTTCAACCTCAATCACCTCACCCCCATCCTGAGTTTCGAGGAACGCGAAAATTTCATCCAGGATATCGATGCCTGGCGTGGGTCGGCCATTTTCCAACATCCCGTGGTCCAGTTGAGCCGGATGGTGCTGCAGATTTTTCACTACGAAGGGAAGCAGGCCGAAGCGATATTTCAAGCCTACATGGACCTGCTGGCCAGGCATGAAAAGGAATTGTCGCTTTACTACCTGGAGCGCCTGGAGTCTTTCGCCTACAATTTTTGTGCGCGCCGCTTCCAGCAGGAAGTTTACAAAAAATTTCTGTTCGAACTGTTCAAACGCCGTACCCATCCCGACCGGCTTGACCGGGTAACCAGTTTTCAGGCCAATGAATTTCTCAGCCTGGTCAAACTCGGGATTCTGTGGAAAGAGTTCGATTGGGTTGCCGGTTTTTTGGAACGGTATCGCACCGGTATCGTAGGCATTCAGCCTTCCGAAGTGTATTACCAGTTCAATTTGGCGCTGTATCATTTCGCTACCGGGCGGTATGATGCAGCGCGCGACATTGTGGTTCGCCAGGATAATTTTCACGAGTCGCACTACAAGTATTTTTCCAAAGCCCTGGAAATCAAATGTTTTTACGAAACGGAAAAGCCGGGCGACACCTTGGTGGACGGCAAACTGCAAACGTTGAAAGTCATGCTCTCCCGCGAGTCGAAAATGACCCCCGATAAAGTAAAGCGGTACAAGAACTTTGTCAATTTGCTGCTGCAGATCAACCGGCAGCGCCAAAACGCCAAACCGGACGCGATACGCCTGCAGAAGATCGGGAAAAGCCTTCAGGACAAAAAAAATACCGCTGAATGGGGATGGCTGCTGGAGAAATTAAAAGAATTGGGGTGGGCGCCTCCGGGGGCCGACCAGGAGTCCGGTTCTACGGATCTCATCAAAGATTGAAGCCGCTCCGCTGACTTAATGCCCCGGGCCGGACTCCCATAATGCCTGTAACAGCGCAGGCGGTATGGGCCGCACCTCGCCGGGAGCCATGTCGCCCAGCTGCAGTCCGCCTATTTTTATCCGCACCAAGCGCAGTACGGGATACCCTACGGCCGCGCACATGCGCCGTACCTGCCGGTTTTTCCCTTCCGTGAGGGTGATCTCCAGCCACCGGTCGGGCACGGTCTTCCGGAAACGAACCGGCGGATGCCGTTCGGGCAGTTCCGGCGGGGTGTCCAGCAACCGGACGACCGCCGGTTGGGTGCGGTAGGTTTTGCCTTCCACCCGAATTTCAACCCCCTCCGCCAGCCGTTTCAGGGCGATGGAGTCGGGTACGCCTTCCACTTGCGCCAGATAGCTGCGGGCATGGGCGAATTTCGGGTGGAGTAATTTGGCATTCAGCGATTTATCATTGGTCAACAACAACAACCCTTCACTGTCGGCGTCGAGCCGGCCTACCGGGTACACATCCTTGTTGAACGCAAAACCGAGATCAGCCAGTGTGTGCTGGCCGGGCGCCTCGCGGGTGAATTGCGAAAGCATGCCAAAGGGTTTGTACAACGCGAAATAGTCCATGCGCACCGAAATTGGGGCAAAGGTGGCTGATCTTGCCCGGACCGGCAACGCATCCGGTAGTTTTCCTGGTCGCGCACTCAACAAGCGGGGCCCATCCCGTCCGGTATTTTCCGGTGGGCCAGTTGCTGCATGACGGTATGTTGATGCGCGATGCTTTCCTGGTGTACGGCCGACAGGAATTTTTCGACAAAGCCATCGCTCAGACCGCGTGCCTGGCCCAGCGCGAACGCTTTTTCGAGTACTTCCGTCCAGCGCGCCGTTTGCAGGATGGCTATGTTGTTGCGGTGTTTATACCGGCCGATGTCTTCCGACAGCCGCATTCGCCGGGCGAGCAAATTGAGCAATTCAACGTCGACCTCGTCGATCTTATGGCGCAGGTTGTCGAGGTTGCCGGGGAAGTCGGCGTGGTCGGCGCTTTCCCGCCGGAGGATGAGTTGGGCGGTCAATTCCTGGAACGCAAGCGGGGTGATCTGTTGTTTCGCATCGCTCCAGGCTTCGTCGGGGGTGCCATGCACTTCGGTCATGAGGCCGTCGTAATTGAGATCGAGCGCCTGTTGCGCCACCTCGAGCAGGTCGTGGCGGTTGCCGCAAATGTGGCTGTTGTCGCACAGCAGGGGCAAATCGGGCATCCGCCGCCGCAGTTCGATGGGGATTTCCCAGTAGGGGGCATTCCGGAAAGTCGATTTTGCATAGGCCGAAAAGCCGCGGTGCACGGCGCCGGCCCGCGTGACGCCGGCGTTGCGGATGCGTTCGATGGCGCCGATCCAAAGGTCCAGGTCGGGGTTCACCGGATTTTTGATCAGCACCGGCGCATCCACGCCGCGCAATGCATCGGCGATCTCCTGCACGGCAAACGGGTTCACCGTGGTGCGCGCGCCGATCCACAGCACATCGATGCCAAATTTCAGGGCCTCGTACACCTGGTTGGCGTTGGCCACTTCGATCGTGGTGCGCAGGCCGGTTTCGGCTTTCACCCGGCGCAACCAGGGCAGGGCTGTTGCGCCATGACCTTCAAAAGCGCCGGGCCGGGTGCGGGGTTTCCAGACGCCGGCACGAAACAGGTCGATGCCGCAGCCGGCCAGTTGGTGTGCCGTGTTCAGCACTTGATCTTCGGTTTCGGCCGAACAGGGGCCGGCGATGAGGAAGGGTCGGGAACTGTGTTTTTGAAACATGCGTGCGTATTTGTTGGATGAAGCAAGTTTTTTGAATCCAGCGATGAAAATCCAGCCCTGTGCTCAGCCGTCGATAATGCGGCGGATACCATTGGCGTGGCGGATGAGTTGATCGAAGGTTTCAAAGTCGCGTTTGATGAGCAGGGTGCGAAAGCGGCTAACGGTATTGATGAACTCGTCGAGCACATCGAGCACGTTGTCGCGGTTCTCCCGGAATATGGGTATCCAGGTGTCCGGGTTGCTCTTGGCCAGCCGAACCGTGCTGCTGAAGCCGCCGCTGGCCAGTTGAAAGATCCGGTCTTCGGCGCGTTCCTTTTCCAGCACCGTCAGGGCCAGGGCAAAGGATGCGATGTGGGAAATATGGCTGACATAGGCCACATGCAGGTCGTGGTCGCGGCCATCCATGTGAATGACCGACATGCCCAGCGATTCGAACAGTGCCCGGGCGGCCGCCAGGGCATCGACTGCGCTGTGTTCGACATCGCACAACACGCAGCATTTGCCCTCAAACAACCGGGCTACGGCCGCGCCGGGGCCCGAGTATTCGGTGCCGGCCATCGGGTGCGCGGCTACAAAGCGGTTGCGCCGGGGATGGTTCGCCACGGCGTCGAGCAAAGCGCCTTTGGTAGAGCCCACATCGAGCACGGTTTGGCGGTCGCCGATCCGGTTCAAGATGTCGGGCACGAGAGCCGTCAGGCTATCTACCGGCGTAGCCACGAGGATGAGCTCGCTCTGCAGGATAGCGGCCTCCAGCGGCAGCACCTCGTCTACCAAACCCAAGGCCAGCGCCTGGCTGGCATGGTCCGTGTTTTTATCCACCCCCAGCAAGCGCGTGGCGAAGTGGTTTTCCCGGAGGGCGATGGCGATTGAACCGCCGATCAAACCCAGTCCTGTTATGGTGATCGTCATCTTTTTGCTTTTGAAAATGGATGTCAGAATCGGGATAGCGAAAGGGCCTGCGAAGCAGCCGGCAGGTTTGCTTTTATGCGCCGGTATGCTTCTTCCAGGGTGTCGGCGGGGCTGCACAAGGAAATCCGGATATACGGATCTCCCGCCGGGCCGAAAATGCCGCCGGGTGTGAGAAAAACGCCGGTCTCGTACAACAGCCGGTCGCTGAGCGCGTACCCGTTTTCGGCGGATTCCGGTATGCGCGCCCAAACGAACATGCCTTGCTGCCGGCGCTCATAGGTACAGTCCAGCAGGTCGAGCAGGGCAAAGGCATGCGCCTGCCGTGCACCGTAGGTGGTATTCAGATCGCGGTACCAGGTATCCGGAAGTTGCAGCGCCTGCACGGCCGCCATTTGAATGGGGAGAAACTGGCCGGAATCCATATTGCTTTTGAACCGGAGGATGGCCTGCAGGTGTTCCGGATGCCCCGTCGCCACACCGACGCGCCAGCCGGCGAGGTTGTGCGATTTACTGAGCGAGTTGAGCTCCAGGGCCGTGTCGCGGGCGCCCGGGGCGCTCCAGATACTCAGGGGCCGGTCGTTGAGGATGAAACTGTAGGGATTGTCGTTGACGATCAGGATATCGTGTTTCAGCCCGAAATCGACAACCCCTTGGAAAAACGCCGGCGAAGCCGCTGCGCCGGAAGGCATGTGCGGGTAGTTAATCCACATGATCTTTACGGGCTGCAGGTCAGTCTTTTCCAGGGCATTGAGATCGGGCAGCCAGCCGCCGGCTGCATCGAGCCGGTAGGTCCGCACAGCGGCTCCGGCCAGCGCCGATGCGGCCCGGTAAGCCGGGTAGCCGGGGTCGGGGACCAACGCGACGTCGCCTGGTTCGAGAAAGGCCATTGCTACATGCACAATCCCTTCCTTGGAGCCGATCAGCGGCAGAATTTCACCCTCCGGATCGAGCGTTGCCCCGTACCAACGGTAATACCAGGCCGCCCAGGCATGGCGCAGGGCGGGGATTCCGGCATAGGGCTGGTAAGCGTGCGACGACGGCTCGGCGGCGCTGGAATGCAGGGCGGCAATGACAGCCGGAGCAGGCGGCAGGTCGGGGCTTCCGATCCCCAGGTTGAGCACGGAAACGCCCGACTGGCGCAATTGGGCGATCTCGCGCAGTTTGGCGGCAAAGTAGTATTCGGCGATGCCGTCGAGGCGGCGGGCAGGTCGGAACATGGCAGTGGCGGTTTTAAAATCAGGTACTGCTGACGAAAAATATTGAATTTGAAAAGGTTATGAACGTTTTGGGGGTTTCTGCCGTCATCAAAAAGGTGAAACCCGGGCGGACATTTTAGGTCCGGCTGGAATATCCCCGGAATACGCTAAGCCGGTTTGGCGGAGCGGTAAATGCCAAACACCTTGCAGTCTTCGGTCATCACATCCAGCAGGCGCAGGGCGGTGGGCAATACGGCAGGATTGCGCACCGTAAAATCGACCAGGAACAGGTATTCCCCAACGCGGCCGACCAGCGGCACCGACTGGATTTTGGTCAGATTGGCGCTTTGGGCGGCCAGCATGCTCAGGATGCGGCTCAGGCTGCCCGGTTGATGGGGCAGGGCAAAACTGACCGATACTTTGTCGGCGCCCCGGATGGCTGTCGTTGTTTCCCGGCGTTGCAGGGCCAGAAAACGGGTGACGTTGGCGGGGTTCGTCTCGATGCCGGCAGCCAGGGTATTGAGGCCGTAAAGCTCGGCGGCTAAGCTGCTGCCGATCGCGCCGGCGTGCCGGAGTTGATGCTCGGCGATATAGGCGGCGCTTTGTGCGGTGTCTTCCGATTCCACCAGGCGGATGCCGGGGTGCGCCCGGAAAAACGCAGAGCACTGCGCCAATGCCATCGGATGGGAGTGTACTTCGCGCAGATCGGCCATGCTGGCGCCGGGAAGGGCCAGCAGGTTTTGCCGGATCGGCAACATCAGCTCGCCGGTGATGCACAGGTCGCTGTTTTGCAGCAGCAGGTAATTGCCGAGGATACTGCCGGCCAGGCTGTTTTCAATGGCCATTACGGCTGCGTCGGACAAGCGGGCATCGGCAGAGGTGCGCACCAGCTCGTCGAAACTGCGCGCGGGGATCACCTCGATGGCTGCGCCGAACAACTGCCGGGCGGCAATTTCATGAAACGCTCCTCGAACGCCCTGGATCACAATCCGGGGTTGCAGGTGCGGGCGGGGTGGGGCGGTGGTTGAAGTAAGCATGAGCAGGTGAATTAAAGATGGAGCGATGCGTGAACGGCAAATAAAAAAGGGGAGATCCTGGAATCAGGAACTCCCCTTTCGGTGTCGTTTTTTGTTTTTGGTATCTTACACGACTACGCATAGGCTATTCCTGTTTTCTCTTCCGCAAAAGAAAAAATATCCAAAATAGCCAAAATAATATGCGCGATTGCCAGTCATGTGTACTATTGTACTGATACGGTGCAAACCTAGCCTTAAAGTTTCACTGGTACAAGTGGCGAAGCGATTTTTTTTATCGGGCCGCCGGATTGCTTTATACATTTGTCCAAAATCGAACTAAACTTTTAACCATGAACCGATTCTTCTTCCTGGTCTTTTTTGCGCTGTTCGGCGCTGTATCTTTTGCTCAAACGTTCCAGCCCAACTGGTCATCGCTCGACACCCGGCCCACACCGGATTGGTGGCTCGACGCCAAATTTGGTATTTTTATTCACTGGGGCGTGTATTCGGTGCCCGCTTATACGGTGAAAGGCAATTACGCCGAATGGTACCAATATTCGCTCGAAACCAATGCCCACGAAGGCAAGGTGCGCGATTACCACCTGAAAAATTACGGCAACCGCAGTTATTACGATCTGGCCAACGATTTTCACGCTGAGCTCTTCGAGCCGGATGAATGGGCAAAGTTGTTTGAAACAGCCGGCGCCAAATATGTGGTGCTTACCTCCAAACACCACGATGGGTTTTGCCTGTGGCCCAGCGCAACGGCCGATCAAACCTGGCACGGCGCCTGGAATGCCGTGAGCACCGGCCCGCGGCGCGACCTGGTCGGGGATCTGTTTGCCGCCTTGCAGAAAACCAGCGTCCGGCCCGGTCTTTACTATTCCCTGTATGAATGGTACAACCCCTTGTGGAAAATCGACCACAACCGTTATGCCTTTGAACACATGCTCCCGCAACTGCATGACCTGGTGACCAAATACCAGCCCTGGGTGCTGTGGGCCGACGGCGATTGGGACGAAACCCCCGAACTCTGGCGCTCGCCGCAGTTTTTGGCCTGGCTGTACAACCAGAGCCCCGTCCGCGACCGGGTGGTGACCAACGACCGCTGGGGAAGCGGGGTGCGGTTCAAACACGGCGGGATCTACACACCAGAATACCAGCCCGACCTGGATTTTGAAGACCACCCCTGGGAGGAAAGCCGCGGCATGGGCTCCTCGTATGGATACAACCGCGCCGAAGATGCCAGCGACTACAATTCGGCCCAGTCGCTCGTCCTGCACCTCATCGACAAGGTATCGCGCGGCGGCAATTTTTTGCTGGATATCGGGCCCGATGCCCACGGCAAGATCCCGCCGATCATGCAGGAGCGCTTGCTGGAGATCGGGAAGTGGCTCGACATCAACGGCGAGGCGATTTATGGCACCCGGCGTTGGCGTACGCCCGTGCAGTGGAGCGACGGCAATCAACAAATCAGTGCGGAACAACGGAAGGCCTGGACGGCCAGCGGCGATCTGTTGCTCAAACTTACGGTCAATCCCGATCCGGGTTTTGCCGTAAAAGAGGTCTTTTTTACCTATAACCCGAAAACCAATGCCCTGTACGCGATTTTTCCCAAATACCCGTCGGACAACCGCCTGGTGCTGAAGAACATCCAGGTGCCGAAAAATGCGGACGTCACTTTTTTATCGCTCAAGCAACGGCTTCGCGCAGAAGTGATCGGCAACAACACAACCATTTACCTCCCGGTTTACGACCCGAATGCGATCAAATCGCCGCATGCTTTTGCGGTGAAGATCGCCGAATTCGGCGATTTCGTGGCCAAGCCCAACATCGACATCCAATACGACCCGCAAACCATGCGGCCGTTGATCAATATGACATGCTCCACACCGGAGGCCGTGATCCGGTATACGGCCGACGGGACGGTCCCCACCGAAAAATCGGCGGCGTTTACCGCTCCTTCCACCATCAACGAACCACGCACCCTGCGCGCGCGTGCCTTCAAACCCGGCCTGTTGGCCAGCAAAGAGGACTCGGCCCGGGTGAAAATATTCCAGCAGATGCCGAGCCTGTCTATGTTCCGCCAACCCGACGCGGGTCTGACCGTGCAGGTAGTGAAGACCGAGCGTTATTCCGCCCAAACGATCCCATACGGCTTTGTCCTGAAAAATGGACTGGCCGGCGCAATTGAACTGGACTCGATTTGCCTGACTGAAAAATGCGGGATGATCTGGCAGGGGTATCTGTTTATCCCGCAAACAGCCGGCTACCAGTTTTTCCTGGAATCGGACGATGGCAGCCAGCTCATCCTCGACAACCAGTTGGTCGTCGACAACGACGGCGACCACGGCATGCAGGAAGTGAGCGATTATGCCTTCCTGCAAAAAGGCTGGCACAAGATCCGGCTGTTGTATTTCAACAGCGGCGGCGCCGCCGGCCTCCGGGTATCTTATGGTACCATCGGCGGCGCACGCATGCCCTTAGCGGCGCCGAATCTGGCGCACTGATTTGCAGGGGTACAGGGTTTCAGGGTTTCAGGAGGTTTCAGGGTTTCAAGGTTTCAGATGGTTTCAGGGTTTCAGGAGGTTTCAAGGTTTCAGGAGGTTTCAGGGTTTCAAGGTTTCAGGAGGTTTCAGGGTTTCAGGAGGTTTCAGGATTTCAGGAGGTTTCAAGGTTTCAGAGGGTTTCAGGTGTTTTCAGGGGGGGGCAGGGTTTCAGCGGTTATGGGGGAAAGGGTATGATGGTAGGGGAGTGTGACATCCGGTTGGCGATTTTTCGGGTCCCGCTCGTCTAGCCGGCGGGGCAGTTAAACGGCCGGGGCCGGGATTTAACCGAATACCAAAACCCAAACAGTTACGCTCGTGTTTACCCTCGCAGCTACCCACATCCATAAAAACGAGTTATATGCTAACAACAGAGCACCTTACGAAGACCTATGCAACGGCGGCCGGCGGCCGGTTGACGGTTCTGGACGATGTCAGTTTTGATTTGGCGGCCGGCGATACATTCGCCATTGTCGGCCCTTCCGGCAGTGGAAAAACAACCTTGCTGGGGCTGTGTGCCGGTCTTGACCGGGCCAGCAGCGGTTCGGTAACGCTCAACGGCATCCGCCTCGACGACTTGTCGGAGGACGAACGGGCAGAAGTACGCAACCGGTATGTGGGTTTTGTGTTTCAAAACTTTCAGCTGATCCCCACGCTTACCGCATTGGAAAATGTCATGGTGCCGCTCGAACTGCGCGGCGACGCCGACGCCGGGCGTACCGCACGCCAATGGTTGGAAAAAGTGGGGCTACTCGACCGCCTCGACCACTATCCGGCTCAACTTTCCGGCGGCGAACAGCAGCGCGTATGTATCGCCCGCGCATTTGCCAACAGCCCGAAAATCCTCTTCGCCGATGAGCCGACGGGCAACCTGGATGCCGATAATGCTGCGGGTATCGTCGATTTGATCTTCGATCTCAACCGTACGGCCGGGACAACACTGGTGTTGGTCACGCACGACCTGGAACTGGCCAAGCGGACCGGACGGATCTTAAAACTGAAAGGTGGTAAAATGGAGGCGGCGATCAGCGACGCCGCCGCTTGATGGTGCAGCCGATGGCGCGGGTGAAATCGGGGTCGGGCCGTTCGCCGCGCAACAGAGCCGTAACGGCGTTTTCTACATATTTTTGCCGGACAGCGGCGGGTGTTTCCGGATTGTCGTCGATCGCGCCAATGTAGCGAACGATCAATTTTTTATCCAGAACAAACACGTGCGGCGTTCGGCTGGCGCCAAATTTCGGATACACGGTTTGGGTCGAATCGAACAGGTACACGAAAGGATACCGCATCTCCTTGGCACGTTTCTGCATTTCTTCGTAGCTGTCGTCGGGTACGATCGACGGATCATTCGGGTTGATCGCGATGACGGGGAAGCCCTTTGAATTGAATTTGCGGTGGAGGTCAATGATGCGCTGTTCGTACAATTGCGCATAGGGGCAATGGTTGCAGGTAAACACGACGATAAATCCCTTGGCCTCCGGAAAGTCGTCCAGAGAGATCAGTCTGCCATCGACGTTGAGGAGTGAAAAGTCTTCAGCTTTGTCGCCTACCACGTAAAAATCTGACCGGTTGGTAGCGTTGTAAAACAAGAAGACACCAGCGAGTAAGATAAGCGTGCGGATGGGTCTTTTCATGAGTGAAGGGAGTATTAAAATGTAAACGGTTTACGGAAATCGGCTTGCCCAACTGCATAAATTGAGTATACCGTAAATCATCGGGTGCCCTCACTACCCAAACACGCTGCCTTTTGTACTGTTTTCAAAAAGGACAGGACAAAGGCCTCCAGCTGTTCGTAATTTTCAAATTGCTCCGGAAACAAAGCCCGTTGGCTGCCCCGAATGATCACCGTGGCAGGAAGCGTTCCTTCCCAATTCGGGTGCATTTTCGGTATCCAACTGTCTGCATCCTGGTCTGCCAGCAAAATCACCTCGGGTTTGAGGTGTTTTTTCTCCAGGAACGGGATGAATTGCTTTTCAAGCCGGCTCTTAAAATCCAGGCTGACCAGCCAAACTTCAAAATCCGATCCCGCAAACTTCTGATGCAGTTCGTCGAAGCATGGTAGCTCTTCCACGCAAGGCCCGCACCAGGTTGCCCAAAAATTGATGACCACGGTGGTCTTCTTGCTGAGCTGGTGAATGCGCGCTTCCAGCTGTGGAAAGCTGTCGTACACAGTAAAGCTCTGCCCGCGCAACACGCAGGGAGCTAAGAAACAGATGAAGGAAATCAAGTACAGATTCCGCATGGCAGGAAACACTATAAAAAAGAGTATTAAAAAAA
Source organism: Saprospiraceae bacterium (assembly GCA_044230315.1). Lineage (GTDB taxonomy): Bacteria > Bacteroidota > Bacteroidia > Chitinophagales > Saprospiraceae > M3007. Next base: position 27,530 of record JBGARJ010000016.1, read on the forward strand.
GGCCATGCAAGAAACGAATAACTCCCGGAAAGACAATCAGTTTTAACAGTTTTTCCGACAAAAATCAACCTACTTAACCTTTTTTAATACAAAACCCCTGAACAAAACTATTCAGGGGTTTCATATTCAAAAAAAGTGCCAAAGTTAAAATTACACTTCTACGGTAGCTTCCGGATGAGCAATGGATTGATCTACGAGAATACGGCCGCAGTGTTCGCACGCGATGATTTTTTTGTGCAACCCGATCTCCAACTGCACCTGCGGCGGCACATGGTTGAAGCAACCGCCGCATGAATTGCGTTCTACGGTCACAACAGCCAGGCCGTTGCGGTAGGTGCGGCGCGTCTTGTCGTAGGCATTGAGCAGGCGGGCTTCTATACCTTCGCGCGCTTTGACGCTTTGGCTGCGCAGGCGGTTTTCTTCCGCCTCGGTTTTTTCAATGATGCCCTGGAGTTCTACTTTTTTGGCATCCAGGTCTTTTTGCTTGGCTTCCAGCTTGGCTTCGGCTATGGCCAGGCTGTCTTTCTGGGCATCCAGTTTGCCCTTGGCGTCGCGCACTTTCTTTTCCGAGAGTTGGATATCGAGGTGCGCCAGTTCGATCTCTTTCTGGAGCGCTTCGTATTCGCGGTTGTTTTTGACTTCTTCGAGTTGCTTCTGGTAGCGCTTGATGTTGGTTTCTGCATCCTTGGCGCTGGTTTGCATCCGGCCAATTTCCTGGTCGCCCTCTTTTACGCCGGCCCGCAATTTTTTGCAACGCGTTTCCAGCCCCGCAATTTCGTCTTCGAGGTCGGCCACTTCCATGGGCAGCTCGCCTTTCAGGATTTGGATTTCATCAAGTTGGGAATCAATTAATTGTAAATCCCACAGTTTTTTCAGTTTATCGGTAATGGATGCTTCAACAGACATTGTCAATGCTTGAATTTTTAAAGATAAAAAACGGGATTTGTATTCACCTCCGTCAAATGGAGCGCAAAATTAGGGAATTTTTCGTGGATCAACTCGTATAAAAGTTCGATGGTGAATTGTTCGCTTTCATAATGCCCCACATCGGCAATGATGAGGCGGTGTTCGGCGTCGAAAAATTCATGGTATTTGAAATCAGCCGTGACGAAAGCGTCGGCGCCGGCCCGCAGGGCGTCGGCCAGCAGGAAACTTCCGCTGCCGCCGCAGACCGCCACGATCTCAATGGGTTTATGGCGCAGGGCGGTGTGTCGCACGCAACCGGTTCGGAAAGCCCGTTTCACTTCCTGCAGAAAGGCCGCTTCCGGCATGGGAGCCGGCAGTTCGCCCAACAGGCCGGCGCCGACGTCCGTCAATCCCGGTTTGGGCGACAGGATGCGGGTATGCCGGAGGCCGAGTTTTTGCGCGATCCGGGCGTTCACGCCTTGCTGGTGCACATTGTCGAGGTTGGTATGGATGGCATACAAGGCTATGCCGTTCCGGATGGCTTGCATCACCGTTCGCTCCACATACGTGGCGCCGTTGAGGCGTTTGAGGCCGCGAAACACAATAGGGTGGTGGGCCACAACCAAATTGCAGCCCTTGCGCACGGCTTCCTCCACGACGGACTCTGTGGAATCGAGGCAAAACAGTACGCCCGTCAGGTCCGATTCGGGGTCGCCCACCAGAAGGCCCGAATTGTCGTACGACTCCTGCAGCTGCGGTGGGGCGATCGCTTCGAGTACCCGGATGATATCTTGTATTTGCATAGGCCAAAATGGGCTACCGCGCGACAGACGGCCAGCATAGTACCGGCCTTGAAACGCTAATAAACCAAAAGGGTTGTTCGCCGGCGAAAAATGCCGGAAAGTTTCCGGGTCCGCGTCCTTTTCACCGCCTGCTTTGCCGGGTTTGGGTTAAATTCAGCGTTGTTCTTTCTTTTGCCCTGCTATGGATGTAACTTTGCCCCGGTTTTCGGGTCGAACAACCGATTTAAAAACGAGCCGGCCAATACCGGGTTTTTCCTTCCAGTCTTTAAATTAACGAACATGACTTCCACTCTTCTTTTTCTTCAAAATCTCGGCGCTACGGAGCTGATGCTTATTTTGATGGTTATGCTATTGATGTTTGGCGGCAACAAAATTCCGGAGCTGATGCGCGGTTTGGGCAAAGGCATCCGTGAATTTAACAATGCCAAAAACTCGGTAGAAGACGAAATCCGTCAGGGCATGCGCGATGCGGAAAAGAAATCCATCGAAAAATAACCGTTGCCAACCGCTGAGTTTTGTCAAATCCCTGCCTGGCGCCAAACGTCAGGCAGGGATTTTTTTATGCGGCAAACGCCGCCCTAAAACGGAATATCTTCGTCGTTCATACGCGAGGGCATGGTGATCGTGCTCGGCGAAAACGGGCCGGTCAGCGGGTCGTTCAAGCCGGCAAACGCGGGATCGTCGAGGTTGCCGAATTTGGCAAACTGATCCGTGAATTTGAGTTTTACCGTATCCAGTGCCCCGTGCCGGTGCTTGGCCACGATGAATTCGGCCACGCCTTTGAGCGACTGGCCTTGTTCGTCTTCCAGAATTCCGTAGTATTCAGGGCGGTAGATGAATGAGACGATGTCGGCGTCCTGTTCGATGGCGCCCGAATTATGGCTCAAAATTCCGTTTGCAAACCAGGCTTCAGTAGCAGGTACGCTGAGCTCGAAAACATCTTCCTCCCCTTCAGGTTCCACAGCCACAATGGTGTCCCAGTATATATCGCTTTGCGAAAGCATTGGTAACGGTTCCTCCTGTGGCAAATCGGCAGGGCCTACCAGCACATCACTCGAGGAGGCAAGATGGGAATGGGTGCTTCCGCCGTCCGGGGGCTGCCTGAATGCGGCCGTTTTCCGATCGGAGATTCCTTTTTCGTGCATCGAATGTTTGACCCCGTCAAATACCACCAAAGGATTGGTGTCCGTATTCGTTGTTGCGTCCTTTTCAGCCAGAAACGCGGCCATTTGGGTTGCCGGGACCATTTTATCGCCAAAGGCGCCTATTTGTTCGAGAAAATTGAGCTGATCCCGCTTCCCGGATACGTCCACGGCATACATCGGGCGGTAAGCGCCCTGCCGCACCGTCCGGATGCGTGCCACGATCCCAAACCGAAGCAAGAGCACCGCCACGTCATCGGCCAAGCGCCGGCTGTTGGTGGAATATGTCAATCGTGGAGATGTCCGGACGCTTGGGGATTTGGGTACGAATACGGTCCCGGCGGTAGCCCAGAGGTGTCGCAGGAAAAAAGCAATTTGCGTGTTGTTGAGCCTGAAAATTTCCGCCGGGACATGCTTCTGGTGCGAGCGTTGATCGAAAATGCCCAGCTCGCGGAACCAGGCGTTCATGCCCGCAGGTTTCCAGCGGTTGCCATTGCCACTAAAGACCAGTTGATGCCAGCGCCCCCGGCCACTATAGCGGCCCACCCGGCTGCCAAAAGCGCGTTCGGCGGCTGTCCGAACGGCTTCGCTGTTGTGCTCCGAGGCAGTTGTGTATCGCAGTGGCTGGTGTTTGAGATAACTACCGTCGCCAATCAAGTGGGCCAACAAAAGCAGGTGATCCTCGTTCCAATGGAGTGTTTGAGCCGGCTCCGGAAGCGTGCGCGCAATGGCGATCCGTTGACCAGGTTTCAAGGTCGAAATTTCCTTCCAGCCGTCGAAGGCAAACAACCTGTGGTCGGCTGTGCCCCGGACAAATCGGCCGCTGGCCAATTGCACCCTGTGCACCTGCCGTTTGCCGACCGGCCACACAAGACCTGCCTTTTCGCAGGTCAATTTTTGGGTTTGCAGGTGCATGGATACCACTTCGGGCATTTGTTCGATCAATTCCCGAACCGGGACTGTTCGCCCATCGGCGAGGTACACCATCGTGTCGCCGCTCACACATTCCCTTAAATCGCTCAATTGCGGCCGCTTACTACCGCCCCGCACCTCCACCGCCCGGCTGAGCTGCGACAAGGCGACGACTGGCACATTCAGCTCCTTCGCCATGTTTTTCAGCGCGCGGGAGATGCCGGCTATTTCCTGTTCGCGGTTTGCGTTGCGCGAGTTTTCGGAGGCGCCGGTCATGAGTTGCAGGTAGTCGATGATCACGAGTTGGATATCGTGCTGCATTTTCAGGCGGCGGCATTTTGCCCGCAGTTCAAAAATATTGATGCCCGGTGTGTCGTCGATGAATATCGGCACTGTCGACAGGCGTTCCACGGTCGTTTGGAGTTGTTGCCATTCGTAGTCTTCCAGGCGGCCGTTGCGCATTTTGGAGCCGGGAATTTCAGACTCCATGGAGATCAGGCGCTGTACCAACTGGGTGCTGGCCATTTCCAGCGAGAAAAGCGCCACCCCTTTGCCGAAATCGCGGGCGGCATTGAGGGCCATGGCAAGCACGCAAGAGGTTTTGCCCATGCCCGGCCGGGCAGCCAGGATGATCAGGTCGGAGGGCTGCCACCCGGAAGTGATCCGGTCGAGGTCGGTAAAGCCGGTTGGCACGCCGGTAAGGCCGTCGGTTTTGGTCGACAGTTCTTCCACTTGTTTCAGTACCCGGCTGCTGAGGGTACCCATGCTCTCGAAGGTGCGGCTCAGGTTGTTCTGGGTGATGGCAAACAGCCCTTTTTCGGCGTCATCGAGCAGGGTGAACACATCCGTGGTGTCTTCATAGGCATCCTTGATCGTGCGGGTGCTTACCTGGATGAGCTCGCGTTGGATGTGTTTTTGCGCGATGATCCGCGCATGGTATTCGATATTGGCTGCCGAAGCCACGCGATTGGTCAAATCGACGAGGTAGTAGCTGCCACCCACGCGGTCCAGTTCGCCCAGTTTTCGCAGCTCTTCGGTCACCGTGAGGATATCCACTGGGTTGGAGCGCTCGAACAAGCGGATGATCGCGCGGTAAATTTGTTGGTGCGCTTCGTGGTAAAAACTCTCCGGTCGCAGAATATCCATCACCACCGGCAGCGCCTCGCGGTCGAGCATGAGGGCGCCCAGCACGGCCTCCTCGAGCGGCAACGCCTGCGGCTGCACCTTTCCGAACACATAATTCGACAGGCCCTCGTTGCCTGCTCCGTTGCGCTGCGGTTTCCCTTTGGCGCCGCCCGAGCGATAATCTTTATTTTCGTTTGTTTCTGCCATGTAGAGCCGGGTAAAAAGTCGGAAGACAAAGCTACTTTGAAATCCGCATATCGTTTATTTCCAAACATTCCGTATCACACGAAAACTGTGGAAAAGTCTGGTGCCGATTGTGGAGAATTAAAAAAAAGTGGAGAGTTATCCACATTGGGGTCCTGTTTTCCACAGCCGGGGGCGGCTGACAGCCGTTGTCATCTGCCGGTCATTCAAGTGTTAAAATTATGAACCGGAAGCGGTTATGCAACAGCCGGATTTCTATGCCAGCTTGCCGCGGCCCCGCTTTCCACACCGGGGGGCCGGGCCGGAACAAAGTAGCCTCTTGTTAAAAAAATTATGGTACGCCCTTTCAAGACTCAAAATTAACAGTTTTTGTTTTGAAAACGCAAATCTTAAATTTTATATGATAAAACTTTTTGATTTGTCGGTTGGTCGCGGGCGGCTACCGTATTCTCTGTTTTTTAACCGCTTTCTTGAATTTAGGGCGACGTGTTGAACAAGTGTCCGGACGCGCCGGGCGTTTAGTTCAACAAAAAAGCCGCGCCGGAGCACCGGGGCGGCTTTTTTAAAACAAATAGTGCGGTGAGCGGAATGGTTTTATTGGCGTTCGTTTTCGACATTTCCCTGTCGTTGCCGGGCCGTTTCCACGGCGCTGCGCTGTTTGTCGATGTCGATCAGGGTGGTTTCCTGGTCTTTTTGGTTCTGCACCAGGTCGTCCTGCGCCTTTTTTAGTTTTGCCTTATAATTTTCGATGTCGCGGTTCAGGTTCTCATTGTCGCGCTGCAGTTTCTTCAGTTTGTTTTCCAGGTTTTTCATTTTGTCTTCCTCGGCTTTTACTTCCTGGCCGACGGCGGCGCGCCGGACGTCGTAGTAAAAACGCTGGAGCAATTCTTTGGTATCGTTGGTTCGTACCGCGTCGTCGCGCCGGTTGAGGAAAAAGGAACCCACGTCGAACCAGACGTTTAGTTGCGCGCCGTCGCCAATTTTTTCAACCTGCGAATACAGGGTGAAATCGCCGGCGCTCACGCTGGCCGAACGGAGCCCGGCGGCCGATTTCTCGCCCTTTTTTCCCTTTTTTAGCTTGCCGCTGAAGGTGTTTTTTACAAAGTCCGTCCACACATCCTCCACCAAACGGGGGTCGGTGTTGGGAAAACTAATACTGAATCCAGGGCGGTTGCCAAAAGACATGGACTTGTCTACTTCCGTTACCAAATTCCCTTGTGCGGACATTGGAAGGGCGCCTGCAATTAAAAAAAAGAGTGTCAGTAACCAGTAAAAACGCATAACTTGACCTTTTTGAATGAAAAAATAAGGTGGAAAGGGGCTGTCTGTTTGTCAAAGACGGCTGGAGCTGCCCGGGGTCACATTTCCTCAAAGGTAAAGGAGTGAAGGCAATCGGGCGAAACAGTCAAAAAAATTAAATGTGTACTGGTGTCAAATTGCGCAAAGCCTGTTTTCTTTGTCGCCCCGCTCGGGATGCCCAAAAGCCGGTCAACCGGCCAGGGTGTTTTACTGGCGAAATTTTTGCAGTACGCATAGTGCCGTCAAACCGGAACATACTGCGCATTAACCAACCCAATTACTACAACAAACATGGCCAAAATTTTAATCGTTGACGATGAGATGCCTATTCGGCGCATTCTTCGCGAAATCCTTGAATTTGAACAATACGATGTGGAAGAAGCCTCCGATGGCCTGGAATGCGTGGCAAAAGTCCAGCGCGAAAAATACGATGTGGTGATCATGGACATCAAGATGCCGAAAATGGACGGCATCGAAGCGCTCGAACGACTTCAAATCTTATCGCCCGAAACACCAGTGATCATGGTGAGCGGCCACGGCACGATCGATACCGCCGTGGAAGCCGTAAAAAAAGGCGCCTTCGACTTTATCTCCAAGCCGCCGGACCTCAACCGCATGCTCATCACGGTGCGCAACGCCATGGAAAAGGCCGAACTGGTGACGACCACCCGCGTGCTGCAAAAACAAGTGAAAAGCGGGAGCAAAGGGGTCACCATGATCGGCGAAAGCGCGCCCATCGCCGAGATCAAACGCCTGCTGGAAAAAGTAGCACCCACCGATAGCCGCGTGCTGATCACCGGCCAAAACGGCACCGGCAAAGAACTGGTCGCCCGCTGGATACACGAGAAAAGCAACCGCGCCAACGGGCCGATCGTGGAGGTCAACTGTGCTGCCATTCCGGCCGAACTCATCGAAAGCGAATTGTTCGGCCACAAAAAAGGTTCCTTTACCGGCGCCATCGCCGACCGTCCCGGCAAATTCGAACAAGCCGACGGCGGAACACTCTTCCTCGACGAAATCGGCGACATGAGCCTCGATGCCCAGGCCAAGGTGCTGCGCGCGTTGCAGGAAAGCCGCATCACCCGCGTTGGCGATAACAAGGAAATCAAAGTGGATGTGCGGGTCATCGCCGCCACCAACAAAAACCTTCGCGATGAGATCGACGGCGGTCGCTTCCGCGAAGACCTCTACCACCGCCTGGCCGTCATCGTGGTCAAGGTGCCCTCGCTCAACGAACGCCGCGACGATATTCCGCTGCTCATCGAGCACTTCAACCGGCGCATCAGCGACGACTACGGGCACCCGCCCAAAACCTTCTCGCCCGAAGCGATCAAAGCCCTCCAGGAATACAACTGGACGGGAAATATCCGCGAACTGGCCAATGTGGTGGAACGCCTGCTGATTCTTTGCGACCAAACGGTGCGGGAAGAAGACGTACGACTGTATGTATTTCCAAAATAACGCCCGGCACAGGAGCCGATAAAAACAATAACCCCGGTGCGCCGGACGGTTTGGATTGCCCTGACCGCCGACACACCGGGTCGCTTGCTTTTATTGCGTGCAGTGGATCTCGCCTGACGGGTCAAAACCTTGTTTTGCCGCCGGCGGAAAAACCCGCCATAACAAGTCTATTGCATTTTTACCAATTTGCCGGAAGCGATCCGTTTTTGCCCTCCTGTCACCTCATAGAAATACAGGCCGTAAGGCAGCAAACCGGCGTCGAAACCGTAGTAACTGCCTTTAATCGGCTGCTGCAGCACCGTTTGGCCGAAGTTATTCAGCAGGCGGAATTGGAGGCTTTCCGCCGGCGCCGCCCCGTCAACCTGCACACCCACCCAACTGCTTGCCGGATTGGGCGCCACGGTCACCCGGATGCCCGGGTTATCAGAATAATGCGTTCCCACCACCACAAAATCTTTACCCACGGTGTGGAGCGTCTGGTTGGTGATAACCGGGGCATTCTGGTCAAAGTAAATAGCTGCTGAATTTTGGATAGCCGTGCCCTTCGACAGGTCGGGCCGTTGTGATACGCGAAACTTGACAAATCCCTGTGAGCCTTCCTGACTCGAAGCGCTATCCGGCAGGTTGATGCCCGGAAAACGGAAGACCACTACGCCGTTGCCCTGCATGTCCCAGGTGTACGGATGGCTGGAGGCGCCGGCGCGTACCGTCAGCGGATCGAGGTATTGCACCGGAATGGTGTCGCGCAGTTCTACCTCGAGGGCCGGCGCGGTACCGGTGTTCTGGAATCGGATCAGGTACTCGATGTCGGTATTCTGCGCAATGAAATGTTCGCTGGAATAGCCGCGCGGGAAGCCATTTTTATCATTCGGGTCAAAGGAGTTGGTGCTCTCGAGGCAAAAAATATCCAGCCAGGGGTCGTCGTCGGGCAGCGGGTACTGGTTGACAAAGCCGAGGCTGACATTACCCCCCGATGCGCCGCAGCCTTCCGCCCAGGCCACCGGCATTTTCAAACCGGGGTATCCGGGCGCTTGCATGGCCTCCAGGCGCAAAAATGAACCGTTGGCCGGATACGACACGTCCAGGTTTTGCATGCTGTTCAGCATAAATTGTCCCGGCGTCTGCATGAGCAACACGTTGTCTTCGATTACGATATAATCGAGTGGCTGGCTCATATTGCCCTGCCCTACATTCTGTATAGTAAATAACACCGAATCGCCGAGGCATTCGGCACTAACGGCAATCTGCGAACCATCCCAGTTGGCCCCGGGCGCCGAACAGGAGGTGTCCGGATATGCATGGGCCTCCACGCAATAGGTGGTACCTACCGGGTCGGAGCAGGGTACAATCACCGTTAGAGTGAAATACCCGCAGTCTTCAGGCGCCAGGGTGTCGAGATCAAAGGTGTAGGCGTTCCCGCTGGCGGAGGTCCACGGTATGCTCGAACCGGTGACCTGAAGGGCCGGATCAACGGTCACCACCACCGATGGCTCATTCGCTGCCACCGAGCCGTTGTTGCAGTAATGCACCGAGTAGGTGGCCGGCAGGCAAGGCCGCAGCCTGTTGGTGGCAATGTCCACATCAATTACCGGACAGGGCGGCAGCGAGTCGCAATGCACGCCAAATTGCGCCTGGTACGAGGTACTGTCGCCAAACGATATGGAAAAGGCCTGCGGGCAGGTTACCGTACAATTGAGTCCGTCGTTGGGAGGCGGTGCGATCGAGAAAAAGCCCTGCGAGGCATTGGTGAGGCCGTTCAGATCGGTGATCACAAAATAACCCGCCGAATCCGTTGTGGCCACTTGGGTAAAAGCCTGGCCCTGACCCGTGATGACCGCGCCGATGGTCCACCCGGGATACCCCGGCTCGAATTCGTCCTTGATGCAATCACCGTCATAGTCTTCAAAAACGTACCCGTACAGGCTGTCGATCGGTTGTTGGTTGAAATAGCCGCTGAAGTCGATCCCGCTTACGGTATCCTGGGGCAATACGGTTACATGCAGGGTATCGGGACAGAAAATCCACAGCGGCCCGGGTTTTTGTACAGTAATCTGGTAAGCGCCCGTATCGAGCGGGATGAAATATTCGCCGTGTTGCCCAACCGTGCCGGAGTTGACCAGCACCCCATTTGCCCATGCGCGGACTACAAACCCGAAGGCCAACGTATCCACGTCTGCAATACAATCGTTGTCGAAATCGTCTCCAACCGTTCCGGCGACACCGGAGGCATACGTCTGGCCGGTACTGGTCGTCCGGATCACATAGGGTACCGGCACGCTGTTCAGTTCGGTGCGGGAGCCGGCGATCAGGCATCCGCCGTCGGGCAATGCCAGCAGGCCATGCCCGTAATTGTAGGTAAAAAATGGCCCGAATACTTTTACCCACTGTTTGTTGCCTTGCAGGTCAAAGCGGAACAACCCGATCTGCGGGATATAGGAATCGGTTTGTCCAACCACCCAATAACCGGTGCCGTCTGCGGTAGGCGTAATCTGCGTAAAGCCCAGGAAATTGAGCGAATCGGGGTGGTAGAGCAGTTCTTTTTGCCACTGCACAGCGCCCTGTTCGTCGAGTTTAACCAAGAGCCCCCGGCTGCTGCGCGAGCCGGCAATGAGGTAGCCGCCGTCGGGCGCCGCTGCCACATCGGCGGCCACATAGGGAGCGCCGCTTTGGTGAAGGGTTTGGTCCCAAAGTACCGACAAGCCATCGGGGTGAAACCGGGTGGCGATCAATCCGCTGGCGTTAAAGGTGGCGCCGTCGAAACCCTGCCCCACGGCCACCACGCCGCCGTCGGGGGTAGCCGTGGCGCCGCCAGCTTCCATCGACACCGGAAGGCCCCAGGTACCCGAATTCAGGTAGTTGCCCGCCAGGTCGTAGCAAACCTTGATGCCTTCGCCGCTTGTTTGATTGGCCGTCCGGCCAATCACCCACAACCCAAGCGCCCCTTCCACGATCCGGCGCCCGAAAACAGAAAAGTTCGGGAACAATAATCCCAGATCGCGCTGATACAGCACTCCGAACTGCGCGTTCAGTTTTACCAACAAAGCGGTATAGTGATTAACCTGGTCGATTTGCACCACCAATACCGCATAACCGCCGTCTGAAGTGGCGATAAAATCCACCACACTTGAAGCCGGACCGAAGTTCAGCGTCTGCAATGGCGTTGCGGCGCCGTTTTCATCGAGGTGAATAATTTTTACCTGATCGGGCGCATTGTTGGCATTTTCATCCAACACCAGCAGATAACCGCCGCCCGGGGCCGGCAGCACCTTTACCGCTTGTGCGCCCGCGGTCGGCGTCAGATCCGGGTACAAACGCTCCCAGCCTTGCCCGCGGGTTTCGGCAATGCCCAAAACAATAAAAACGAAGCAGGTAAGCACGCGCAGTGTGTTCATGTTGCATGGAAATTTTTGATGAACGAAACGAAACACTCGTTTGATGGTACAAAAGTGCTGTTAAGGGCATCCGAAAAAAACAACAATTATCTTTGTTTGTCAAAAAGTAAATTTGCCTTTAAAAAACACAAAGTGTCTGAAAATAAGTTGTTTAGCATATTTAACTCCTTGAGCGGTGTGGAAAAGCGGGAATGTGCTAATTTTTTGCGCAGCCCGTATTTCAACCAGCGCAGCGATGTAGTGGCCCTTTGGCACATATTGCTGGATTCAAAAGGGAACCCACCCGATGCCCGGGTTGCTTTTCAGCAGTTGTATGCCGGTGAAGCATTCGACGACGCCCGTTGGCGGCACGTCCAATCGTTTCTGCTTTTGCAAATCGAAAACTTCCTCGCCCAACGCGCCCTCGAACAAGTACCGCTGCTGTACGACCTGCACATGGCTCCGGCTTACCGGGAAAAGGGCCTGGCCAAGCCATTGAACAATGTCTTGCAGCGGGCCGCCGGCAAATTGAGTCAGCTGCCGCGCGACCAGGAATTTTACTATTGGGAATACCGGCTGGAGTGGGAAAAATATGCCGCCACAGAATCGGACACCCGCAGTCGCGACAATAACCTGGCGGCGGTGAGCCGCTCGCTCGACGTCTTTTTGCTGGCCTCCAAGTTGCGTATGGCCTGCCTGATGGAATCACACCGGGCGGTATACAACACGGCGTACGATTTGAGTTTCCTGCCGGCGTTGGTGGCTTATTTGGAGCACAATGCCTTGCGCGAAATCCCGATCATCGCGTTGTATTACCATTGCTACCGGGCGCTCACCGGCGGGCAGGAGGCTGATTTTCGCGCCTTCCGCCGGCAATTGGAGCGGCAAGGCGACCAGCTGCCCGCCGGTGAGCGCCGCACGTTTCTGCTGCTGGCGGTCAACTACTGCATCCGCCGGCTCAACACTGGCGCAAGCGCCTATATCCGCGAGGCCTTCGACCTGTACCGGATTGGCCTCGACAGCGCGGCTTTGCTCGAAAACGGCCGGTTGGGCCGCTTTGCCTACAAGAATATCGTTGCCCTGGGCTTGCGCCTGGAAGAGTTCGCCTGGGTGGAAGATTTCATCCACCGCTATGAACCCTATCTGGAACCTAAATACCGGGCGGCCAACCGCGATTACAATCTGGCCCGGTTGTATTTTGCACAAAAGGACTACCATAGTGCCATGCCGTTGCTGGCGCAGGTGGATGAGAGCGACCTGCTGCTCAACCTCGACAGCCGCGTCATGCTGCTCAAAATGTACTACGAGTCGGGCGAATGGGATGCGCTCGAAGCCTTGCTTTCCAGCTTTAAGGTGCTGCTGCTGCGCAAAAAAAAGGTGATCGGTTATCACCAAAGCCACTACCTCAACACGCTGCGCTATATCCGGAAATTGACCCGCCTGAATCAAAACGACAAGCAGGCGGTGGCCGCTTTCCGGGCCGAAGTGTCGCAGAGTAAGACGATCAACGAGAAAGAATGGCTGATGGAGCAATTGATTTGATGTGCCTTGTTAATGGCTTGGGGGACTAAAGATTAATCCCGCCGCTGGCTTCGATGCGCTGGCCGTTGATCCATCCGGCAGCCGGCGAGCACAGAAACGCGGCAATGCCGCCGATGTCTTCGGGCTCGCCGACACGGCCGAGGGCGGTGAGCCCGGCCAGTATTGCCTTCCGTTGCGGATTGGAGCGGATGGCAGCGTTGTTGAAATCCGTTTCGATGGGGCCGGGCGCCAGTACATTGGCCGTCATGCCACGGGCGCCGATCTCTTTGGCCAGGTAGCGGGTAAAGGTTTCTATGGCGCCTTTCATGGAAGCGTACACCGAATAGCCCGGCACGCAGAAACGGGTGGTGCCGGTGGAGATGTTGATGATCCGGCCGCCGTCGGCCATCATCGGCAACGCCCATTGTGTCAGGAAATAAATGCCTTTGAAATGGACATTCATAAATTGGTCGAACAGCGCCTCCGTAACTTGTTCAAAAGGTACGGTGGCGCCCATGCCGGCATTGTTGATCAGAAAGTCGAAATCAGAGCGCCCGAAATGGGTCTGGAGTTGTTGAGCCAGCAGGTTCAAAAACGGTTTATAACCGGGGATATCACCCATATCCAGTTGCAAGGCAACGGCTTTCCGGCCCATTTGCCGGATTTCCGCGACCACGCCCTCCGCTTCGGCTTGTTTGGTGTGATAGGTTATGACCACATCCACACCGCTTTCGGCCAGCCGGAGGGCCATGTTTTTCCCTAAACCGCGGCTGCCGCCGGTGATGAGCGCTATTTTATTCGTGTGTTCCATTGTGTTAAACCTTTTGGTATGAGCATAAGGCCCAAAGGTACGCTACCCCCCGTCGCTTCGCTCCTGAGGATGCCGGATGATCGGGAATTGGTGATCAAAAATGCCATTCTCCGCCAACCTTACTACCTTAGCGCTGTTCTTTATTCAAATCTTTCAGTTTTTTTTGAAACCGACAACTCCGCCCCGTTCATCCGTACCTGTTTTCTCCGAACTTTTACCTTCACAACCTTCGAACTATCCTTTTGGCATGAGCCTCGACACCATTAAACAGCCGATTGCCGCGGAGTTGGACATCTTTGAAGCGCGTTTCCGCGATGCCATGCGAAGCCACGTGCCGTTGTTGGACAAGATTACCTGGTACATTGTGCAACGGAAAGGCAAGCAGGTGCGCCCAATGCTGGTGTTGCTCAGCGCCCGGCTGTTTGGCCCCATCCAGGAAGCCTCGTATACGGCCGCTTCATTGGTGGAGTTGTTGCATACCGCCACCCTGGTGCACGACGACGTAGTAGACGATGCCTACGAACGCCGCGGTTTTTTTTCGATCAATGCTTTGTGGAAAAACAAGATCGCGGTTTTGGTCGGCGATTTTTTGCTCTCCCAAGGCTTGCTGTTGAGTGTACGGCAACAACAATTTCACCTGCTGGAGATCGTGAGCCAGGCCGTAAAAGAAATGGCGGAAGGCGAACTGCTTCAGATGGAAAAAGCCCGCCGGCTCGATATTAAAGAGGAAATATATTACGACATAATCCGGCAGAAAACGGCTTCCCTGATTGCCGCGGCGTGTAGCGCCGGCGCCGCCAGTACGGCTCCCGATGAAGCATGCGTACGGCTGGCGTACCGTTTTGGTGAAAAAACCGGCATGGCCTTCCAGATCCGCGACGATCTGTTTGATTTCGGTACCGACGACGTCGGTAAACCGCTGGGGATCGACATCAAGGAGAAAAAAATGACTTTGCCGCTCATTTACGCCCTGTCGAAGGCCGACCGCTCCACGCGCCGGCATATCATCAACCTCGTGAAAAACGAGAGCGACAAAACCGAAAAAGTGGCTGAAGTGATTCAATTTGTCCGGCAGAGCGGCGGGTTGGAATACGCCCAGGCGGCCATGTACCGGTTTCGGCAAGAGGCGTTCGACATATTGGATGAAATGCCCGAAGGCCCGGCCCGGCAGTCGTTAAAGGACCTGCTGCTGTTTGTTACCGAGCGTAGAAAATGACGGCATGCTGTTTTTGGTGCAGGGGTTTCAGGCTTCGTCGTTCAGTACGGCGATCCGGTTGATCAGCACCTTGTCGATCTTGCTTTTATCCATGTCCATGATTTCGAAGCGGTAGCCTTCCGACTCAAAGTGGTCGCCGGCCTGCGGGATCTCGCTCATTTTATACAGGATATAGCCGGCCAGGGTGGCGTAGTCGGCGTCGTCCAGGTCAAATTCTTTCAGGTTGATGGTCTCGCGGAGTTCGTCGATCGGAATGGCTCCTTCCACCAGCAGGCTGCCGTCTTCCCGCGTCACGATGGCAGGCGCTTCCACGTCGTCCACATCGGGCAAGGCGCCAAATATGTTTTCCGTTAAATCGTGTAAGGTGATGATCCCCTGGATGGAGCCGTATTCATCCACCACGATGGCGAAATAGTTGCGTTCCTTCCGGAAGCGTTCCAATATTTTGAGGGCATTCATGGTTTCGGGCACATAAAGCGGCGGCATGAGGATATGCTGCAGGCTGAAGCCCGGTTTGTGGCAATTGTCGATATAATCGCGCAACCGGACCACTCCCAGGATATTTTCAATGGTATCGGCACAGACCAGGAATTTAGTGTAGCCGCTTTCCCGGATAATTCGGTCGTTTTCCGCTTCCGGCGCGTGCAAGTCGAGCCACTCAATGTCGTTCCGATGCGTCATGATGGTATAGGCGTCGCGGTCGGCAAAGCGCAGAATATTTTGAATGAATTCGCTTTCTTTCTGCTCGAGCACTCCTTGCTGGTTGGCCATTTTCACCATCAGTTTGATCTCTTCTTCCGAGATCTGTTGCTGATCGCTGGGTTTGATAAACAGCATCCGCATGAAAAGCTTGGTCGACCAACTCAGGAAAGAAGAGATCGGCCCGGTGATGCGGGTAATGAAGCTCATCACCGGCGCGATGCGCAGCGCCAGCGGCTCGGCGTTTTGAATGGCAATATACTTGGGAGCCAGCTCGCCAATGACCAGCGACAAATAGGTGATCAGGGTGACGACAATGGAGATAGAGATCTGATCGGCGTAAGGCTCCAATACCGCAAAATGGCGGACGAGTGGCGCGAGTTGTTCGCCGATCTTGACACCGCCGTAAGCCCCTTCCACGATACTGATGAGCGTAATGCCGATCTGCATGGCGGAGAGGTAATTGTCGATGTTATCGAGCAGATCGACGGCAAGGGCCGCGTTGTGGTTTCCCTTTGCTTTTTCGCTTTCGAGTTTGGCGCGTTTGGCCGTTATCAGGGCAATCTCACCCAGCACCAGAAAGCCGTGCAGGACGATGAGGACGAGTATTATGGCTATTTCCATGAAAAAAGTACCGCAAAAGTACCGCAAACTGTCGGATTCAAGACAGGATTTTTATTTGGTTGCCTGAAAGGCCGTAAAAAAATGTTAAAACAAAAAAAAATTTTTGCTCGAATACAATAACTGCATACTTTTGGCAGCGCAATACAGTTCACCAACACGCTTTCTCCCACCAAAATTTTCTTTTGCTTATCGGCTAAAACTTGTACACCACTTAAATGCTCTTAATTTAACTGGTAAAACAGCAAACAAATCCTTTGCTCATGCAAGTTATGCCGATGATCAACGATCACGAACTGATCGCACGTTACGTAGATGGTGACGAACAAGCCTTTGAAACGCTTCTGCACCGCTACAAAGCAAAAATCTACACTTCCATTTATCTGTTTGTCAAAGATCAGGCGCTTGCCGAAGACATTTTCCAGGAAGTCTTTATCAAGATCATTGACACCCTGCGCAAGGGCAAGTACAACCACGAAGGCAAATTCGTGCAGTGGGCCATGCGGATTGCGTACAACATGTGCGTGGATTACCACCGCCGCAACAAACGCCGCTCCCACATCAATCCCACCGAAGAATTCGATATTTTCGAAGTTTTGCGCCTCAGCGACGACGGCCCGGAAACGCAGATCATGCGCAGTGAGATGCACGACCGCATCCGCCGCCTGGTGGATGCGCTCCCACCCGAACAACGGGAAGTAGTTATTCTCCGGCACTATGCCGACATGAGTTTCAAAGAAATTGCTGCCCTCACCCGCGTAAGCATCAACACCGCTTTGGGGCGGATGCGTTACGCCTTGATCAATATCCGCAAAATGATGGCGGAGCGGGAGATCGTCCTGCAATAAGCCCGTCCTCCTTTTGCGCGTGATTTCGGGTGCGGTGGAATCGTTTCAGCGAGAAACGACTTCACCGCACTCGCATATTTAGGACGTTGCGTGACCGCCTACTCCGTAAATCTTTACCGGAATGAACACCCGGCTTGCATTGCCGGCGCACCTTGTCCGGAAAAAACATGAAAAACATCCTTTTCTTTTTCGCCTTGCTGCTGGCCGGCAGCGCAGGAACTGCGCAGACACCTGCCAACGATCTTGACTTTTGGCTCGGTGCGTGGGACCTCCGCTGGCAGGATACCGACAGCACACAAGCCACTGGTACCAATCAAATTACCCGAGAACTGGACGGCAAGGTCATTTGCGAAAATTTTCTGGCGCAGAGCGGCCAGGCCGCCGGCTTTGCCGGCCACAGCTGGTCGGTTTTTGATCAACGGGCGCAAACCTGGAAACAAACCTGGGTGGATAGCCAGGGCAGTTACCTGGATTTTACCGGTGGCCGGGAAGGCGATATTTTTGTGTTTCGGCGCCGCTTTACCGGCAAAGACGGGGCCTTGATCCAGCAAAAAATGGTGTTTCACGATATTCAATCCGACCAATTCGTGTGGGATTGGATGCGCAGTGACACGGATGGCCAAACCTGGCAACTCCAATGGCGGATCTACTACACCCGGCGAAAATCCTGAGTCCAGAAGGCCTGGCGCTGCAGGCGGGCGCTTTCCGCCTGCAGCGAACACCGGGCCCGGTTGCTATTTGGCGGAGAAACCTGTTGGGGCCCCGGTAAGAAACCCTTAAACCTTTTACATTTGCCCCGTCAAAGCAGCGTCGCAACAATATGGCAATGGATCAAGTACACGAAGAAGAGCGTTTTCGCAAGGAAAAAGGGGAAATGTCCTTTTTCGAGCATATTGAAGAGTTGCGGGGGCATATCCTGCGCTCCGCCTTTGCCATTCTTGCCGTGGGAACGGTCTTTTTTCTAAATAAAGAGTTTGTTTTCAACACTATAATTTTTGGGCCGCGCAATCCGGATTTTCTTTCTTACCGCGCCATGTGCGGCGTTTCCCATCTGGTAGGCTTGGGCGACAACCTGTGCTTTCAACCTGTGCAATTTCAGATCATCACGCGCCAATTGGGTGAGATCTTGATGGAGCACCTGTATATTTCGTTCTGGCTCGGCCTGATCGGCGCCTTTCCGTTCGTCTTATGGGAGTTTTGGAAATTCATCCGGCCAGGGTTGCACGACAAAGAGCAAAAGGCCATTCGCAGTGTGGTAGGGGTGTGCTCAGGGTTGTTCTTGCTGGGTGTGGCGTTCGGATATTTTATCATCGCACCGTTTTCCATCAACTTTTTGGCCGGATATACGGTTGCCGGCGCCGAAGTATCGCCGACGCTGGATTCGTACGTAACCTATATGACCATGTTTACCGTACCCACCGGTCTGATCTTCGAAATGCCGGTGGTTGCATACTTTTTGACCAAAATAGGAATAATCGGGCACAAATTCCTGCGGACCTACCGGCGCCATGCTGTTGTCGTCATCCTGATCATCGCAGCCATTATCACCCCGCCGGATGTGGTTTCCCAGACCATCGTAGCCATTCCGCTCTATATGCTTTACGAAGTGAGCATTGTTGTATCCACTCGCGTACAACGAGCCCGGGAACGGCAAGCAGAGCTGGAGGATAGCAAACAACGCCGCGATCTGGAGCCGCGGGAAGGGTGACGGAGGCTACACTTTAAAATCCAGCAGAAATCGCTGCACTTCTGCGCGAAATTCCACTTCGTCATTATCGCAAAATTCGACCTCTACCGGCAAAACCAGTACCGGCAGGTTGTGCTTCCACAAAAAGGCAGCATGCAACTCGAGCCGGGTAGCATCTTTTTCCGTCGTGAGGATCACCTTGTTTTGGCCGGGCATGGCATCCAGCCGGCGGCGGATAATTTCCAGGTCGGGTTCATCAAAAAAATGATGATCGGAATATTCCAGGGCTTGCACCGAATGTACCGTTTGCCCGAGGTATTGCAACAGATAATCGGTGTTGGCGATGGCGCTCACCAGCAACACGTCGGTGCTTAATTCCAGTGACCGCCGCTGATCGGGGCGCAGCAGGTCGTAGGGCAAGCCATAGCGGTAACGGGAGAAGAAAACGCGTTGCCGCGGAAACGCGTCGATCTCGCGCAGCATGTCCTGACGCTGCTTAGCGGTCAGTCCCGGCGGACATTTGGTGACAATGATAACGTCGGCCCGGCGATACTCGAATCGTCCTTCGCGGAGCCGGCCCGCCGGCAGCAGCCAATCGCGAGTGAACGGGCGGTTGAACTCGGTCAGCAGGATATTGAGGCCGGGCGTCACGGCCAGGTGCTGAAAAGCATCATCGAGCAATATGCACTGGAGGTCCGGGTTTCGTTTTACCAGTTCGGGTACTCCCAACGCGCGGCTTTCGCCTACGGCGATAGCGGTATCCGGAAATTTCCGTTTGAACTGCAGCGGTTCATCGCCGGCATCTTCTGCCGTATCGATCACGCTCACCGACCGGAAGCCCATCGTTTTGCGACCGTAACCCCGGCTCAGGACGGCAACTTCCAGGTATTGGTCGAGCCAACGCAGCAGATATTCGATGTGCGGGCTTTTCCCGGCGCCGCCAACCGACAGGTTTCCCACGGAAATAACCGGCAAGTCGAACCGTACGCTCCGCAACAGCCCGATGCGGTACAACAGGTTGCGCAGGCCTACACCCAGGCCATATAACAGGGCCAGGGGGAGCAGGAGGATTCGTATGACAATGTCGTCCGACATGGCAAAAGTCAATGGCAACGAAAAAACAAAAAACCCGAAGGTTTTTCACCTCCGGGTTTGGCCGGTGGTACCTCCCAGAATCGAACTGGGGACACACGGATTTTCAGTCCGTTGCTCTACCATCTGAGCTAAGGTACCAGCCTTATTTTTAAGCGGGGCAAAGATAATGGCACTTCTGACAAATTATGAAGCGCGGCGCGCAATTTTTTCTGTTTCCTTGCATTATTTTCGCCCGGTCATGCGTCAAGTATTCGCCAATCTCCTCGCTGCGCCGTTCGTTGCCGGCGCCTTGTTTTTCCTTTATCTCGCCTGGACAACCGACAGCGATTATGCGGTTTGGATCATCCCGTTTGTTGTTGGAACGGCCATCATCTATATTTTTACCCCGCAGATCAACTGGTGGTGGTATGTGCGCCGCCCGCCGGTCCTGTCGGCTGGCTTGCAAAGGATGCTGGAGCAATATTGTGGCTTTTACCGGCGCCTGAATCCGGCCGACCGGCAACGGTTTCGCAACCGGGTCGCGCTGTTTATGATGGGGACGGATTGGGAGCCGGTAGCCTGGCCCGACGAAATTTTGCCGCCCGATGTGCAATTGGCGCTGGCAGCTCAGGCGGTATCGCTTCAGTTTTACCAGCCGCAATTTCTATTCAACAAGTTCGAAAAGGTTATCGTATATCCATACCCCTTCCCTACGCCGGAATACCAGTTTGCGCATGCCTCCGAATTGTTCGAACCGGACGGGTGCCTGCTTTTTTCGGCCGAACAGGTGTTAAAAGCGTATCTGCAACCCAGCCATTGGTACAACGTCGGCCTGCATGAGTACGCCAAGGCCTATGTGCTGACCTACCCGGAACAGCCGTACCCCGAATGGTCGGACGAGGTTGTCTGGGCCAAACTGGAGCAAGTAGCCAACATGCCGCGTGAGCATATCGAGACGGTGATCGGGTTGGCCGGAGTGGACGCTTTGCCGGTGGCCATACACCATTATTTTGTGTTTCCGGAGCGGTTCCGGGATATATTGCCGGATGCTGCAGCTGCATTTGACCGGATCTTTGGACCAAAAAAATGACCGGCCGCCCTATTATTTCACCTGAAGGGCTTGTTTTAACGCCGAAAGATTCGCTTTGACCTCGGGCCGGTAAAAGGATTCCAGGATGTCCCGTTTTTCCCGTTTGCTCAGGTGCAGGCTCATAGAAGCTTCGTTTTCTTTTTTCAACGGCTGGTAAATAAAACGGATGACTTGCAGCCGGTTGTCGCCCAACACATCGCTGAGGAGCGACAAGGCATTATCCTGGTCAAAATCTTGCATGGCCGTCAGGCTCGCCGCTGCGCGGAAAGGCGTGAACAGATTTTCGATGATGCCTTTATAATCGCCTTCCTTGATCCGGTCTATCTTTTCCCAACAGCGCACCTGTACAATGACGACGCCGCCCGTGTTTTCCACGATCCAATCGCGGAAGATATGGGCAAAGCGCACCGCCGTCATGATGCCATAGTTGTCGCGAAAACCCGCATCCATGGCTTCAACCGAGGGTTGTGTGGGCAGCCAGGTGGGCGGCAGGATAAGCGGATAGGTGCAATTCATGCGCAGGGCCGTGGTAAAGGCGAGGCTGTCGGGCTGCTGGTTTTTAAAAAGCCGGCGAAAATCCACACCGTCCACTTCGGGACCGATGGCATGGTGGGTGTTATCAGGGGGGCGCATGAGGTACGACACGCCTTGTGGGCTGATCAGCAGCCGGCGGGCGTCGCTCAGCACAAACGGCGAGATCACCAGCATCGGAATTTGCGCATCGGCCTCTGGCCGGCGGTAATCGGCCAGGCGTTTGTCGAGCATGCCCCGGCAGTTTTCATTTAACTGGCGTTCCAGGAGGTAACCGCGGTCTTTTCGGTACGAAAAATTGCCCGATTTAAAGGTGGACACCGGGAAGAACAGGTCGTTGGAAATAATGGCAAAACTGACCGGATTGAGCAGGTCCAGACCGGTATCGTCGATGTATTCCGGGTCATGCACCGATATCTGGGCCCCCTGCAATTGCCGCAGGTACAATTCACGCAGATAGGCTGCGCCGAGTATGCCCCCGGAAGCGCCGCTGATGAGCACGGTTTGGCGCAGCAGGCGCCCGTCGGTTTCTTCATCGGCGCGTTGGAGGGTTTGCATGGTCCACAGGGAAGAGCGCATACCGCCGCCGCTGACGCAAAGGAATACCAGTTTGGGCTTGTCCACGCCGGCCGCCCGGTTTTTAGCCAACCACCGGTTCAGCATCTGAAGGGTGCTGTCTTTGTCGCCGGCAATCGTAGGCGCGTCGCAGATCTGCTCCATAGCCCGGTAGGTGTAGGCTGCGCGGTGGTCGGGTTGGTAGTCGAGGCCGTAAGCGCGGTTGCGATAGTGGAAAAAACCCAGGCCCGTTGTGAAATTAACAGCGATCATCAGCGCGATGAACACCAGCGTACCCCAATGCCGGAACCAGAACACGATGGCCCCAAACAGGGCCATTGCCATGCTGGCCAGCAGGAAGATCGTGGCCCCGGTAGGAATACGCGCCCATTTTTTATCCATGTACAACCCCAGTATCATCAGGATCAGCACGGCAATGATCTGCACCACTACGGCATTCAGGTGATTTTGCCGGAATACCCGGCCGAGGATCTCGGGGTTATAGTGCGACACGCTGCGCACCGGCCGCATGCGCAGCCGTTCGGTCAGGTAGGTGTCGACCCGCCAACGCGTAGCGCCGGCGCGAATTTCCCACAGGGTGGGCAGGCGGTACCCCGGCGCCAGCAATCGCCCACCCGGCCGGGGCACAAACTGGCCCGGACGCAAAAAAGCGGCGATGTCTTTATTGGTCAGTTGTAAATAAGCCGCCACGGCGACGATCATGGCCAACAGGCCGATCAGAAAACCGGCGATATTTTTGGTGATCGACCAGGCATCGGTCAATTCATCGTACCACTGAAAATAGGTGCTGGCTGCCAGGAAGGTGATCAAAAAAGCCAGCGGAATGAGACTGTTGTTGAGCCCGAATTTGGTAAAAGGCGCTTTGAGGGTGGCTAAAAACGGAAACCGGTGGGCGCTGAGCAGGTAAGTCGTCAGGTTCCAGATCAGGAAAAACGCGCCGCAGGCCGAGCCCGTCAGGAAAAAACTCCAAAAGTTCACGTCACCCTGATATTCGGGGGTGAGCAAGAGATAATAAATTCCGAAGAAACGCCCGATGGCGCCGGTCATCAGCAAGGCCAAAAATAACCACAGCCCGATGAGCATCAGGTGATTACGAAAATGCAAGACCAGCAATCGTATCGGAAAAGAATAATATAACGAGCGGCGTCGCGACATAACAATACAGCTGCAAATGTTAACGCATCAAGGGCGGTTTTGCATACCAAAATGGTAAAAAAAACTTGTCCACTGCGCCGGCAAATTTTCAGTACGGGTTAATGTAGTTTAAAGATGCGTTGAGAAATATTAAAAACCCGGTATTGTTTGCTGTTAGCAAGAGCGTAGATGGCAGCATTTTGTTCAAAATCAAACCGTAACGCCTTTAGGAGCACCCCTGTCAAGTATACGCACGAGGCTTAAATATGAGGTGGTTTAATTAACCCGGATACAAAAGTAAGCCACTTTTGTATCCGGGTTAATTAAACCACCTCACAAGCAGGACGTTATCAAGGGGTCTAATGCGGGTGCAGGATTATCGCTTACCCTAAACCGTTATTTTACGACGGGATTCAAAACATTTGCCGTTACCGCACCACCAGCACGCTCCCCGTCTGTGTCGTCCCCTCGCCCTCTGGCATCCATTGCCAAAGCAACAACCCCGGCGGCACGCCGGCTACATCGACCCGGTGCTGACTCTGGCCTTGAAGTTGTAGTTCCGCAACCACCCGCCCGTCCACTTGTACGAGACTCAGCCACCCGCCGGCGTTACTGCGGTTGACGATGGTAAGCTGATCGGAGGCGGGGTTGGGGAACAGGGACAAATCAACCAATACTTCGGTATTTTCCACGGCAACCGCTTGTGGGTCAAAAACTATCAAATCGCCGCTTGGGTAGGCGCCGTTGGTGTGGTCGAAATCCAGGTATTTAATGTAGGTATCCGAAGCCGGGTCGTATTCAAAAAGCACGCCAGCACCAGCTGCCCCACCGTTGAGCGTCATCCCATACAATTTACCGTTGTATGCTGTCAGGCTGCCAATGGGAAGGGTGCCGTCATAGCGGTTGAAATCCTTTTTCTTGAGGTATGTACTCGTGACTGGGTCGTATTCGAAGAGCACTCCATTTCCGCTTGCCCCGCCAGCATTTGTCATGCCATACAACTTGCCGTTGTACCCGGTCAGGCTGCCGTAGGGATTAGCGCCATTGCCTGACGTATGGTCGAAATGCTTTTTTACAGCATAGGCATTTGTGCCGGGATCGTATTCAAAAAGAACACCACCAGCCTTATTGATGGTCATGCCGTACAACTTGCCGTTGCACCCGGTCAGGCTGCCTTTCGGATTGGCGCCAATGGCTGAATCAAAATCCTTTTTCTTGGTGTAAACATTGGCCAGCGGGTCATATTCGAAAATGACGCCTTGATTGTATATCCCACCGTTGATGGTCATCCCGTAGAACGTACCGTTGTACACGGTCAAGCTGCCGTAAGGATTGCTTCCTTCGGTTGCACCGAAATTCTTTTTCTTGGAGTAGGTATTGGTCAACGGGTTGTACTCGAAAATCACCCCGGCATTATTTGCACCCCCTTCGCTGGTCATCCCATACAGTTTGCCGTTGAATTCGGTTAGATTGCCGTTGGGGAAGGCGCCGTCATACCCGTTGAAATCCTTTTTCACCGTGTACGTATTGGTCGAAGCATTATAGTCGAAGATTGTGCCCTTATTGGATAGGCCACCGGAGACGGTCATCCCGTACAACCTGCCATTAAAGTTGGTGAGACTGCCTTGAGGCGCACTCCCCTGGTCTTCATTGAAATCCCTTTTTTTGGTGTAGATATTGGCAGCCGGGACATATTCGAAGATTACGCCCTGATTGGCTGCCCCGCCCGTATTTGTCATCCCGTACAGTTTGCCGTTGTATTCGGTCAGGCTGCCGTGGGGATTGCCGCCATTATTCTTGTCGAAATCGGTCTTCTTGACATATTTATTGGTTGCCGGGTCGTATTCGAATAGTACGCCTGCACCAAAAGCCCCACTGAAAGTTGTCATTCCATACAGTTTTCCATTGAATTCGGTCAGACTGCCGTACGGATAGGTGCCATCGTTTTCATTGAACTCTTTTTGCTTGGTGTAAACATCCGTTTTTGGGTTGTATTCGAATAGTACGCCCAAGTCGGCTGTCCCACCCCCGCTTGTCAAGCCGTACAGTTTGCCGTTGTATTCGGTCAGGCTGCCGTAAGGCCATTTCCCGTCGTTTTCATTGAAGTCCTTTTTCTTGGTGTAAACATTGTTCACCGGGTCGTATTCGAAGAGTACGCCCACGTCGGCTGCCCCGCCTCCATTTGTCATACCGTATAGTTTGCCGTTGTATTCGGTCAGGCTGCCGTAAGAAAGCGCCCCGTCGAGGTAATAGTCGAAAACCTTTTTAGCCTCGAAGACATCGCTGACCGGGTCGTATTCGAAAAGACTGTTCACACCGCCCCAAAACATGTCACCACTTGTCAGGCCGTACAGTTTGCCGTTGTATGCGGTCAGGCTGCCGAATGGGATACCGGTTGCCAGGTCAAAATCTTTTTTCTTGGTATAGACATTGGTGGCCGGGTCATATTCGAAAAGAACACCGCCGCCCCTAATGTCTGCCCCGCCATAACTGGTTGTACCATATAGCTTGCCATTGAGCTCGGTCAGGGTGCCAAAAGGATTGGCGCCATCATACCAGTTGAAATCCTTTTTCTTGGTGTACGCATTGCTGGCAGGGTCGTATTCAAAGAGCACGCCTGCATCAAATTGCCCGCCCCTCGAAGTCATGCCATACAGATTGCCATTGGCCGCTTTTGTCAGGGCGCCATATTCAGGAAAAGCCCCCGAGGTTGGCGTGCTGAATCCGTGCAGCAGCGCATAGCCACTACCGTCCGGGTTGATTTTGAAAATAGTGCCCAATCCATCTGCCCCACCCGCAGGCGTCATACCGAACAAAGCAGCTTGTGCAAAGCCCGCTTGAAGTGCCATCAGCGCCATTGCTATTGATAGAATTAACTTTTTCATTTGAGTCAGTTTTAATTGCCCAAAGCGTCATAAATAAATGCCGCATTCAAAAATCGATTTGCCGGATCAATACCGGCAAGGAAATCATTTTCCCGCCGGGTATACATCAACATAGTCCGGTAGGTTTTTTGTAAATCATTGAAAATGAAGCATGGTACATGTTGTTGGCGAGGGCGCCAACAACGGCATTAAGGCTTGATTTTCAACGAAATACCGCTGTTGGCGTCCTCGCCAACAGCAAAATGTACCGAACTATTGCATCAGGCAACGGCCTGAAGAACGAATCCTTCAAGGCCGTTTGCCTGCGGTTATTAAACCTGCAACTGTTATTTGCGCATGACCACCCACTTTTGGGCGATGGGAGCAAGGTTGTCGCTGTTCAATATACAGAAATAGATGCCCGCTTCCAGCCCGGCCCCGTCAAACGGGATATGGTACTCCCCGGCGCCATACCGGCCGCTCACCGGCGTGGAGATCCGGTGGCCGGCAGCGTCGAAGACGGAGATCATAATATCCGCAGGCTTCCTTACCATGAAGGACAGCTCGGTACCTTGGCCGAACGGGTTCGGGATGTTGGGCAGCAGCGCGACGGGGGTTTCCAGGGAGGAGGGGGTAAATTCGCGGGTGGCAACAATTAAATCCAGTCTATTGGTCGTGGAAAGCACCGTAGCACCCGGAGGCGCCCCTGAATTTCCGCCCATTATATAAATATTGTTTTCGAAGCTTACACAACCGAAGGCCCTCCGGTCGTATTGCAGATCACAAATATACTCTGAGGTGTCACCCGCTATAGCCGGGGCAAGTCCCTCCACACTCATTTCAGTGCTGGAAAGAGAGGCAATGCCTCCCAGCGAAACAATAACGGTATCAACTAAATCAACTACTAAAACAGCACTTCCATGGCCCATCCTTCCATGTAATAAGGATTGTGCAGGACCCCAACCCGCGGCCGGGTTGTCGAGATCAAACACTTCTACGGAATTAAGCCCTGTAGAGAAGGATTGGGTCCCTCCCATGACGTAGATCTTGTTTCCGACAACCACACTCGTGTGGGCTGCTCTCTTCGAGATCAAATTGTGCCCAGATGGGGTCCATTGCTTTGTCAAGGTGTCATAGACCTCCACCGTGTTCAAAACCGCTCCCGAGTAATCAATTCCGCCAATGACAAATATTTTTCCATCGGCAACGCACGCTGACATGAAAGCCCGCGGGGAGGTCAGAGAGGCAATGTTGGTTGAGTCAAATCCCGTATCCGGATAGAACCGGTACACTTTTGAAGTCGGCGCGCCTCCATACTCTTTTGCCCCTCCGATAATGTAGATCGCTTCGCCGAGTTCCACGGCAGCCATCTCACACAAGGGTTGCGGAAGCGTGTAGGGTAATACGGTCCAGGTATCGGAAGCAATATCGTATTCCTCGATTTGATTGATAGCCTGGGAAGGACCCGTTAGCCCCCCGAACACATAGATCTTTCCATTTGCCGTAGCGACGGCGGGGAAATAGGCTCGAAACTGATTCATGGAGTCCAGGTCAACCCATTCGTGTTTTGGCGGTGCCCATAAGGACTGCGTCCGGCCTAGGATCGGGGCCAGGAGAAAAGCCAGGCAAATGAGAAATGGTAGCAATGTTGCAGGTTTCATAATGCCAAAATTTTGGTGGCGAGAAAATTAATTTATCCCCCCAAAATTGGATGCGCCTGCATTTCATTTCTGGTACTGCTGTTTCAAATCCTTGGACGGGTGTTTCATGGC
The DNA here is from genome assembly GCA_044230315.1 of Saprospiraceae bacterium. GTDB lineage: Bacteria > Bacteroidota > Bacteroidia > Chitinophagales > Saprospiraceae > M3007. The sequence goes on from JBGARJ010000016.1 coordinate 55,197, forward strand.
AACCGCCGCAGGCAGCTAAATTGGTCTCAATACGTGGCGACCGGCCCCAGACTGGTCACCCTTTAATCTTTTTTGCGCAACATCGAAGGCGCCACCCCGAATTCCCTGGTAAAAGCCCGGGTAAAATAGGCGGGGTCTTTGAAGCCGACCTCAAAGGCGATCTCCGAGATGTTGAGGTCGGTAGTAGACAGCATTTCTTTTGCTTTGTTGAGCCGGAAAATACGCAGGAACTGGGATGCGGAGAGACCGGTGAGCGCTTTTAGCTTACGGAATAGCTGCACCCGGCTGATGCCAAGCGTTTGACAGAGGTGGCCCGAATCAAATGCTTCATCGCCTGAATAGGCTTCCATTGCATTTTTAAGCTTGCTGAAAAATTCCTCATCCGGGCCGGAAGGAGCGATCTCAGGGGCAACAGACAGGGACATGGCGCGGTATTTTTCGCGAAGGTGATCGCGCAGTTCGATCAGTTTGCGGATGCGGGTGCTGAGCTCCCTGCTGTTAAAGGGTTTGGTCAGGTAAGCATCCGCCCCTTGCTCCAGGCCGCTGATGGCCGATTCCATATCGGCCTTGGCCGTGAGCATGATGATCGGGATATGGCAGGTGCGAAAGTCGTTTTTGAGGGTGCGGCACAATTCAAATCCGTCCTTGCGGGGCATCATCACATCGGTGATGATGAGGTCGGGTACATCCTCCACGGCCATGTCGATGCCTTCCTGGCCGTCGACCGCCACCCCGATCTGGTAATCCTCTTCCAGAATGGCGCGGAGGTATTGTACCACGCCGGAATTATCCTCCACGACAAGGATTCGCGGATGTCCGTTTTTAAAAAGCCTGGAATATGCGACGGCCTCGTCATCATCGCCTTCGGAAAACAGGTCCTCCTCGTGGGTGTCGAGCGGAACGGCCACCGCGGCCGGGGCCGGTGGAGCCTGATTGCAGAGCGGCAGGTAAACGCGAAACTCGGTCCCCTCTCCCAAAGCGCTCTTCACATACAGGTCGCCTTCCAATAACCGGACCAGTTCCTTGACCACCGACAGGCCAATACCGCTTCCTTCCGTATGATAGCTAAGGCCTTCATTTTCCTTTTGTCGGGCCTGGTAGAACCGGTCAAATATCCGGTTCAGTTCCCCTGTGGAAATACCCTTTCCGTTGTCCTTTACCCGCAAACACCAACTCCTCCCTTCCCATTTTCGCCCGAAAAGGGAAAACCACGAAGTCTCTTCCAACGGGTTGTTTTCGGCCGCAGACACCGACACGTGGATCTCGCTTCGTTCGGGCGAATATTTGACCGCATTGGACAACAGGTTGCCCAGCAGGGACTCCAGTTTTTCCGGGTCAAAGTCCAGTTCAAGGTGATCCGGGCAGTCCTCCAGCCGGACGCAGCTTTTTTTTTCTTTCGCCAGGCGTTGGAATGGTTCCACGACATATTGAATATAGGGAATGACATCCCCGTGGATGAAACGGACCGGCATGGCGCCGGCCTCGAGCTTCGAGAGGTCGAGCATCTGGTTGACCAGTTGCAGCAGCCGGTTCCCGTTTTGCCGGATCAGGCTGAGGCCGCTTCGGAAGTGGTCGCCGGGCTTCGCCTGGATTTGGTCGGCCATACCCAGTATGACCGTCAGCGGAGTGCGGAATTCATGGGTAATGTTGGTGTAAAAACGGGCCTTCATGGCTGCCAATTCCCGGATCCGCTCTTTCTCCGCCTCCTTGATTTTTGCATTTTGATTGATGGAATACCGGAGCATTAAAAACACGGCAAGCGTTATGACAAGGAAAAATCCGGAAAAAATGACGACCGCATCTTCAGAAGATAAATCGGGGTCGGGCGTCAGGTAGGGTTGAAGGAGGATTTCCGCCACCACCGTCAACATAAAAAATACCTGGAAGTGGGTGGCCCATTTCCGGTTCTTCTGAAGCAGTAAGAAGTAGATCGGACCACCCCCCCAGCCGACGAATACAAGGCCCGCGGAAGCGACGACCCCACCCTGGATGCACACGGTTACAAAGGAAAAAAGAATGTGAAAAATGGCGGTGGCGAACACAAACCATTCAATTCCCCTGCGTAGCCGCAAAAAAAGGATGGTGAGCAAAGTGAAATAGCTGAAATAAACCGATTGAAAGAGGAACATGTTTTTCAATCCCATTTGAAACAGCCACTGAAAGGAGCTTATCGTGGAAAAAAAATTGATACCGACAACCGTCACCAACCAGATCTTCTTAATCACCATGGTTTCTTCATCGTCGCCCTTGAATGCCACAATATGAGTGAGCCAGGTATTGGCTTTTTGAATAAAGGAAATTGCCATGGCGGGAAGGTTTTATCGTTTTATAAAGATATCAAGTATGGTATCATCATAGTCCGCAGGTTTTTGCAAACCGTTGAAAAGAAAACCTGGGGCACGTTGTTGGCGAGGGCGCCAGCAAGGGCGTTAAGGCTTGATTTCCAACGAAATGCCACTGTTGGCATCCTCAGCAAGAGCAAGACGTATCGGGGATTATACCCGTCGGAAAGTGGTTTTCCACTACCGGACTACTGAAATCTGGCACTGACTGGAAACCTGATATGCTGGAGTTGGTATATAAAAAAAGGTCCCTGCACTTTATTCCTCCTGCATCCGCACAAGGAAGATGCTGCAAGGACCTTTTCATCCAGGTATGTGCTACTGGCGCTCAGCCCGCCCGGCGCAATCCGCCGAAATAGAGCTGGATGCCAAGTGATACGGCAAACTGGTTGGTCCGGGTGGTAGTCTCGCGGGTGATGCCGCCTTGGGTGGTATTGAAACGGCTGCGGGCAAAATTGTATTTGAACAGGGTTTCAATCCCGATGGCGTCGTTCGAGAAGATGGTAAAGCCTGGCCCGGCGCCAAAGGCGATAATATCGGTGCTGATGTTTTGCGGCTCACCGTCGATGATCAGATCGTCGGACGATGTACCGAATCCGAAGTTACCTTCCAGGAAAACGGCTTTATCGCCCCCAAAAGGCAGGTAGTACCGCATGAAGGGGCCGAACAGCAGGTCGCTGTCGTCATTCTTGTCGGCATTGGGTTGCTTTTCCCGGCTGAAGGTGTAATCGAGGCCGACGCCCAGGGCGTAATTTTCAAACAGGAAATATCCGACGTGGGGAGCGATGTTCCATTGGAATGATTCCGGCCCTTCGCCTTTAGCGCCGCTTTGTGAAATGGTGGACGTGTTGGAGGAAAAGCCGATCGCAGAACCGACCAGGAAATTGCCGCGCTGTGTAAAGTGCTGCGCCTGGATATGTATAGACAGCAGGATGAAGGCAAATACCCCCACAACTGCTTTACGAAAGATCTGTTGCATATGCCTGATTTAAATTGGTGAAGGATACCTGCAAAAGGAAACTTTCTTTCCTCCAATTCAAATGATGCACATCAAAACGCGCCTTGATCTAGGTCAAAAGGGCTTCCGCCGCAACAAGCGCCCTAAGTTCGACTTTAGCCATTTGGCATATCAGTGCCAATGATCAAAGGTTTAAAAATCAATTCGTTGATTATCAACTGCATCTAGGCTTTTGTAATTTTTGAATGTCGGTAAAAAACAGCGATGTTCAAAAATAGAGGCAGCAAAAATCAAACGTATTGGTAAACAGCAGTATGGCTCATCCACAAATGGCTAAAAAAGCGATTACGAGGCTGTATGAGGCGATCTGATTGGATTTAAACACCTCATTGACCTGTCGTGATATGGAAGTTTTGTGAAAGGCCATGCGCCGGATGTCTCTCTCGCCTTCGGCGGATCGACATGACAACGCATTGATATTCAACCATATTTATCAGATTTCTCGCGTTGCTCGAAATTCCGGCAGGGCGCGGGGAAATTTCGAGCAACGCGAGAAATCCGTTGGAAATAATTGATTATCATGCGATTGTCATGTCGATCCGCCGAAGGCGAGAGAGACATCCGGAGCATGACATATTGTTTTCAAAATACGACCTGCATACCCGAGAAACGCTTTTTGTGTTTATGAAATGGCTAAAGTCGACCTAATAAGCCCGCTCGTCCCGTTTTTCCATAAAATTCATAAACGAACGGTTCACAACGCGGTTGCCGCCGGGGGTGGGGTAACGGCCGGAGAAATACCAGTCGCCGAGGTTTTTGGGGCAGGCTTTGTGGAGCCCGTCGAGGGTCTGGAAAATGATCTGCACTTCCGGTTTGATATTTTCAGGCGTCACCAGCCGAGCGATGCGCTGGCTGATTTCGCAATACCCGAAATGGTTGTACAGGGGCACTACTTCATTTTGGATCATCTCGGGGGGCAGGTGTTCGGAGGCTTTGCAGCGCTGGTATGTTTCCTGCAGTAAGTGATCCCGGCCGGTTTCGTGGAGCAATTGGACGAGAGCCTGGAATGCCACAAAATCGCTCATCTTGCTCATATCGATGCCGTAACAGTCGGGAAACCGGATTTGCGGCGCGCTGGACAGGATGATGATCTTCCTGGGGTTGAGCCGGGCGGTAATATTGACGATGCTGTCGCGCAGGGTGGTGCCGCGTACGATGGAGTCGTCGAGCAGCACCAGGGTGTCCTGGTTGTTTTCCACCAGGCCGTAGGTCACATCGTACACATAGCTGACCATGTCGGTCCGGCTTTTCGTGTCGGCGATAAACGTGCGCTGTTTCTCGTCTTTATGCACCAGTTTTTCCACGCGCGGGCGGCGGCTCAGGATGGCGGCGAGTTTTTCCGGGTTAAATTTTTTGCTCTCTTTTAATTTGAGGATTTGATCGTGTTTCCAGGCGTTGAGGGCTTCGTCGAGCCCTTCTGCCAGGCCGTAGAACGCCGCTTCTGCCGTATTGGGGATATAGGAAAACACCGTATGGTCGAGGTCAAAATCCACGGCTTCGAGCACCGGCCGGGCCAGGGCGGCGCCCAGGCGTTTACGTTCCTGGTAAATTTCGCGGTCGTTGCCGCGGCTGAAGTAAATGCGTTCGAAGGAGCAGGCGCGGTTTTCGCGCGGGTCGGTGAACGGCAATTCGCTGATAGCGCCGTGGCATTTGATAATGAGCGCGTGACCGGGCTTGAGTTCGCGGACGGTGTCGAATTTGACATTGAACACCGTCTGGATAGCGGCGCGCTCGGAGGCAGCCACCACGATCTCGTCGTCCTGGTACCAAAAGGCAGGCCGGATGCCGTTGGGGTCGCGGATCAGGAAGGCGTCGCCGTGGCCGATGAGCCCGCCCAGCACATATCCGCCGTCGAATTTTTTGCAGGCGCGGCGCAGCAGGCGCTGGATATCGAGGTTTTCGTAGATGAGTTTGTTAATATCCTGGTTGGAGTAGCCGTCCGGTTTGTACCAGGTGTGCAGGCGCTGCACCTCGTCGTCGAGAAAATGGCCCATTTTTTCGAGCACCGTAACGGTATCGCTTTTTTCCTTGGGGTATTGGCCGAGGTCGACGAGTTCCTGGAACAGTTCGTCCACATTGGTCATGTTGAAATTGCCGGCCAGGAGCAGGTTGCGGTTGATCCAGTTGTTTTGGCGGTGAAAGGGGTGGACGCGCTCGATACTGTTGTCGCCGTGGGTGCCGTAGCGCAGGTGGCCCATGAGCACTTCGCCGGCATAAGGCGCGTTGGTTTTGAGCCACGCGGTGTCGTCGAGGTGTTCTGGCGGCAGCGCCTTGATGCGGCTCCACACCATATCGAACAGGTCGGCGAGGTAGTTCGGCGCATTGCTGCGTTTGCGGCTGATGTAGCGGTCGCCGGGGGTGGGGTTGAGTTTGATGGTGGCCAGGCCGGCGCCGTCTTGCCCGCGGTTACGCATTTTCTGCATGAGCAACTGCAGTTTCTGGATGCCATAGAAGGCGGTGCCGTATTTTTTGTGGTAATAATCAAGGGGTTTGCGCAATCGCAATACTGCGATGCCGCATTCGTGCTGGATCGGGTCGCTCATGGTGCGGGAAAAAAATTAGAAGGCCGGTTGCCGCAAAGGTACGACGCCGTCCGAAACAGTGCGGGGTTGGAATGGTTGTTTTTACGGTCGGGATTTGAAAAAGGTTTGAAAACCGGCCCGTACAGCGCGCCAATACATCGGGTAATTCCATACGCCCGACTTTTGCATCCGTATTCAACCCGTTAGAACCAACCTGCAATACCCATGCAACCCGACTCCCGGCAAACAAATTCGGCCCGACAAAGACAGCCTTGACGCCCCACATCGAAAATCAATCCTGATATTTGCACGTTACAATAGCCCGGTACATTTTGCTGCTGGCGAGGACGCCAACAGCGGCATTTCGTTGAAAATCAAGCCTTAACGCCGTTGTTGACGTCCTCGCCAACAACATGCACCAGGCTTCCTTTTCAAGGGTTTGCAAAAACCTGCCGGAATACTGCACGTCAGAAACCGTATGAAAATCATGACCGGGCAGATGGGCGTATCTTTTGACACGGTCCGTCGGTTATCTTTGGGCGCACGACTATTCCCATAAATATCAGCCTTGCCGGAGTTTTCAGACGATTCTTAGCATAGTTCAATCTGCCGCATATCATGGAAACCAATCCGTCCGTCAAAAAGCGCCGCCCGCTGTGGCTGCGCATCCTGCTGATCTCCGTCATCAGCCTGGCGATCCTGTTGCTGCTCCTGGTGGGTACGGCCGCAGTTTTCAGCAGCCAGATCACCCGCCGGGTGCTGGCCGAAGTGGGCAAAAACCTCAAAACCGAGTTGAAGGTGCGCGATGCCAGCCTGTCGCTGCTCAGCGGCTTCCCGAACGCCTCGGTCAACCTCGCCGACGTCCAGATCAAGGACGCCTTCGGCGGCGCCCTGCTCGCCGCCCGCGAAGTGTCGTTCCGCTTCGACCTGACCAGCCTCTTCGGCGACCGCATCGAGATCAAACGCATGCGCATCAGCGGCGGCGGCATCCGGATCCGGATCAACGAGCGGGGCAAAGCCAACTATGAAATTTTCAAAGAAACGCCGAAAACGCAGGCGCCTTCCAATGCCGGCGATAACCTGCGCATTGCCCTCGACAACGCCGAACTGAGCAACCTCCTGGTGTCGTTTCAAAACCTGAAAACCCGGCAAATCGCCGAAGCCAACCTGCGCAGCGCGGGGTTTGCCGGCAATTTTGCGGCGCAAAAATTCAGCCTGTCGAGTCAGGCCGATTTTACCGTTTCACGCCTGCAATTGCAAGACAGCCGCTACCTGCTCGGCGAAACCGTGCGCTACAACGCCGTGATCGCCGTGGACCTCAGCAAGGACCTTTACGACCTGCAAAGCGTCGACCTCAACGTGGGTGGCAACACGTTTGCGGTGGAAGGCATCGCGGTGAATAAACCCGACTACACCGACCTGAACCTGAAATTGGTAAGCAAGGAGGGCGACGTTTCGGTGGTGTTCGACCTGCTACCCGAGCCCTATCACAGTTACTTCAACGATTTTCAGAGCAGCGGCACCTACACCTGCTCCGGCTTTGTGAAAGGCCGCGCCGGCAAAACCATGACGCCCACGGTGGGGGTGGAAGTGAGCCTGCGCAACGGCAGCCTGAGCTCCGAAAAACTCCAAAGCCCCCTGCGCAACGTGTCGTTCCGGGCCGTGTACAGCGCCCCGCCCGATGGCTCAGGTGTATTTGAGATTTCCAATTTTCAGGGCAGTTTCGGTGGCCAACCCCTCAGTCTCAACCTCAAAATTACCAACCTCGACGACCCCGATGTGAATTTTGAGTGCCACGGCGCGCTGCCCATGGATGCTGCGTATGGGTTGTTCGACAGTCCGGAGGTGACCGACGGCGACGGATTGGTACGGCTCAACCGGCTCTCGGTGCAGGGTAAATACGCGGATATGACCGATATGAGCCGCATCGGCGATGTGCGCGCCAGCGGAGAAATACAGTTTGAAAACGCTGCGGTCACCTATAAAAACGTGCCGCTCAGTCTGAAAACCGGCTGGTTGCGCGTGGAAGACAACCTGCTTACCCTGGACAGCCTGCTGCTCCAGGCCGGCCGAAGCGATTTTGCGCTCGATGGCAGTGCGCGCAACCTGCTGCCCGTGCTGTTTGCCGATTCGCTCAACTCGACCGATGCCTTGCTCGAATTCGTGGCCAAGATGCGCACCCAAACACTCGATGTGACCCAGTTGCTCGAGCTGTTTTCCGTATCGGAAGATGCCGCGAAAGGCGGCCAACCCGAACTGGATTCGCTGCGCACGGCGGGCAACATGAACCGGCAGCGACTGACCGACAAACTGAAAGGCGTCTTCGAAGCCACCATCGGAACGTTTCAATACGGCAAGATCGACGGCAGAAATTTCTTTGGCCGGCTGGCCTTCGACCACAACCAACTCGTCGTGAAAGGCGATGCCGAAACCATGCAAGGCGCCGTCAAACTCGACGGCATCGCTTACTTTGCCATCAGCCCCACGCTGAAAATGCGCATCACGGCCAACAACATCGATCTGCGCACCTGTATGGAGCAATGCGAAAACTTTGGCCAGGCTGTCATCACCGCCGACAACCTCCGCGGGCGCTTATCGGGCCGGGTCGTGCTGTACGCTTTCTGGAACGAACGCAACGAGTTTTTACTCGACCAATTGAAAGCATACGCCGACGTGACGGCCACCAACGGCGAACTCGTCAACCTCAAAATGCTGGAAGAGTTTTCAACCTTTGTACATATCGAGGACCTGCGCCAGGTGAAGTTTACCACGCTCCAGAATTACCTGGAGATCAGCAACCGGCGGCTGTACCTGCCAGCGATGTTTATCCAGAGCAACGCCCTGAACCTCACGCTTTCGGGTACCCATACGTTCGACAACGACATCGATTACAAGATCAAGGTGAATGCCGGCCAGGTGCTGCTCAACCGCATCAAACGCCACGATCCCGACCTCGAACCGCTGCCGGCCGAAAAAGGGTTGTTCAATGTGTTTTACACCATCGTCGGGAACCTCGACAAATATGATATGAAACGCGGCAAAAAAGCCGTCAAAGCCGAATTCGAACGCAGCGAGGCGCGTAAAAAGTTAATTGCCACGGCGATCGACAACGAGTTCAAGGGGGTAGATACCCGCCCGACCGGCGAACACGACGACACCGAATACCTCGACGAGATCACGGGCGGCAAGGGCCGGCCGGGAGCCGTGCAGGAGCAACATTGAAACAAGGCCTCCGCTACTTCTTTTTCTTGAAATCGCCGTTTTTCCAGGCTTGGAAAAACTGGGCCCAGGCCAGCGGGCTGAAGATGTTCATGGGCGGCGTCTGGCCGATATAGACGTATTCGCGGGCTTGCTGGCGCAGGTAAAAATTGGCGCTTTCGCGGCCGCTGGGCGGCACGATATCGGGATTTTTCCGGGCTTCGGCGAGGTATTCGTTGGCCACATTCTCGGCGGCAATGCGCTGAAGCTCGGGCGTCACATCCATTTTGAGGAACTCGATCTTGAAATGTTCTTTCGACGGCCAGGGGAAAATGACGGCTTCCGGGAGCGTGAGCGTGTCTTGCGCCATGATCTGCACAATCGAATAGCGGTCCTGCGTCAGGGTATCGGGCACGGTTTTGGTCACCGGGTGAAAGCCGATGCAGTTGAAGCGGATGACGTCGCCTTTTTCGACCACGATGGTAAAAAAACCGCGGTAGTCGGCATAAGTGCCGCGTTTTTTATCGGGCAAAAAGATGCTGGCATAGGGCACCGGCACCATATTGCCATCCATGTTGGTGATGACCAGGCCTGAAAACTGGATTAGTTTCTTCCCCTCCTGCGTGTTGTTTTGGGGTTGCTGGGCAGCAGCGCTGCCGATGAGGAATAAGGTCAGGCAAAGGACAAGAATCGAGCGTATCACTGCATGTTGTGTTTATCGTGAACGGATGGCAACAGTATTTCGGGGCGGTTTGACAAAGGTACACAGCACTAACGCTTGGTTAGTGGCAATGTTTCGGCAAAGATGCGGCGGCTTGCCGGATTTTTATACCCGGTGAAAAGCAGGGCAAGGCAATTGCCGGCGCCATTTTTCGCCATATTTTCTCAAAAACCGGGCCGCCAGGTGTTTTCCCTGCCTCAATCACTAGCGAACGGCGGGGCGGTGCTTTCCCAAACGCAACAGCCGATCAATCCGCTGCCGGCTATCGCGTGGCATCGTGTCCCGGCAGTGCCGGCATGCGCGGGCGTGCCAACCGTTTTCCGATCCTATCTGCCGTATTTTGTTACCTTTGCCGCCAAATACGATCTAAACGGGCGGAGCAATCCAGTCCACCCTTCAATTAAACACGATATTTTAAATGTTTCGCAACACCACTTTTCTCCTGGCAGCCCTCGTGTTCGGCGCCATTTCCCTTTCCGCGCAAACCGGCCCGTCCAAATACGGCCACATGAACCTGGGCAATGTGCTCAGCGAAATGCCGGCCACGGCACAAGCGGATAAACAACTCCGGATTTTTGCCGACAGCCTGAGCCAAAAAGACAGTTTGATGACCGATGCCTTTCAGGCGGCCTACCTGCAATTAAAAAAAGAATACGAAGAAAAAAGCCTGACAGCCGTGCAGGTGCAACAACGGCAGATGGAATTGGAAAAGCAGCGCCAGGCTATTCAGGATTTTGAAAAGGCCGCACAAGAACAGATTGAAGCCAAACGGGGCGAAATGCTGAAACCGATCTTCGACCGTATCGAGACGGCGATCCAGGAAGTGGCCAAGGAAAACGGATTCCTGATGATCTTCGACATAGGAACCGGCTCCATGTTGTTTGCGGCCGAATCCATCGACATTACGCCGCTCGTCAAAATGAAACTTGGATTGCCCTGAATGGGCTATACCGCGCCGTAAAAAGGCCTCGGATGATTTGCATAAGGGGACTGTCCTGACCGGGCAGCCCCCTTAACTATTGCATTAAGCAGCGGGAATACGGCCTGCGGCAGGCTTTTGACCGTAAAATAACAGCCGAAACGTACCGCTTGCGCGGACTTTTTTAGTTTTGCGCTTCGTTTAACTCCAGCCCGGGCTTTTACCGGGCGGAATGCAGTTGGCGCATAAACGGGAGTTCCGGTCATTCTTTGATGCCGGAGCCCATCTTTCGCGCAAACCGCGTTCCGGCGGGTAACCTGAAAGCCGAGCATTTTCCTAAACACATCTCCATGATGAATTCCTTCAAAACGCTCAACAATCTGGCCGGGTGGCTGGTCTTTGCCATAGCCGCTCTTGTTCTGGGCGCAGCCGTTGAACCCACGGGCAGCCTTTGGGACTGCGGCGAGTTTATTTCCGGCGCTTACAAATTACAGGTGGTACACCCGCCGGGAGCGCCGATATTTCTCCTGGTGGGCCGTTTGTTTACCTGGGTAGCTACCCTCGTATCGAGCAACCCCTCCGATATTGCCTATTCCGTCAACCTGTTGTCGGCCCTTTGTACCGCCTTCGCCGGGATGTTTATTTGCTGGAGCACCACCATCCTGGCCCGGCTGAGCCTGGCCGGCCGCGACCAGGAGCCGTCGTCGGGGCAGGCGATTGCCGTACTGGGCGCCGGTATTGTTGCCGGCCTGGCGGCGTCCTTTGCCTCTTCGGTGTGGTTTTCTGCCGTAGAAGGCGAGGTGTACGCGATGTCGACGTTCTTTACCTGCCTCACCTTATGGTCGGTATTGAAATGGTACCAATTGCCCGACACCGCCGAAGCCGACCGCTGGCTGGTGTTTGCCTTCTATTCCGTCGCGTTGTCCATCGGCGTGCACCTGTTGAGCCTGCTGACGTTTCCGGCGCTGGCGATGTTCTACTATTTTAAAAAGGCAAAAAAACCGACCCCGTTCAGGGCCCTGGTGGCAGCGGGCGCGGGGGTGGCCATTATTGTCGGCATGCAATATTTTATCATCGCCGGCATACCGCGTTTGTGGGCGTCGTTCGACCTGTTCGTGGTCAATTCCTTGGGTATGCCGTTCCATTCCGGGTTGATCCTCGTGTTTTTGCTCTTCGGCGGCGTGCTGTGGTACGGATTGCATCGCGCCCGGGTAACCGGCAACGGCTTGCTGCAACGCATCGTCGTAGCGGTTGGCGTGGTGATCATCGCCTACCTGTCGTTTGGCATGGTGGTCATCCGGGCCAATTCCAACCCGCCGATCAATATGAACAACCCCTCCGATGCCACACGGTTGCTGCCGTACCTCAACCGCGAACAATACGGCGAGCGCCCCTTGCTCCGCGGACCGAGTTTTGACGCCAAACCGATCGATATCAAATCGGAGCCGCGCTACGGCCGGGTGGGCGACCACTATGAGGTAGTGGACGAAAAAGTAGACTACGCTTACCCCGAGTCGAGTAAAACCCTCTTCCCGCGAATGGGCGACTATTCGCAGGGCCGCCCGCAGTTGTACCGCAAATGGATCGACAAGCCTTCGGGCGAGCCGACCTTCGGCGACAACATCGAGTTTTTCTGGAAGTACCAATTGGGCTGGATGTACTGGCGGTATTTCATGTGGAACTTCTCCGGCCGGCAAAACGGCGAGCAGGGTTACTATTCCTGGGACCCCAGCTCCGGCAACTGGATCACCGGTTTCGACGCCATCGACGAAGGGCGCATCGGCAACCAGAAGGAACTGCCGGAATTCCTGAAAAACAACCAGGCGCGGAACAAATACTACATGATCCCCTTCCTGTTGGGCTTGCTCGGTTTGTTTTTCCACTACCAGCGTCGCCCGCGGGATTTTGCCGCGCTGATGGCCTTGTTCATCATTACGGGCATCGGTATTATCGTGTACTCCAACCAGCCGCCCAATGAGCCGCGCGAACGGGATTACGTGCTGGTCGGTTCTATTTTCACCTTCGCGATCTGGATCGGCCTGAGTGTGCCGGCCTTGTTCGATATCTTCAGCACCCGCCTGCGCGTGCCGGGCGTGGCAGCCGCAGCCGGCGCTTCCCTGCTGGCTTTGTCGGCGCCGCTGCTTATGGTCACCCAAAACTGGGACGACCACAGCCGGGCCCACCACTACGCCAGCCGCGACTACGCCCGCAACTTCCTCGAGTCCTGCGCCAAAGACGCCATCATTTTCACCTATGGCGACAACGATACGTACCCGCTCTGGTATTGCCAGGAAGTGGAAGGCATTCGCACCGACGTGCGCGTGGTCAACCTTTCACTGATCGCCGTCGATTGGTATATCGACCAGCTGCGGCGCAAGGTGAACGACTCGCCGGCGATCGAGCTGAGCATTCCGCAGGAAAAATTGAGGGGCTATAAACGCGTTCAACTTCCGTTCTATTCGCCTACCGGTCAGGAACCGGAAATGACCGTGCAGCAGGTCCTGAAATTCGTCGGCGAAGATCACCCCGTGCCCATGCAGGGCGGCCGCGATTTCGACTCCTATGTGCCGACGCACAAAATGTCAATCCCCGTCAACAAGCAAGCAATGATTGCCAACGGCCTGCTGGCGGCCAACGACAGCACGGTCGTGGATACCATTCATTTTGACCTGGGCGACAAGAGCTACCTGATCAAGGACGACCTGGCTATCCTGGATGTGGTGGCCTCCAATTTCGACAAGCGCCCGATTTACTGGGCCGTCACCACCCGGGAAGAAAAACTCCTGGGACTGGCCGATTACCTCCAACTCGAAGGCCTCGCCCTGCGCCTGGTGCCCATCCGCTCGCGCAGCGAAGGCAACAGTTTCGGGATCATCGGCAGCGGCCGGGTGGATACGGAAATTGCGTACCGCAACATTATGGAAAAATGGCACTGGGGCAACTTCGACAAGGAGCGGCTGTTCGTAGACCGTTCGTACATGCCCAGCCTGCAAACGATGCGGGTGGCGATCATTCGCGTGGCGCGGCAACTGATCAACGAAGGCAAAAAGGACAAGGCCATCGCGCTGGCCGACCGTTACTTTGAGGTGTTCCCGGAATTTAACTTCCCCCCCGACCAGTTCTCGGCCTACATGGCGGATATTTATTCCCGGGCCGGCGCCAATGATAAAGCCGCCAAACAGATCCGGTCGATCGCCAAAACACAGGAAGAATTGCTGCGGTTTTACAAATCGCAAACGCCCGACTTCCAGAAAGGATACGAGCAGGATTTCCGCTTTGCCGCCGGCACCGCCCAAACGCTGATCGGCATTGCCCAGTACATGAAAGACGATTCGCTCAGGCAGGAACTGGAGAACAAATTCAACCCGTACCTGCCCAATACCCCCGGCCTGCCCGGGTTGCCGCAATAGTAAAGCAATAGGAAAAAACAACGCATGGCGCCTGTTATCGCCTCCCGCGGGAGACGGAAGCAGGCGCCATTTTTCCTTAAACTTGTGGCGACGGGCGTGTTTGGCGGTAAAAACGCCATTTTTCCCGCTCAAGCCCGGTTGGAACAAGTCAAGTCAATTCTGCCGAATATGCAGCACCTGATCATCGAACTCAAAGCCCGCACCCGGCGCCAGGCGGAAATCCGAACCTGGCTCAACGAAAACGGCGCCGATTTTCGGGGCCTCGACGAACAGACGGATACGTATTTCAACCTGCCGCCCGGCGCCGGGCGGTTGAAGATCCGCCAGGGAACGGTTGAAAACAACCTGATCCATTACCACCGCGGCAACGAAGCGAAGGCGCGCGCTTCTGACGTGACCCTGGCCGCGGTAGCCGACGGCGCAGCGTTGAAGGATTGTTTGACCCGGGCACTGGGTGTGCTGGTAGAGGTGCGCAAGCGCCGCGAGATCTATTTTGTGGACAACGTTAAAATTCACCTCGACGAGCTGGCCGGTCTGGGTCAATTCATCGAGATCGAGGCCATAGCCCCTGCGCCCGGCTATCCGGTGGAAAAACTGCACGGGCAATGCGCCTATTTTATGCAAATCTTTGGCATCGCACCGGAGGATATTCTGGCTGAATCGTATAGCGATTTGCTGCTGGAGCGATAATCCCTTCCAGCGCTAAAACATGTTTTTTAAGGCGCAGCATAGTGAAAGTCGACCGGTATGCCGCCCGCCAGCAGCCTGCCTTGTTTCACCGTAAACCTGCTTCCGGCGGGCACCAGTATCAGCAGCCTGGCCGAATCGCCGCCGATGTCGAAGCGGTTCCGGCCTTTTACGCTTTTCAGCAACACTTTTCGCTCCACCGCGTCGTATACATCCACTGTTGCCGGACCGGCATCGAACAACACGGTTTTCGACACCGGGTAGGGGTTGTAAAACAGATAAGTCGGGTAAGCATCCTGCTTTCGGAACATATCGGTGGCCCGGCAATCGATTTGCAGGATCTGTTCCACATCCGTCGTGCGGATAATGGCGCCGTAAATCCCTACATGTCCGCTGCCGTACACCGAAAACATGGTTTCGGGGGGCATTCCCGGCGCCCAGAGCGGGCCGTCGCCCTGCGCCAATGGTGAAATACCGCGGTACGCTTCGTAGGAGGGCTGGCGGATCAGGCCTTCATAGGCGATCACGTTTTTGGTGACCGCTTTGCGCTGCGGCAGCGCCTGCAGCGAATCGGGTATGCCGGCAGGGTAGAACAACCGCGCGGTATTGGCCGCGTTGAGCAGCCATTTACCCACCGCACGGGCATAGCGCTGGTCGTAGCGCACCATGGCCGTGAGCGGCCACGCCAGATCGAATGTGTTCATCAGAAAGCCGTAACCGCCGCGGTCGGTGGTACTGCCGCCCATGCCGCTGACATCGTAACCGCCCCAGTTGCCGACGATGACGCCCCAGCCTTCGCGGTTGGTGGCGGTGCCGTCGAAGGTCCAGTCGATAAAGCGTTTGGGGTCGTAATGCGCGCCGTTTTCGGCGTTCATACGGGCGGCGAGGTAAGCGCCGAAAGGCATCAGGATTTCATAGAACCGGCTTTCCTTTTGGCCGGCGAGCACGTCGAGAGCATGTCGGGCAGCGCGGAGGTACTTTTCGTCGCCGAATTTTATATAAGCCGAGTACAGGATAAACGCATACCCGGCCGCTACGTCTTCCTGCGGCGGCACCTGGTTGTGGCCCGGCGTCATGGTCTTGAAGTCAAAGAATGAATAGCTGTAGTTGTTGCCCAGGATAGAATCGGAGCGATAAAACTGATCCGCTATGGTGCGCATGATCTCCGGATAGCCCGCTTCCTTCGGATAGAAATTGCCGATGGCATAAAACAGCACGTTATTGTACACATCGTACCAGTAATCGTTGCCGTAGCCGCCGCCGATATGCGCCGCCTTATTGGTAAAATTCATGACGATGTTCCAACCGTTGTCCTTGTTGAAATAATTGCGGGCCATGCGGACGTAGTTGCGGCCGCCCTGGTTGCTCTTATCGATGCCGCTGAGTGTGGCGCCGAGGATCGAACCCAGCACGGCCAATGCTTCGTGGGCTTCGCCGTTGTGTTGCTGCGGTCCTTCGCGCACGTCGCCGATGGCCGTATAGATCCCAAAAGTGGACTGGTCAAAATTGCGCTTGTTGGGGTCGGCCCAGATCAGGGGCCAATAGTCGCCCTGCGCTGAGAAATCGTACACCAGCCGGTCGAAATCGAGTGCGGTTTGCCGCCAGTCTTTCATCGCATACGGCTTGGGCTGGTTGGGCATTTGCTCGATGCGGGGAATGGCGATTTGGCCGGCGGGTGCGGCAGGCTTGGGCAGCGACAATACGGATTTGCAGGTCAGGCCACCCAGGCCCAACAGCAGCAGGAGGAAGGTTGTGTTTTTGAACATAAAAAGCGGTTTACACGGGTTCTTTTAGCATGGCAACGTCGGCATCGGCGGCAGGCTTCGCGCTCCAGGATTTGTCGCGGAGAATAAATTTGGCCACAAAAACCGACAGGAATTGAATGAGCGCGATCACCAGCAGGGCGTAGCGGAGGGCGATATCGTCGCTCACGTAACGGGCCAGGAGGATAAACATCCCGCAGCCAAACAGTCGGCCCGCATACAGGCCGATCTCGTGGTTGAAAATGTAGGCGAATTCGTTGCGGTTTTCCTTGGCTGCCACCAGATCGATAACGCCCAACTGAATGGGGAAATAGGCGATGTCGAGCAGCGGCCGCGCAAAGATCAGGCACAAAACAAACAGGATCACGCCCAGCGAGGAATACAGGCCGGCGTTGAACAAGGCCCCCACCACAAAAAGGGTCAATCCGGCGGTAAAGATGCTCAGCCGGTGTTTGGAACTGGTGGTGCGGCCGAGCACGTACAACAGAATGGCCGACAATAGGGCGCCCACCGATTGGATCAGCCCCAGTTCGCCTTCTTTGCCCACCAGTTTCATGATCAGCATCACCGGCGCCGTCACAATGTACCCCTGCGCCACCCCCTTGAGGGCCGAGAGCAGAAGCATTTTGTTCCACAAGCGGTCGAAGCGCAAAAACAGGAACGGCGACTTTTTGGGGTTTTGGAAATTACCCCGGTGCACCAGCACGGAAGACAACAACGTGAGTGCAAACACGCAACCGGTAAGTATGTAATAGGCCACGTTCACGTTGCCGCCGAACCAACCCAGTCGTTGCGTGGCGGCGATAAAGCTGCCCGCCAGAAAAGGCACCACGATGAAGGAAATGGTGTATAAAAACGTTTCGACGCCGTAGTAATAGTTTCGGTTGTCGTCCTGCGTAGTGTTGAGCGCCAGAAAATCGCGGTTGGCCCAGAAGAAGCCATACGACAAGCCCATGATCAGCCCGCCGAGAAACACGCCCGCCGTATCGAGTTCATGGAGCATCATCATGGCGGTCATCGATATGCCGCTGAGCAGCATTCCGAAGGAATACAGCCGCGCGATGGGGATATGGTTGAGCAAAAATCCGTTGATCATGAACGTGGCGGGGATACCCGTGTACAGCGCCAGCTGAAATACCACCACCAGGCTGATATCGGATGAATTGCGCATGATGTACGCGCCGATAAACAGCTCGATGATCGGCAGTACCAGCGCGTATATGAGGTTGGTCATCAGCAGCATCCGCATACCAAGCGGATGGGCCATGAAAAAGTCGAACTCTTTTGTAATTTTTTTCAGCATGGTAAAAGGTTGAAGTTTGCCCCGACGACTACCGGGAGGTTCGATGTTCAGGCCGTTGCTTTCAGGTGCGACAAGACCTCGTTAACAGACAAGGTGGCGCCGCAAATGACCTCATCCGAAGCGCCGTAATACATGGTGATTTTATCGTCGTGCACCAGGTGGCCGTTGGTAAACACTACGTTGCCGAAGAAACCCTGTTGTTCATAGGGCGCAATGGGTTCCATCAGGGGGTCAACGGATCGAGCCAACACGTTGGAAGGGTCTTTGAGGTCGAGCAACACAGCGCCCAGGCAGTAACGGTGGTTGAAATCGGCGCCGTGATAAATTTCCAGCCAGCCTTCGCTGGTTTTGATGGGTGCGGCGCCGGCGCCCACGCGGGCACTGTCCCACATACCCTCGCGGGTGTGGAGGATACAACGGTGCCCGCCCCAGTGCTTCAGGTCGGGCGAAGTGGCGATCCAGATAAAATTGCCGCCCAATTCGACCCCCGAGGGGCGGTGCAGGCAGTAGTACAGGCCGTCGATTTGCTCCTCAAACAGGGCGCAGTCTTTGTTGTGCGGCGGCAGGATCATGCCTGCGCGGGTGAACTGCTGCCAGTCGCTGGTGCGCATCAAACCGACTCCCACGCCGTGGTCCGACACCTGGGTATAGGTCAGGTGGTACGCGCCGTCGATCCGGCAAACCCGGCAATCTTCAATGCCAAAAGACTCCAAATCGCCGTGGCCGAATATTTTGGTCGGCTGCTGACCAGCGGGTTCGTAAAAGTGCACGCCATCGTCGCTGCACACCAGGCGCAGGTGGGATATGGTCGACAAATAAGAGACTTTCCTGTACCGCACAAACCGCGCGTCGGAAAGATCGACGTCCGGGTCGTTCCGGTCAAATTCCATGATTTTTAAACTACCGTCGTCCCGCATTACCGGAAAAGAGACCTTTCCTTCCTGTTGTATCGGGCGTTCGGCTACGCGCAGCAACAGCCACGTTTTGCCGGCAAACGAAAAAACGCCGGGGTTCAGCACACATTCCACCACCAGACCCGGATGACTGGGCCGGATATCGGCAGTTCGCAAAATCGGATTTTGTTCAAACCGGTTGACCATCTGCGCGTTTGGGTTTTAGATTTAAAAATGGACAGGATTTACAGGATAACAAAGTTATTTTTGGCTGATTATCAATAACATACAGTTTGTTTGTCCTGTAATCCTGTCCATTAATTTCGAATAAGGCGTTAGCTGAGCCTATTGTTTGTTAAACTTCACCGAGCCGAGGCTTTTACCACCCAACACGAAGTTGAGGAAGTAGCTGCCCTGCGGGTAGTTGCGTACGTTCAGGGTGATCAGATCGGCCGGCACCTCGTGCTGGTCGAAGCGGACGGCGTCGATTTGGCGGCCCTGCACATCAAACACGCGCAGCAGCAAGGGCTGTTGCCCGTCGAGGCGGTGCTTGATCAACAGACGGTCGGTCGCCGGATTCGGGAACACATCCTGTACCACCTGCAGCAGATCGCCGCTCAGGTATTCATCGGTGCCGGTGGTGCCGGTTTCGTACAAATGCGCGATCTCGCCGCCGGTGAGCGCTTTGTTGTAAATTTTCAACTCATCCAGCGCGCCGTTGAAATATTGCCCGCCTTCGATGGGGTTGCTGCCCATGCCCAGGGGCCGTCCGGTTGTATTCAGTATGCCGAGCGCCGGTTTGATATTGGCTTGCTGGCCATTCACGTAGATGATGTCGTTGGTGCCGTCGTGCACCATGGTGACGTACCACCAGAAACCTTTGACCATTTCGTTGCCGTCGCCCGAGTCCATATCGGAGATAAAGTTGGGGAACTGGGCGTTTTTGCTGTTGGTGGTCCACACGATTTTCAGGTGTGGCGGCAGCGACACTTTCCAGCGCTGGCTCCAGTGCCCGAAGTCGAGGATATAGGCCTCTGCATCGGCGATATTGGTGTTGTCTACCCGGACCCAGAAACTCACGGTAGCGTAGTCGGAAATGAGCTGTACCGCGTTGGGCGCCAGCACGGAATCGCCGTTGCCGTCGAATTTGATCGCCATGCCGCTTCCATTGGGGTGCACCACGGGTTCGAACACCGGGTTGCCGCCGATCACGCCGTTGTTGGCATACGGGGTGACGTCGTTGGCGTTGCCTTCAAACGGGTACCAGGCCACGAGGCCGGGCTCGCCGGTGTCGATCTCCTTGTCGGTGCTCACCGTAATTTCGGCGATGTCCGAGTTGTTGCCGGCGGGGTCGAATGCATACACTTCAAACGTGTACGGCGTTTCGGAATCCAGCCCGCCAACCAGCGCCGAGGTGCTGTTGCCCGGCAAGGTGTCGTACACCACACCGTCCACCCGCACGACATAACCTGCCACTTTGCGGTCGTCGACCGAAGCATCCCAGGCAAGCAGTACCGAGTGGGCGCCGGTGGTGGCGCTGAGGTTGCCGGGTTTGGTCGGCGGCGTCACGTCGGGGGTTTGGTCCTCGTCGGTTGTGGCTTTTACCGTAGTGGTGAGCGATTCGTTGCCGGCGGCGTCTACGGCGGTCACACCAAAGGTGAACTCGGTGAGCGGCGTCAGGCCGGGCAGCCAGATGGAGGTGCTGCTGGTCGTGTTGATTTTTACGCCGTCCCGGAAGACGTTGTACGCCACCACGCCCACATTGTCGGTAGCGGGTTGCCACGACAGGGTTACGTTGTTAAAGCTCACGGCGGCCTTCAGGTCGAGCGGTGCAGTGGGCGCTTCCGTGTCGGTGTTGGCGGGCGGCGTCGACTGACTCGCATAAAGGTCCGCCACTTCGGTGTCGCTGAGGGCGCGGTTATAGATTTGCACCTCGTCGAGGCTGCCGTTGAAGTACGACCCGCCGTCGACGGCATTATAACCCATACCCAGCGGACGCGTAGTGGCGTTGAGGGTGCCGGTCACGGCCTTTTCGTTTTTCATTACGCCGTCGATGAAAATTTTATCCTTGGCACCATCGTGCACCATTACGACGTGTTTCCATTGCCCCACGGGCAGTTCGTTGCCTCCACCGGCATCCATGTCGGAAATGCCGGAAGTGGCGTTGGTCGTCCAGACCACTTTGCCGTGCTGGGGCAGGGAGATTTTCCAGCGCTCCTGCCAGCCGCCGAAGGAGAGCAGGTAAGCTTCGCCGTTGCCGGGCAGCGATTTTACATTGACCCAGAAACTGACGGTGGCATAATCCGAATTGAGTTGCGGCGAGTTGGTTGCGCTGATCTCATCGGTGGCGCCATTGAACGCGTAGGCATGGTTGACCTGGCCAAACCGGTCGCCGGCCAACAGCGCGCCGCTCGCCTGGGCGTTGTTGTGGAACGGCGTTTCATCATTGGTGTTGCCGTCGAACGTATAGTTGGCCACCAGTTCGTCCGTATAATTGGGCGCCATGCTTTGTTGGGCGTACAGATCGGCCACTTCGAGGTCGTCGAGTGCGCGGTTGTAAATTTGGATATCGTCGAGGCTGCCGTTGAAATAATTGCCCCCATCGATCGGATTGCTGCCGATACACAGCGGATACTTGGTGGCATGCAATTTACCCATTACGTCTTTTTCATTGGCCAGCACGCCGTTGATAAAGATCTTGTCCTTGGCGCCGTCGTGCACCATCGCCACGTGCCGCCATTGTCCGACAGGCAGTTCATGGCCGTCGCCGGCATCCATATCGGAGATACCGTTTTCGTAGTTGGTGGTAAACACCACTTTGCCGTGGCTGGGCACCGAAATCTTCCAGCGCTCCTGCCAGCCGCCGTTCGACAGCAGGTACGCCTCACCCGAGCCCGGCAGCGCATCTACCTTCACCCAGAAACTGATGGTAGCATAATCCGAATTCAGTTGTACCGAATTGGCGGCGAGCAGGGAATCTTTGCCGGCAAAATGGTACGCGTTGGAGGCGTAACCGAACCGGTTGGCTGCGGGTGTGGCGCCGCCATTCGAGGCATGGTTGCCAAACTGGCTCCCGTCGTTGGTGTTGCCGGTGAAGCTGTACTTGGCAGCCAGGTCGGAGATCATACCCGGGAAGTTGGATTGCGCGGCGAATTCATCGGCCACCTGCTGGTTGCTGAAGGCGTAGTTATAAATCTGCACCTCGTCGAGCACGCCGTCAAAATAGCTGCCGCCGTCGACCGCATTGTAACCCATGCCGAGGGGCTTGGTGGTGCTGTTGAGGGTGCCGCCGACCATCTTGGCATTGGCCAGTACGCCGTTGATAAAGATTTTATCGTTGGTGCCGTCGTGTACCACGGTCACATACGACCAGGCGCCCACCTTCAGTTCGTTGCCGCCGCCGGCGTCCATGTCGGAGATGCCGGAGGTGCTGTTGGTCGTCCAGACGAGTTTGCCGTGACCGGGCAGGGAGATTTTCCAGCGCTCCTGCCAGCCGCCGAAGGATAGCAGGTAGGCCTCGCCGTTGCCGGGCAGCGAATTGGGCTTGATCCAGAAACCGACCGTCGTATAGTTGGAATTCAACTGGGCCGAGTTGGCGGCGGTGATCTCAGATGAAGCGCCGTTGAAACGATACGCGCGGAACCCATAACCAAAGCGATCGGTGGCCGGCGCTACGTCGGTTGCTTGTGCGTTGTTGCCGAATGAGGATTCATCTACGGCATTGTTGCTGAACGGATAGGAAGCAACCAGTTGCTGCGACAGGTTCGGCGCAGTGCTTTGGGCGGTGTACAAGTCGGCGATCTGTTGGGCGCTGAGCGCCACGTCGAAGATTTCCACTTCGTCGAGGTTGCCGTCGAAATAGTTGCCCACATCGATCGGGTTGTAACCGATACCCAGGGGTTTGGTGGTGCTGTTGAGGGTGCCCGTCACCGCTTTCGCCGCCACTTGTGCGCCATCGATATAAATGCGGTCCATGGCGCCGTCGTGCACGAAGGCCAGGTGTTTCCACACGCCCGGAGTGAGCGCATTGGCGTCGCCGGCATCCATATCGGAGATGCCGGAGGTCTCGTTGGTGGTCCACACCAGTTTACCGTGGGTGGGCAGGGATACTTTCCAGCGCTCCTGCCAGCCGCCCAACGACAACAGGTAGGCCTCGCCTTGCCCGGGCAAATTGTTGACGTATATCCAGCAGCTTACAGTAGTATAATCGGAATTCAATACCGCCGAATTGGCGGCTAACAGGTAACTCTGTGTCCCGTCGAATTGGAACGCACTTTTGGCCCAGCCAAAACGGTCCTGCGTGAGGAAGGCGCCGTTGACTGCGGCGTCGTTGCCGTTGCCCGACACGTCTTTGGCATTACCCGAAAAAGGGTAGTTGGCCACGGGGGTTTGTGCGAACCCGCCCGCTATGGCCAACAGCCAGCACCAGGCGAGTATTGGAATCATCTGGAAACGTTGTTTCATATCATGGTTGTGTTTAATTAGAAAAAAGGAATGCTCTTGTTGTGGTGGCTCGAAGGGGTGGGGGTGCGCCTTTATAGTTTTACCAGCCGGGCGGTTTGCCGGGTGGTATTGGATTGAAAAAGCACGATATAAATACCGGGTTTCCAGGCACTGGCATCCAAATCAACAGGGACGCCAGGGATCAATTGCTGGGTGGTGATGAGCCGCCCGTCGATGCTGTGGATCTCGAGGATGCCCGGTTCGGCGGTCTGGTCCGGCAAGCGGATGCGCAGGTGGTTGCCAACCGGATTAGGGCTCAGCTGAAGCTGCATCGGCGCCCCCGCTTCCGTTGCTGGCGTGAGGCTGTTTTGGTAGAGCGTCCGCACGGCATCGGGGCCCATCGCGTAGTCGAAAATTTTCACTTCATCGAGCAGGCCCTTGAAATTGTAATCCGTATTGCCCGGCAGCATTTGACCCATGAGGAAGGGAAGGGCCACGGTCCGGATTTTGCCGTTCATCGGTTTGTAGCTGTGCAATTCACCGTTCAGGTAAAGCGCCAGCAGCGCACCGTCGAAAGTGGCGGCGATATGGTAGAAACTGTCGGTCGCTACGCTGATTTCACTGTCCAGGTCGCCAATGGCCGCCGTGCTGTTCAGGGTCCAGCGGATCTTCCGCTCGGGTGTAATGGAGATTTTCCAGCGGTTTTGCCAGCTGCCGTGGGAAAGCAGGAATGTCTCGTGATCGGGCATCGACCGGGGTTGAAACCAGCAACTCACCGTGATGGCATCCTGAAAATTCAGCAACGGATCGACCGCCACGGCCACGTTGTCGTTGATGCCGTCGAACAGGCAGGCGCTGGCGGGGTTGCCCAGGCGATCGGCGCTGAGCAGCGCGCCGCTGATCTGACCGTGCAACTGGTGTCCGCTCGCATCGTTGGCATTGCCCGAAAAGGGATAGTAGGCGACCAGGTTTCCGATCGCGGTGCCAAAGGATTTGACCAAAATTTTGACGCTTTCGCTGGCCGTCAAGCCTTTGCCATCGTCGACCGTTACGCTGACGGTGTAGATGCCCTCGCTTGCCGGCGCGGTCCAACTGACGCTGCTGCCGGCGCCGGAGAGCAGGCCACCGGTTTTACTCCAGGTGTATTGGAGTGCGTCGCCGTTGGGGTCGGAGGCCAGGCAATGCAGGCTCAGCACGCCGGAAGGTTCGGCGTAGGGCGCGCTTTTCTGGATCGATTGGATAACGGGCGGTTTGTTGATCTGGGTCACCGCCTGGAGGCTCAGGGTGGCGGTATCGCGGTTGCCGGTGTCGTCGGCTACGATCAGGGTAACGGTGTAGGCGCCGGGGGTTGCCGGAGCGATCCATTGCACGGTGGGCCCCGATCCGGAAATGGCGCCGCCGGTGCTGCTCCAGGTATAGGTCAGTTGGCCGGAATCTTTGTCGAATACTTTGGCAAAAACCGCCGCAGAATCGCCCAGCTCGGTCTGCGGTTGTGCGGCGGCCAGCGCCTGAATACGCGGGGGGTAGGTAAAGGCCTGCGCGGTTTGGCGGTAGTCCACCACCACGCCGTCGATGCGCATGTTGTTCCGGTCGTACGAAATGATGCCGCCAGCCGGCGTAAGGGTCAGCAGGATAGCCTGGTCGGCCGGGATGGTTACCTGGACTGTGCCGCTTACATTTTGTGAAACAAAAGTCTCGGCGAGCGCCTCATACAGGTCGACCGGGGAGTTGCCGACGTCAAGGTTGACCGTTTTCGATACGGAATAAGGGTTGTAGTAGAGATAAGTGGGGTAGGCGTCGTCGCGGTAGAAATCGGTCTTGAGCAGGTCAAGCCGTAGTATTTTGTCCACGTTGGTTTTGTCGAGCAAAGCGCCGAGGTAGCCGATGGAGGAGGTGCCGTAGAGCGCCAGGTTGGTAGCCGCCCAACCGCCGTTGAGGGCATCGCCGGTGGAGAAAGGCGACATGCCCTGCCATTTTTCGCGGAGGGCTTCGTAACCGATCACCCGGTCGGGGTCGTTGGCGTTCGACCAGGCGGAGGCGTCCTGCAGGAAGCCGGGCAAAAATCCGGGGTAAAACAGGCGCGTGGCGTTAGCCAGGTTGAGCGCCCACTTGCCGATGGCGCGGGCGAAACGCTTGTCGTACCGCACCATGGGCACGAGCGCGGCGGCCTGCTGCAGACCATTCATCTGAAAGGCGTAATCGTTGCCGCCGTCGTTGGCTTCGCCGATGAGCCCCGACACGTCGAAACCGCCCCATTTGCCCACGATCGTGCCCCAGCCGCGCAACGGCCCCCGGTTGAACGACCAGTTGACCATTTTTTCGATGTCGTAGTTGGCGCCGATCTCGGCGTTCATTTTAGCGGCTACATAGGTGCCATAGGGCAGTTGCAGTTCGTAGGCCGGGTTGACATCCCATTCGCTGAGGAACTCCAGGCTCCACTCGGCGCCTTCGAGGTAGGCCTGGTTGCCGGTCTTTTTCCAGGCATGGTACAGCACCCAGGCAAATGGCCCGGCGGCTTCGGGTTCTTTTACGCCGTTCGGGTTGGGTTGCATGGTTTTGAAGTTCAGGGCGCGGTAGTTCATGTTGGCTTTCTGCCAGGGGGTATCGCTGCCGCCCAGGCTGCGCACGGCTTCGAGGAAGCGGTCGGCAACGGTCGTGAACTGATATGCGGCATCGCCGCCGGCGTTGGGGTAGAGGTCGTGCAGTTGGTAGAAATAGAGGTTGGGCATGAGGTCGTACCACCAGTCGCTGCCGCTGCCGCCGCCGGCGTTGTTGAGGTAGATGCCTTCGCCGTTGTTTTTGTTGAAAAAATCCTGGCTCATCAGCACCCAGTTCCGGCCGTACTGGCTGGTTTTGTCGGCGCCGGCCAGGGTGGCTCCGACCAGTGAAGGGAGCACGTTGATGGCTTCGTTGCCCAGCGGACTGTTGGTGCCCACATAGGTATGCAGACCGAAAGCCGGGTTTTGCGGGTAGTTCACGCCGTTGGCCTTCTGGTACACCAGCGGCAAATACTGACCGGTTTTCTGCTGGTCGTACACAAAGGAGTCGTATTGCAGGGCCACCGTGCGCCAGTCGCGCACATTGTACGGAGCGGGTTCGGCTGGCATTTGTTCGATGCGGCCGATGCTGATTTGCGCCGTTTGACCGGGTAAGGCAAGCGCTCCGAGCATGGCGATGCCCGGGAAAAGAATGGTAAATTGTCGCATGGTATATCGTTCGATCAGTACCCCTGGTTTTGCTTCAGGGCGGGGTTCAGGTCCAGTTCGGTTTGTGGAAGGGGAAATACTTCGTGTTTATTGGACTGGAAATCAGGCATCTTCTGTGCGGCAATACCCCAGCGGACGAGGTCGAAAAAGCGGTGCATTTCGAAGCCGAGTTCCACCTGGCGTTCGTGGCGCACGGCGTCGATCATGGCTTGCTGCTCGGTGGTCGTTACCGGCGGCAGGGTAGTGGCCGGGTTGGCGGCCTGGGCGCGGGCGCGGGCGCGCACCTGCTCGAGCGGGGCCTGCGCTTCCTGGGTGCGGCCGAGTTCGGCCAGCGCTTCGGCTTCCCAGAGCAGCACCTCGGCGTAGCGAATAGCGGTGTAGTTGATGTCGCCGTCGGCTTTTTGGGTGGCGGTGCTGTCGGGCTGCAAATATTTGCGGGGGCTGTAGTGCGTGGAGGAGAACGAGGGTTTGTACACCAGCCCGAAATAGTCTTCGTTGTTCATGGCCACGGTGAACTTGCGGCGCGGGTCGCCGGTTTCAAAGGCATCCACGAAGGCTTGGGTCACTTCGGCGAATCCGTACCCGCCGTTGAATTTTTTGGAGGCCCACCACTGGTTGATCGAATTGCCGACGCCCAGTTCGAGGTTGGCATGCTGAATTTCCCACACCGATTCGCTGTTGTTCTGGGTGTTTTTCCGGAAGTTATCCTGGTAATCGGGCATCAGCGCGTACACTTGCAGCCCTTTTACCTTGGCCACATATTCGAGCACTTTGTCCCAGTTTTTTTCGTAGAGGTAGGTTTTGGCAGCCAACGCATAGGCTGCGCCGCGGGTGGCACGGCCCACGTCGGCCGCCGGGTATTGTACGGGGAGGAGGCCGGCGGCATTGTCGCAATCGGCGATGATCTGGGTGTAAACCGCGCTTTTGGCCGTTTTCGGGATCTTTAACTCGTCGGGCGGTGTGATGCGGACCAACAGCGGCACATCGCCGAAAACCTGCGTGAGGAGAAAATAGTAATAGGCCCGCAGGAAATAGGCCTCGCCGAGGATACGGTTTTTCAACGCGGCATTCATGTCGATACCGGGCACCTTATCGAGTACGGTATTGCATTGTGTGATCCCGTTGTAATTCAGTTTCCAGAAATCGTTGAACTCCTCGGTGCGCGGGGTATAGGTGAAAAAATCGAGTTCGGTAAGACCCGGGCGGGAGCCGTCGCCGCCGACCACGGCCTCGTCGGAGGTGATTTCGCCGAAACCCCAGTAGAAATTCTTATTGCCGTTGCTGAACGGGAGTGATTTGTACGCGGCATTTATGGCTTGCAGGGCATCGTCGGACGTCTGAAAAAACGAGCCCGCGTCGAGGGTGCCGAGGGGGTCCTTGTCGAGGATTTTTTCGCAGGAAGCGAGTGCGAGCGCGGCGAGGAGCAGGATATGGCGAACTGATTTCATAGAAATCGTCTTGTTTTTATGTGCGGTGATAAAAGCAGGTTTCCGGCTGGGGCGCTACCAACTGGTACAAATCAAAAGTCCAATCGAATCCCGGCGATCAGCGTGCGCGGCGCGGGCACCGTGCCCCAATCGATGCCGACGGCCAGGTCGGAGGCGATATCGACGCCGCGCGTGTCGTTGGTATTGGCCTGTATTTCGGGGTCCAATCCGGTGTATTTGGTAAACGTGAAGGCGTTTTGTGCGGTCAGGTACACCCGGAAGCCCTGGATCGCGTCGGTCTTGATCCAGCGTTTAAAGTTGTAGCCCAGGGTGATGTTGCGGATGCGCAGGTAGGAACCGTCCTGCAGCCAGCGGGTGGAAATGCGGCGGTTGCCGTTGCGGTCGTCAATGCTCACTTTGGGGATGTTGGTATTGGTATTGTCGGGGGTCCAGCGGTTGAGGATCTCGCGGTATGAATTGAAGCCGCGGGCCTGGGTCTCGTAGGCGAAATTGCCGTACAGGAAATAGACATCGTTGCCCTGTACGCCCTGCGCCAGTACCGACAGGTCGAAGTTCTTGTAGGTAAAACTGGCGTTGAGGCCGTAAATGTATTTTGGGAACGGATTGCCCAGGTGGGCGCGGTCTTTGTCGTCGATCTTGCCGTCGCCGTTCAGGTCGGCAAACTTGACGTCGCCCGGCCGGGTATCCTTCGTTTGGAACGGGCTGGCGTCGATCTCCGCCTGGTTCTGGAAAATACCGACCATTTGATACAGGAAGAAAGAGCCGATCGGGTAGCCGGGTTCGGTTTTGGTGATCGGGCCGTCGGACAAGCCGAAACCCCCGAGGATCGGCGCGCCGTCGGCCAGCGACACCACGTTGTTCTTCACCGTAGAAATGTTGCCGCCGATGCTGTACCCGAGGTCGCGGAATTTGTTTTTGAGGATAAGCGCGAGTTCCCAGCCTTTGTTTTCCACTTTGCCGGCGTTCACATAGGGCGGGTTTTGGGAGCCGCCGGCCTGCGGAACGGGCACGCGCACCAGCATATCGTCGGTGCGTTTGATATACCGGTCGGCGATGAATGTGAGGCGGTCGCCCCAAAGGCTGAAATCAATGCCGTAATTCGTTTGCGTGGTGGCTTCCCATTTGACATTGCTGTTGCCGGTTTCCACAACACTGGCGCCGGTCACGATCTGGTCGCCGAACACATACACGCGCTGCCCCGTTTCCACCAGCGAACTGTAGGGGTACACGCCGATCTCCTGGTTGCCCAACTGGCCCCAACTGGCGCGCAGTTTCAGCCCCGATACAAAGCCCAGTTTTTCAAAAAACGCCTCGTTCGACACATTCCAGGCCACCGACACCGAGGGGAAGTTGCCGAAGCGGTGGGACGGGCCGAAGCGCGACGACCCGTCGCGGCGCACTGCTGCGTTGAGCACGTAGCGGTTGTCGTACGTATAGCCCGCTTGCGCGAAATACGACACCAGGCCCCACTGGGTGACGATGCCCGAAGCGCCGATATTCATGATGTCTTCGGTCACGCTGTTGTTGATATAGCGGAAGAGGGGGTCGGTGCGCGAAAAATTATTGACCGAAGCACCCAGATAGTTGGTCTCGTTTTGGATGGCCTCCATGCCCAGCAGAGTCGACACGCGGTGTTTGCCGAAATTATGCTGAAAATCGAGCGTGTTGTTCCAGATCAGGGTTTGGTCGAACACGCGTCCTTCCGACAGCGACGACGGCGAGTAGATGGCCGCCGAGAGCCGCTCCTTGAATTTTTTCTCGTTTTCGAACCGCAAATCGCCGCCCAGGCTGGTGCGCAGGTTCAGCCCATCCATGAGGTGCAGTTCGGCAAACACATTGCCGAAGATGCGGTAGTTGCGGATGGTCCAGTCGGTGGCGTCGATAAAGGCCAGGGGATTGGCATTGCCGTCGCCGTAGAGGGTGGGGTCGCCGAGCAGGGAGGAGACGTTGAGGTAGCTGCCGTCGGCGTTGCGGATAGGGAATATGGGCGCAGCGATCAGGGTATAGCGGATGCCGCTGGGTTCGTTGCCGGGCCCGAAACCGTCGCCGGAGCTGTTGATCACTTTGCGGTTGGTAACGGAGAAGGAGAGGTTGTTGCCGATTTTCAGGCGCTTGCCGCCTACTTCGCCGTTGAAGCGCAGGAGGTACTTTTCGAATCCCTGGCCCCGGAACACGCCGTCCTGGTTGAGGTATTCGCCCATCACGTAATAGTTGCTGGTTTCACTCCCGCCGGTGGCGCTCAGGCTGTAGCGCTGGATGGGCGCCGGGTTGAATACCTCGTTCAGCCAGTTCACATCGGGCAGGGTGTCGAGCATGGCCGGGTCGTAGGTGGGCAGTTGGTGGGCCAGGTCGCGCAGGGTGTTGGCATTGGTGATGGCTTCGTTGCGGATGGTCAGGTACTCGCGGGCGTTCAATAATTCGGGGAGCCGGTAGGCTTCCTGCATGCCGGCGTACGCATCGAAGGTAAACTTCGGTTTGCCCGCCTTGCCCTTTTTTGTGGTGATCACGATAACGCCGTTGGCGGCCCGTGCGCCGTAGATCGCCGCCGCTGCGCCATCTTTCAGCACTTCGATGGATTCGATGTCGCCGGTGGAAAACATGTTGATGTTGCCGGTTGTGGGCACGCCGTCGATGATAAAAAGCGGGTTGTTGTTCCCGATGGTGCCCACGCCGCGGATGCGCACGGCGATATCGTCGCCCGGCGCGCCCGTGGCCTGCGTGACCTGCAGGCCGGCCACCTGGCCTTGCAGGGCCTGGTCGATGCCCAGCACGGGCAGTTTTTCAATGTCTTTGGCTTTTACCGACGCTATGGAGCCCGCCACGTCCGACTTGATCTCCTTTTTATATCCGGTTACGACCACGTCTTGCAGCACCGAAGCGCTCACCGAGAGGAGGGCATCGATGGTGGTCCGGTTGTTGACCGGTATGCTCAGCGGTTCGTAGCCGACATAACGGAACACCAGCACGGCGCTGGCCGTTGTTGTTATCTTATACCGGCCGGCGGCATCGGTCATGGTTCCGTTGGATGTGCCTTTTTCCAGCACGGTTACGCCGGCCAGCGGCTGCTGGTCTTCGGCGCCGGTCACTACTCCGGAAACAGTAATTGGGCTGGAAGTGGGTTCTTGCGCCGGCAGCCGGGCCGACAAACCCAAGAGAGCAAATAAGGTAAACAGGCGGTAAATGAAATTCCTGGTAAATATTTGCTGCACCATAAAGAGCGGGTTGAATTGTTTGATTTGGCAAAAGCGCAAAGCGTGTCGACAAAGTTGGTTTGTTTTCTTTTCTGGAATTGGTACTTTAATGTAAAAAATCAGTACTTTCGTGAAACATTGTTGGCGGGTGCCGGGAATGCTAAAATTTAATTCCATTATGCACATCTATAGGGAGATCACCCCCCTGAAGGAACCGGACGTATTTGTGATCCTGGATTCGTTTAACAACGGGTTCGATTATCCCATTCACAACCACCCGGAATACGAACTCAATTTGGTCTTAGGCATCTCGGGTACGCGGATCGTGGGCGATTCCACCGAACGCTACACGGAGGCCGACCTGGTGTTGCTGGGCCCATACCTGTACCACAAATGGGACGGCGACGAGGCGCTGCAGCGCAGCGGAGAGCCGTACCGCGTGATCACGATCCAGTTTGGCATGGATCTGTTCAACGCCCATCTGCTGCAGAAAGACCGGTTTTACAAGATCCGGAAATTGCTGGAAGATTCGCGGCGCGGTATAAAATTCCATGGGGAGACGTTTCAACAGGCCGTTCAAAAAATGATCAATCTGACGGAAGACAAGGGGTTTGCCAATATCGTCGAGTTTCTGCAATTGCTCGATTTGCTGTCCCAATCCGTGGAGACGACCTGTCTGGTCAGCGAAGGGTTTTCGCCCAAAGCGCTTAAATCGGACAGCAACCG
Organism: Saprospiraceae bacterium; assembly: GCA_044230315.1. Taxonomy (GTDB): domain Bacteria; phylum Bacteroidota; class Bacteroidia; order Chitinophagales; family Saprospiraceae; genus M3007. The sequence goes on from JBGARJ010000016.1 coordinate 86,987, forward strand.
CATCCAGATCGCTTATGCCTATATCCTCAAAAACTTCGCCGACCAGCACATGCGCATCGAGGATGTGGCCGGGCAGGTGAACATGAGTTGTTCGGCGTTCAGCCATTTTTTCCGCAAATACACCCAGAAGAGTTTTACCCAGTTTCTGCTCGACGTGCGTCTTGGTCATGCCTGCAAGTTGCTGCTCGATACCGACAAAACGATCAACCAGATCTGCTACCTCTCGGGGTTTAACAACCTGACCAACTTCAACCGCCTGTTCAAAAAGTACCGCATGTGTACGCCGATCGATTACCGCCGGCGCTACAAGGAGAAAAACACCTTCGACTGGACGCGGCAAATCACGCCCTGGCAGTTTGTGCCCGCCAACGAACGGCTGGCGATCCTGGCCCGGCCCGAACAATACGCCACCAAACTGTTGCATGCCTGAGCGGCGGGTGCAAAACCTGCGGCCGGCTAAAGCCCGGGATCATGAAATTGTCCGGCTATTTTACCACGGGCTTTTCCTACCTTTGCCGCCGAAAATGGGCCGTATTCTTGCCATCGACTTTGGACTTAAGCGCACCGGTATTGCCGTGACCGATCCCCTGAAAATTATTGCCAGCGCCCTGACGACGCTGCCGACCGCCGGCGTGCTGGATTTTTTGCAACAGTACTGTGCGCAGGAACCGGTCGAAAGCTTCGTCGTCGGGCTCCCGTTGTATCCCGACGGCAATCCCGCCCAAATCGCGCAGCAAGCCGATGCTTTTGCTGAAAAACTGCGCGAACTTTTTCCTGAAAAACCCGTTTTTCGGCAAGACGAACGGTACACCTCCAACGAAGCCAAACGAATTATCCTGGAAAGCGGGGTGAAAAAACAAAAACGCCGCGACAAAACCCTGGTAGATAAGATCGCCGCCGCCCTTATCCTCGAACAATACATGCAAACGAATCATTGGTAAGTTCGGAGTTTGAATCTCGTGTCAATATGCTTGTGTCCGAACGCCGAACGTCAAATTTTAAATTTCAAATTTCAAAAGTGATTCTTCCGATTTACGCATATGGCCATCCGGTGTTAAAAAAAGTGGCGTTGCCCATCGAACCCGGTTTTGAAGGCCTGGAACAAGTGATCGCCGACATGTGGGAAACCATGTACCATGCAGACGGCGTCGGGCTGGCTGCCCCGCAGGTAGGATTGGGCATCCGGTTGTTTGTGATCGATACCCTGCAACTCGAAAAAGAAGACAAAAAAGACCGCGAGCCGGGCTTTAAAAAAGTGTTTATCAATGCCCGGATGGTGGAAGAAACCGGCGACCTGTGGACCTATGAAGAGGGCTGTCTGAGCATTCCGCGTATTCGCGGCGATGTGGAACGCCCGCCGGTAATCCGGATCCGGTACCAGGACGAACAGTTTCAGGAGCACGAAGAGACGTTTACCGGCGTCAACGCCCGGGTGATCCAGCACGAATACGACCATATCGAAGGGGTGCTCTTTACCGAGCGGCTCAAACCCTTGAAAAAACGCCTCATCCAGCGCAAACTCGACGATATCCGCTCCGGAAAAGTGAATACCGACTACAAGATGCGGTTCTTTAACCTGCGGTGAGCCGACGGCCGCATCCGCCCGGCTCACCCGACCAAATCCCTCCCCTTATGATAACTGCTTCCCAATTCTTCCGTTACTGGTATGTGTGGATCGTGGCCGCCGTTTTGGGCATCGCAGCTGCTACAAACCTCGATCACGGTATGCAGATCCAGCTTTTCGGGCTGAGCGTTTCCATGCGGATCTGGCAACTTTTTGCTGCCAGTGCCTTGTTTTTGGCGCTCACCGGAGCATTTCATCTCTGGATGGATCACCGGCGTACGGCACTGCCGTTGTGGTTAAAAGCCGCCCACCTGATCTGTACGGTCGGTTTTTTTGCATTTTTCTTTGTGTATCTCCAGGTTCTGGTTTCCCGCAGTCTGGCCGATCCACACACCTATTTTGGCGTAGGCCGCCCCCATTATTATGAGGACGGCAATGTTCTGGTGATCGGCATCGCGTTTGCCTTCGTGGCGAGCCAGCTTTTGCTGCTCGGGTACGGCCTTCGGCGGCTGCTGCGTTCGCGGCAGCCCGGACCATAATGCACGTTTGAACGTCATGATCAATTCGTTTACTGCATTGACTGCCTATTGGTACCTCTGGCTAACCGTTTTGTTCTTCGGCAGCCTGTTCCTTTGGAACCCCAAGATTACCCTTGATTTGCACTTGCACGCCACCTATTTCATTGTAGGCGTGCGCACCTATGCCCTGGTGGCGGGTTGCGGCGTACTCTTGTACGGGTTGACGTATTGGGGCATGGAGCGGTTGGGGTACCCATTTATCCCCTGGATGAAAACGGCGCACCTCGCTATTTCCCTGTTGTGGCTCCTCGCGCTTTTCGCGTGGATGGGTAGCCCCGGGGGTGCAGTGGTGGAGCGTCCGGCCGATCCGCGACTGGCCCTTGCGGCATTCGAGTGGCGACAAAAGATCAATTTCAGTTTCGTGCTGAGTACCCTGCTGTTTTTCGTGGCGCAGGTGCTGTTTCTGATCAATCTCCTGGCGGCATTGTGGCATGGCAACCACGCCTGATCCCGCCGCCCTGGCATAGGCACTGCCATTTTAACCGCCGTTTTGCACCACAGGCTGTCATTCTGTCAAAATCCGGCTAATTTCCGGACATGGAATGAAATGTGCTGCCTTCGCCCGTTCCCCAAATGGCAAAACCGTATCTTTGCCGCGCCCAAACGATCGCTCCTTCCCCGCAACCAAAATACCCATTGCCCCCATTCCACCCATTGACCAAATTGATCACATTGACCTCATTCCACACATTGCCCCCATTGCCCCATTGCCCCCATTCCGCCCATTGCCCACATTCCTCACATTGCCCACATTGACCACATTATCAAGATGTTAAGCTTATTAAAGAAAATTCTCGGCACCAAGCAGGAACGCGACATCGGCAAATACCAAGGCGCGGTGGACGAGATTAACCGGCACTTCCAGGATTACCAAGGCCTGTCGAACGACGAATTGCGCAGCAAAACGCTGGAGTTTCGCACCCGGATCCGGGAATACCTGAAAGATATTGACGCAGAGATCCTTTCCGTCAACCAACAGGCGCTCGACGCCGAAGATTTCTTCGAAAAAGAAACCCTGTTCAAAGAGGTGGACGAGTTGCGCAAACAGCGCGACAAGGCTCTGGAGGACGTGTTGCTCGATATTCTGCCGGAGGGATTTGCCGTGGTGAAAGAAACCAGCCGGCGATTTTTCCAAAACGAAACCCTCACCGTCACCGCCACCGAGCACGACCGGAACCTGGCAGCCCAATCCAACAAATCCTATGTGACTATCGAAGGCGACAAGGCCATCTGGAAAAACAAATGGGTGGCCGCCGGGGGTGATATCACTTGGAACATGATCCACTACGACGTGCAGCTCATCGGCGGGATGGTGTTGCACGACGGCAAAATCGCCGAGATGGCTACCGGGGAGGGCAAAACCCTCGTGGCCACCTTGCCCGCCTACCTCAACGGCGTGGCCGGCGAAGGCGTGCATATCGTGACGGTCAACGACTACCTCGCCCGCCGCGACCAGGAATGGGTGGGCCCGATCTACGAATTTTTGATGCTCACCGTCGATTGTATCGACAAATACAAACCCCATTCGCCGGAGCGCATCAACGCCTATAAGTGCGACATTACCTTCGGCACCAACGCCGAATTCGGTTTCGACTACCTGCGCGACAACATGGTTATCGGCCCCGACGAACTCGTGCAGCGCAAGCACCACTACGCTATTGTCGACGAGGTGGACTCCGTGTTGATCGACGACGCGCGTACGCCGCTTATTATTTCCGGCCCCGTCACCCGTGGCGCCGAAGACCAGGAATACGTAGACCTCAACCCCAATGTGCGCCGCCTGTTCGACGAGCAGGGCAAACTGGCCAGCCAGTTTTTGGCGGAAGCCAAGAAACTATATGCCGAAGGTAAAACCGGCGTTGATGAAGGCCAGGCCGGCATGTTGCTGTTGCGCGCGCACCGCGCCCTGCCCAAATACCGCCCGCTGATCAAGTTTCTCAGCGAAGAAGGCGTCAAAGTGCTGATGCAGAAAACCGAGGACTTTTACATGCAGGAAAACAACAAGCGCATGCCCGAGGTGGACCGCGAACTGTTGTTTACCATCGATGAGAAAAACCGCAGCGTCGAACTCTCCGAAAAAGGCATCGACTTTCTCAGCCGGTTCAACAACGACTCCAATTTCTTCGTGATGCCGGACATCGGTACGGAGCTGGTTAAAATCGATCAAAATACCGAAATCGGTCCGGCCGAAAAGGCAGAGGCCAAAGAACGGCTTTCGCAAGATTACGGGGTGAAAAGCCGCCGGATCCACGCCGTGCAACAATTGCTGAAAGCCTACTCGCTTTTTGAAAAAGACAACGAATACATCGTCACGCCGGAAGGCGAGGTGAAGATCGTGGACGAGCAAACAGGCCGCGTCATGGAAGGGCGCCGCTACTCCGATGGCCTGCACCAGGCGATCGAGGCCAAGGAAAACGTGAAGGTGGGCGAGATCACGCAAACCTACGCTACCGTCACCCTGCAGAACTACTTCCGGATGTACCACAAACTCGCCGGGATGACCGGTACGGCCGAAACGGAAGCCAAGGAATTGTGGGATATCTATAAACTCGACGTGGTGGTGATCCCCACCAACCGCCCCATCGTGCGCGACGACCGGCAGGACCTGGTGTACAAAACCGCCCGCGAGAAATACAATGCCGTCATCGACGATATTGTGAAACTCCGCGAAGCCGGCCGCCCATCGCTGGTGGGCACCACGTCGGTGGAAATTTCAGAACTACTTTCACGCATGCTGCGCCTGCGCGGCATCGATCACAATGTGCTGAACGCCAAACAACACCAGCGCGAGGCTGAAATCGTGGCCGAAGCGGGCCTGGCCGGCAAAGTGACCATCGCCACCAACATGGCCGGCCGGGGTACCGACATCAAACTCGGTCCCGGCGTCAAGGATGCGGGCGGCCTGGCTATCATCGGCACCGAACGCCACGAAAGCCGCCGTGTCGACCGCCAGCTGCGCGGTCGTGCCGGCCGCCAGGGCGACCCCGGTTCCTCGCAGTTCTATGTGTCGCTCGAAGACAACCTCATGCGGCTGTTCCAAAGCGAGCGCATCGCGGGGCTCATGGATAAAATGGGCCACAAGGAAGGCGACGTCATCCAGCACTCGATGGTGACCAAATCCATCGAGCGCGCCCAGCAAAAAGTCGAAGAGAACAACTTCGGCATCCGCAAGCGCCTGCTGGAATACGACGACGTGATGAACATCCAGCGGGAAGCCATTTACAAAAAACGCCGCAACGCCCTTTTCGGCGACCGCCTGGCGGTAGACATCAACAACGCCTTTATCGCAATCACCGCCGAGCTGGTGCAGGTGCACCGCGAAGGCGGCGATTTCGAGACCTTCCGCCTCGACTCCATTCGCATGATCGGCGTCGATCCCGAAATGGACCCCGCCTGGTTCAAAAGCGCGCCGATGAACACGGTGCTGGAAACGTTCCAGCAGCAGGTATTCCAACTGTACGACCACAAACGCCAACAGGTATCGGACCGTCTGCTTCCTATCATCAAGGACGTACATACCCGCGAAGGCCAGCGCTACAAGCGCATCGTGGTGCCGTTTACCGACGGCGTGCTGGGGCTCAATATCAGCGCCGACATGGAAGACGCCATCCATACCAACGGCAAAAGCATCATGCACGACGTGGAAAAGGTGGCTACCCTGGCGCTCATCGACGACGCCTGGAAAGAACACCTCCGCAATGTCGACGACCTGAAAGAATCGGTGCAGGGCGCTTCCTTCGAGCAAAAAGACCCACTGGTTATCTACAAAATGGAGGCCTACAACCTCTTCGAGCAGCTCATTGGCCACATCAACGTCAACGTAACGTCGTTCCTGTTGAAAGGCACCCTGGCCCTGCCCGATGAGAACGCCCTCCAGCAGGCCCAACGGGCCGAAGCCGCGCGCCGTGCCCAGGAAGCTGCCTCGCGCCAGCGCCTGCGCACCAACAACCAGCAGCAAATGACCGAAGCCCAAGCCGCCGCTCAGCGCGCAGCCATGTCGGCTGGTCACAATGGACCCGTACAACGCATCCAACCCATTGTAAAAGAGAAAGTTGTGGGCCGAAATGACCCTTGCCCCTGCGGCAGCGGTAAGAAGTACAAACACTGCCACGGGAAGTAGGGGCGGCACTGCGTGGCGCGTAAAAACCACCTTACACCACCGTAAGCCGGACCCTCGAACAGGGTCCTGTCGCGAAGGATGCAGTAAATATTTCGCCACGGAGGCACGGAAAAACGGAGAAAAAACGCTCTGTAGTTCCGTGCCTCCTTGGCAAATTGACATGATCTACGGCGGCCAATCTAAGCAAGACCCATAGGAAACAGCCCCGGCTCCACGACGAAAAGACGCCTCCGATTGCGCAACTTACCCTGCACTTTTTTCCCTCGCCCCAACTCCCTGCTTCTTATCCCCCTGGCCCCGTTGCAAGCTGCCCCAGCAGCCACTCCCGCTCCGCCACATACGGCTCGGCGCGTATCCGTTCGGCCAGTCGTGCGGCTTTTCGCCCGGCTAGTGGCCCGGCCATCAGTTGCCGTGTAAATTTGATCAGGTTCAGGTACATCCGGCGCTGATAGCCGATGTCGTGCCGGCGGCGCAGGAAGGAGTAGAAACTCTTCAGCAGCGATTCCAGGGCCTGCCATTCGGCCAGTTCGAAGTAACTGCGCAAGAGCATCTGGCGGGCGCTGAGTTGGGTGTCGCGATCGGAAAAGCCGAAGGTTTGCAACAGCGCCGGTACACGGGCGTATTCGCCGCCGAGGTAGTGCCAGCAGGCGCGGTTGAAGCGATAGGTGTTGGCGCGGTCTTCGGCCGGGAGGTAGTGTTGATACGTATCGAGGAAATAAAGTGCCCAGTCGCGTTCGCCGGCGATGCAAGCCAGACGGAGGATATTGTTGAACGTAAATTTTTGCAGGATTTGATGTTCAATAAGCAGGCCTTTTTCCAGGGCATGCCGGTAGAGATCGAGCGCTTCGCGGGTATAACCCGGGCGTTCGCCGCGGTTGTGGCGGCGCAGACAGAAGTTGATGGCCAGCAGGTAGAGGTCCCGGTTTTCCGGTGGGCTGAAGAGTTGGTCTTTTTCTACCAGCAGGGTCTTAAATTGGCGGAAATGGTCTTCGTTTTCCACGTCGTTCAGGGTTAGATAACCCAGGCGCATCATGGCCACCTCGGGGCGTTGTGCCGGATCGGCCAGTCCGGCTTGTTCGAGCACGGCGCCGGCGAACGGCAGCAGGTTCGACACGCCGTAGCGCGCCTGCAGGGCCAGGGCGGTACCGGACCAGCGCAGGTTCTCCAGTACGAAAAAATGATTGAGCGGATCGGTAACACCGGCGAGCAGGGTAGGGGTCTCGCGTTCGTGCAGCACCCTGTGTTGGTAGCGTTCGCTTTCCAGCAGGTAACGGGTCAGGTGCACGGCTGCATTGCGGAGGGGTTGGGTTTCCAGATCGCGGGCCAGCCGTTCGGCGCGGCGGACAAATTGCCGGTTGGCGCCGCGCCGGCGCAGGGCCCGGCACAAGTACAGATCGTGCCCGTGCTTTTCACGGGTCCACTCCTGCCATGCGAGGTAACGCTCGAGGCGTTTCGACAGAAAGGAACAGGTGTGGTTGAACCGGCGGTTGTCGTACGGCTCGCCCGGGAATATTGCTGCAAATACGGCGGCTTTGTCGAGGCTTTCCAGCGCTGCGGCTGGTGTGCCGACCAGGAAGCGGGCCAGCGCCAGCACATCGGCGCGTTGATTGTGCAAGGGGCTTTCCAGGAATTTGATCACCTGGCGGTACTCCGCCGGTGAAACAGCCTGCCAAAGTTCCAACAGGAACGCGTCCTTTATTTTGATAATATCCATTTTTTGGCTAAAAATAAATGCAACGTATTGCTTGCTTCAATGCCCAGGGCCCGCGGCGTTCCAATTCGGGTAAAGCCTGTTAGTTTTTAAATTTATGCAAAATTATGCATTAAAACGCGGGAAATATGAAAAACAAGCTGCCGGCGGAAATCACGCTGGAAGCCTGTTGCCCGGATAAAGCCGGCAAGCTGCAGGTCCGGTTTCTCTATAAATTAGATTGATAATTCAAGAATATTGTGCAAAAATAGAAGATACGCCCGGCTGATTTTTGCAGGGTGAATACCTGTTTTGCCTTCCGTCATCTGAATTTAACCTTTGCCGAGGGTCAGCGCCGATCCGGGCAACCAAACCGCACCCGTAATCCTATGCGTATCTTCATTTTGCTCGTATGTATTTTTTGTGGAAGCCGCCTTGCTTTGGTCGCCGCACCCGGCGTTTACCCGGGGGTATTGGCCGAAGCCATTCAGGTCAACAACGATACCTTGCCTGTCGTCGGCTGCCCACCCGATACGATACTTTTCCCCGAGCCGTCGGGCTGCACAGTCGTATTGGATTACACCGTCACCGCTTCCGACGATACCCCCGGTTGGACGCTCACCCAAACCGGCGGCCTGGCTTCCGGCGCAGAATTTCCGGTTGGGAAAACGATCAACCAGTTCCTGCTGACCGATGTGGGTGGCAACAGCGCTGCCTGCTCGTTTTCCGTTTCGGTGATCGATACGACCCCACCGGTGGCCTTGTGCGCCCAGAACGTGGCGGTCACCTTAACGGACGACGTTTCCGGCGACTGCTTTTTCGGTGCGGTGGGTTGGTTGCCCGTTTCGGCGCTGGACGCCGGTTCGTACGACAATTGTGGCAGCCAGGTGCTCCTGACCGTCCAACGCCAGTCGCCGTATACCGACTGCATCATCGGGTTAAATTTCCTCAATGGCCACCCCGATTGCAATGATTTGTTCCCCGATTTCCCGTCCGAATTTGAGGTGTCGGCCACCGAACAGGATTCCATCAAACTTTATTGCTGCGAACGGGGCGCCGAGCCGGTGCTCCAGCTCCGGGCGTATCAGCTGGACGCCAGCGGCCATCCTGCGCTGGGCCCGGGCAACCAGCCCATCTTCAGTACCTGTACGCCTACTGTGGTGATTCAGAGCCCCGATTGCCCGCCGCCGCCCTACCAGCTGGTTGGCGTCATCGACCTGGATACGAACCAAGATTGTGTGGTCGACAATACACAGTTCAATATTCCATCGATGCCGGTTCAGGCCGTCGCTCCAAACGGCACGACCTTGTATACGGCGAGCGATGCGATGGGGTATTTTTCCTTTGGCGTGGTCGATTCCGGCGATTTTACCGTGACGTTTTACCCGCCCGCGCCCGCGTGGGAGGTCTGTAATAATCCGATGACCCTTTCATCGCTCCAGGGCACTCCTGTTTTCGGAAAATGGCTGAGCGCTCAGATCGAAACCGATTGCCCGGTATTGCTTACCGACTTGAGTTCGGCCGCAATGCGCCCCTGCAGTACCAGCGCAATGCATATCAGCAGCTGCGACGTGGGCGGCACCGCAGCGGTGGGCGCTTATGTGCAGGTAACGATCGACCCCTTGCTTACGGTCACGGGCGTTTCGCTGCCCTATACCCAGGATGGGAATGTGGTGACGGTGAATTTGGGTACTATCACCCCGGGCGCTTGTGTCGACTTCGCTATTTTCGTGCAGATATCCTGCGACCCATCGATCACCGGCCAGGTAGTCTGCAATGAAGCCCATATTTTTCCCGACTCGATTTGCCTGCCGCCTGTCCAAACCTGGTCGGGTGCGCAAATCGAAGCGCAAGCGGAATGCGCTGGCGACTCGGTGCGCTTTACGCTTCAAAATACGGGCCTGGGGCCCACTTCCGCCCCCTTAGATTATATCGTGATCGACGATATGGTGATCATGTTGCAGGGACAATTGCCGGCCGGTTTCGGGCCTGGAGCGGAGCGCCTGGAAACCCTGCCTGCGAATGGCCATACCCTTCGACTGATGGCCGAGCAGGAGCCCAACCATCCCATTTCCGTGCCGCCATCCGTGGCGGTGGAGCATTGCAACGGGAGTACGGATCCGGGCCTGCTCCTGGTTTTTCCGAATGAAAGCGGGAGCCCGTTTACCGATAAAGATTGCCGGCAAATACGCAGCTCCCTTGATCCGAATGAAAAACTGGCCTTTCCGGTGGGGTATTCGGACGATCATTTGATCGAACCAAACACCCGGATCGAGTATCAGTTGAATTTTCAAAACACCGGTACCGATACGGCTTTCACCGTTGTGCTGCGCGATACCCTTTCGCCCTTGCTCAATCCCGCCAGCATCCGGATGGGGGCGGCCAGCCACCCGTACACCTGGAGCCTGGAAGGCCAGGGCACGCTGACCGTCCGGTTCGATTCCATCCTGCTGCCCGATTCCAATGCCAACGAGGCGGCCTCGCATGGCTTCGTCCAGTTCGAGATCGCCCAAAAGGCGGACAACCCCATCGGCTCGGTTCTCGACAACCGGGCGGGCATTTACTTCGACCAAAACCCGGTTGTGCTGACCAACACCGTGTTTCATACCGTCGGAAATCATTTCATCCCTTCCGCCACCACCGAACCTGCAGGCGCGCGCCACCTGCAAGTATACCCCAACCCGGCAACCGAAACCATGTACCTGCCGCTGGAAGCATCGGCAAGCGCCAGGCTTACCGACCTGATGGGCAACGTGTTGCGCCAATACGATGTGCGCCCTCCCGGACTGATGATCCGGCGCGACGGCTTGCCGAACGGGGTTTATTTTGTGGAGGTACGCGGTAAAGACGGCCAGGTGCGGACCTGCCTGGCCGTTTGGAAATAGCAACGTCTGTTCGCCCGCATGCGAATACCCCAATCGGACCTTGGAAATTACCCCTCCCCCGTGCCCTGATAGAGTGCTCCGGATTGTCGAATAGTGGATTAGCCCACCCCTATGTCGGGTGTTACAGACAGGGTGAACAGCATCGGCTGGAATAATCATGCTGATCCTGTTCACCCTGTCGAACCGCCTTCCTGTCGGAAACCGCAGAGTGGTGCGGTATTATTGGAGCACGTTTTTGTTGACGGCGTTGGTTTCCTGGTTCAGCGATTCCAATGCATACCGGGTAAAAGCGCCGGGCTCGGTCAGCAGGTAGTGCAGGCGTTCCATTTGCGGTTCCGTATCGGTCGGCACGTGAATAGTGTAATATCCGCCCCCATTGAGGATGAAACTGCGTTGCATGCCGGGCCGCAGGGCCGGCGTGGCGAATTCCAGAATAGCCTCGTCCTGCGTGGTCGGCATTTCATAATAGCGGTTGTCGGCTTTTTCGAGGAGCGGCAGCAAATCGCGGCCATTTTGGTCGGTCGCTTTCAGCGGCGTAAGCGTTTGCGCCAGGGTTGGGATGGTGGAGTACGAGCAATCGAGTTGCGCGCTGTTGACGATCCAAATGCCCGGCGGGCACTCCAGTTTGACTTTGAGTGTGTTGCTGTGCAACCCGATCAGGTCCAATTGAAGCACCACATCTTTGGCCACGGTACTGCCCACTTCCCATACGTGACCTCCGGGCCGCCAGGTCGATTGCATATCGTCCCACACGTACACCCGCAGCATGCCTTCGCGCAGCATGGCGCGTACCAGTTCGGCGCGGGCTTCGGGCGAGTTGTTGAGGGTTTCGTACCATTGGGGCAGTTGGCGCCCCGGCAGGGCGAGCAATTTTTTCTGCAGATCGGAGGCCCACAAAGTATTTTGCACATTCAGCAACAGAGCTGCCGAACTGGCCGTGGCGGAGCGCTCAAATTCCAGGATCAGCCCGTCGCGCAGGTCGGCCGGATTCTGCGGGTCGCGGCCGAATGGGTTGCTCAACCAAAACTGGTCGTCGTTGCGCCGAACCTGCGATTTGAAATCGGCGCCCGCAAAATCGCGCACGCTGCGCGGCGTTTGCGGATCACTCAGGGTGTACAACTGCCCCTCATACGACGGATACACGCGGCTATTGGCCGGGTGATCGACTACCATCAAGTGAATGAAGTCTACCTCCTGGGTCTCGTCGAACGCGTTGCTCATTTTGAGGCGGTACACGCCGTCTGTTTCCCGGAGAAAATCGAGGTTGTCCCAATCCGGCCGTTCGGCGGCTTTAAAGATGGCGCCGCCGAAAATTTCAGCGTCGAGACGGTATTGAGCGCCGTCGTAACTGGCGATGAGCGGGCACGAGGATGCTGATGTTCGCTGTTGATATTCAAACAAATGCCATTCCCCTACTTGCGTTGCCATGGCGATTGCCAGCGCATCGATTGTCAATCCACCAATGAAGCCGAGGGTTTTCCCTCGATTGGTTCGTATTTCAACATAACTGACGTCGGCAAGCGGCAACTCCTCCATGCCGGTATACGTTCTGACGAGGATTCCGCTGAATGCAGTGTCGGTTAGCGGATTCATTTTGACGCTGCCGGCGAATCTGCCTGTTACCGGTTCCGCATTTTTGCGGTACACCTTTATCGGTTTGTTTTTGCCGATATCGACGACTTTCCACGCATCGATGCGTTGGGAATTCCGGTTATCGGCGGCTGCGCCGATGCCAAATCCGATTAAGGAACAGCCCGGCAAGGCGAAAAGGACCGCCAGCCCGATCCCCAGTATAATTGCGATCCAGTTTTTCATATCTGTTTTTTTTAAAATGACCAATATTCTCCAAAGCCAAGCGGATGTAGGAAATTTTCTGCTGCAGTCAAAAATGAGCGCCTTGATTGCCGGCTGATACGGCACTGAAAAGGGTAGAAGCCAGGGAGAAAAGAACCATTTTAGGCCTCGCGGGAAAATCTCCGACATACAGTAATAAGGCCCAAGGTGGCCGGTTGGTGGCATGAACAACAATGATGGGAAAGGATGTCGCTTATGATGCGCGTCACGCGGGCCGCTGCTGAAGAGTTGGCGCAGCGATGGTGTCAGTCATGGTTGTTAAGGGCCGCCAGGATGCTGCTCCGTTGTTGCTGCAGCGACTGGATGGCGTCGGCGTCGGTGCGTTGCAGGCGGAGTGCAGCGCTGCGCACCCGGTAGCGTTTGAAACAGTCCTGATACTGCTCCACTAAACCGGCCAATACCACTAACACCGCCAGCGCCAACCCGGCCATTTCCGCCGAGTGGCTCCACAGCAGCGCCAGCCGGAAGGCGCCCCACAGCGCCAGGGGGATGGTAAACAGCCCAAGCAAGATTTTTACCGTGGACGAATAACCGATGTACAGGCCCATTTTTTTGTTCGCCCAGGCTGGCAAAAAGCAGGGTAAAAACCAGAACGCATAACCGGCGGCAAACAGCGGAAGGCCAAGCGTCAGCAAGACCACATCGCCCCACCAACGGCGCCGAAGGTTGTTTTGCCGGCTGGCGGCCACTGCGGCATCGGTCGCGAGGTGTTGTTGCAAGGCCTGGAAATAGGCGCCGGTTTGGGTGCGCAGGGCGGAATTGTCGAGCACCGTTTTGACCAATAGCTGCGACCGTTCGAACTCGGCGACCTGCGGGAGCGGCTGTTCGTTGTGCAGGATCTCCTCGAGCCGGGTGATCAATTGCTCGCCGGCCTCGTCGCGGGTATGGATACTCAGGGCTTTGAGTTGTTCTTCGAGGTAGGCCGTTAGGGCATCCACGGCCTCCGGACGGCTGCGGGCCCAGGCATCCGCCCAATCGCGCGGATACACCGGCGCGCCGAACTGCACCACCACGTCGCTGCGAAACCGGTCGGGCGCCGAGTACGACAAGCCTACCGGCATGATCTTCAGGTCCAGCTGCCAGTTGTTGCGCGATTCGGCGCCGAAAGCGATGCGCGCCGTGCCGGTTTTGATGGGGCGCACAAAGCGATTTATCCAACTGGTGCCCTCGGGCGCGATGAACAACACGCCGTATTGTTCTAGGTGCCGGAACGATTGCTCGAACGCTTCGTAGTTGTTGCGTTCCTCGCCTGCGGTCACGTCTTCGCGCCGTTTTACCGGGATACAATACAGCAGGCGGAACAGCCAGTTGGTCACCGGGTTTTTGAACAAGCCGTAATTGGCCAGAAAGAACATCTCCTGCCGGATTTCCACCGCGGGGTTCAGCACATCCATCAGCGTGCTGGGGTGGTTAGTAATCACGATGGCCGGCCCGTCAAAACGCAGGTGCTCACGCCCCAGCACCAGGCGGCGGCGGTAAAATACCCGCACGCTTACCCACACGAGGATGCGCAGCAGCAAATAGATCAACCGGAGTGCCGGATGCAAACGGATGTTGCGGTAGGCCATTTTTTTGTTTGACGTTCGGCGTTTGACGTTCGAAGTTTGAATTTTGTCCGAATGTTTGGGGAGGTTTAAAGGGAATCGGCACGAACTGTTTGATTTGGCGTTTGTTCTGCTCGTTAATTATCGGGATACCGGTAAATTTGGAGCATGGCCGGCAAAATTGATAAAGTATCCGGACAAAATCATATCCACTTTTAATTCGCATCCAAAAGCCCCTTTCGAACATCAAACTAACGTATCGCATGTCGGAGCCCAATTACATCACCTATGGCGCGCGGGTGGGCGCAGAATCGGTCACAACCATGCTCGAACATGCCTTGGACAGCATGGCGCAGAGCGATGCCCGGCCAACCCCGGTTTGTATATGGGGGCTGCACGGCATCGGTAAAACGGAGCTGGTGCGCGATCTGGCGCAGGAGCGGGGCTGCGCATTCGTGTATATTGCCCCGGCGCAATTTGAAGAAATGGGCGACCTGCTGGGGATGCCCCAGATCGCCCGCGATGCGGCCAAGGGCGAGGTGACGCATTTCGTGGCGCCCGAGTGGGTGCCCCGTCAGCCGGGCCCCGGTATCCTGCTGCTCGACGACGTGAACCGCGCCGACGACCGCATCCTGCGCGGCATCATGCAATTGTTCCAAAACTACGAGCTCGTGTCGTGGGCCTTGCCGCAGCAGTGGCTGATCGTGTGCACCGCCAACCCCGATGGCGGCGACTACTCGGTAACCACCCTCGATGAGGCCATGCTGACCCGGATGCTCCACGTGACCATGGAATTCGACGCCCAGGCTTGGGCCCGCTGGGCCGAGCGGCACGGCGTCGACGCGCGCGGGATCCATTTCGTGCTGAGCTACCCCGAGCTGGTGAATGGCCGACGGACCACCCCGCGCTCATTGGTGCAGTTTTTCAACAGCCTGAGCACCATCGACGATCTGCGCAGCCACCTCGGCCTCGTGCGCCTGCTCGGCGACGCCGCCCTCGATCCCGAAACCACCCAGGCATTCCTGTCGTTCGTCCACCTCAACCTCGACCGGCTGCCCGGCCCCGAAGACATCCTGCAAGCGCCGGATTTTGACGCAGTAACCCGGCGGCTCGACCGGCTGGTGCACGAAGGCGACACCAAGCGCCTCGACATCCTCTCTGTGGTTGTCACCCGTCTGAACAATTACCTGCTCAGCCGCAACGCCGAACCCACCGAGGCGGAACTGGCCAACCTGCAACGCTTTCTGTTGCTCGACCTCCTGCCCAACGACCTGCGCCTGGCCATGGCCCAGGAGCTGACCCAGTCCAAACGACCCGGCCTGATGCGCTTGTACGCCGTCCCGGAAGTAGGGCAGTTGTTATTGAAAAAAATGTAAGGAAGATCAATTTTCAAGGCCGCGACGCATCTTCGGGCCGTTCCTTATGGGAGCCTGAAAATATCGCCCGGAAGTGGCTCGGCAGCAAACTGATCCGGTGCCCCAACCATTTTTCCAAGGTAATGGCCAGCAGGGCGTAGCCTTCGGTGACGCCGGGCGCCGGCACGGCGATCACGACAAAAAACGGGAGGAAACGCGGGATGTCTTTGAGTTGTTCCTTGGCTCGCTGCAACTCTTCCGGGCTGGGTTCGTTGGTTTTGGTAAAAAACAACAACTTGCCCCGCCCATACCGCGCATAGGTATGGAGCATTTGTTTCGTTTCCATGCTTTCCAGGAAAAACGCCCACAGCAACATGCGGGGAAAGCGGATAATACGCCGGAATTGAGTGCGAATAAACATTGGCGATGCAAAGGAACGGGGTTTGAAGGCTTCCCGCCGGATAATTTTCAGCACGGACATTTTGTTGCAGTTCGTACGACCGCAACATTACGGCAGTATTTCAACCAACCGCGTACCGAAAACCGTGCCATTCGCCGCGCGCAGCCGCAGGTAATACACGCCGGCCGGCATGCTTTGAAACGTAACCGGGGCTGCGCCGCCAATGGCCTGTGTCGATATCTGCCGCCCGAGGGCGTCGAACAGGTCGATCCGGCCGCTGTCTGCCGCCCGCACCGGATCGTCGAGCCGAACGGTGAAACCACCGTGCGCGGGGTTGGGAAATACCGAAAACGCCGGCGTAGCGGCCCGGATTGCCACTTCCTGCGTAGATACCGGAAGGACCGGTGGTGCATATTTCGACAACAATCGCACGTAAGCGGCCTGATAGTAGATCGCCGGCTCGGTGATTTCCCAGGAATTTTCCGGCCAGGAGCTGTTCCAGTCAAGGTATTTTTTCTGAACGGGTTGAGTGGCAAAATAACCGTTGACGCCCGAGTAGTTTTTGTTCACGCCGCCGGTAAGCAGGCCCGGTACGGGGTCGAGGTCCCAGGCGGTGCCGTCGCCGGTCCAGCCGTGGTAAATTTGGGTGGCGCAGCTGTCGGCACCGATGTTCTTTACATTGGACAACATGACGATCCCCGGAGCATTAACGCCGTGGAGGTAGTGGAGATAGTCTTGCGCTGCCTGCCGGTAGGCCGCCTGGTTGGCCGGGCTTTGGTGGTAGCGGATCATACTTTCGAACAGTTGGCCGCTCAGCGCCTTGATCTGGTTGCTTCCCCATACATAATCGTCGTCTTTCAGGTAGGCTCGGTAGGCGTCCTGCTTTGCCGTAACGGCCGGGAAAAAATCGCCGGCGGTGTTGGTGGAGTTGGTAAAATGGCTGAGGATATTGGCGCCCACCTGTGCCGAAATACCGGGTAACGTGGTGTAAAACAACAAGATATCGCCGTAGGTGCCTTCGAACGTGTAGAAATACGACCATTGGTAGGGGTGGATTGCACCGTAATTGCTTTCAAAAAAGGATTTGTAGGTCGAATTGCCTGTTGCCGCGTACAGCAGTGCCGCCGCGCCGGTTTTGCGGGCCAGGCGGTCGTATTCGGATACTTCGGGGTCGGCACTCTGGAAACCGCCGTTGTTGCCCACTGCGGCCGGATTGGCCGAAGCCCAGGCCCAGGCCAACCCGGCCCGGGTGCGCAGCAGATCGGAAAAAGCACCCCATGCGGGCACATCTTTCAGGACCAGGTAGGCGTGGGCAAACACGCTGGCTACCGTGAGCGTGGCGGATGTACTGGCGGGGCTGTAGTACCGGGGGGCATGGTCGGTGTTTGGCGGGCTGCCGGCCTGAAAACCGGTGACGCTCACTTTCGACAACACGGAGCCGTCGGGCCGCTGCATGCGGAGCAGCCAGTCGAGTTCGTATTTGACTTCGTCGAGCAAATCGGGGATGCCGTTGCCGCTTTCCGGGATACCGGTGTCATCGGCGAAAACGGCCGGGTTTTCCTGGTAGGCGAACAACAGATTGTGGAGTGTGGCGTATGTAAAATTGACGTATTTGTTGTAGTCGCCTGCGTCGTGCCAGCCGCCGCTGAGGTCAAGCGCATTGGCCGCCGCTGGCGCCGTTACGAGGCGGCAATCCGGGTCTTGTCCGGCGCCGGTGTGGCAGGCAGGGTGCGTCCAGTTGCCGCCGGTCGCGGGTTCGATGGCTGATCCGCAGCGTTGATAAAAAAACGCCTTCACCGCCGCGCGAAGCACCGGGGCGTATACATCTTCAGCTATCCGGAACGGGTAAGAGCCGAGCTGCCCCACCGGGTCGTACACATAATAATCGCCGCTGGCCGCCAGGGCGGAAAAATCGAACCACCAAACTTTGTCGCCCGATTGCGTGTGCGTTGCGCCGCCGTTCCAGGCCTGGATGTTGCCGGAATATACGACCGCATCATTGTCCCAACGGCGCACCTCCAGCGAAGGCGCGGGCGTGTAGGCGCCCGGTGCGCCGGCGCCCACCCTGGGTTGGGCGATGATCGCCACCTTCGGATCGCCGGGGCGGTAACCAAACTGATCCGTTTTGAGGTAGGCGGAAAAAGCGGGCGGTGCAGCATGGAGCGCACAAGTGCAGGCGAGGGCAATAAGCAGGGCGAAATTTTTCATAGTCAACCGGAATTGGATGGCAAAGAACGGGGTGCTGAAACAAATTGACAAAAGCCGTCGTTCGTGAAACGATGAAAAACGCTGTCTTCTGCATCATGTTGCTCGGGTTGCTGCCCGCTGAAAAACAGCCCCAAGCATCCGATTGGCAAACGCTCGCTCCGGGCATGGAGCTTAAACAGGTGGCCGCCCAAAAACCGGCCGCTATTGGCGACTCCCGCCTCACCATTCTGCGCATCGACCCCCGCAAATGGGATCTTGTGTTTGCCGGCATCAGCCAAACCGGCGCAGCCGACGGGAAAACGGCGCGTCAATGGTGCGCCGCGCAGCAATTCACCGCCGCCATCAACGCCGGCATGTTTGACGACGACTATTCCACCCATGTAGGGTACCTCAAGGCCCGGGAGCACATCAACAGCAGCCAGGTAAACGAATACCAGTCGGTGGCGGCCTTTGGCGCCCGGCTCGACAGCCTGCCCCCGTTCCGGATCTTCGATCTGGACGAACCCGGCGTCCGGATCGAAACCATCCGGAACGACTATGCTTTGGTTGTCCAGAATCTGCGTTTGATCAAACGGCCCGGCCTGAATCGCTGGAGCCAAACGCAGCGGAAATGGAGCGAAGCGGCCCTGGGCGAAGATGCCGCCGGCCGTATCCTGTTTATTTTCGTGCGATCGCCCTTTACCATGCACGATTTGAATGCGGAATTGCTGGCCGCCGGCATCGACCTGGTAGCGGCCCAACACCTCGAGGGCGGACCGGAAGCACAATTGTATCTCCAGGCAGCCGGTATGCAGATGGAGTTGTTCGGCAGTTATGAAACCGGTTTTCGGGCCGACGACCGCAACCTGACGCCCTGGCCCATACCCAACGTGATCGGCGTACGGCAAAAGCCCGCTGCGCCCTGATCCCGGTTTTAGACCATTTCCGGAGCATCAGTGCCGGCCTCCGGACAGGGCCTTGTCGGCCGGATGCGGGGAATGATAATTCACAGGATTCAACTATCGCCGGGAGGCCGATTATTTCTCGCTTAATTTTCGCTTAACCAATGCTTTGCGCCAAATTACAGGTTATCTTTGTATGGCCAGTCTATATGTTTTTATAGAAAAATAAATTGCCATATGCTCTGATAACCACCTGCCGGAATGCAATTTCCATTGTGATCGAATATAGTTATACTATACGCCGACTATGAACTTGTTCATTTCCGGATGGTGGCTTCGTGTGGCTATAAATTGTGCATTTACATACTGAGCGATATTTTTATTTCTCACAGATATTACTTTATCAATAGTCGGGTATATTTTGCTTTTGGCGAGGACGCCAACAGCGACATTTCGTTGAAAATCAAGCCTTAACGCCGTTGACGTCCTCGCCAACAACATGCTCCGGGCTTCATTTTCAACGGTTTGCAAAACCTACGGGACTATTCACTTTATTTCATACGGATTTTACACTGAAAAATTTACAGGTTTTGCACAGAATGGGCTGTGGGATAAAATACCCAATAACATGATGCGATTACTTCATCCTTAAAATACTGAAAAATGAAAAAGAAAACGGATCAGGAAGTGGAACAGGAAGTTCGACAGCGATTGCTCGAAATTGAACTCCTCAAAACAGAAGCGCTCGACCTGAGGCTCAGTTTTTCCGCACTCGACAAAGGGCAACTCATCAACAAGGTAAAAGGGATTACCGCCAATTCGCCCTACATCTATGCCCAGTCATGGACCAGCGGCACCACGCCAGGGAGCAATGCCAATTACAATGTTTACATCGCCAACCCCGACCCCTCCGGCTATTACCCGCTCTTCGCTTCGATCTTTTTCGGTGCGGCCAATTTTAACCGCGACATCAGCGAGGCACTCAGCCGGGGCAACTTCAATGCCGACAGCCGCTGGCCGTACATGTCGACCCAACCCTTCAGCCTGGCGGCCGGGGCTACAACCAGTAAAGCTTTCAGCTACGTTACGCCAACCGGGGTGCCGCTGACCACGTACATCGCCAATTGCGTCATCTGGCGGGGGCAATACCACGATATGGGCGCTTATCTGGACCGCGGCTTGTTTTATATCTCCCTGCTCTGACCCCCGCCGAACCAGCGCCTTGGGCTTTTACAGACAAGAGGCTGTCAACCGGTACAGATTATCCTGCCGGGGCGACAGCCTCTTTTTGTTTAGAACATGTTCTCGCTATACCTGCTCCATGGCCGCTGTTTCTGCCAGCCGTTTGATCGTTTTCAACTGCACGCCTTGCATGAGGGCATGCAGCGGCGGATATACCACGTCGGCGAGCAGCCATTCGATTGGAGCCGGCTCACCTTGCGCGCGCACCCGGGTGTAGAGGTGGCAGGCGTCGGCGCCGATGGGTTCCAGCACGAATGCCCAGCTCATGCGGAAGTGGCCGCCCAGGCGTTCGAAGGCGTTGCCGATCACCAGCGCGCGCCCGGGTATTACCGTGTACACATCGAAAAAGCCGGTGGCGGCCGGGTCGGCAGCAATCTGGTCGCCGGGCGCCCGTGAGGTCCAGCCGGGTACGAGGCGTTCGACGCTTGGCGTGCCGCCATTGTCGATGGCGTCGATGCTGTACCAACCCGCGCGGTCGCAGCCGAGTTGCATCAGATAGCGCCACACGATGGCCGGAGCGGCCTCGATGGCAACCCGGTGGTTCATGCTGTACTTCGCATTCGGCAGTTGTTCGTCGCCAGGCAAGGCGATATCGTCTTCATCGGGTAATTTGAGTTTGCCGAGACTGGCTTCGAGGTGATGCATCATCGAACTGCGGATCTGTCGGGAAAAGAGGCCGATGACCCGGAAGTAGCGCTGGAGTTTGGCCCAGGAAGCATCGTCGGTGGCTGTAGTGCGCAGTTCGAATGCGATCGTGCTGCCGTCTGCATACGGCTCCACGGAAATGCACCAGGCGAGTTTGCCCCAACCCGGCGTGTCGTAATCGCGGAACTCGACGGGTGTGACATCGGCAAAGGGGATTTCCAGGTGCCAAAACTGCCCCACCGACCCGACCACCACCTCGCGGCCGGGAATTTCCGCCAGGATATGAAAGCCGGTGTCGTCTTCAGCGATCTGATCCACGCCGATACGGTGATCCGATACTTCCACCGCATGCCCCGCCAGCCGGGCGGGGAGGGTACGAAGGTCGAAAAGCAAGCGGATCCAGGGGATTTCACCGGCATCGAAATGCCGGGCGGCTGCCCAGGCGGCTTCGGGCTGCGCCCGGACAAAAATGCGGTGGATTTCGCGGTGGCGGGGCTCCGGGAGGAATTGTTGAATAGTTCGCATGGCCGTTTTTTGTTGCAAATTTGGCGGCGCAGCCGTTGAGGTGGCAAGAACCCCCGTCAATACCCGTTCTGACCCGGCTCATCCGGGCTATCGGTGTTCCGGAAAGGCGTGATTTTTTTAAAAAATTGCGACCTTGCCACGCATAAACCATCCCACCTGCACGATGAAACAATGGCTACTCTTGATCGCACTGTTTGGCGCTCCGATCCTGACCGCTCAAACCGGGTTTAAAGTGGTCGGGTATCTGCCCACCTACCGCTTCGGCAACCTGGCCGACCTCCACCTCGAACGCTGCACCCATGTCAATATCGCCTTTGCCAACCCCGATCAGCAGGGCAACCTGGGCACCGAAGGCGTCAGCATCGCACCGGCGGTGGCAGCCGCCAAACAAAAGAACTGCAAAGTGCTCATCTCGCTGGCCGGCGGTTACCTCACCCCAGCCTGGCAAGCGGCCTGGGATTCGCTGCTGCTGCCCGCCAACCGCCCGGCATATATCCAGAAAATCGTGCAATATGTGCTCGCCAATGGCCTCGACGGGGTAGACGTCGACCTGGAATGGCAATATGTAAACAGCTATTACAGCCCTTTTGTACTCGATCTGAAATCGGCGCTTGCAGCACAGAATAAACTCCTGACGGCAGCGCTGCCGGGTTCGCACCGCTACCCTGAGGTCAGCAACGCCGCCCTGGCCGCCTTCGATTGGGTGAACATGATGGTGTACGACCTTACCGGCCCCTGGGCGCCCAACAACCCCGGCCAGCACTCGCCCTACAACTGGGCCGTGCAATGCATCCAGTATTGGAAAAATCAGGGCGTGCCGGCGGCCCGACTTACCCTCGGGGTGCCGTTTTACGGCTACGATTTTGGCGTCAGCCCGGTGAGTTCGTTTAAGTTTCTGACCATGGTGGCGCTCGATACCGCCTACGCTTACCTCGACCAGGTGGGCCTCCGGTTTTACAACGGCATACCGACCATTCAGGCCAAGACCCAACTCGCGCTCAAGGAAGTGGCGGGCATTATGATCTGGGAACTCGGGCAGGATGTTCTGAACCCGGCGCTGGGGCAGTATTCCCTGCTTAAGGCCATCGACGACGTGGTGCATCCGCTGGTGGCCACGGTTGAACCCGTCGCTACGTCCCTTGCGTTATATCCCAACCCGGCAACTACCTGGGTGCGGCTCCCGGCGGCCGAACGCGTGGCCGTTTTTGATGTAGGAGGGCGGCAGGTCATGGGGCAAAGCGGCGCAGATGCCGATGGGTTCGTGTTGAATATCGAAGCTTTGCCGGCCGGCATGTATGTGGTGCAGGCCTGGAACGGCGCCGATATGCGGGTGGGCCGCTTGGTGAAGGACTGATACCGCGGGCAACACCGCAAACGAGCCGGTATATCCCCTGGAACCACGTACATGCAAAACCCATTTTAGCGCGAAAAGCAGCAAATTATGGATTTGATACCGCTTATTTTAATGACCACCGGGGTAATTTACGGCGCGCGGAAATCCTTGGATACACCCAAACGGCTGCCGGAGTGGGATAAGGTGTTGTCGAAAGTGTGGATCGGCGCAATTGTTTTTTTTCTCCTGGTGCAGATTCCGGGGTTCCGGTTTCTGGCCGATTGGTATGGCGAGATCATCTACCTGATTTTGCTGGCAACGGTCTACCAATTACGCGATTACAACCCGGCCCGGTTGTATGCTGTCGCCTTGTTGCCCTATGCGGCGATCTATGTGCTCAATAAGGGCTTGCATTTCTTTTTCCCGGCTTTTTTTGCAGCGCAGGGCGGGTATTTCAAATCGGCGGAGGTGTTTTCGGCGCTGTGGCTGGTTGGCTTTGGTATCTACGCTTCGGTGCAAAACAAGAAAGAGCGCAAACAGCGGCAACAGGAAGAGGCCCGCATCCGGGCGGCGGAAGCCCGCAAGGCCGAACTGGAGCACCTGGTGGTGGAGCGCACGTCGGAACTCACCGCACAGAAAGAAGAACTGGAAAAAACCCTCGCCGAACTGCAGGCAGCGCAAGCACAGCTCGTCCATTCGGAGAAAATGGCCTCGCTCGGCGAACTGACCGCCGGCATCGCGCATGAGATCCAAAACCCCCTCAATTTTGTCAACAACTTCTCCGAACTAAGCGTGGAACTGGCGCAGGAGCTCCTGCAGGAAATAGAAAACCCCGCGCCCGATACGGGTCTGATCAAGGATTTGGTGCAGGACCTGGCGCAGAACCAGGAAAAGATCAACCACCACGGCAAGCGGGCGGCCAACATCGTAACCGCCATGCTCCAACACGCCCGCACCAGTACGGGCAAAAAAGAACCCACCGATGTCAATGCGCTGGCCGATGAGTACCTCCGGCTCAGCTACCACGGCTTGCGGGCAAAGGACAAGACCTTCAATGCCAAAATGGTGACCAACCTCGACCCGCTCGTCGGGGAAGTGGAGGTTATCCCGCAGGATATGGGCCGGGTGTTGCTCAATTTGATCAACAACGCTTTTTACGCCGTGACGCAACGGAAAAACCAGGCCCCTGAAGGGTACGAACCGACGGTTACCGTTTCGTCGAAACTGATCAAATCGGGTATTGTGGAAATTCGCATTCAGGACAATGGCACCGGGATACCCGACAGCCTGAAAGCCAAAATATTTCAGCCTTTCTTTACCACCAAACCGACGGGGCAAGGTACCGGTCTGGGCCTGTCCCTGGCGTTTGATATCGTGACCAAAGGGCATGGCGGGAGCATGGAGGTGACCACCGAAGAGGGTGTGGGAACCGAATTCCGCATCCGTTTGCCAAAACAGCCAAAACAATAACCGCACTATGAAAATCTTAGTCGTAGACGACGAACAAGACATTCGCATACTGTTCGAACAGCGCTTTCGCCGGGAGATCCGGGAAGGCGTATTCAGCTTTGCCTTTTGTTATTCGGGTGAAGAGGCGCTGATCTACCTGCAGAACCACCCTTCGGAGGCCGTTTTGATCCTGTCGGACATCAATATGCCGGGCATGAGCGGGCTGGAACTGTTGCGCCGTATTCGCGAACTTCTGCCGACGCCACCGCCCTACATCGTCATGATCACCGCCTACGGCAATCCGGAGAAGCAGGAAGAAGCCATGCAACTCGGGGCCGACGATTTTTTGAATAAACCCCTGGATTTCAACACGCTAAAACAAAGATTATCCCAGTTGTCATGAGTGCCAGGTACAAAATTTTGGTTGTGGATGACGAAGACGACGTCGCCCAACTTATCCGTCAGCGGTTCCGGCGTCAGATCCGGGATCAGGAGTATGAATTCGTATTTGCGCAAAACGGCGTGGAGGCGCTGGCCCGGCTTCACGAGCAACCGGACATCGACATGGTGTTCAGCGATATCAACATGCCGCAGATGGATGGGCTGACGCTGCTGGAACGTATCGGCGAATCAAGCCCCTTGCTCAAAACGGTCATTATTTCCGCCTATGGCGATATGCAAAACATCCGCACCGCCATGAACCGCGGCGCCTTCGATTTTATCTGCAAACCCTTCGATTTTTCCGATTTTGAACAAACGCTGGCCAAAGCGATCCGGGCGGTCAACCAGATCAAGGACACCGTTCAGGCCATCCAGGAGAACAATATCCTGAAAATGTATGTGGACAACAGCGTGCTGCAGTTTATGTGTTGCAAGGAGTACGAAACCTCACTGCTGGCCAACGAAACGGTTGAGGCCTCGATCCTGTTTGTCGATATTTGCGGATTTACGGCCATATCGGAGCGCGAACCGCCGGATGTGGTGATCCACCTGCTCAACCGGTATTTCGATGTGATGGTCAAGGCCATTATTGCCGAAGGCGGCTACGTCGACAAATTTATGGGCGATGCGGTGCTGGCCGTCTTCCGGGATGCGCAACACCTCAAGCGCGCGCTCCGGGCTGCTCTGGCGGTCAACCAGGCTACGCAAGCCATTGAAGGCTCGTTGTCGGGCGGCCAAACGCTTTTGCCAAAAGTGTCGATCGGCGTCAACACCGGGGAGGTTATTTCCGGGAATGTCGGTTCGGCCACGCTCCGCCGCTTCGACTTTACCGTCATCGGCGACGTGGTCAACACGGCCCAACGGCTCCAGTCGATCGCCCAGCCCGGACAAATTCTGGTCACCCTGGCTACCATGGAAAAGGCCGGCGATGCGTTCGGGTATCATGCCATCGGGGAAGTATCGCTGAAGAACAAGACCAAACCGGTGCAGGTGTTCGAGGTGACGGGGTAGGGAATATCCAAGGTCCAACAAGGAATTTCCCGTTCATGCCAGCGTCACGTATTTACCCGACACCCAACGTTCGTCGAGGCTGATCTTCAGCCAGCCGTTGTTTTCGGCGTATACAAACACTTCTTCGCCTTTGGTGGTCTTGGCCACCTGGTTGAATTGGGTGCCGGGGCCCGAGCGCACATTGAGCACGTCGGCGTTGACAGTGCCGCGCCGTACTTCACTCAGGTAACGGCCCGCTACCCATTCCTGTTTGGTGGCGGAGATCCGGAACCACCCGTTTTTTTCCTCATAGATCCGGAGAACCGAGCCGAAGGGCGTGGCGTTCATTTTGCGGCCGCTGGTGGAAGGCTGGTTGCGGATATTAAGCCAGTCGGTCGTCACGTACCCGTATTTCATCAGGCCTTTTGGCGGTTGTCCGAAGATGCCTTCCACGGCTTGCTCGACGAGCGGCAGGAAGTTTTTCTCGGCAGCGTCCACGGTGTTGCCGCCGAAGAAGGTGGTGCCGGGGCAGGTTTTGGTGCTACCGCTGCCGTTGGTGCGGGCGCCGGTGCGCAGGTCGAACCAATGGTGGTACACGATCCGGTTGGAGTTGACCGGCACGTTGAACCGTTTGCACAGGGCCCCGGTGACGCGCACGATGGCGTCGCGGTGTTCCGGGCGCATTTTATCGCCGTCGGCGTCAAAATTGCCCACATTTTCGATGCAAATGGCGTTGGCATTGAAGCCGAAAATACAGGCCGGTGAAATTTCCAGGCTTCTGCCGGTGACGATCATGCCGTCGGGGAAAATAGTGAACTGCTGGCCGATATCTTGCCAGCCATTTACCACCTTGTGGAAATCCTGCATGCCTTTTTGCAGTTCGAAGTGGTTATCGCCTTTAAAATGCACGTAATTGGGCGACCAGGTGTGGTGTTCCTGGATATAAAGGATGGTGCGGGCAACGCTTTGCTGTTCGATCCATTTTTCAAATTCGGCGGGACTGAGCAGCGTAAAACCAAATTTTTCTTTCATTCGGTGTGTTTTTATTCGTGTGCGCAAATAGAAAGTCAAATATTACCATTAATTTGGTATTGTGCCGGATAGCGGACAAAAAATCAACCTGGTCCTTTCCTGCCGCTTTATACTCGGCACCGGATTTAGCTTTATCTTTGTCTGCGTTTTGTTGAAACGAAGGGGCGTTAGCTTTTCAACAAAACCGAATTACCACTTTAATCGCACCTAATACCGATTTCAGGCATCTGATAAACGCGCCGGCGCCGAATTTATTCCAAATCCACAGCCCGGTATTGTTCAAACGGTCCTGATCCGAAACATACAACAAGAGTAATCCTATGACAGCATTTTTACCCTACCCAATCCGGGGTAGTGTGCCCGGTCAAACCGGGGACAGCTATTCCTCCATGTGGGTCTTTCAAAAGACACGCGCGCCTTTCCGTTCAGCCTTTTGGGCGGTTCCATTTCCGACCATACTTTTCCTACATGACGACGTCCCGTGTCCATTTCTTGGACGGGGACTGCGGCGTTTTGCCGGCAATATCGCTTGCCTGACGCGTGTCCATACCTGTTGTTTTGCCTGACGGCCAAGTTATTTTTCCATCAAAACACAATCGAGCATGAGCCATCGTCCACAAACCGATACCTCCTTTTGCTTTTTTCCGCCTGTTTTTCGCTCCTGGTTTTTACTGCTGGCCCTTGTGTGCTGTGCTGCGCCGGCAACGGCCAAAGTGACCGTCAGCGTAGTCAGCGGCAACTGGTCTTCGCCTGCCACCTGGAACAATGGCGTGCCTGCCGACGGCGACCAGATCACTATTTCGGCCGGTCACACCGTTACCCTGACCGCCGGTATTAATTTTACCGCTGCAGGCTCCACCCTCACCGTCGACGGCGCTCTCGACATGGTCACCTTCACCTGCCAGGTAGCGACCACCACCGTTTCCGCAACCGGCAAGGTCATTCAAAACACGACTGCCGGCGGGGCCGTGCCCGCTAATTTGACCGCCTCGGCGCTCACGCTCAACGCAGCCAGCTCGTACCTTTATACGGGTAATCTGACCGGTTTTACCGGCACGCACCCGACCTATGGCAACCTGAGTTATGCCTCTACTTCGGCCTCCAACGGCACATTTGAGGTCAATCTCAAAGTGGCCGGCAACCTGGTCATCAACAATTCGGGCAGCGGCGAGATCCGCTTCGGCGATGCCATCAACCACTCGCACCAGATTGCCGGGAACGTACAGATCGCTGCCGGCAATGTGGTGGGAACCAACGGCGCCGCCAATATCATCATCAGTGTGGACGGCAACTGGACGATCGACCCGACCGGTTCTTTCAAAGGATGCGCTGCCGGCGGCTCGCTGACGCTCAACCTCGGCGGCAATTTTACCCAGAACGGCACCCTCACCAGCCCCGGTGCAGGGGCTTTCCGCATCGTTTTTGTCGGCAGCGGCAACTCGACCCTCTCGGGCAGTTCCCCGCTGCTGTTGCCCAATATTACCATGAATAAAACCGGTGCGGGCATGGCCGTTTTGGCGCAGCATCTCACCATCGGTAAAAACATCAATTTCCTGGGCGGCAAACTCCAGCTTGGTACGTTCAACCTCACGCTCGCCGCACTGGCTACGTCTACCGGCGCTTCCGGCGCTACCGGTTATGTGGAAACCAACGGCTCCGGCAAGATGATCATTTCGCAGGTCAACCCCAATGCCACGTTCCCCGTGGGCAACGGCAGCTACACCCCTATTCTCATCGCCCCGGATTTCCCCTCCACCACCTTCAGCGTGCGCGTGGTGAACGGTTTTTCGGCGGAAATACCCGGTTGCAACGGGTTTGTGACCGATGATGCCGTCAAAAAAATGTGGATCGTCGCCCGCGAATCCGGCACGGCCAATATCCTGAACATGACGGTCACCTGGAACGGCAGCGACGAAGGCAGCAGTTTCGACCGCACCGTTTGCGGGATCGTGCAATACCTGAGCGGCAACTGGGAAACGCCCGTGCCCAACACCGCCACCGGCTCCGACCCCTACCAGCGCGGCCGGGTGCTCAGCGGCGTTTCCGGCGGCACTTTCGGTGTGCTCGACCTCAACGCGTCGGTCAATATCTCCCCGCCGGTGGCGGCCAGTAACAGCCCCCTTTGCGTCGGTCAGATGCTCAACCTGACCCTGACGTCGGCGGCCGTGA
Organism: Saprospiraceae bacterium; assembly: GCA_044230315.1. Lineage (GTDB taxonomy): Bacteria > Bacteroidota > Bacteroidia > Chitinophagales > Saprospiraceae > M3007. The sequence goes on from JBGARJ010000016.1 coordinate 115,892, forward strand.
GCGGCGCCACCTACCAGTGGTCGAAGCAAGGCGGCGGCTTTACGCCCCCGGCCGGCCCCGCGGCGAGCATCAACAACGTACAAACCGGCGATGCCGGCAATTACCTGCTTACCCTGACCAAATACGGGTGCGATTACACCTCCACGGCCGTAAATGTGGTGGTGCATCCCCTGCCTGTGTGCAGCATACTGGGCGACAGTGCGGTATGCTCCAATACCAACGGCTTTCAATATTCGGCGCCGGCCAACATGAGCACCTATGCCTGGAGCATCAGCGGCAACGGCGCTATCTCCGGCCCGTTCAACGGCCAAAACGTAACGGTCAATTCCGGAAATGCCGGTAGCTACACGCTTACCCTCACGATCACCGACGCCAACGGCTGCAGCTCCACCTGCGAAAAGCAGGTCATCGTGCGGGCTCGCCCCACGGGCGTGATCAGCGGCGATACGATTATCTGCCCGGGCCAAAGCGCACAACTGACCATCGTCGTGACCGGCGCCGGCCCCTGGAGCGGCACCCTTTCCGACGGCACCCAGTTTGGCGGCAGCACCAGCCCGATTACCGTAACCGTGACCCCCAACGGCACCACCATCTACACGATCAATACGCTTTTCGATACCTATTGCCCTGCAACGGCCAACGACCTGAGCGGCTCGGCCACGGTAACCATCGATATGCTGCAAGTATTTGAGGTGACCGGTGGCGGCGCGTATTGCGCCGGCGGTGACGGCGTGGCTGTGGGACTCAGCGGTTCTGAAACCGGGGTTACCTATCAACTTTACGTCAATGGCAACCCCACTGGCGGCCCGGTCAATGGCACCGGCAGCGCGATCAGTTTTGGCAACCAAACGACGGCCGGCACCTACACCGTGATCGCCACCCGCACCAGCACCAACTGCACCGCCGGTATGACCGGCTCGGTAGCGGTGACCATCAACCCCTTGCCGGTGGTAACCCTGGTGTTGGGCGACGATGAGGCTACAGTCACCGAAACCAGCGTGCTGCTGACCGGCGGCGCGCCGCCGGGTGGCACCTACAGCGGTCCCGGCGTCAGCGGCAATACGATCAACCCCTTTTTAGCCGGCATCGGCATGCACACGATCACCTACACCTATACAGATAACAACGGTTGCTCCAATTCGGCGACCGACGTCTTTACCGTGATGCCCGAACCCGGCATCAACCTGCTGGTGGAATCGCCCGACAGCGTGGAATGCATGGAAAAATTCACCGTCGATATCGTGTCGGTCACCGGCTTTGAAAATACCGGCACCCTGCAATTCAGCGTGGCCTGGAACCCCGACCTGTTTATGCTGATGGGTATTGACCCCACCGTGATCGACGGTACCACGCCGCTGGTCGGTATGGTCAACGATACCTTTGTGTACTCCTGGCTGGATGAAAACGACATGCCTTACGGCGTTACCCTGCCCGACGACACCCTGTTGTTGCGCCTGACCTTCAAACCGCTCCATTGCGACGACAGCGGTCCGATCACCATCGTCGGCTCGCCGCGTGTGATCGAAGCCTCCGACGGCGGGTACAATGTCATCCCGGTGACCGTGCTGAGCACCAATAGTATCACCGTTTCCGACACCCAGGCGCCGGTGTTCACCGACCTGCCCGGCGATATCAGCGTTCAGTGCGACCAAATCCCGGAACCTGCCGAACCAAGCGCTACCGATAGTTGCGATACCCTGGTGACGGTAACGTACAACGGTCAAACCCTCACGCCGGGCAACTGCCCCCACCAATACACCCTTGTGCGGCAATGGACGGCCACCGACGATTGCGACAATTCCACAACGGCCGTGCAGACCATTCAGGTGGTCGACAACATGCCGCCCACCTTTACCGCACCGCCGGATATATCGGTTTATATCGACGAAAATTGCCAGTATAATGCCGATACATCCGTCACCGGCGATGTGACCAATGAAATGGACAACTGTTCCTCCAATTTACAGGCGACGTATTCCGATGTTGTCACGCCGGTGCCGGGCACCCAAGCCGATATTATTCGAACCTGGAGCCTCTCCGACAGCTGTGGCAACAGCGCTTCCAGCCAGATCCAGATCATCCGCGTGCGCGATACCATACCGCCGAAGCTGGTGTGTCCGGTCGATGTTTCGGTAAATGCCGGCGGCAACGATTGCAATTATATCGCCATCAACGGTGCGCTGGATCCGCAGGTATTCGACAATTGCGGTTTGGCCGACTCCAGTTATCAATACGGCGGCGCCAGCAGCGGCTCCGGCAGCGGCAGCCTGAACGGCGCCGTGTTTGTTACCGGGACCACCACAATTTTCTGGAAGGTCACCGATATAAACGGCCTGATGGCGGCGTGTTCGTTTTCCGTTTCCGTAGGCGAATGCCAGGGTATCACCGGCAAACTCATCTGGGAGGGCGACGACGCGTCCGGCGTGGCCCAGGCGATGGTCGCGTTGAGCGGCGATGCCACCGATCTCGACGGGCCTACCCTGGCCGATGGCCTCTATGCCTTGAACGGCTCCGGCGCCAACCTGATGATCACCCCGACCAAAACCGCCCCGCCGGCATTGCCGATGAACGGCGTAACGGCAGCCGACGCCCTGGCGGTCCAAAAACACGTAGCGCTGCTCGTTCCGATCACCGACCCGTACAAACTGATCGCAGCCGACGTCGACCTGAGCAATTCGGTGACCAATATCGACGCTTCGATCATTCGCCAGGCGGTGTTGAACAACTCCAACGCCCTTGCCTTTTTCATCGCCAAACCCTGGCGTTTCGTACCCACACCCGACCCCGGACCGGGTTTCCCGGGTTACAACCCGCCGCCCAACCCGTTCTCGGCGCCGATACCGGAGAAACGCACCCTGGTGGGCGTGGCCGGACCCGTGACGAACCAAAACTTTTACGGGATAAAGGTCGGCGACGTCGATGCATCGGCCAACCCGCTGCTCAAGCCGGCAGCGATCAGCCCGCTTGCCTGGCTGGTTGAAGACCAGGCCCTGGAGGCTGGCAAAGACCTGTTGGTGTTGTTTCGGGCGACGCATTTCGACCAGTTAGGGGCCTATCAGTTTGCCCTTCAGTTTAACCCAGTCTACCTCCATCTGCTGCAGGTGGAGCCGCAGAGCGGCGTGCTGGGACTGACCCCTGCCGAGAATTTCGGGCTGCGCCTGACTGCCGAAGGCGAATTGCGCAGCCTCTGGGTTGATCCGTACGGCGCCACATTGCCCGACGGTGCACCGGTATTTGCCCTGCGTTTCCGGGCCTTGCAAGGCGGCGTCAAATTGAGCACGGTGCTGCGCCTGAGCGAAAAAGCGCTGGCCCCGCAGGCCTGGTCGGTCGATCAGTTGCCGGCGGGCCTGGAGCTGACGTTCACCGAAGGGCAAGCCACGGGCCTGCACGATCCCACGGGCGCTGCCGGCTTGCAGTTGTTGCAAAACCGCCCGAACCCGTTTACCGACGGCACCATGATCGGCTTTTACCTGCCGGACGCCTGTGCGGCACAATTGCGCGTATTCGATGCCACGGGCCGCGAATTGTGGCGACGGAGCGAAACTTACGCGGCGGGCTACCACGAAGAAGAGATCCGGCTCGATCATCAGCTGGCGAGCGGAATTTTGTACTATGAACTGACCACGCCATTCGGCCAACTGACCCGCCGGATGGTGTCGATGCGACGATAGCGGATGATTGATTTTACCCCTGGACCGGCATCATTCATTTCTAACGCCCTCGTCTCCAAAATCTTCGATTATGATTCAAGCAATTCGCCGCTTCGCCATATCCTGCTTCGCTCAACGCTTTCGAGTGACGCCCTTATCTATTTTTTCAATTGCTTATCAAAACACATTCGATAAATCTGCCTTCCCTCAAACGCCGTACGGACACCGTGCGCCAGGGTGGTCCGGGCAGAAAATTCCATCGATTATGGTCCATGCCATCTGCCATACGCCGCTGCGCCCGGCTGCTCTTCGCCAGCCAATTCGGGCGAGCTTGCGCGCCTTATTTGTTTTATTTTTGATGGTTGTTGCCGGAAAAGGGTGGGGACAGACAACCTATACCTGGAACCTGGCCGGAAATGGAACTTGGACCACCGCGACCAACTGGACGCCCACCCGGACAACGCTGGCCGCCAACGATATTTTGGTTATCAACAACGGGGGTACAAAAACCATTTCCGGCGTTCCGACGGAAACCATCGGCCGGTTGACGGTTTCTGGTAATACCACCGTTACCCTGTCGGCCGGCGGGGGCAACCAAACCCTGACCATTGGCAATGGCACGGGTAACGATTTGGTTGTGGCGAGTGGTTCCTCTTTGACTATAGACGGCACCCTCGAAAACGTAACGCTGGCTACCAACGCTAGTGCTGATATCAGCGGCTCCTATGTGAACAACGCTACCTATGCATTGGGGAATACCGGTGTGGTCACAACCGTGGCTGGCACCTTCGATAATGCATCCTCCATCACGGGAGCAACCGCTGCGAAATTGAGTTTTTCCAGCGGCGGCACGTACATTCACAGTCAAAATGGCGGCACCGTTCCCACCGCGACCTGGAATGCTGCCTCGAATTGCAATTTCACGAGCGTAACAAACAACTT
>JBGARJ010000017.1:0-118048 GCA_044230315.1 Saprospiraceae bacterium
TCGGTGGCGTGTCCTTTTTGCGCGTGAAAGAGGGCCATGCCCAAATAGCCGCGCCAGGCGTTGGGCTCTTCTTCCAATAATTTTTGAAACTGCGCGGTGGCCTCCGCCCAGCGTTTTTGGCGGAGGAGAAAGCGGCCGTAATCTTCGCCGAGCATTGTGGTATAGTCGGCTAGCCTGTTGTCCAGTGAAAGGCTGGAAAGCCTGTACCCGAACGCGGCGCGGAAAAGACTGTCGGCACGGGTGGCGTGGCCCTCTTTTTCGGCAACGATGGCCGCGTATTGACGAAGCCTCAATAAGGTTGCATCGAACGTGGGGGCGGTTCTGTAGGCTTTTTGTAGCCACGACTGGCCTTCCGGGTAATTGCCTTTCATAATTTGGGCTATGCCCAGCGTCGCTTCTGCCTCCGACATGTGCGTGTCGATGAGATTTATCTGCAGTTCTTTTTCCGCCACCAGTGCCGCGGCCTCGTATTGCCTGTTGGCTAACAGGGATACTCTCAAATAATCAAGACTGTTCTCGCGCTCTGAAATATACATTGGGCTGTTGAAAATGGAATCTGACAAGGCGAAAGCCGCTCGCTGTCGCCGGGTTTTGGCAAGAAGGATAATGCTGAACTGTTTGGCAAAATTGCTGGTACCCGGTTCAATGGCTATTGCTTGTTCAAAATACCGTTCTGCGCGGTCGAATTCTTTCCGCATGATGCAGGTCACGCCTGCCGTCGAGTAGGCATTGAACAATTCCGGCCTTTCCCGAATCATCTTTTCAGACAAGGCCAGGGATTCATCTGTACGGTTCAGCCATTGATAGAGCCAAGAGAGCCGCTCTTGCACTATATACGAATGGGGGTTGATGGCCGCGGCTTTTATCAGCCAGGGCTCCGACTTTTCGGGTTCATTGCGGGTGACATTGTATTCATAAGCCACATCCAGGTACGGCAACAGCCATTGTGGCGCCCGCTCGATGGCTCGATCTGCCCACACGAGGAGGGAATCGGTGCGCGCCGGGCTGTTGTACCAATACAATTTGCCGATGGAATAATAGAGGTAAGCAGCTTGCGGATCGAGCGCGATGGCCGCGAGCATTTTGTCTTTGGCGAGGCTGCGTATCGAATCCCGAAAAGCGGCAGTTGCGTCCTTCGCACTGACCAATTGAGCGGTTTGGTAGCCTTCGAAATAGAGTTCCTTCGCCCGCAGCGTCGGGTACATGTAATGTTTTTCGCCGAGCAGTTCGATGGTGCGGTGCAAGTAGCGCGGGTATTCGGCGAAATTCGAGGGTTGGTACAGCCAGTTGTTCACCGCGTAGGGGTCGTCGGCAAGCAGGGCGTTGAGGGCCTGCTGCACTTCGTCCTGCAGGGCTACGGCGAGGTTGCGGCGCATCAGCCCGTACAGCGGTTTAGCGGACTCGGTTTCGAGGAGTTGTTTGTAAAAATAATCGGCCGACCCCGAGGACCCGGGACCGTCGAGCAGGTTTCCAGCGGCCAGCGCGGCTTCGAAAGCCTGATACAACGCCTTTGTCGTCGAGTCGGTTGTCGCCAAAAAAGCGTCGGCCCAACCTTTGTTGGCGGTGATGGCCAAAACGGGCGGGCGGCCGTTTCTTTCTTTCAACAGCGCGGTCAGCGCGGCGGCGTCCACGGTGGCGAGCGGCGTGTTTCGCTCGCCGACGGTCATAGGCATTTGCGGGAGCGGGGCGGTCTCGGCAGGCACTTTATCTTCCAGATATCGCCCGATCTCAAACAAATTGACCGTGCCGTCGCCGTTATTATCGGCCAAACCGGTGAGTCCGTCCAGCAAATGGAAGGAAAAACAGCCGCGCCCGCCGCCCCATTGTTTGCCTTCGAGGCTGAATTCATTCGGCTGGCAGGACATGATTTTGACCTCGTTGGCCAGTTGCTGCGCCAGGGCCTGCGCCGTTGCCTGTGTGCCGCCGATTTGGCTGCCGGCCAGTTTCCCGGCATGGCAGGCGTCGGTCAAGACGATTACGCGGGCCTTTTTGTCGATCGAAAGGGTGGAAATGATGTCTTGCAAATAAACAATCGAGTACGCGCCCGCCTTATAGTTGGTCGACGGCGAATCCCAGGCCAGCAGGAAGCCAAACTGGTTGCGCGTTTTTGTCTCCACATCGCCATGGCCGGAGAAGTAAATGATCGCCAGATCGTCTGCATGGCTCTGTTCAATCAGCCAGTCGAGGGTGGCAGCGAAACGGGCATTGGTAGCTTTTGAATTGGTCAGCAATTGAATGTTTTCCGCTGGTACGCTGCCGCCCGCGGGCGAGCGCAGCCAGTCGGCGAAGGCCTGGGCGTCGCGGTCGGCAAACTGCAGGTCCGGGATGGCGGGATCCTGGTAGTCGGAAATGCCCACCACCACGGCACGGACCTCCCCCCGGCCCCCTCCTGAAGGAGCGGGAGACGCGAGGGGCGTGACGCCTTTGGGTTCCTGCGCGGGAAGTGCGGCGGCAAGGAGCAAGAGGAGCAGGAACAAGACTTGGGTTTTCATGCGAATGGTTTTTTTAAACCGATTTTTATCAGGACCTATCAAGAATTCACATTCAGCGGCTTTCCCAGCCCGGCGGGAAGTTTTTCGCCATCAGGGCTTTGAAGCGCTTGGTGTTTTTGATTGTTGAAAAAAGGGGCTCTTCGTTCGCCAGTTCGGGCGTGGGCAGCCAGTGGTCGAGCGCTTTTTCCAACCAGTCGAGGGCTTCGGTGGCGTGTCCTTTTTGCGCGTGAAAGAGGGCCATGCCCAAATAGCCGCGCCAGGCGTTGGGCTCTTCTTCCAATAATTTTTGAAACTGCGCGGTGGCCTCCGCCCAGCGTTTTTGGCGGAGGAGAAAGCGGCCGTAGTCTTCGAAAAGGGGTTCGGTGAAAAAAGAAACACTGTCCACAATGACCATATTGGAAAGTCCAAACCGAAAAGCCTCGCGGAAAAAACTGTCGGCCAGTGCGAAGTGCCCTTCCTGTTCGGCAATAATGGCTTCGTACTGGTGCAGCATCAGGGGCCAGGCTGTGACGAATAAGGAATCGGTTTTGCAGGCTTTTTGCAGCCAGGCCCGGCCTTCCGGATAATGGCCTTTCATGATTTGGGCGACACCCAGCGTTGCCTCGGCCCCGGCCTGTTGTGATGCCACGATATTCAATTTTGCCTGTTTTTCTGCGAAATAGGCCGCCTGATCGTATTGCCGGTTTTGTAACAAACCTGATCGCAAATAATCAAGGCTGGTGCTTCGAATGTCCGGACTGACGCCCGGACTATTGAAAATGGAATCCACCAATGCAATGGCCTGTTGTTGCCGGCGGGTGGATATATAAAGTGAAATGAGAAATAAATTTGCCCAATTGTTAAGACCTGGCTCTATAGTCAGCGATCTTTTAAAATAATTTTCAGCACGCCTGTATTCTTTCCGGGTGATACAATTGACACCCGCCGTCGAATAGGCGTTGAACAGCTCGGGGCGCTCCTGAATCATTTTTTCGGACAAGGCTAAAGACTCATCCATGCGGTTCAACCATTGGTACAGCCATGAGAGCCGCTCCTGCACAATGTAGGAATGGGGGTTGATAGTAATGGCTTTGTTCAGCCACTGTTCCGATGTTATGGGGTCATTTTGAGAACTGTTGTATTCATACGCCACATCCAGGTAGGGCAGCAGCCAATGCGGCGCCCGTTCAATGGCGCGTTCGCACCACAACACCAGCGAATCGGTATGCGGCGGGCTATTCCACCAATATAGTTTACCAATAGAATAATAGGGATAAGCCGCCTGCGGATCCTGGACGATGGCCTCGAGCATTTTTTCCTTGGCCAGGGCGCGCACCGAGTCCTGAAAAGCGGCGGTCGCATTTTCCAGGTTCAGGGCCTGGGCAAGGTTGTACCCTTCGAAATAGAGTTCTTTTGCCCGCAGCGTCGGGTACATGTAGTGGTTTTTGCCCAGCAGTTCGATGGTTCGGTGCAGGTAACGCGGGAAATCGGCAAATTTTTTGGGGTTATAAAGCCAATTGTTCGTCTCATAAGGGTCGTCGGCGAGCAGGGCATTGAGTGCTTGCTGCACTTCATCCTGCAGGGCCACTGCGAAGTTGCGGCGAATCAGGCCGTGCAACGATCTTATCGACTGGTTTTCAACGAGTTGTTTGAAATAGAAATCGGCCGATGAATCCGGGCCCAACAAGTTTCCGGCGGCCAATGCCGCTTCAAAACGGTGGTAAGTCACCCGCGTTACCGAGTCGGCATCGATCGTCAAGCCCCGCGTGTCCGTTCCGCCGAATAGCTGCGGCTCGCCCTTTTTCCGTTGCCGGATTTCGGCCAGCAGGGAGGGGTTCACCCTGGCCAGCAAGGTGTTGCGCTCGCCTACGGTCAGGGGCGTTTGGGGGTGCGGCGAGGCTTCGGCGGTCACGTTGTCTTCCAGATAACGGTTCACTTCGCGAAGGGTTACCTCGCCGTCGGCATTTTGGTCGGCCAACCCGGAGAGACCGTCGAGCAGGTGGTATGAAAACACCCCGCGCCCCGTACCCCATTGCGGGCCTTCGAGGGAAAACTCGTTGGGTTGGCAGGACATGATTTTCACCTCGTTGGCAAATTGCTGCGCCAGGGCCTGGGCGGTGGCCTGTGTGCCGCCAATGCTGCTACCCGCCAGTTTGCCCGCGTGGCAGACGTCGGTGATGACCGTGACGCGGGCTTTTTTGTCGATCGAAAGCGTGGAAATGATGTCCTGCAAATAAAAAATCGAGTACGCTCCGGCATTGTAGTTGGTGGGGGGCGTATCCCAGGCGAGTAAAAAGCCAAGTTGGCCGCGGGTTTTAGTTTCCACATCACCGTGGCCGGAGAAATAGATAATGGCGTGGTCGCCCTCGCCGCAGGTTTCAACGAGCCAGTAGAGGGAAGCGGAAAAGCGGGCGTTGGTGGCTTTTTCGTTGGTCAACAGCACGATGTTTTCGGCCGGCACGTTGCCTCCCCCGGGGCTTTGCAGCCAGTCGGCAAAGGCCCGTGCGTCATAGTCGGCGTACTGGAGGTCGGGGATGGCGGGGCTCTGGTAGTCGGAAATGCCCACTATCACGGCACGGACCTCCCCCCGGCCCCCTCCTGAAGGAGCGGGAGACGCGAGGGGCGTGACGCCTTTGGGTTCCTGCGCGGGGAGTGCGGCGGCGAGGAGCAAGAGGAGCAGGAACAAGACTTGGGTTTTCATGCGAATTGTTTTTTTAAACCGATTTTTATTAGGATCTATCAAGAATTCACATTCAGCGGCTCTCCCAGCCCGGCGGAAAGTGTTTGGCCATCAGGGCTTTGAAGCGTTTGGTGTTTTTGATTGCTGAAAAAAGCGGTTCTTCGAGAATCGGCTCCGGGCGCGGATACCAGCGGTCGAGCGCTTTTTCGAGCCAGTCCAGCGCTTCGGTCGGTCTCCCTTTTTTAGCGGCAAGGAGCGCCAAGCCGTAATAGCCATAATAGCCATTTCCGTAGGCCCAGTCCACCGTTTTCTGAAACCATTGCCGCGCTTCCGCGTAGCGGTTTTGCTCGAGCAGGAATCGACCATAGAGGAACCAGGTTTCTTCGCGGGCGTATGTGTCGCTAAAGAAGGTGATAAAAGGCGATTGAATGGCTTTTTGGAAGTAAGCCTCGGCCGCTGCAATCCGACCTTGTGCCGCTTCGATCCGACCGAGATAGGCATAATCGAGGGCAAACCACGCATTGGTCGTGGGGTCAAGGGTCAAGGAATAGAGCAAGGCATGCCTGGCCTGCTCCAGGTCTCCTTTTTCAAACCTGGCCTTCCCCAATAACGCATACTTCTGGGCTAGAGCTATGACATCTAGCGTGGAGTCCGGGACAGATTGTGCATAAGCAATTATACTGTCCGGATCATGCACAAATTGGATTCGAAAAAAGTCATTGAAACCCTCTAATGCTCCGAATCGGGCGCATTTACGCACCGGATGCCTGGTGGCCAGGCAAATGATATGCAGAAGACCTGTACACCAGTTGGGAGAATTGCCACTGATAGCCAGGGACTTATTCGACCATTCTTCGGCCTTAATGTAGTCTCGTTTTAAAAAGTAATTCATCGCCATCGTCCCGGCGCCATTGAACAGGTCGGGGCGGAGAGCCATAGATTTTTCGGTGATGGCAATGGCTTCGTCGAGCCGGCGTTGCCATTGCCGAAGCCAGGAAAGGCGCTCCAGCACGAGGTACGATTCCGGCTTGATCCGGTAGGCCTGCATGAGGAAGCTGTCGGAAGCGACGAGATCACTTTGTGCTATTCCGTATTCCAGCGACAACACAAAATACGGCAGCAGCCATTGGGGAGCATACCGGCTGGCGAGCCGGCAATACCGGACGACCGAATCGGTTTGGTAGGAGAATACAGTCCCGGCCAAATACAGATTGGCTATGCCGATATACAGGTATGCCGCTTCGGGTTCGAGGGCGATAGCTTGCTGCAGCAGTCGTTTGGCTTCTGTCCGGATGGAATCCTTCCGGGCCGGAGTAGTGCCGTTCGATGCAAACTGGAGGCTATAGGCCTCGAAGTAAAGTTTTTTCACCAGCAGTGCATTGTACGCATAATGCCCGGTGCCGAGCAATTCCATGGCCCGTTGGAGGTAAACCGGATATTCGGCGTATTGGCCCACATTGTCCTCCCATTTCGTGACTTCGTAGGGGTCGCTTTCCAGCAAGGCGTTAAGGGTTTGCTGCGACTCGTCCTGCAGCGCCACGGCATAGTTGCGGCGTGCGGTATTGTGCAGCGGTTCGAGGCTTTTTTCCAACACGAGGTGGGCGTAGAGCACATCGGCACAGGAATCGTGCGGTTCGAAAAACCGCCGTTCGGCCAGCGCTTTTTTGAAGGCCAGGTACGTGGTCCGCGCGGCGGGTTCGGCCCGGGCCAGCACCTCGTCTTCGAGACCCCGGTTTTCGATGGGTTTCAGCTCCGGCGGCCGGCCGGAGGTTTCGACCTTCAATTTTTCAAACGACGGGACATCGATGAACGCGATTTTTTCCGTCGGCAAGCCGACGGTCATGGGTGTTTGGCTCAAGGGAGCCACTTCGGGGCTGACGCGGTCTTGCAGGTACCGCCCGATTTCGAGCAGGTTGACCACCGAGTCGAGGTTTTGATCGGCAAACCCGTACAGGCCGTTGACGAGGTGAAAACTGAACGCTCCGCGGCCGCCGCCCCATTGCTTGCCCTCCATGCTGAATTCGTTGGGCGCACAGGAGAGTATCTTGATCTCTTTGGCAAATTGCCGGGCCAGGTTCGAGCCCGTGATCGCTGCTCCGCCGATGTCCGAGCCGGCCAGTTTTCCGGCGTGGCAGGCATCGGCAATGACCATAACCCGGACGTTTTTGTTCGACAGGGTGGAAATGACCGCCTGCAGATAAAACAACGGGTAGGCTCCTGCCATGTAATTCAGCGGCGGCGAATCCCAAGGCAGCAAGAAACCGAGCTGGAAATCGGTTTTCACCTCCACGTCGCCGTGCCCGGAGAAGTAAATCACCGCCTGGTCGCCAGGTTTGCTGGTCTCAATGAGCCAGTCGAGCGCGGCGATGAGCCGGGCTTGCGTGGCTTTTTCATTGGGCAGCAACTGAACATTATCCGGGGGAACGTTGCCGCCCGCGGGCGACAGCAACCAGTCGGCAAAGGCTGCTGCATCCTTGTCTGCAAACTGCAGGTCGGGTATTTGGGGCGACTGGTAATCGGAAATGCCCACCACCACTGCTCTTGTCGATTGACCAGTGGCCGCGGAACGGAGGGCGGCATTCGGAATTGGCATTGCGCCTTCCTGCCCCTTTTGGAGCGTTTGTGCGGGGCTCTGGGCAAAAAGCCGGAACCCCTCCAGGAAGATAAACAGCAGCAAATACCTGATTTTCATGCGATTGAATGTTTTATCTGTTTTGCATTCAACGATTTTCCCAGCCCGGCGGAAAGTGTTTGGCCATCAGGGCTTTGAAGCGTTTGGTGTTTTTGATTTTTGAAAAAAGCGGTTCTTCGAGGATCGGCTCCGGGCGCGGATACCAGCGGTCGAGCGCTTTTTCGAGGTAGTCGAGCGCGGCGGTTTTATCGCCCTTCTTGGCGGCGTAGCGGGCGAGCCCATAGTGGCCGAAATAACCCAGTGGCAGGCTTTCGACGGCTGCGGTATAGTGTGCAAATGCCTCCGCATCCCGGTTGTGGCGCAACAGAAAATCGCCATACACGGCGTGGGTATGTTGCAGTGCAAGCGCCCGGTTTTCGGCCCTTTGTTTCAGGCTTACATGATTAATCGCTTCCTGGAAAAGACTGTCGGCTTTGGACAAATCTCCTTTCCGATCTTCTATTTCGGCAAGCCAGGTTCTGAGTCCGCCGTCCGGTTCAACCGTATTCGGATCAGTGATCATCTTTTCAAACGTATTTTGAGCTGCCCCCCCTTTTCCTGCTTTAAATTGAATGACGGCTTCCGCCCAGTCGGCCCAGGTATTCGGGCCATCATAATCCTGTATGTTTCGCACCTGGCCAAGGTAATCCCGGGCCTTGTCGAGCTGTCCGGTGTCTATAAAATACAGGACCAACCACACGAGGATCACCTGTTTTTCCACAACGTCGTAAGCAGGATCGTCCAATAGTTTTTGATAAAAAGCCAGTCCCTCGTGCGCCCGGCGGGTGTTCAGCAGCAGAAAGCCATAGAATTGCCAGGCCCAGTTGCCATAACCCGGTTCGAGTTCCCATGATTTTCGATAGTACGTCTCGGCATTGCCGTAATCCAGCTGCCAGATGTGGGTGGTGCCCATGGTGCCCCAGGCGTTGAACAGGTCGGGGCGGAGGGCCAGCATCTTCAGGCAAATCGTATCGGCCTCGGCGTAGCGTCCCTGCCATTGCCGGAGGAAGGCCAGTCGTTCGAGCAGGACGTAGGATTCGGGTTTCCGTTCGAGAGCCTTCATCGTCCAGGTATTGGACGTCTCCGAGTCGTCGTGGATGGCGTGGTATTCCCAGGCGATGAGCAGATACGGGAGGAGCCAGTTGGGGGTGAGTTCGATGGCTTTGGAGCAATACCGAACCAGCGAATCGGTGCTACCGGGGTCGATGTTGACATACAACTGCCCCAGGGCATGGTACACGTAGGCCGCTTCGGGATCCAGTTGGGCTGCTTCGAGGAGCAGGGCTTTTGTCTGTGCGCGCAAGGAATCCCGTACCGTTTTTCGGGCTTCGTTTTCGACAACCGTTTTCATCAGGAGGTAGGCTTCGAAATAGCGTTTTTTGCACAGCAGCGAGGCGTACATGTAGTGTTTTTCGCCGAGCAATTCGATCGACCGTTGCAGATAGGCGGGATATTGGGCGTATTTCTCCGGGTGGCTGTTCCAGTGGTTCACCTCGTAGGGGTCGTCGGCAAGCAGGGCATTGAGGGCCTGTTGCACCTCGTCCTGCAAAGCCACGGCCAGGTTGCGGCGCATGGTTCCGTAGAGCGGCTTGAGGCTTTCCTTTTGCGCCAGTTGGAGGTACAAATCGTTGGCGCTTGGTCGGCCGTCGGCCGATTGCAGGAGATCGCCGTTGGCCAGGGCGGTTTCGAACGCCCGGTACAGCGCCAGCGTGAGCGAGTCGGAGGCGCCGAGGTAGGCGTCGGCAAAGCCTCTGGAGCCGGTGGCGGCAATTTGTGACGGCTGGCCCGCCTTTGCTTTTTGCAGGGCGGAAAGGGCGGCTGCATCTACGAGTGATATGATAGCCTGCCGGTCGCCGACGGTCATCGGCAGTTGCGGGTGGGGATCGGTTTCGGCCGACACGTGGTCTTCGAGGTAACGGCCAATTTCAAACAAGCTGACTGCGCCGTCGTCGTTTTTGTCGGCCAGCCCGGTCAGCCCATCCACGAGGTGGTAGGAGAACACGCCGCGGCCGCCGCCCCACTGCGCGCCTTCGAGGGCGAACTCGTTGGGTTGGCAGGACATGATCTTGACCTCGTTGGCAAATTGCCGGCCCAGCAACTGCGCGGTGGCTTGTGTGCCGCCGAAATCGCTGCCCGCCAGTTTGCCGGCGTGGCAGGCGTCGGTGATGACCACCACGCGGGCTTTTTTGTCGATCGAAATCGTGGAAACAACGTCCTGCAAATAGGGGATTGAATAAGCCCCCGCTTTGTAGTTGGTCGGCGGCGTATCCCATTCGAGCAGGAAACCGAACTGGTTGCGGGTCTTGGTTTCCACGTCGCCATGGCCGGAAAAGTAAATGATAGCCAGATCGCCTTCGTTGCTTTTTTCAATAAGCCAGTCGAGCACCGCCGTGAAGCGGGCGAAGGTGGCTTTTTCGTTGGTGAGCAATTCAATGTTTTCGGCCGGCACGCTGCCGCCCGCCGGACTTTGCAGCCAATCGGCAAAGGCCTGGGCATCCCGGTCGGCGTACAGCAGGTCGGGGATTTCCGGCGACTGGTAGTCGGAAATGCCGACGACCACGGCTCTTGTCGCGTGCGGAACCTGTAGTGCCGGTTGCGGAAAGGGGGTCACGCCTTTCTCTTGAGCGGCGAGGGTAAGCACCGAAAAAATGTTAATGGCTAGAAACAGGTGTTTCATGCAGAGAAAAAGATCGTTAAACTTATTGTTGTATTTTTGCTTGCTCACTTTTTACATTTTTTTAGAAAATTTGTCTGCTCAACCTAAGGTCATGCAACCACAACTACTGGAAATTTCGCGAGCCATAGAACCGGTGCTGCGTAAATATGCCATCATAAGAGCCAGCCTTTTCGGTTCTTTTGCCGACGGTACGGCAACAGCGAACAGTGACGTTGATCTCCTGATAGGAACTGTCCACACCCATCGGGCTGCTTGAATTCATCCACATCAAGCACGAACTGGAAGACCTGCTCGGTAGAAAAGTGGACTTGGTAGAATTTAAAGCCATAAAACCTTCTCTAAAAAATCTTATCCTCCACTCGGCAATCCCCATTTATGGCAAAGAGGCAGCCTAATGTTTATCTCGAAGATATCTTGGAAAGCATCGAAATCATCGAAGGCTTTGTGCGTGGAGTCACTCAGCCTGCATTCGAAGCCAACCTCGAGAAACAAGACGCCGTTATCCGCAGGCTTGCCATCATTGGCGAAGCCGTTAAAAACGTTCCCGACGATATCAGGACCAAATATCCTTAAGTCCCTTGGCGAGATGCCGCCGGACTACGGGACGTAGTCGTTCACGAGTATTTCGGTGTCTCTTTGGGCGTCATCCGGGGCGTTGCCATTCGCGAACTTCCGTTACTCAAAGAACAAATTCGACACATTCAGGAGGAGTTGAATCATTAGTCTTTTACTTTCACCCAATAATATGCTCGCTCCAAATCCCTTTATTTTGCCTCCTTCCGCGAAGCTTCAAAATCGCCACCTTACAGCACACAACTGTTAACCGGTACCTTTCCCCAGATAATGTTGGCTGTTGTGACCAGTTGGGGCTTAGCGCTTTTCCCAGCCCGGCGGGAAGTTTTTCGCCATCATCGCTTTAAAGCGTTTGGTGTTGCGGATTTTTCCAAACAAAGGTTCTTCATAGAGCGGCTGCGGAATGGGATAATACCGATCCAGCGAGTGCTCCAGCCAATTCAGGGCTTCGGTTTTATGGCCTTTTTTGGCCTCCAGCAGAGACCTGCCGTAGGGGGCGAAATAGCCGTTGGGATACACTTCTTCCGTTTTTTCAAAGGCGTGCAACGCTTCGGTATCGCGGTTTTGCGCCAGCAGGAACTGGCCGTAGAGAAACCAGGCTTCCTCCCAGGCGTAGTTGGCGCTGTTGCCCCCAAAATACGAAGTGGCTTTTTTGAAGTATGTCTCCGCATCGGCAGGGTGGTTTTGAGCGGCCTTGACGCAGCCGAGCAGCGCCCACTGCAGAATCCAACTGTCATTAGTCGTCTTGTCAATGGTGAGGACATATCGCAGCGTTTTTTCGGCTTCGTCGAAATGACCTTGCAGGAGTTGCATCCGGCCTTTGGCAGTTTCGGAAATAACCCAGGCGGATGAATCGCTGATTTCCTCTGATTTTCGAATGCATTCGGCGGCACGGTCAAAGTCCCGCAGTTGTACGTACACCTCGGCAAGCAGCATTTGATGGTAACTTTTCAATTCATTGCTCAAATCTTCCCGCCGGATCGCTTCTTCCAAACAGGTTATGGCTTCCTGCTGCCGGCGGTTTTTGAGCATCAATGAGACCGGGCAGAAGGGTCGTTCCGGGATATTCAATTGAAGGGCTGCCTTGGCGTCCAACGCTTTGCCTTTTTGAAAAAACGGTGCTGCCTCCTCCACCTTTCCCTGCAAAAAAAACAGGGTGTGCCCCATTGTGAAATAGGCATTAGGCAAGTCGGGGCGCAGGGCGATCAATTTCCGGCAAATGGCGTTTGCCTCTTCCGGCCGGTGCTGGTATTGCCGCAGCCAGGAGATTTCCTGAAGCAACAAATACGAGGTGGAATCGAGTGCGTATGCTTTCATCAACCACGTTTCGGTGCTGTCCAGTTCGCCTAACCAATTGAGGTAAACTTCCGCGATGTTGATATAGGGCTGTTTCCAGTTTGGGGCGAATTCGACGGCTTTTTTCAGCCAGACCAGATTTTTTTCGGCCTGCGCGTAGTCGCCCATTTTTTCGACCAAGCTGCCGATGCTGTAATAGGCGTAGGCCGCTCCGGGCTCGTATTCGAGGCATTTCAGAAAAGCCTTTTTTGCTTCCTGGCGGAACGAGTCGCGCACTGCAGGGCTGTCGGCAATGGCTCCGACGTTGAAGTACAGGTTGTAGCCCTCGAAATAGAGTTTTTTGGCCATCAGCGAGCGGTAGAGGTAGTTGCTTTCGCCAATGAGTTCGAGGGTGCGCTGGAGGTAAAGGGGGTATAGTTTGTATTTCGCGGGGTTGAGCGCCCAGGCATTTATTTCAAAGGGGTCGTCGGAGAGAATGGCGTTGAGGGCCTGCTGCGCATCGTCGGCGAGGGCGGCGGCGAAATTGCGGCGCATCAGTCCGGCGAGCGGCTTGAAGGTTTCGTTTATGATGAGCTTGGTGTAAAAAAAATCGGCGCAGGCAGTTGCCGGTTCAAGTAGATTGCCCGTAGCCAGGGCGTTTTTGAAGGACAAATATTGCTGTCGCTCAGCGGAATCGGCACGGGCCAGCACCTCGTCTTCCAGGCCTTTTAAGACGATCGGGCGGAGGTCGCCGGGCGCCGTCTTGTGCTCGCGCAGGGCTGCGAGGGTGGGTGCGTCTACGCGGGCGAGGGTGGCATTGCGGTCGCCCGTGGTGAACGGGGTTTGCGGCTGTGGCGCCGTTTCGGGCGGCACCACGTCACCGAGGTAGCGGTCCATTTCACCGAGGCTAACCATGCCGTCGGTGTTCTTGTCGGCCAGTCCCGTGAGCCCTTCTATGAGGTGAAAACTGAAGGCGCCGCGTCCGCCACCCCATTGCTCGCCCTCGATGCTGAATTCGTTGGGCTGGCAGGAAAGTACTTTCACCTCGTTGGCAAACTGGCGGGAAAGCGATTGGGCGGTGGCTTGCCCGCCGCCGATGGCCGAGCCGGCGAGTTTGCCGGAATGACAAGCGTCGAGGAAGAGCTCGACACGCACTTTCATATCTATCGAGAGCGTGGAGACGATGTTTTGCAGATAATTGAGCGGATAAGCCGACGCAATATAAATGGCCGCCTGGGTATTCCAGGTGAGTAGATAGCCCCATTGGTCGCGCATTTTTTTGGAGTCGAGATCGCCGTGGCCACTGAAATAAATGACCGCCACATCGCCTTCCTGCGAGGTTTCAAGCAGCCAGTTGAGCGCGAGGCCAACCTGTGCGACGGTGGCTTTTTCATTGGTCAACAGTTGGATATTGTCTGCCGGGACGCTGCCGCCAGCCTTGCTTTGCAGCCAAGCGGCAAAAGCACGGGCGTCGCGGTCGGCGAATTGCAGGTCGGGGATGGCGGGGTCGTGATAGTCGGAAATACCGACGACCACCGCCCTTATCGAGTTCGAAGTTTGAAGTTCGAAGTTCGAAGATGTTGCGATGGGAGTAACGCCTTTCGGCTCCTGGGCGGAAAGCCCAAGGCGCAACGAGAGGAAGAGGAGGAATAAATACCTGGTTTTCATACAATTAGATTTTTTACCTGGACATTGAACATTCCTTGTGGATATTTTTAATTTCCAATACCCACCGGGGAATATCCAATGTCCAGGTGCCATACCGCTTCAGTAACCCGTTTACTTCGCCCACCACATTTTATCCCCATAAATCTCCTGCCCGGCGGGAATATGCTGCCGTGCCCGCGCGGCGCTGAGGTTGGCATTGTTGGTCGCCTCTTCGATCAGCGGGTAACCGTAGCGGTGTGGCACGCCGAATCCTTTGAAACTCGGCTTCACATTGTGGACTTCCTGGATGGCTAAGGGATAGCCGGTCCGCCGGAATTCGGTGTACGCTTCATTTTCGTTGAGCAACAGCGCGATCCAGCGCTGGGTGCCGATGGCTTCCTGATGGTTGGCCTGCCAGGCAGTTTCGGCAGCCAACGTGCTTTCCGGCGTGGGCGCCGTGCCATACATCGCCATGGCGGCGGCGATGCCATCGAGGTAGGCCTGCTTGTCGTCGAACACTTCGGCTTTGATAAACAGCAATTCCGGGTAGATGAGGATGGACATGGGCAGTGTCGGGTTGCTCAAAAAGATGGCGCTAAACGTGCTGCGCTCATTCAGGGGGATCACGCCGCCCGGGTCGAAAGCGGAACCGTTCACTACACCCACGTATTCGCCGTTGGCATTCGGGTCGAAAAAAACGGACAACCGGGGGTCGTCGCTGTTTTTCAGGATATCCACGAAGGTCGAACTGGGTGCGATATAGTACGGCGCATACACATTAAACTGGTAGAACGGCGCGGTGTACGGCAGTATGCCAACGGGTGTCAATGATGCATTGTCGTCGTTGCTTTCAAACACCGGATAGGTAACAGGATCGTTCAGCAGGGCGACCAGGTCCTGCCTGGCCTGGTTGTCGAGGTGCTTGTAGCGGTTGAGCAAACGGGCCCGCAAGGTGTTGGCCAGTTTTTTCCACTTCAGTATGTCACCCTCATACAGCACGTCGCCACGGCCGAGATCGTCGGCGCCCGGAACGAACTCGGCAGCCGCTTGCTTCAGCTGGTTTGTCAGGTCCTTATAGACGGCCTCCTGGGTGTCGTACACCGGTTGCACGTACCGGCTCACCTGATTAGCCTGTGAATACGGAATGTCGCCGTACAAGTCGGCCTGTATGCTCAGCAGGTAAGCCCGCATGACCCTGGCCGCTGCGCGCATGTTGGGGCCGTTGTCGGGGTCTTCTATGATCGTTTGCAGGTCGGCTAACGGGCCGGTATACATTTGTCGCCATTGGCCTTCGAGCACCGTCAGGGAGTACTGGTAAATATCCCACCCGTATATGTTTACCGTTTCCGAAAAATGCTGGGCCCAATACCCTGCCGGGAGGATGCTGTACGCCCCAAAAGCGCCGTAGTACAAGCCGAGCGCTTCGTAGAAGCCATTCGAAATACCGGACAGGAGCAGGTTAGTGGCAGGGATTTTTTCAGGGGCATTGGGGTTGGTGTTGGTGTCTTCAAAGTTTTTGGTACAGGCCGCCGGAAATAAAAAAACCGCGAGCAGGCATATTTTCAGCAAAGGCATATTTTTCATAACAAATTGATTTTGAGTTTTCTGAAATACCTTTAAAACGCCGCGCTAACCTGAAAACCAATGGTCCGGCTGGCCGGGTATTGGTTCACCTCGAAGCCCTGGTCGGCATTGGCCGGCGTGAACTGAAACTCGGGGTCGAAATTCCGTTGGCCGGTGTACAGGAAAAGGGCGTTGCGCACAAAAAGGCCCAGACTCAGGCGCTGCGTGCGGATCTTTTCCGCCCAGGCTTTGGGCATCGCCCAGGTCAGGTTGATCTCGCGGAGTTTGACAAAATCGCCGTTGAGGATAGAGCGCGAAAAACTGCCGCTGCCGAAGGGGTAATACGCCAGGTTCCACGCTTCGGCGGATACTTTGACGTCGTTGGGGCGGTAGGTGCCGTCGCCGTTGTCGATCACGCCGTCGAAGGCGTATCCGTTGCGGATCTCGTCGGCGGTGCGCCGGCCTTCGAGCGTTTCGTCGAGCACGCCCGACATGTGGGCCATGATGTAGGTCCATGACAGGAACTTGTTGCCGAAGCGCCCGTCGATCAGAAAATCAAGCGTGAAATTCCGGTAGTTCAGCGTGTTGCGGAGGCCGCCGACCCAGCGCGGCGAGATGGTGCCCTGGCGGACGAGGCCGGCGGGGTCCACCTGCGGAAAGCCTTGATCGAGGATCATTTTCCCGTTGGGCGCGCGCAGGGGCTGTGTCGAGTAGATGACGCCGTACTCTTCGCCTTTACGCGCCTGCACCAGGCAGCCGCCGTCTTCGCCGATGAGGATAGCATCCACGCCGGCGGGAAGATCGAGCACTTTCGAGCGGTTCCGGGCCCAGTTGACGCTCACATCCCAGGAAAAACGGCTGGCCCGGACCGGCGTGCCCGTCAGTTGCACCTCGACGCCGCGGTTTTGTACGGCGCCGGCATTGATGATCCGGGTATTGTAACCGGTGGTCGGGCTGGCGTCAACGGGCAGGATCTGATCGCTGGCCCGGCTGTCGTACCAGGAAAAATCAAGGCCGAGGCGTTTGTCGAACGTGAGCAATTCAAGGCCGGTTTCCACCGAGGTTTTTTGCTCCGGTTTGAGCGCCGAGTTGGGCAATACGTCCGGAAGTGAAAACGAGGGGATATTGTTCCACGGCACATTGGCGTTGAACACCGGCCGCAAGCGGTACGGGTCGGTATCGTTGCCGACACGGGCCCAGCCGGCGCGCACTTTCAAAAAATTGATGCGGGAGCCCAGTTTCAGCACATCCGACAATACCAGCCCCACGTTCGCTGAAGGATAAAAATAGGCGTTGGAGTTGGCGGGCAAGGTGCTCGACCAGTCGTTTCGGGCGGTGAAATCGAGGTAGACCCAGTTAAAAAAACCGGCGGATACCGAACCGTACACCGAATTGATCTCCTTTGCCGAACGGAAGACCGTTTGCTTCGGGTTGCCGTCGGCGTTCGACACATTGAAGATACCCGGAACGGCAAGGGTGGGTACGTATACGGAGTTTTGCCGCAGTGTCCGGTGCATGCGGTTGGCGCCGGCCGTTGCGACGAGGGAAAAGTTTTCTCCGACATGCTTTTTCGCCGTCAGCAGGACGTCGGCGTTGCGTTCGTTGACCTCGTAATCGTCCTCTTGAAAAGAACCGTGGGTATAGATATCCCAGTCGTAATGTTGTTCGTGGTGTTCGCGGTAAAAATCGGTGCTGACCCGGCCCGACACCGTCAGCCAGTCGAACAGGTCGTAAGCAAGGGAGTAAAAGCCGTTGATCCGGTCGCGGTTCATCGGTTTGAGGTTGTGGTAGATCTCCCAGAAGGGATTGTTGGGATAGCTGTACAGCCAGGTATAGTTCCGGCCAAACTGGTCTTTGGTGTCCCAATTCGCCCGAAGGTCCAGCCAGTCGACCTGCCGGGCCGACCACAGGGCGGCGAAAATAAAACTGGGATAATAGCCGATCGGCGGGCGGTTTTTGCTGTCGGTGCGGACATACAGGATGTTACCGTCGGTGTGGAGTTTTTTAGACAGGTTGGCCCCGAAGGCGAGGTTGAACGAGTTGCGTTTCAGCTCGGTGTTGGGGATCATGCCTTTTTGGGTGAAGTTGGTGTATGAAAAGCGTGCATGTATGTTTTCTCCCGTTGAGGTTATGGAAATATTATTGGAGAAGTCAAGCCCGGTGTCGAGGCTTTTGACAATGCTGTTGGGCTTGGCCGTCCAGGGCAGGTTTTTACCGTTGTACTGGTCGGCGGTGGCGAATTCGCCCGGCTCGTCCACCACGCCGTCGCCGTTGTTGTCGATGCCGTCCTGTTCGTTGATGCGGGTATCGAAGGCGGGCCCCCAGCTGGCATCGATGCCGTCGAAGAGGTTGCCGGGTTGCGTGCCGGTACCGTCGATGTAATGGTATTGTTGGCCGCTGCCCTGGCCGTACTGGTCCTGGAGTTGCCAGAAGCGCAGGACGCCCGTGAAACCGAAGTTGCCGGAGTACGACACGCCCAGGCCTTTCTTGGCCGCGTTTTTACCCGATTTGGTGGTGATGAGCACCACGCCGTTGCCGGCACGGTTGCCGTAGAGCGCAGCGGCGGCCGGCCCCTTGAGCACGGAGATGCTCTCGATATCGTCGGCGCTGATATCGGACAGGGCGTTGCCGAAATCGACGCCGCCGTAGCGGCTTTCGGGCGAGAATGCACTGTTGTCGGTGGGTACGCCGTTGACCACGAACAGGGGTTGGTTGTTGCCATTGATGGAGCTGTTGCCCCGGATGACCACGCGCGCCGAGGCGCCCACCTGGCTCGCGGCCGAAATGACCTGCACGCCGGCGAGTTTGCCTTGCAGGGTGCTGAGCAGGTTGGGGTCCTGGTTTTGAGCGAGTTGATCGCCTTTTACTTGCTGGACGGCGTAGCCCAGCGATTTTTTCTCGCGGCTGATGCCGAGGGCCGTCACCACCGTTTCGCGCAGGGTGACGCCTTCTTCGAGGGTGATCTCGACCGAGCGCATGCCGGCGCGCACGGTCACCTCGCGGCTGCCGTAGCCGATATGGCTGACCACCAGGACCTGGTCGCCGGGGGGCAGGTTGAGGGTGAAAGCGCCGTCCGCATCGGTGGTGGCGCCGAGCGCGGTATTCCGGACCTGGACGGTTGCGCCGATCAACGCAGTCCCGTCACTGCCCAGAATCTTGCCCTGCAAAATGGTTTGACTCCACAGGCTGAGCCCATGGAGGAGGACCAAAACGGTAAAACAGATTTTTACTTTCATAAGGATACGCATTAGGTGAACGAACAGAGGGTTTCGAGCCAAATGCCGGATGCCTGCACTGTCGTGTTTCAACCGGCAGGCAGACAAGGGTTTTGCAGCATTCATTTATTCCACATCCGGGAGCATGATTATCATCTGGAACAACTTAATTGGCCAAAATAAATTCCGGTTTTGCGGATACGTACGGTCGCGACGATGTAAGGGATAAACGGCGCCGCAATGAAGTGAACGGACGCCGTTAGAAGACAAAGAAGGGAAGTGCAAGCCTGCTGCTTACCGATAGTGGGATAGTGCCTGTTTGTCGTTGGAACACCGGATTATCGGGATGAAAGCAAAATGGGCATTTTGAGCGGTTAAATCTACAATTAATTTGTTTGCGCGTGCACGTTGACGGATATAAAGTTGGAGATATCCAGTGAAAATCCGATTCGAAAAAATCGCCGGCTACAGCCATCGAATGCGGTTCTGGTCTGCAGCCTTCCGGTAGATCCCCGTCAACGTCATCCTGTGACTTTGATCATCCGGGAACGTACACCAAACCCCTTTCCACGAAATATAGTCGGATATCAGTAGGGCCGGTCAACCAGGCGGCAAGGCGGCCTTCGCCATCAAAGGTTGATTCCTCCTCGACCGGGTGTATCTTACACTTAATTGATATTGATTCAGCCTGCCTTTCGAACAAGTCCGATGCTCCACTCCAAATTAATTTTCTTTTAATTTTATATAATCAGAATCATTAATCTTTTTTTCTTTCTTTGTATTAAAAATACCTCATGACAAAGGCCTTATGCAAGACATTATTTGCTATAACAATTTTTAGCCTTGGCGTTAACGGCCTGGTTTCGGCCCAACGCACGGTAAACGGTTCGGTACGGGGAGATGACGGTGAAAAACTGGCCGGCGTATCTGTTTTCATAAAAGGTACCGCCGGCGGCGCCCTGACCGACGCCAACGGCAACTACCGGGTATCCCTGCCGTCCGGTTATTACACCCTCGTATTCGTATACACGGGTTACCAAAGTCGGGAAATATCGCCCGGCAGCGTATCCGATTCGCTTCATGTCGTGCTAAAGGGAGGCCTCGATCTTCCCGAAACTGTCGTGACAGCGTTGGCCATCTGCCGGGAACAACGGGCTGTTTCGTATGCCATCCAGACCATAGGCGGGGATCAGCTCAATGCTTTCGGCCAGATCTTCCTCACCAACGCCCTGGTGGGAAAGGTTGCCGGCCTTCAGATGCGCAGCGCCCCGGCTATGAAATTGAATTATTTCGACGATATTTATCTGCGCGGCGCCGGCTCCCTCACGGGGCCTCAATCCCCTTTGTATGTGGTGGATGGAACACCGGCAGGAAATGGGTTCAACAGTTTCAACCCCGACGACGTGGAATCGGTCAGCGTATTGAAGGGTCCGGGCGCAGCGGCGCTTTACGGGCAACGCGGCGAGGGAGGGGTGATTGTCATTACCACAAAAACGGGTTTGCAGTCCAAAAAACTGGGCATAGAACTCAATCAGAGTGTCGTGTTCAACCGGGTTGCCGCCCTGCCAAAATACCAGGACCAATATGCCGGCGGCGAATCGCCTGCGTTGACCCCGTTCGTATGGCAAGCCGGAATGCCGGAGGAATGGAAAGCGCTCGACGGAAAAGGTTACCACGACTACGCCGGCGAGAGCAGCTGGGGCGCGCGGATGGTTGGCCAGGAGTACATCCCGTGGTACGCCTGGTATCCGGGGTCGCGCTACGCATTCCAAACCGCTTCCCTGACACCCCGGCCCGATAACGTGCGGGATTTTTATGAAACCGGTATCACCAGCAAAACGAACCTCAACTTCAGCAAGGCGACCGATCAATATTCCACCCGGTTCTCGTTTACCTATCAGGGCATAAACGGCCAGATCCCCACCACCGGCTGGTCGCGGTACTACCTGAGCACCACCAACACCTTTCACTTTAACCAACACCTTATCCTCGGCGCCAACATTAATCACTACACCACCCTGACTACCGGGCAGATCAACGACCTAAAATGGAACCAGACCTCCGGCTCATTCAATACCGGGTTTCACCGCGACCTCGACATGGATGTATTGCGGGAATTGCGCGATCTGCGCTCGCCGGAAGGCATATTGGCCAGCTGGAACCACGGCAACCCGGCCGATTACCTGACCGGCCCCAACCAGTTTTACAGTGCTAATTACTGGTATAACTATTACAGTTTTTTTGACCAACTCGACTATGCCTCGAACGAGCAGCGGCTTTTCGGCAACATCAACCTGACCTATCGCGTCGATGATCACTGGAAAATAACCGGCTTTTTGCGGAAAAACCAGGCTACGCGAACCCTCGACAACAAGGTGTACGCCCTCCTGCAGCAAAGCGGCCTCCAAACCGGATATTTGAATGCCTATAGTATTCAACAACAATTCACCTATGACGATAACTACGAAGTACTCGCCTCCTGGGCCGACCGCTTCGGCCCCCTGAGCATCGAAGCAAATGCTGGCGGTAATATTCGAAAAGACAAGATCACATCAATCGCCGGTGCGAGCAGCCAGGGGCTGATTGTGCCCGACGTATTTAACCTGGGCAATTCAGTGGTCAAAAATCCGCCATCGCAAAACGCGTCAAAAAGGGTCGTGCGCAGCGTCTATGCCCGGGGCAGCCTGGGCTGGAAAAGCCTGTTGTATGTTGATTGGACGGTTCGCAACGACTGGAGCTCTACCCTACCCCCCGAGCATAACGCATATACGTACCCCGGCGTGGGGCTTGGTTTTGTTTTCAGCGAATTGTTGAAACCGAACGATCTTTTCTCCTATGGCAAATTGCGGCTCAACTGGGCGCAGGTTGGCACTGACCTGGCGCCCTACCAACTCAACCAGCGTTACACCATGTTTGCATCCTGGGGATCAAACCTGGTCCTGACCGCCAATGACAACCTCTTGAATCCGAATGTGAAACCGAGCCTGTCGTCGGCATACGAAGCCGGCCTCGATCTCCGGTTTTTCAAAAACAGAGCGGCCATAGACCTGACGTATTTTCAGGAAAGCAAAATCAACGACATCCTGAACCTTTCGGTTGCCGGCGCCAGCGGCGTGACCAGCCAGCTCATCAATGCCGGCCGGATTGACCGGAAAGGACTGGAACTCCAACTGCAGGGAATGCCGGTAATGGCCCGGCACCTTAGCTGGGAGCTCGCCGTAAATTATGGTTTCAGCCGGAATAAGATCCTTGAGCTCGTATCGGATATCCAATCGCAGGTGATCGGAGCGACCACGTTCACCAACGACGGTCCCTTTATCGTGAACGACGTTGGCGGCCGGTATGGCCAGTTGCGCGGCGGCGGCATCCGCAAAATTGACGGCAAACCCGTGCTTTCCAACACCGGGCTTTTCGTGTACGAACCCAACACCTACTTCGGCAGCTATGTGCCCGATTTCACGGGCGGCATATTGAATACCCTGCGGTACAAAGGCTTTAGCCTGCTTTTTACCGTCGATTTCCAAAAAGGCGGGAAATTCTTTTCCCTGTCACAAATGCTGGGTGAATACAACGGATTGCTGGAGTCGACCGTTGGGGTGAACGATAAAGGAAACGCGGTACGCGACCCGGTGGCCGAGGGCGGGGGCGTTGCGGTAAGCGGCGTGGATGACAACGGTGCGCCGCTCAAAATGTACGTAGAGGCGATCGATTATTACCGCCAGTTTGCCAATTCCGGCATCTATGACCCCTATATACATGAACTACATTTCGTGAAACTCCGGGAGATCAGCATAGGATGGGACCTGCCCGTGAAAAAATGGAAAATCAGCAGGGCAGTCCAATCCGTGAGTGCGGCCCTCATTGCGCAAAACCTCTGGCTGATTTACGCGTCCGACCGGAATTTCGATCCCTCGGAAATCGCCGGCGCCGGCGAATCCGGTCAATACCCGGCCTCGCGCGCCTTCGGCCTTAACCTTCAGTTCAGATTCTGAATCACCATGAAAACACTTCCATTTTGCTGCCTCCTGGCCGGCCTGGCCCTCCTGCAACCCGCTTGTAAACCGGGCGATTTTGGCGACACCAACTTCAACCCAGGCGCTATAGAAACACCCGTGACGGCCGCATTGCTCACCAATGCGCTTATCAATACCCCGGCCGATCTTTACTTTTTCCAGGGATTGTATTGCCAATATTTTTCGCAGGCTCAATTTACCGACGCCTCCCGTTACGTGCTGAGCAGCGGCCCGCCCTGGGATTATAAATATGCCGGTTACCTGTACGATCTTCAGGAAATTATCCGGTTTAATTCGGACCCGGAAACAGCGCCCGGCTTCGTGCGGTACGGTTCCAACAACAACCAAATCGCCGTGGCCCGAATCCTGCTGGCCTATAATTTCGCCACACTGACCGATACCTATGGCGACATACCGTATTCTCAAGCCCTGAAGCTGCAGCCGTACATCCCGTACGACCCGCAGGAAACGGTGTATGCCGGTCTGTTGAAGGAGCTCCGGGAGGCCGGCGCCCAGTTTGACGACGGGCAGGCTGCCACGGGCGATATTTTGTTCAAGGAAGACATTGGCAAGTGGAAAAAATTCGCCAACTCGGTTCGGCTTTTGCTGGCTTTGCGCCTTTCAAAGGCGGCGCCCGATTTGGCTAAATCCGAATTCAACGCCGCACTCAACGACCCGGCAGGCATAATCGAAAACAACACCGACAATGCTTCCTTATCCTATCCCGGCGGTAACTACCGGAATCCCTGGTTCATCGCCTATAACGGGCAGAAATTCTACGGCATTTGCCTGACCCTCGCCGATACCCTGCTGGCGCTCGCCGACCCCCGCCTGCCGGTATACGGTCAGGCAAACGGCTCAGGCCAGGTGATCGGCATTCCCTATGGCATCCCAGAGGATTCGCTGACGCGATTCACCAACCTGCACCCCGACTGGTCGTTCATCCTCAAATCCACCCTGCGGACGGCGACGGCGACCCTGCATTTGCAAACAGCCGCCCACATCTGGCTGGCGCGGGCCGAAGCGGCTCAACTGGGCTGGACCGCCGAAGATGCGGCTGAACTGTACCGCAACGGCATCCGGGCTTCTTTCGAACAATGGGGCGTCTACAACACCGCCACGTTTAACACCTACATGGCAGGCGCCAGGGTCGCGCTGGATACCGATGCCCTCAAAAAGATCCGGTTGCAGCAATACCTGGCTTTTTACCCCAATGGCCTCAACGGGTGGAATGCCTGGCGGCGGACCGGCGTTCCGGCGCTCCAGCCCACGCCGTTTGCACTAAACGCCTCCGGCCAAATCCCCCGCCGGATGATTTACCCGGCTACAGAAACAAACCTGAACTCCGTCGCCTGGAACGAGACCATCGTCCGGATGGGCGGAACCGACTCGCCGGACAACCGGGTTTGGTGGGATCAATAATGCTGTTACTTCCCTGCGGCAAGCTCAAAATACCGGGGGAAACGGTTCCGTACCAATTCCCGGAACCCTTCGTGTACCCGCAGGGGATTGAGCATGTCGTCGCAGAGGGTTCCGTGCACCCAGCCCAGTGGATTGGGCGTCCAACCGGCATCAACGGCCTGTTGCAGCGCTGCCACGGCCGCGTCGGGCCGGTCGGAGGCGGCATACGCCCGGGCCAGGTTGAAATACAGCCAGGGGTCGCCTTCCAGTTCCTGTTGAGCCTTTGTCAGCAATGCATCGGATTGTGCGTATTGACCCAGCCGGTAGTAGGCCAGCGCGACAAAGAGGTAGTTTGGAGGTTGGTGAAAATCGCGTTTGAGTTCCGGGTCGGGAGCGGTTGCTATGATCTTATTAAAATATACGGCTGCGGTATCTTGCATGCCGAGTTTTAAGGCGATTTCCGCGCCGTAATACAAATTGATACAAAAGGGATACTTTGCGATCAGCGCCGCGGCCAGGGGAAAGGCTTTTTCCGCATTGCCGGACCAATAATAGGCTTTGATTACCCGGCGTTGGTGCGCAGGGCTTTTTTCCCGCACGGCTTCATACAATTGGATGGCTTTCTCCGGGTCCTTTAAGAAATAGAAGTAAATATCGCCCATGCCGGCCAAGGCGTATTCCTCCAAGCGGTCGCTATATTTTTTGAGTTCCTCAAACGCTTCTATCGCCTTTTCAAACTCAAGCCGGTCGGTATATAATGCGGCCAGGTTTCCATATACGTTATAACCGCCGCGCGAAATTTTTTTGCCCAGCAATAAAAACTGCTCCGCCTCATCGTATCGTTTTAAGCGCCAGAGCGCATTGCCTGCTTCATTGCATTCGTATGCGGTTATGGCACTCGTATCCATCCGAATTTTCTCCTGTATTTTCCCGGCGTACAGGCGGCGGAAGAATTCGGCGGAATCACTTCTTCCCATATTTTCGTAAGGCCCGGCTATCCAACAATACGGGCTCAAAAACCCGGAATCGAGTTCGATGGATTTTCGGTAATACGGTATGATCCTTTCGCTGGCGGTATACTGGCTGCCCAGCATATAATAGGCGAGCGCCCAACGGGGAGCCAGTTGGATCGCTTTTTGGAGGTATTGCCTGGCGTTTATTCCATACCGCGGATAGGTTTGCGCCAGGTCGAAATAGACGTAAGGAGCTGTACTGTCGAAGCGCAAGGCTTCTTCCAATAAACGCCGGTTTTCGCCGAGCTTCCAGACAACCGAACTATCGCTTTGAGACAACCATACCGTTTTGGACAAAAAATAATATTCTTTCGTTTTCAGGTCTTTGTAGATGTAGTGTTTATCGCCTAGCAGTTCGGCAGCCCGCTCGTAATATTTTGGCAAAAGTTGATACCGGTATCCCTTCCAGATGTTGTCCACCGTTTGCGGGTCTGTTTTCAGGAGCTTATTCACAACGGTTTGGCCTTCATCGATCAGCGCGGCGGCCAGGGTACGTTTCAAGCTGCCCTGCATCGGATACATTTCGGGCCGTTCCACGAGTGTATTGAAATAGTCGTCGGCGCTCCGTCCGGGCGGGTACATCAGGTGGCCCGAGTCAATAGCGGACAGGAACAGCGCATACAATTGCAATATGCCGGAATCTGCCCTGGCCAATATTTCCCGGGTCAGGCCCCGCGGTTCGGCCGAGGAAAAGGCCGGCGATTCGACGTCGGCCGGCGGTACCGGCCGGCGCATAAGGCTGGTATCCACCCGGGCCAATACCGTTCTTTTATCCCCTACCGTCATCGGTGTTTGCGACAGCGGCGCCACATCCCGCATAACCTGGTCTTCCAGGTAGCGGCCGAGTTCGGCCAATGTGACCACTGCGTCGGCGTCGGCGTCGGCCCGGCCGTTCAGTCCTTCAATGAGGTAGTAAGAAAATACGCCCCGGCCACCGCCCCATTGCCGGCCTTCAATAGAATATTCGGTGGGTTGGCAGGAAAGGACTTTTGTTTCCTGGGCAAATTGCGTCAGCAGATTGGCATTGGTCAGCCGGGCGCCCATGATCTCCGAATCGGCCATTTTACCGGCGCGGCAGGCATCGGCCACCACCCATACCCGGGCTTTGCGATCGACGGAAAGCGTAGTGACAAAATTTTGTAAAACATTGACCGACAGAGCACCGGCCATGAACATCGGCGCCGGCGCATCCCAACACAGCAGCCACCCCAGTTGACCGATGATGTTGGCATTCATGTCGCCGTGCCCACTGAAATAAAAGATAACGGTGTCGCCCTCCTGCGTTTCATCCAGAAACCATTGCAGGGCGACATAGAGCTGCCCCAACGTGGCTTTTTCATTGAGCAAAAGCCGGATATTCCCGGTTGGTACGCCACCGCCGGCCGGCGTATGCAGCCAGGCGGCAAACGCCAGGGCGTCTTTGTGGGCATATTGCAGGTCGGGGATCTGGGGGTCCTGGTAGTCGGAGATGCCGACGACGACGGCGCGGGTGATCCCTGTTTGATCTCCCGTCAAAGGGTCGACGATCGGCGTGGCGCCTTTTTCCTGTGCGAAAAGGCCTGCAGTTGTGAGCAGGAGTGCCGGTATCAGCGGGTTCAGTTTCATAGGGCGGTTCGAAATTTAGATTTTATGCGATCTCCCTTTTGGCGTTTCAATTTCACAGGTTGCGGTTTACTATTTTTCAGTCTTTGTGCTGGTCGGGATAGTATTTTTTCATCAACGCATGCCAGCGCTCCTTTTGCTCCCGCAGGGGCGCGAGGTCTTCGTCGGCACTCAGTTGCTCGAAGGTGCTGCCTTTTTCAATCGCCTGCTCCAGGTACCCCAGGGCCTCTTCCGTTTTCGCTTCGGCAGCCAGAAGGTAAGCCATGCCGAGCAGGGCCGGGGCATAGTCGGGGTTGAGTGCAATCGCTTGGAGGAAACTTTGCCGGGCTTCTTTGGTGCGCCTGGTTTTGAAATAGACTAGGCCGAGGTGTCTTCGGGGGTTGGCATACATTGGATCGAGCGCAATGGCTTTTTTAAAAACCGGCTCTGCTTCGGCATAGCGACGGGTTTCGAGGTACAAATACCCGAAGTCGTTCCAAATAAGTACGTCTGTTGAATCGAGTGCAATGGCTTTTTTAAAATCCGACTCCGATTCGACGTAACGGCGGGTATCAATATACAAATTCCCGAGGCTGTACCAGACCCCGGCATTCGTCGAATCCAGTGCAATGGATTTTTTATAGACCGACTCTGCTTCGGCGTAGCGATTGGCTTGGACGTACGCCCCCCCTAGGCTACCCCAGACTTTGGCATTTGTCGAATCCAGGGCAATGGATTTTTTCAAAAGTGATTCTGCTTCGGCTTGGCGGCCGGTTACAAGGTACAAATACGCGAGGTTGCTCCAGGTAGTGGCATACGTCGAATCGAGCGCGATGGCTTTTTTCAATACCGGCTCCGATTCAGCGTAGTGGCGGGTTGCAAGGTACAAGTATCCGAGGTTGTTCCAGTTGATTGCATTTGCCGAATCAAGTGCAATGGATTTATTTATAACCGGCTCCGCTTCGGCATAGCGACGGGTTTCGAGATACAAATTCCCGAGGCCGCCCCAGGCATTGGCATACGTTGAATCCAAGGAAATGGATTTTTTATAAGCCTGCTCCGACTCAGCGTAGCGATGGGTTCGGCAGTACAATTTCCCAAGGCTGTTCCAGGTTGAGGCAATCGTTGAATCGAGCGCAATGGCTTTTTTATAAGCCTGCTCCGACTCAGCGTAGCGATGGGTCTGAACATACAAATACCCGAGATTACTCCAGGCAGTGGCATACGTCGAATCCAAGGAAATGGATTTTTTCAAAACCGGCTCTGCTTCGGCGTAGCGGGAGGTTCGAAGATACAAATGCCCGAACTCGTTCCAGGTTGAGCCAATCGTTGAATCGAGCGCAATTGATTTTTCAATAACCTGCTCCGATTCGGCGTAGCGACGGGTTTCGATGTACAAATCTCCAAGATTACTCCAGATTACAGCATTCATTGAATCCAGCACAAGAGCCTTTTTTAGTAGGAGTTCGGCTTCATTGAAGTTTTTTTGATCAGCATTGAAAATAGCCCATACATTCAATACGTCAACTGCATTAGAATCTATCCGGCTTGCCTGCTCCAAAAACGG
The DNA here is from genome assembly GCA_044230315.1 of Saprospiraceae bacterium. Lineage (GTDB taxonomy): Bacteria > Bacteroidota > Bacteroidia > Chitinophagales > Saprospiraceae > M3007. Next base: position 28,348 of record JBGARJ010000017.1, read on the forward strand.
CCTTGCCCGTTCCCGTTGTTTGTATTTGTAGAAAAGCCAAAAAGCAGCATAGGCGCAGGGCTGTATCCAGTTTGGATAAAGTTCCTGGGCCCGCCGGGCGTAGTGCTCCAGCGAATCGGGCTGACGTAAGTTATAGCCAAACACATCGCTCATTTGCCAATAAACCTGCGGCTGGTCCGGCAGCCATTTAAGCGACTCCCGGAACAGCGCTAACGCCCGTTCACCCAGCGCTGCGTCGGGGTTGTGGTTGGAATTCGCCAGCAGGTAGCCCTCGAAAAAATACTTCCGGGCTTTCAGGGTAGCGTACATGTAGTGCTTGCTGCCCAGCAGCTCTGCCGCCCGGTCGAGGCAGCGGGGGAAGGCTCTGACCTTTTCCGTGAACACCTTTTGCGGCAAGTATCCGTTGGCACCCCCATCGAGGGATACCGCCTGGCTGGTTTTCAGCCATTCGTTGAGTACTTGCTGGGCATCGTCCTGCAAGGCGGCGGCGTAATTGCGGGTCATGGCGGAATACAAACGGGCCATTTTCGGCTCTGCAAGGAGGCGTTCGTAGTACGCCTCGGCGCAGGCTGTGGCGGGGTCCCCCGCATTTGCCACGATGAGTACCTTGTCCTCCAGCGCTTTTTTGAACAGGCGGTACAGATCCCGTACGGAACTGTCCACCCCCGCGAGTACCTCGTCCTCCATGCCCCTGCTCTCGATGGGGGAGATCGTCATCTGGTTGGTCTTGCCGGAACGCAGGGCGGACAGCAGCTCGACGTTTACGGTGGCCAGCCGTTCGTTGCGGTTGCCGATGATCATGGGTACCTGGCTCACCGGAGCCACTTCGGCACTCACATGGTCTTCGAGGTAGCGGCCCACTTCCTGCAGCGTCACCCACAGGTCGTTGTTGTTATCGGCCATGCCGTAGAGGGCGTCCACCAGGTTGTAAGAAAAGGCGCCGCGACCACCCCCCCACTGCTCGCCCTCGATGCTGTATTCGTCGGGCTGGCAGGAGAGTATCTTGATTTCATTGGCATACTGTCTGGCCAGGTTGGCGCCGGTGATCCCGGCTCCGCCCACCATGCTGCCGGCCAATTTGCCGGAGCGGCAGGCATCGGTGATAACGACTACCTTCGCCTTGTTCTGGGCAGACAGGGTGGTCACGACGTCCTGGAACATCGGCAGGGCCAAAGCGCCTCCTCCAAGGTAAATATGCGAGGGGGCATCCCAGCAGAGCAGGTAGCCCGGCTGCGTGATGCTCTTCTTCTCCACATCGCCGTGGCCGGAAAAGTAGAGGATGACCAGGTCGCCCGCTTTGCTGACTTCCCATAACCAGTCGAGCGCTGCGGCGAACTTTCCGAGAGTGGCCTGCTCGTTGGTGAGCAGTTTGAGGTGGTCGCCATCGAGCGAACCGCCCGCAGGCGAGCGCAGGAAGTTGGCAAAGGCCTCGGCGTCCCGGTCGGCGAAGCGCAGGTCGGGGATCTGGGGGTCCTGGTAGTCGGAAATGCCGACGACCACGGCGTAGGTGGCGCCGCTTTCAGCACCTTTGTTCCCCGCAATGGGCGTCACGCCTTTTTCCTGTGCGAAAAGGCCTGAAGTTGTGAGCAGGAGTGCCGGTATCAGCAGGTTCATTTTCATAGGGCGGTTCGAAATTTAGATTTTATGCGATTCCCTTTTGCCGTTTCAATTTCACAGGTTGCGGTTTTCCACTTTTTAGTCTCTGTGTTGGTCGGGGAAGTATTTTTTCAGGAGCGCATCCCAGCGCCCGGTTTGGGCCCGCAAAGGGGCCAGGTCGGTATCCTGTTGCATCCAATTGTAATCCTTCCAGCCGTTTGCAAGCGACTGCTCGAGTGACTCAAAAGCCTGGTCTACCTGGCCGTGCAGGCTTTGCTCGCAGGCGAGGTTGTAGTAAATCAAATCGGAAAAATGTTTCTTCATTAGCGCGTCCCAGCGCTCCTTTTGCTCCCGCAGCGGAGCGAGGTCTTCGTCGCTTAACAATCGTTCATATGTGGCGTTTTTCTGTATGGACTGCTCTACATACCCGAAGGCTTCGGCCGTTTTGCCGTCGGCGGCAAGCAGGTAGGCCATGCCGAGGTAAGAGCCGTAATAATCGGGGCCGAGTTCGAGCGCTTTTTCAAACCCCCGCCGGGCCTCCTCCCGGCGGCCGGCCCGGAAGCGCAGCGTAGCGAGGTGCTTGTACGCGTTAGCCGAACTGGGGTCGAGGGCAATGGCGCGCTGCAGGGCAGGCTCCGCCTCGGCGTAGCGTTGCATTTGGAGCAAGGAAAAGCCCAGATTGTTCCAATAGGTTGACACCGACGAGTCCAGCTCGATCGCCTTCCGGAGAATGGGTTCCGCTTCGGCGTAGCGCCCGGAAGATTGAAACACGAAGCCGAGTGCGTTCCAGTTTTGTGCATCACCAGCCTCCAGATCGATGGCTTTCCGGCAAATGGGTTCCGCCTCGGCGTAGCGCCGGAGGTTTGTCAACAGTTGGCCGAGGCTGCGCCAGGCTCCGGCATTCGAGGAATCCTGTTCTATGGCCTTCCGGTAAGCAGTTTCCGCGTCGGCGTAGCGCCCGGCACGACCCAGAACAACGCCAAGGTTGTACGTATAAGTTATTTCGGTGGAATCCAGTTCAATGGCTTTCCGGAAAGCCGCTGCTGCTTCTGAGTAGCGCCTGGCGCGGTTCAGCATAAGGCCGAAGCCGTTCCAGGCTCCAACATTGGTCGAGTCCAATTCGAGGGCTTTGCGGTAAGCGGCTTCCGCCTCGGCGTAGCGCCCGGCGCGGCTCAGCATAAGGCCGAAGCCGTTCCAGGCTCCAATATAGGTCGAGTCCAATTCGAGGGCTTTGCGGTAAGCGGCTTCCGCCTCGGCATAGCGCCCGGCACTGCTCAGCATGGAACCGAAACTTTCATAACTGTACGTAGTGGGGCTCCATTCGATCATTTTTTGATTGATGGGCACTGCAAGATCGTACCGTTTTTGCGCGGTGTAAATTTGACTCAACCCGTTCAAGGCGCCTGTATGCCACGGGCTCAAGGCGACGGCCCGGCGTAAGGCTTGTTCCGCCGCCTCGTCCTTGCGCTGGCGCCACAGCGCCCAACCCAAACCATTCCAGGCATCACCGGAATTTGGGCGCAAGGCGCAACAGGTTCGGAACACTTGTTCCATATCGGCGTACTGCTTAAGATTGAAAAACAGCATCCAACCCAAACTGCTCCAGGTATTGTACGCGGCAGGGTCCAACGCGATTCCTTTTCGAAATGCCTGCTCGGCCTCCGCCCAGCGTCGCCTGGCGCGAAGCATGTTGCCTAACTGGGTCCACCGGTCTACCGAATTGGAGTCGACAGCGATGATAGCCCGGTAAAGCGCCTCCAAGGCCTCCTGGCGATCGAGCGCGGCAAGGGTATTGCTTAACACATCCCATTCGCTAAACGCCATTTGTTCGGGCCGGGTCTCCATTTTCTGCAAACCCATGCGTGCGATCGCTTCCCGGTTCGCGCGCGCTTCGTCGGCCCGTCCGAACCTATCGAGCAACTGGGCGCTATAATAAAGCGCAGGCAAATAGGCGGAGTCCAGGGCAATGGCTTTTCGGTAATACGACAGCGCCTTGTCCGGATTATTCGCCTCTTTCCGGGAATAGAGGTTGCCCAAATAATTTTGCAGGACCGGCCAGTTGGGCGCCAATTCATTCAATTTCCCGATGTAATCCTGCAACAGGCTGTCCGAAGCTGTCTTCCCGCACAGATTCAGCCAGACATGCGCAGCCGTCGGGTCCAAAGCGGCGGCCCGTTCCAGCAGCCTTTGGTCCAGGACGTAAGCGGAATCAGTTGGGATATCCAATTTGTGCACGGCAAACGATTCAAAGTACAGCCCTTTCGCCATCAGGCTGGCGTGGTAATAGTGTTTTTCACCCAGCAATTCGGCCGCCCGGTAAAACTGGTCGGCGAGCAGGCGGTAGTCAATGCCGATTTCGTAGGAAATCGTATCATACGCATGGAGGTCGCCCCGCAGGTAATGGTTCAGGATCTGCTGCCCTTCATCCATCAGGGCGGCGGCGAAATTGCGGGTCATCAGGCCGTGCAGGTCGGCAAGCGCCGGTTCGCGGATCAGCCGTTTGTACAGCTCGTTCGCCGAAGGGCGGGTCGAGTCGGCGCTGGTCATCAGATCGCCCCGTTCGAGGGCGGCCACAAACGCCAGGTACTCGGCCTGAACACTCGAATCGGATTTGGCCAGCACTACATCTTCCAGGCCTTTCGAATCAATTTTACTGAGCGTCAGCGCTTCGCCCGCCTTTTGCTGTTTCCATTCGGTCAGCGCTCCGGTATTCACGGTGGCGACCCGCGCATTGCGGCTGCCCACGGTGAAGGGCAATTGCGGGTGGGGCGCCGTTTCCGCCGGCACCTTGTCTTCGAGGTAGCGGCCCAGTTCCAGCAGGCTGACCACGCCGTCGGCGTTGGCATCGGCCATGCCGTACAGGGCGTCTACGAGGTGGTAACTGAATACGCCGCGGCCGCCGCCCCATTGTTCGCCTTCAAGGGAAAACTCTTCGGGCTGGCAGGACAGGATTTTCACCTCGTTGGCGAACTGTTGCGCCAGGGCCGCCGAGGTTGCCCCGGCGCCGCCGACGACGCTACCCGCCAATTTGCCGGCCCGGCAGGCATCGGAGATGATCACCACCTGCACACCCGCATCGGAAAGGGTGGTGATGATATCCTGCACGTAGGCCAGCGCACAAGCGCCCGCGGCGTACACGGCGGGCGGCGAATCGTAGGTGAGCCAGTACCCGCGCTGGAACTTCGTGATCCGCTCCACATCGCCGTGCCCACTGAAATAAATGATGGCTACGTCGCCCGGCTTGCTGGCGCCGATGAGGCCGTCGAGGGCGGCGATGATCTTGCCGGTAGTCGCCTGGTCGTTGACGAGGACCTGGATGTTCGCCTCCGGCACGGCACTTGCCCCGGCGCCCCCGGATGTGCGCAGCCAGGCGGCAAACGCCCGCGCATCGCGATCGGCGAAGCGCAGGTCGGGGATCTGGGGGTCCTGGTAGTCGGAGATGCCGATGACCACGGCACGCGTCGAATGCGGCACAATGACTGCAGACTGCGGAATGGGCGTCGCCCCTTTCGGTTTCTGGGCAAATAAACCGAAGCCTTGCAGGAGGAAGAGGAATAGCAGGGATAAATTTCTGATTTTCATATGATTGACGTTTTTCGTGCGTTCAACCCACTTCCTACTCGTGTTTTGCCAGCCACGCCTAAGGTCGACTTTAGCCCCAACAGATTTTTCGCATGGCCCATATATTGCCGGGAAAGGGGTATTAGGCCGGAGTGGAATTGGCTACGTGGCAAAACGATTCTCCAGTCCGTCGGCTGGGCAACCGGTTGCTTTTTTTGGCATTAAACAGCCATGGCAACAGCAGATACATGGCGTGTCAACGAACCACAAGATAGCGCCATCAGAAGAAAAAAAGACGATTGCGAGGGTCTTTGGTGTACGAGGCTTATTGAGGGTATGCGGAATGGTTGGGGCAAGCCAATGAAACCCCTGGCTTCGGTGGCAGAAAAATACAGGTAATTCGGACCCTGCAATGGCATTGGACCCAAATATTGCAATTAGTTGATGTACGGTGCGCCGGCTCAACCAGCCGGCAGCGCAAAAAGCAAAAGCGGAGGCAGGGCACATAGTCTCCTATGAGCCCAAGCCATCTGCCTCCGCAATACTTTTTTGTGCTGTGGTCGAATCACTTGTGGGCCACCACCAAAGCAGCCTCTGCAGCTGCGGGCAAGGCGCCCGGCAGGTCCGGAACGTATGGCCGGTCTTCCACCAGGAGGACTCCTGTTCCGGCGATCATTTGCTTGCCTTGCTGGTCAAAACGGTTAATGACGTTGAGCGACCCGCTGGGTTGGATGAACAGACTGGCACCCGAATACATCACCAGGGTATTGACCTCATGCCCCCGCTCCCGGATCGCCGGATAGCGGTTGGACGCGGTGGATACATCGGGAATGATGACGTCGGAAAAACAGTTGGGTACGGCGCCGGAACTCCAGTTCTTCGGACAGTTCCACTCGGTCTCCAGGCCCGGAGCGCCGCCTTTCCAGATAACGGTTTTCTGTGCGTGTACTGCGGCCGAGGCGAGCAACAGGCAGGCCAGGGCGGTCGCGAAAAACAAAACGTGCGGTTTCATGACGAAGCATTTAAACGTGATCAATCGAATGAATATGTTCCATTGATACCGGCCTTCCGCACGCAGTTATCAGGGTCGGGAGGATTAATTTTTTAGCGACAACGCCCGTTTGGGATAGCGACAAACTTCAACCAGATAGAATAAGTACATTGTAAACAAAATAGGTTGATATTTTAACGTCCCACGCGGAATCAATTCTGCGGAAAATCTGCGCGAAACCCACCCTCAAAAGGCTTTTTCTCACAGATTTTTCGCAGAACCAGGCAAAAACTTAGTTTAAGGTGCGTTATGGACAGATCGACACCAACAATTGAACACTGTATGGCCTCGGAGAGGCCCAACGTTTGTAGCATGAGCCATTGAACGTCGATATTGGAGGCCTCGGAGAGGCCTGACATTTGTTTCATTATTCCACCGAATACAAATGTCCGGCCGCTCCGAGGCCAAAAATCGACGCTTATTGACCAATGCTTCTCGATTGCAGTTTGTCGCTATTCAAAACGCACGTTAGTTTACAATGAGATTAGCAACAAAAAAAAGGACAGGGTTTACCCGCTGCCCAGGATAAAAAAGCCGGAAAAACATCCTTCCTTTTACCCTTTTCAGCCGGTAAACCCTGCCCTCATTATTCAACAAATAAGTTCAGGCCCAATGGAATGGTTAGTTTCCGGACGGCAGCCGCTGGCCTTTGCCCGGCGTGGTGGTGTCTTTGGGTTTGGGGTTGCCGACGTTTTTACCCCAGCCCAATCCTTCGACTATTTCATCGAAGAGGGCTTCCAGTTCTTTGAGCGCGGCAGGGGCTTCGGCCAGGTCGATCACCTGCTTTTCTTTGCCGTTGAAATTGAGATACAGTACCGTGCTGGGCGCATCCAGGATCGGGGTGGCCGGATAGCGGTCATTCATCTCGAAAAACTTGATCGCCTTGGCTTTTTCCTCCAGTTTGGATAAGGCGTTAGCCGGGGCTTTGGCCGTTTTTTTGCCCATGGGCGATACGTTTTGCAGCCCGGTCCAGGTGACCATGCCGTCTTCGCCGATCTCCATCGTGAACACGGGGCAGCGGCCGAAGCAGCTGGTCTTTTTATAGGCGGCCACCAGTTTGTACGGCGTGATGCGTTCAGTCGCGGGCGGCTGTTTGAGGCTCATCACCTGCGTGCGGGCCTGGCCGCTGGAGATTTGGGTAACCGTTACCTGAACGGTTTTGCCCGACACGCAATCCAGGCTCCAGCTGCTGCCGGCCGGTTTGCCGTCTACCTGCCAGGCGTATTTGTAGCGGTTTACATCATCGCACTTGGCATTGGGCGTGGTGCACACCATAGCCTGCAAGCTGATCTGCCCGTTGAGGCATTGCCCCTGGAAAATGTCGACTTTAAAGGTCGGTTCGGGCGTCACGGTGCTTTTTTGCGGGTTTTGGGCCATGTCGTTCACCGGCGCTACCAGCACCCGGCATTTTGCGTTGTTGGGTTCGGGTTGTACTACCAGCGGCGCGCAGGTCTTGGTTTCGCTGGCGCGATCGATGCAATCCATACACTGAAAAACCGTCTGGCACTCGAGGTTGGCGCGTGCCTGGAGGTTTTTCTGCGCCAGATCTTTAACTTGATCACAATAGGGCAGTTTGGTTCCGTTCCCACCCGCCACGGGTTTTTGTGCAGGCAACAGGGTTGCCACGCTAAACAGGAAGAGCAGTATGGTGGCCGAAAGGTGAAAAATTGAACTACTTTTTCTCATGTTGGTGATTTTTTACAGTGTAAGTATGATATTGAAAATCTGGCAATAATACAATATACAATCGGATGCTACCGCCCCAAGTTAAACGATACCCCCATGAAATACCCGAGTTCGTATCGGGTGCGGGTTGGAATATCGCCGGCATTGAGGTCGAAGGGGTCGCCCACCCGGTAGCCTTTGGCCAGGCGTTCGGCCGGACCAGTGGTGATCCCGCCCGTCAGCACGATGCGCTGACCGCGGCCGAAAAGCAGGCTGGGGCCCAGGTAAAAGTTGAGGGACGTAATGTTGGCGCCGCTGATGGGGATGCCCAGGCCGAAGGTGCCGGCCAAGGTAGTGCTGCGGCGGCCATTGGCGTAAAAATGGAGCAGCGTGGTCAGTGACGGTTGTACGATCCCTCCCTCGTCGGATACGATGACGTTTTCGCGCGAACTGAACTCCTGCGCCGGAGTGAACAGCCGGTTGAAGCCGACGCCGAATCCGGTGTTGATATGCAGGCCGCCGCGCGATTCCAGTTTGATCGTTTTGACTTTGGCGACCGGTTTTTCGCCGGCATGCAGTTCGGCGGCGGTGTCGAGCGGCATAAAGGAGGCCGATATGACCACAATCTCTTTTTCTACCTGCACGGCGCAATCGTAGGTGAAATTCTGGTTAGCCAGTTCGCGGAATTTCATTTGAAGGGCCAGCATCTCCTCCAGGGTCAGGTCGTGCAGGGGTTTTTTGGCCTGTGCGGCGAGATAGGCTTCGAGTTGCTGGCGCAATTTGCCGCTTTGCGCAATGATATCGCGCAGATCGCCGGCAAAATGCTCCAGTTCGGCGCTGCCCACGTCGAGGTTGCTCAATTGTTGGGAGACCGGGGAGATGCGGATCATCTGGGCGTCGAACACGCGTTGTTTGGCCTGCAACTCCTGCAGGAGGCGGGTTTTGGCCGCCGGCATTTCCTGCCATTGGAAAGCATCGTTCACCTGGAGTGAGTCGGCGTTTTTTTCCGGGAAGATCAGCTTCAGGTACTCGGCTGCGATCCGGCGGATGAGCGACGGTTTCAGGTTCGGGTTGTGGAGCAACAGATCGAGGTGTTCGTTGGCCAACTGGGCCGCGCGTTCGGACTTTTCAATAGTTTGCACCTCCTGGTAAATTTCGGCCATTTCCGCTTGCGTTTGCGCCAGCTCGGTCAACTGCACCTGTGCTTGTTGCAGCAATTGCTCGGTGCCGCGGGAGTTGGAAAACAAGTCTTTCAACCTCAGGCTCGATTCGCCCACGCGGAGCAACGGCAGGTCGAGAAACGACATGGGCGCCTGGCCTGCGCTGTCGCCGGCGGCCGACGCGCCCAGAGCAGGCAGGAATTGGCTCAGGCCCGGTATCAGTCCCTGAAAGGCGCCGATGCTGGTGCTGCCGGCCCAACCATCGGAATTATTGTCCTGCGACACATCTACCTCGGCCTGGTACAGGTAGGGGTTAAACTCCGTGAAATGCATTACGATAAAATCACCTTTCCGGATTTTCGGATTGTGCACGGTTTTGCCATCTTTTTGATAGCTGAGGGTGTCGGCAAACAAATCGTAGTATACATGCAGATCCTGCGCCGGCAACAGCCGGATGCCTAAAAAGAACAGGCAAAGGAAGGGCAGCAACGGGCGAAATGACGCGGTTTTAACGCGCAAGAGCGATGGATTCATACAGTCAGTCAATAATAAAGGTGGATGTTTGTACATTGATCGAGTTGGCGGAGAGGTTGACGGTCTTTCCGCCGCGGCTCAGGCAATCGTCGTTGAAAAACGTTTGCCCGAACAGTTTTTCCAGGGGATTTAGTGCAGTATTGGACCGGGTGCCTGCGCCGCGCGAAGTGGCGATGGGTCGCAAGTCGACGGGTTGTTCGGTGGCAATGAGTTTGAACATTTCCACCCCCGACGGCGGGCCAATATGAAACAATTTCGGCACATTAACCGACTGCCCGGGCAGCACGCGGAATTCGGCAGGGGTTTCATTCTCATCCGGGATGAGCGGGTTCACCACATTGTCGGGCTGGATGTCGAGCAGTGTAAAATACGCCGCTTTGTCGCCGCGGTTGTTAACCCGCACCTTGAAATAGTCGCCGTCCTTGAAATGCAGGTTGCCGGCGGCATCGCGTTTGGTATCGATCGGGATATCACCCGTTTCCATCAGGGTACGCGGATCGACCGAGACGGGGATCATTTCGAAATCGACGTTCAGCATAGGGCTTCGCGCCTCCATTTGCCGCAGGTATTTAGCCTGGGCATAGGCCAGGATTTGGCGCAGAACCTGCTCGGCGGCTACGGCGGGCAGGTTAAGGTTCAGGTTCGGAAGTTGCAGTTCGGCGTCGCCATGCCCGATGAGTTTTACTTCTGGGCCCGAAGTCGTCAAGAACAATTCAGGCGCCTCATCGAGCTGGACCATCGGATAGCGCGCTATGCGGTCGAGCAGGGCTTTTTTAAGCGGATGGCTTTCCGGCAGTTGTATCGACAGGCCGATCCGGAGGTTGCCGAAATTTTGTTCCAGCACGTAGGCCCAGGTTTTTTGCGCATCCTCCTGCGACAGGTTTTGGTCCAGTTGCAGGGTGGCTTCAAAGGGCCGCACGCCGTTCACGGTACCACGGGCGAGGGGTGTGCTGTGTTCCGGGTCGCGGGTTTCGGGCGGGAACAGCCCGATAATGGCGCCATCGTTCAGCCCCTGCACCCAGCCGGCATCGATGATGACGGAGCCCGGGTCGTTCCACGCGGTCACGTGGTAGAACATCGGGCGGGGGAGCAGGCGCCCACCCATGAGTTCCTGGTCGAGCGCATTCCCGCCCTCTACCTGGGGTTGCTGACGGGGAGCGATAGCGCTCATTTCCACCCGGATCTGCTCGAACAAACCGCGGTAGGTGGTGGAGGGTGGCGCTTGGCTGAGTTTTTTGCTCAGGGCATAGGAGAGCGAGCCCAGAAGCTGGCCTTGCTCGTCGCGGGCCTCAAAATTCAATTGGTTTTGTGCCGAGCCAAAAAAGGCAACCATGGGCGCCAAACCCTTTACACCATCTACGCCGAATTGGGCGGCAGAGAGCGGTTCTCCCGGCCGGTTAATCACCTTTTTCGCGTAATCATCGCTTGCCATGGGGATATCCGTACCGCGAGCCGGCTCCATGCCGCGGGTGCCGGTGCCCGAGTGACAGGCATCGAGCACCACCATCAGGTTCCCGCTGGAGCCCAGGCGGCGGCGGAGGTCCGTAAAAAGCGAGTTGAGTTCGTCGTCGCGAATCAGGTTTTTGCCCTCATACACGCCCTCCACATAACGCAAAGGTGAATCGTAGGGCACAATGGCTTCGTCGTAGCCATCGAGTTCGTCGCCGTTGTCGTCAGCCACTTGCTGGCCATGCCCGGAAAACTGGAAATACACCACGTCGCCGGTATGTACATGCGGCAGCAAGTCCTGGCGCCAGGCCTTCAGGATACCTTCGCGGGTAGCGTCCTGATCTTTGAGCAGGAAAATATTCCCCTCCGGAAATCCCCGCTTTTTTAAGGCGTCGCCCATGACCACGAGGTCGTTGGTGGCATTGATATGTTGCCACCCCCCTTCGGTTGGATAATTGCCGATGCCGATCAGCAGGGCGTATTTCTGGCCCTGGGCCAGGACCTGCCCGCCGGTGGCCAACAGGAGGATGGTAAGACATACCAGGGTCAGCACCCGGTTCAGTTGTCTTGATACCAATAATATAGTATGATTGCGCTTCATAACGCTTTTGATTTACGTATTCTGCCATAAATACCGGATTATGGAATCGGTTATCAGCCTTGGAAGAATTTTGGAAAAGGCGGGATGAAATAGCGCAGGAAAGTACGGCAAACCTCACGTAAAAAAAAAAATGGAATTTATTTCGCAGCAGTGATAACCATTTGAAAAGCCTGGTATACATTGGTGTTTTCAAATTCGTTTTTTCACTGTCAAAAAATGTTTTCCAATGAAGCAACTATTAGTTCGGGCACTCCCCATCTGCGCATTCCTCCTGTTCACCGCAGCGTTCAGCCTGTCGGCCCAGGATGTCCTCCAGCCGAAGGTCATCAAAACCTTCATCACCCAGTACGATAACGTAAACATCGACATTACCAAGGGCACCGTTTCGTACAAATTGTTTGTACGCAACACAGTAAGTAGTCGGTATTCGACCAGGCCTAATGATAGCGCGACGGACGTAAAACCCACTCCGGATTCCACGAAGGATATCACCATTTCGCAGCCGGGTTCGTACGAGATCAAATTGGAAGTTACCATGGATTGCGATACCTGTGCAGCCGTAACCTTCCGGTAGACGAATTTAAGAGCATTTTAAACGACATAATTTGCAGAGCATACGGGCCCGGAGGTAAGCTCCGGCCCGTTTTTGTTGTACTTTAGCACGGAAAAAAAGATTTTCCTGCAACTGATAACCTACTGCTGAAAAGCGTATTCATGGATAACTTGTTGACATTCGATTCCGATACCGCACTGCTGGAAGCGCTCCGCAAAGGTGTGCCGACAGCGTTCGAAGCCTTGTACCGGCGCTATTACAACATGGTGGCCAAGCAAGCATCTGACCACGGTATGCCTGACGTAGAAAAAGAGGATTTGTTTCAGGACGTGCTGGTGGTGTTGGTCCGAAAAATCAGGGAGCCGGACTTTCAATTGACGGCCAAGCTGAGCACCTACCTTTTTGCCATCGCGCGCAACCTGCTCTTGAAAAAAAGCGGTAGCAAAAAGGAGATCGCCACCACCGATGCCGACCTGCTGGACCTGGTTGGCAGATTCCCGCCAGAGGATCTGTCCGAACGGTCGCAAGAGGAATCCCGGCTCAATGTAGTTATCGGTTGCCTTGAAATTCTGGAGGAAGACTGCCGGCGCTTGCTGCTGCTGACCTTTTATGAAAAGCGGCCGCAGTCGGAAATCGCCGCCGAAATGGGTTATTCTGAAGCCTTTGTAAAAGTAAAAAAATACCGCTGCCTCGAATATCTGCGTAAACAAGTGAAAGCCCACCCCCTTTTTAAACACCTTCAAAACGACGCTGCATGAACGAAGAATACATCGACACCATCCACCGGTATTTGAACGGAACGATGGATGCCGCAGATCGGAAAGCTTTTGAAGCAGAGCTGCAACGCAATCCGGTCTTGCGCAACGACGTCGAACTGGAACAGGCCCTCTTGAACGGCCTGGACTATGCCGGTCACCGCAACCTTCGGGAAACGATTGGAGTCGTCCATCAAAACCTGAAATTGGAGGGTTTTTTTACGGCCCTCAAAACAGTATCCACACCTACTTTAACGATTGCTCACTCTTCAAAAACGTCAGTAATGAAAAGAATACTTGCCATCGCAGCCGGCCTCGTCGCTATCGCCGCCGGTGTCTTCTTCTTCACGCAGCAGCAACACCAATCGCCTAACCCCAACGCGTTGTACAGCCAGTTCTACCAGCCCAAAGACGATACGGAGCGCGCCCATCAGATCATCGCCACGCTCACTTCCTACGGGCTGGCCGGTATTCAATCGGACACCGATACCCTCAAGCAAGCCCTGGAACTGTATGAAGCCGGCAACTACCAGGAGTCCCTCGCCCTGCTCAAATCGTTTTCGGAAGCGCACCCCGAGAACGACACCGCCCTGTACTACCTCGGCGTCATCCACATGAGCCAGGAACACTACGCCAAAGCCATCGAAATACTGCTCCCCCTTTCCCGTTCCGAATCGGCGCTGAAAAACAATGCGCTCTGGAACCTCGGCCTCTGCTACCTCAAGGCAGAAAACGGCCTGGAAGATGCCCGCAACGCATTCCGCCAGCTGTCGGAAGACAATTCGTTTGCCAACCAGCGCGGCGCTACGGCCGTACTCGAGCAACTAATTCCGAAGTAATCGTTTTATCAAACCTAGTATATGCTGAAAAAATTGGTTTGGTGTGCCGCCTTCTGCCTTGGCCTGGCGCCCACGCTTCGCGCCGGCACGCCTATGACTGTGGCCCAAGCCGTTCTGGACCGCTTGTACGTCACCAACGGGAACTATAAGTTCAAGAAGCCCAAATTAGTGATCACCACTGAAAACAAAAAAGTAGCCGCTTACGTCCCCTGGAAAAACACCATCCTGCTCGACGAAAAAGCATACCATATCTGCCAATCTTTCGGACGTGATTCGCTCGCTGCCCTGGCGTTCATGCTCGGCCACGAACTGGTGCACGCCTTCCAATCGGAAATCCGGGGCGGGCGCGTGCAAACCAACTTCCTGGCCTACAACCGCAGTTACAGCGCCGATGTCCGGCTCGAAAAAGTGGCCGATATTCAAGGCTTGTTCAATGCCTACCTGGCCGGATACGGGGTGCTCAAGATCATGCCCGATGTGATCGGCCGCATTTACGAGGACTACGACCTGAACGGCAAAACCTTGCCGGGCTATCCCAGCCTCGACGAACGCAAAGCGAGCTGTGAGGAGGTTTTGGCCATCGCCGATGACCTGCGTGAATTGTTCGAATCGTGCAACTATCTCCTGGTCATCGGCCAAAACACCCTGGCCAGCAGCGGGTACGAATACATCCTGCAGTATTATCAGGGGCTGGAGATCTACAACAACCTCGGCTTGGCGTATACACGCATCGCCCAGCAGTTCTGGAACCCCCAAACCGACCGGTTTATCTATCCCATGGAGGCCGATTGGTACTCCAAACTCGCCCGCTCGGCACGCGGGCCGGTGTCGATGGACCCCACCGAACAGCCCTTGCGCGGGGCTTTTCTGGAAAAAGCCATCGACAATTTTCGAATGGCGGCGCAGCTGGACCCCAACTACCTCCCGGCCCGCATCAATATGGTGTGCGCCCTCAACCTGATGGGCAAGCCGGTGGAAGCGCTGAAGTACGCCGAGATGAACCTGTTAAAGGCAACAGACGGTCATAAAAACGGTAGAAAACCGGAATCCGAAATGGCTGAGCTCGCCCTGGGCATTACCTACGCCCTGCAACCGGGCGAGGGCCGGAAAAGCGAAGCCGCCGCCATTTTCAAGCGGCTGTCGGCATCGCAATATGTGATGAGCGCCCTGTACGGCCAGCAAAACCTGCAGGCCCTGCTCGGCATAACCGATGCCAACGTGCTGACCAGCCTGCCGTTGCCGGAAGGCTTCCGCCTGCTCGTGCACCAAATGGAACTGGGCCGCACCAGCGACCTGAAGCGCATCCCCATGGACCCCGCGGCCGGCATTTATTTTGCCCGCAAACGCGAGTTCGACTCCGCTACGATCGTTTTTTCCAACGACCGGGGCAATCTGGTGAGCCTGCTGCGGTTCCGCGACCGCACCATGGCCAAAGCATCCATCCTGGCGCCGGAAGACGACCTGAATGCGGCGGCCTACCGCAACATCATGGCCGCCAAAGACGGATTTTACATCCACGAGCCAAACGACCGCGTAGTGGTCAAGGTCAGCGCCAAAGGCCAGGTGCTGGAAATGGTCAAGTATGTGATTCACGGCTAACGTAAGTCGAACGCAGGCCCCCTCCTATTCGTCCCTGTAATTAACCATATGTCAATCAGCCCGATCCCGGCGGTACCGACACCCGGCCGCCGGGATTCGGGTGTTGGCGCCGGGACCGGCAGGCCCGGCATCGCCTCGCCGGAAAAGCCCGCAGAAAAATCCTTCCCGAACAGGCAAAAGACTGATAACGTTTTGGAAAACGGGTATTAATAAGACAGGCGTCGCATTGCCAGCCGGACGCCCTACCCTTCCTTCACCTGCAACAACACCTGTTTCAACATACAACTTGTTCTGAGGCCGCCCCGGAAAAGCCGGGGCGGCCTGTGGTTTTTTGCTTAAATTTGGCTGGTTAAATCCTGAAAGGTGGACGAGAAACGAATGGCGGTGAACCGTTCCAACAGTTAAACCAAAGTCCGGCCTTATGAAAATACGTATTGCTCCCCTGTTTTTGCTCCTGGCCTCCGGGCTGCCGGCCTCCTACGGGCAGGAAAAAGGCGTGACGCCCATTGCGCCTTCCGAATTCCCGGCTTCGCATTCGACCCGGGCCGTGGTGGTCGGCATTTCCGATTACCAGAGCCCGCAAATCCCCGACCTGCAGTTCGCGGATGAAGATGCCGCAGTTTTTACTGCGTGGCTACGATCGCCCGCCGGTGGCAAGATTTCGGCAAACAACCTTCAAATGCTCCTCAACGACGAGGCCACCCTTGCCCATCTGACCAGCGCCCTGACCTGGATCATGGAAGAGAGCAATCCCGGCGACCAGGCAGTTATATATTTCTCCGGTCACGGAGACGTGGAAGTGAAGACTGACTTTCAACTCGGTTTTTTACTGCCTTGGGATTCGCCGCCACAGAATTATATGGCTGGCGCTTACCCCTTGTTTTATTTGCAAGCCGTGGTTTCTACCATGTCGAAGAAAAATGTCCGGGTGCTGCTTATCACCGATGCATGCCACGCCGGCAAGCTGGCCGGTTCGGAAATTGGCGGAGCGGTTATTACCGGTTCAAATCTTGCCAGGCAGTTTGCCAAGGAAACCAAAATACTTTCCTGCGCGCCGGATGAATACAGCATGGAAGGCAAGCAATGGGGCGGCGGCCGTGGGGCGTTTAGCTTTTATTTGGTAAACGGGCTTTGCGGACTGGCCGACCAAAACCGCGACACTACAGTCAACCTGCTTGAAATCGGACGGTACCTGCAAGACCACGTCAGCCCCGATGTGGCGCCTTTACGTCAAACACCCATTACCGTAGGCCTGCCGACCGAAAAAATTGCCTCGGTCGATATCGCCACGTACGAGAAATTAAAAGCCGACATTTCAGCGCAATTATTGGCGCTGAAATCCGGCATGGATCAAATGCCCGCAGACGAGGCACTGGCGCAGGCCGACCCATTTGTATGGGCGACCTACCGGGCTTTTAAACTGGCGCTCCTGGAAAA
Source organism: Saprospiraceae bacterium (assembly GCA_044230315.1). GTDB lineage: Bacteria > Bacteroidota > Bacteroidia > Chitinophagales > Saprospiraceae > M3007. The sequence continues at coordinate 45,148 of JBGARJ010000017.1, forward strand.
ACGGTTTTTCAAACCGCAAGATTCCTGTGCTGAAACACTTTTCAACCGTCTGTTGCCGGAAAAAAGCTTTGAACCAATCTACAATTCCACGCGGCTTGACTTTGCCATGGCCCTGCAAGAAGAGCCGCAACAGGCCCTGAACGCCCTGCTTGAAAGCGACCCGTATGAAACGACCCGATGGCAATACAACCCGGATAAATATGCTGATTACCCCCAACAACTGCAACGTTCACTGGAATTACTGGGGCCGGAGCATTTAGCGTATCCTTCCGTGTTGGCAAAAAAATTATACTTTGAAGCCTACCTGCTGGCGAATATGTTGAGTGAACTGCGGTCGCTCCCGTTCCGGCAGGATTCTGTTCGAATGGAAGCGAAAAAACGCTTATTACAAGGTGTGGCACTTCAACCGGAAGCAGGATTTCTCTATCATGGGATCGCGAACCTGTATACGAGCAATACAGGTAACGTGTTAGACTATCAGACCGACTCTGTGGAGAAATATTGTCGATTGGCCAGTCGCTTTGCTCCGAAATGGCTATTGCCCTGGCTCGACCTTTCGATCGAATACAGTGACTTCCAGGTTGACCTCGCCCGGGCGGATACGTGTCTGATGCAAGCATACCAGATCAATCCGAAATCTTATCTTGTACTGGAACGGCTGTCCTCCCTCCTGCAATTGCGAAACCGGTTGGATGAAGCGATTGAACTGGCGGATAAAATGGTAGCCCTGCACCCCGATCTTTTCAAGGGAGCCGCAATACAAGGCCTGAATTATTTTCTAAAAAGGGACTATAAAACAGCTGAACGATGGTTTTCTAAGTCCCTGGAGATCGATCCTGCCCCGCTCAACTGGAGTCACTTTTTCCTGGCGTGGCTGGGTTACCGCACCCGCCGCCCAAACGTGATCAATAAACATGTTGGCGCAATGTGGCTGAACTCACCGGAACGGGTGCATTACAACATAGCAGCATTTGGGTCGCAGCCCGATTCCATTATCTACCACTGTTTGGCAATCCCCGATTCTGTTTTACCACCAGGCATGCAAACAGGAAAATATGCTTATTTGGGTAAATCCTGGTTCGCCAGGAATGACCTGGAAAAAGCCCGGCAAGCCTGTTTGCGCTCGCTTGGTCTTGACCCCACTTCAAATGCGTTGTTTCAACTGGATTATGCCATATTGGGCGCCATTGAAGGGCGAATGCATCATTTGACGGAAGCGGAAGACTGGTTCCAGAAAGCCCTGAATTTTCCTCAAATTTACTTTCTGGAAGATTGGCAGCATCGGGAGGAAGTCTTGTTTCTGTATGCCCGCTATTTACTCGACCAAAACCGAATACAAGAGGCAGAAAAATGGTTTCAAAAAACGAATTCATATGCCTTTGAACGCGGATACCTCGCCTATTACGGTTTCGCATTGCTTGCAGCCAAACAAGGCCGTAACTTAGAAGCCCTGCAATGGCTGGAAAAATCACTGCAGTATTATTACCCTCGCCCCGAACCCATTCGCCACGAACCCCTCTTCCAAAACATCCGCAAAACCAAACGCTTCGAAGCGCTGATGCAAAAGCATTTCCCGCCCGGCTGGGAGGAACGGTAAACGCACTGAACGATCCACGCGCATGAAAAACTTGGCATTGCTACCATACCTGCTTTGTATTGCTACCGCCTTGCCGGCCCAGGAAAAAGGCGTGACGCCCATTGCGCCTTACGAATTCCCGGCTTCGTATTCGACCCGGGCCGTGGTGGTTGGCATTTCCGATTACCAGAGCCCGCAAATCCCCGACCTGCAGTTCGCCCACCGCGATGCTGAGGCGTTTGCAGCCTGGCTGCAAAGCCCCGCCGGGGGCGGCCTGCCCCCGGCAAACATCACCCTGTTGACCAACGAAAAAGCCACCAATGCCGCTATTATCACCGCCTTGTTCGCCCTGCTCGATATTTGCCAACCCGGCGACAAAGCCATTTTCTATTTCTCCGGTCATGGCGACGTCGAATCCAAGACCCGCAACCAGCCCGGCTTCCTGCTCGCTTACGACACGCCACCCACCGTGTATATGGCCGGCGCCGTCAACTTGCGCGACCTCCAGGAGATCGTTTCCACCCTGGCGGACAAACAAGTCAAAATGGTGCTCGTCACCGACGCCTGTCACGCCGGCAAACTCGCCGGAAACGCCATCAACGGCACCCAGGCAACAGCCTTGACCCTCAGCCGCCAATTCGCCAACGAGGTCAAGATTATGTCCTGCCAACCCAACGAATTCTCCCTCGAAGGCGCCCAATGGGGCGGCGGCCGCGGCGTGTTCTCCTACCACCTCCTCGATGCCCTCACCGGGATGGCCGACATCGATGCCGACGGCGGGGTCAACCTTTTCGAAACCGGCCGCTACCTCGAAGACCGCGTGCCCGCTGAAACCGCCCCACACCCGCAAATGCCACTGGTGACCGGCGATCGCCAGTTCCTGCTGGCCAGGGTAGACGCCGCCACGCTGGCAGCGCTAAAAAAGTCCAGATCGTCGACCGCCCTGACCACCCTCCAACCAACCGACAACAAAGGCCTCGAAGATGAACTTCTGGCCGCTGCCGACTCCGCCACCCGCCAGCGCTACCAAAATTTTAAACAGGCCCTGGCCGATGGCCGGCTCCTCGACCCGCCCGATTCCTGCGCCGAGGCCCTGTTGACCCTGTTGCTCCGGAACGAAGCCCTAAAACCGCTTCATGGCCTGCTGCGTCGCAACCTGGCCGTGGCCCTGCTCGATGAAGTGCAGCAAACCCTCAACGCCTTGCTCGACGACGATCCCTATGAGGTCAATAATTGGATATATCACCCCGACAAGTACCAGAATTACCCCCGGTACATCGAACAGGCAATAACCCTGCTCGGCGACAATCATTATTTGCGCAACACCTTGCGCGCCAAAAAATTGTACTTCGAAGCATATCCCATCAGCCAGGGCCGCAGCCAGGGCTCCGACGAATGGCACCGATTCGGGTCCCGGAAAGCCGCGGCCCGGCTCCTGCTCGACGAGGCTATCCAACTCGATTCCGAAGCGGCCTATCTCTACCACTCGATGGCCATGTTGTACAAATGGAATAGCCCGTATGCCACGGATTCTGTGGAAAAATACTGCCAACTGGCCATCAGCCTTTCGCCGCATTGGCTGCTCCCCTACCTGGATGCGGGGCAGGAGCACACCAACACCACCATGAACATGGAAAGAGCGGAGTATTGGCTCCTGCTGGCATATCAGCAGAAGCCGAATTCGTACCTTGTGCTGGAGCGACTCGGCAAGTTTAGAGCCTATGTGCAGGGTAGGTTAGACGAAGCAATATCCCTTACCCAAAAGATGATCGACCAGAAACCCGATCTTTTTAATGGTTACATGCGTATGGGTATAACTCTCTATCTGAAAAAGGATTTTCAAAATGCAATACGCTTTCTCCAAAAGGGGCTTGAACTGGATACTGCCAGAAATAACGGAGCATTTGAGTACCTGTCCAGCATTTATCAGGAAACGCGACACGGTAAAAAAGGGGAGTCGATTTGGTATAAAACATACCAGGATACCAGCTTATCGAATTTTTGGATCGGCCATATCTATGCCGATCTGGAACGGTATGATCTGGCCGAAAATTTCCTGATCAGAACACAGGATTCAATCCTTTGGTCGGCTCCAATCGTAGTGAAAACAGGGGTAAGCGCAATTAACTGTTTTCTAAGACATGATATCCAAAAAGCGCAGCAAGAATTGCTTCATGCATTGACGCTGGATCCTACACCTAATGCCTATTTTGCTTTGATTTATACTTGGCTCGCTGAAATCGAGGCGGCCAAAAACAATGATGACGCGTCGGAAACCTGGTTCAAGAAGGCTGTTGCATATCAAAGCGGCTTGTTTATAGAAGACCTCCCCTGCCGCGACATCGCCCATTTTCATTACGGCCAGTTCCTGCTCCGCCGGGGTCGCCAAGCCGAAGCCGCCGACATGTTCCGGTGGTGCAACGACTGGACCCATCAAAACGGCTTCCGCGGGTATTATGGGTTTGCCTTGCTCGCGGCACAACAGGGTCATTCCCATCTTGCCCTGGATTACCTCGAAAAAGCCCTCGACCACTGGTACCCCGAACCCGGCCCCATTCGCCATGAACCCCTCTTCCAAAACATCCGCAAAACCAAGCGCTTCGGAGCGCTGATGCAAAAGCATTTCCCGCCCGGCTGGGAGGAACGGTAGCATAAAAAAACGCGGACCATTGTTTGGGTCTATCGTGAACAGGGATATCCTCTATCGCCATCCACTCCAGCCCGGGATACCACTTTTATTATCCCAATGATAACCCACCCTAAATTCCGAGTATCCATACGAATTAATGTCTCAACTATGTGTAATCGATTCTTCCTCCCGTTCCTCTGGTGCCTGTGCGCCACCGGGCAGCTCTCTGCCCAGGAAACCGTCATCCGCTATTTCCATCCCCTGCTTTCGCCTGCGATCACCGAGCGGGCCTCGGGCGTACAGGGCGCCATTCGCGCCCTCGTGGTTGGCGTGGGGCAATACCAGCAAACGGGATTTGCCGCGCTACCTTATGCCCGGCGCGACGCCGAAGCCTTCGCCGCATTCCTGAAAACGCCGGCCGGCGGAAGCGTATCGGGCAACGATCTGGTGCTGCTCACCAATGAAACGGCCTCGCTGGCCCACGTATCGGAAGCGCTCGACGCCCTCGTAGATGGCGTCCACCTCGGCGACAAGATTGTAGTGTATTGTACCCTGCAGGGGCAAATCAAAGCCCGCGGCGATGCCCGCCTGTTGTTCTATGATTCGCCGCCGGCGCCCACCGATGCCGGTTTCCTGGCTCTGTCGCGCCTGTCGTCCCTGCTGGGAGAGGCGGCAGCACGCAATGGCGCGCGTATTCTGCTCGTCGTGGAAATCGCCCCCTGCAACACCAGCGAAAAAGCCCTCAGCGATTGGAGCGGTATGGAGGCCTACGGCGGCTTGTTCCGGGAAAAACTGACCATGACCCTGCCCGATTCAGCCAACGGCGGACAAGAAGGCAAAACATTTGGCAATACCCTGCTCAACGGCCTGCTGGGTATGGCCGATCAGGACTACGACCAGAAAGTGTACGTGCCCGAACTTTTGCGCTACCTGCGCGAAAAAGACTTGCCTTTCACGGGAACCGCCAGTTGCGCCCTGCTGGCATTTTCCGACAATACCGACTGGGTATGTAAAACCAGCGCCTATACCCGCGAAAAACTGGTCGGCCAAACCACGCCTATGCTGACCCCCATTGTGCAGCTCGAAGTGCAACCCCTCGACGATTTTATGAGCCGGCATGCCGACGCCGCGACACGCCGCCTGTACGAAGATTTTATCCTGACGATTCGCCTGGGCCAGTTGCTCGAACCGCCGGAACGCTGTGCCAGTAGTCTGCTCGATAGCCTCCTTCAGGTAGAAACCCTGTCGGCCATGCACAAGACTCTCCAGCGCCGGCTGGCCGTGGCCTATCAGGATGAAGCCCAGCAGGCGCTCAACGCCTACCTGCAAGCCAACGTAAAAGAACTGACCCGCCGCCGGAAAGACCACGGTCTCTACCAGCTGTACCCCGAATACCTGCGGCGTACCATCGAAATACTGGGCCCCGCTCACTTTATGCATCAACTGCTCGAAGCCAAACGCCTGTATTTTGAAGGGCTGGCCCTGCGCCTCAGGTTCGACCACACTGCCGACACCAACCTGTTGCCCAAGGCCCTCGACAAACAACGGCAAGCCATCGCGCTGGAACCGGAAGCCGCCTTTATTTACAACGAGATCGGCGTTGTCTGTTTTTTGTCGAACCAGCTGGACAGCGCCGCCGCCAACTTCCGGCAAGCTATCGAATTCGCGCCGGCCTGGGGCATCCCGCACGCCAACCTGGGCGCCGTGCTGTCGCGGCAAGGCCAATCGGAAAAAGCGATAGAAGAAGGCGTAACAGCCATCAGCCTGAATTCCTGGAGCCCGGGTATGTATGTCAACCTGGGAGAAATCTATCAAAACAAGAAAGACTTGAAGGCCGCGGAGATCACTTACCGGCGCGCCTTGCGGGTCGATCCGGATTTCCCCGACGCCCATTACGACCTGGCCTGCGTGCAATCGCTCACCGGCCAACAGGCAGCCGCGCTCGAATCGCTTCGCCTTGCGTTGAAGAACGGATTCAACCGCCCGGAACATTTGCTTGCCGACCCCGACCTGCAGGCTTTGCGCGATACCGCTGCTTTTCAGGCATTGTATACTGCATTCTTTCCCGAACGCAAAGAGTGATCAGGCCCTCTCGCCCCGATTTTCGTTAAAACAAGCGTCAACCAATCAGAAATTTTAGATTTTGTAAAAAACAGGAAATTATCTGTTTTTTTTCTCTGCAATTCAAGGACAACAAAATATCTTTGGTTTTAATAGTCGCATTCCGGCAGGCTCGATTTTCTAAAAATAAAGCCGCCGGATGCGGATCAAGGTTCGATTAATACTCCGTGTTTCAGCTCAAACTTGCCAGGTAGCTCCGCCTGGCCTTGCTTGATGTGCACGTCCGTATTGACCCGCCTTACTTTCAAGTGCACCTGTAATTATTCAAGTGAAGCAATTCTATTCGTTAACAAAATCTCCTGTTCGCATGAAAAAGATTTATCTTTTTTGGCTATTGCTATTGCTCGCCTGCGCCGGCACTGTGACTGCGCAGAAAACCCTGACAGGAATGGTCACCGACGAAGCCGGTGCGCCATTGATCGGCGCCACTGTGCTGGTTAAAGGGACCGCTTCCGGCGGTATTACCGACATCAACGGTAAGTACTCCATTAAAATACCGGCAGATGCAGCCACCCTGATGGTGTCGTATACCGGCTATAAGACCCAGGAAATTGTCATCGCCAACCGGAGCAGCATCGACGTGATCCTGGTCGAATCGGCTGACGTGCTCAACGAGATCGTGGTGACCGGTTATTCCGAGGTGGAAGCCAAAAGGCTGGTCTCTTCGGTTGCCGTCGTCGGCAGCAAACAGCTGGAAAACATCCCGATGACGGATGTGAACCAACTCTTGCAAGGCCGCGCAGCCGGCGTGTACACTACCGCTAACTCCGGCCAGCCGGGCGCCCAGCAAGCCGTCCGCATCAGGGGCACGGGCTCGATCACCGCCGGCCGCGGCCCGCTGTATGTTGTCGACGGGATTATTATGGAACAAGGCCACTTCGCAGCCCTCGACGCTGCCACCAACGCGGTAGACGTTTTAGCACAGCTGAATCCGAACGATATTGAAAACGTTACGGTGCTGAAAGACGCCTCCGCAACCGCCCTGTACGGATCGCGCGGGTCGAATGGCGTGGTGGTGATCACGACAAAACGCGGGAAAGCGGGCAAAACCGAAGTTACCGTCAAACTCCAAAGCGGCGTCACCCAACCAAATTTCGGCAATTTCAAACTCATGAACGCCGAAGAAGTGTGGAACTACGAGCGCGAGGTACTCGCCAACAGCGGCCGTACCCAGGAACAGATCGACCAAATCAGACCGGCATCCATGCTCGACAACACCACCGATTGGCTCGACGAGGCCTTCAACAACGGCAAAACCCAAACCATGGAATTGCAGGCCCGCGGCGGCAATGAAAAAACCCGGTTTTTTACCTCCGTCGGGTATCATAACCAGGACGGAACGCTGATCGAGTCAAACTTCAACCGCTACTCCCTCCGGAGCAATATCGACCATTTCGCCTCCGAGCGGCTCAGTTTCGGCATCAACCTGAACGGTTCCTATTCGCAGCAAACCAACGCCGTGGATGGCAACCGATTCCAGTCGCCTATCGCCTCGGCCTTTACCACCACGCCGCTGCAGGGAAAAATCAACCCCGTTACCAAACAATTGTACACGGGCTTGGAAGACGACTACATCGGCCTCACGGGCGACAACTTCCTGTACTCCCAGCCTCTCAATCCGGTGGATGTCAATACCCTGCGGCTGATCTCCAAAGTATCGGCCACATACAAAATACTCAACAACCTGACCTTCACCCAGAACGGCAACATCGATTTTATCGACATCGAAGAACTGGATTTCGACGACCCCACTACCGGCGACGGGAACAACGACCGCGGCGACCTGACCAATGCCTTCACCCAGAACCGGGCCCTGACCAGCCAGTCCTTGCTGAAGTATTTTACCCACTTCGGCCATAACCACAGCCTGGAAGCGCTGGGGGTGTTCGAATATCAAAAAACCGATTTTAAGACCTTTAATGCCGGCGGTAAAGGATTCGCCTCGGGCAAACTGAAAACCCTGGATTCCGCAGCCGAACCCAGCTTTGTAGGCGGATCGAAGACCGCCTATTCGTTCCTGTCGTACCTCGGACAAGTGAACTATGGGTTCAGAGACCGGTACCTGCTCACCGCGAGCCTGCGCCGCGACGGCTCCTCGCGCTTCGGCGCCAACAACCGCTGGGCTAATTTCTGGTCGGTAGGCGCTTCCTGGCGGATCAGCGATGAAGCCTTCCTCAGCAGCCTCGGCTTTTTGAACAACCTGCGCCTCCGGGCCAGCTACGGCACGGCGGGCAACGCAGCCCTGGGCAACTTCCAATCCCAGGAACTCTACGGCTTCGGCGCGTCTTACATCAACGAACCCGGCAGCAGCCCCACCCAAATCGGCAACCCGAACCTGACCTGGGAAGTGTCGAAAAACCTGAATGTCGGGCTCGACATTTCCGTGCTCGACAACCGCGTCGGCGTCACGGTGGAATACTACAACCGCCATTCGGAAGACCTGCTGCTGGATGTGCCCGTATCGTCGACCAGCGGTTTCCAAACCGCCACGAAAAACCTGGGTAAAGTGCGCAACACGGGGGTTGAAGGCACCTTGCACCTGGTACCATTCAAATCCACCCGTTCCGACGGTTTCGAATGGAACCTCGATTTCAACATCTCCTTCAACAGAAACAAGGTGCTGGAACTGCCCAACGGAGAAGACATCATCAACGGGGTGCAGGTGTACCGCGAAGGCGAGCCGATCCGCGCGTTTTACCTGCGCAAATGGGCCGGCGTCAACCCTGCCGACGGATCGCCCCTCTGGGCCGTAGACGGCGGCGGTGTGACCGGCACGTACAGCCAGGCCACCCGTTTTGTGATCGGCAATGCCGAGCCCGACTTTATCGCCGGCCTCACCAACTCCTTCTCGTTCAAAGGCGTCTCCCTGTCGGCCTTCTTCTACACGGCCCAGGGCCAGGAACTGTACAACCAATCGAAGTCGTTCATGGACAGCGACGGCCTCCGTTTCGGCTGGGTGCACATTAAAGAGGCCGCCGATCACTGGAAACAAGCCGGCGATATTTCAGCGCGGCCCAAACCGCTGTCGGGCGGCAACAAAAGCGCGGCCAGTATCTCCACCCGCTACCTCGAAGACGGCTCGTATATCCGCCTGCGCAACGTCGTGCTGGCCTACTCGTTGCCGGCCGCCTGGATGCGCAAAGTCAAAATGCAGGGTGTCACCTTGTACGCGCAGGGCCAGAATCTGTGGACGCAAACCAAGTACTCCGGCCTCGATCCGGAAGCGGACGAAGATGGAAACGAATTTTTCCGCTACCCGGTAGGCAAATCCATCACCTTTGGGGTAGACGTAACCTTCTGATCCAACTTTTTAAGGAAAACCGCTTTTCAAAATCAGTAAAATCAGCAATATGAAACACATCAGCATATTGGCACTTTTGATAGCAGCCCTGCTGTTACCGGTTGCCTGCAACAAAGAATTGGAACTCAACCCCGCGCAGTCGCTGTCGACGCAGGAAGCCTTGTCGGATGTTTCCTCGATGAAGACGGCCGTCAACGGCGCCTACGACGCCCTGCAAGCCGTGGCCTATTACGGCCGCGATTTCCTCGTCGTACCAGAAGTGGAAGCCAACCTCGTGTACCTGTCGGTGAGCAACTCCAACCGCTTCGTCCAAACGTATTCCTACTCCTGGACGACGGCCGACGGCTATGCCACGGGTTTGTGGAACACGGGCTACACGGCAATTCTCCGGGTCAACAACGTGATCAACAACATCGACGCGCTCGACGGCGACGCCGTTGAGAAAAACCAGATCAAAGGCGAAGCGCTGGCCATCCGCGCACTGGTGCACTTCGACCTGGTGCGGTATTTTGCCAAACAATACACCAACGGCAACCCGGCCACCGACCTGGGCATTCCGATCATTCTGAAAGCCGAAATCGGCGAGCCGGCCCGCAATACGGTGCAAGAAGTGTACACTCAAGTGATCGCCGACCTCCAGGCTGCCAAAGGGCTCCTGCGCGACGAGGGGATCTACCACTTCTCGCCCAATGCCGTCGACGCTCTGCTGGCCCGCGTGTATTTGTACAAAGGCGATTGGGGCAATGCCGCAACCATGGCCTCCAACCTGATCGGCGCCAGCCAGTATGCCCTGGCCGACGACGTGGCCGACATGTTTGGCGCCCCTGGCTCTTCCGAGGAGATCTTTACGCTCAAAAATGAAGCCTCCGAAAACCGGGGCGCCGACAACCTGGGCAATATTTACATCCCGGCCGGCTATGGCGATATTCGCGTTACTACCGACCTGCTCGACTCGTATGAGCCGGGCGATAGCCGCAGCACCCTGGTGTTCAAACACACCAACAACGAGTACTACCAGTCGAAGTTCCAGGAACAGGACGGCGTCGTGGGGCTGTACAGTCCGAAAATTCTGCGGCTCGCCGAAATGTACCTCATCCGCGCCGAGGCCCGCTTCCGTCAGAACGACACGCCCGGCGCGCTTCAGGACCTGAACGCCATCCGCATGAAACGCGGCGCCACCCAATGGAACGCCCTGCCCAACGGCATCGGCGATATTCTCGCCGAACGGCACCGCGAGCTGGCTTTCGAGGGACATACCATCTTCGATTACTGGCGCACCGGCACCACTATGGTGCGGCACCAATGCAGCACCGGCATCGAAGTAAGCGCCCCCTGTTCGATCGAAGCGTCTTCCTACCTGGCTGTTCACCCGATCCCGCAGCGCGAAATCGACGTGAACCAGAACATGCAACAAAACCCCGACTATTGAGCCCGCACCGCAGCGCGGCATTCCAGGCCCGGCGCCATCGAGCCTCCAGCCTGGAATTGCCGCGCGCAGCTGCGGCGAGCGATCAAACCGCCATCCTTCTTTATCAAAAATCTCCGTCATGAAAAAAATACTCATTTATAGCGCCGTTCTCCTTGTTGCGTTCGGACATTTTTCCTGCAACGACGAAATTCCGCAGACCCTGCAAGACGAATACGTGGCCATCGACGCCGGCAAAACCGGCCTCACCTTCCTGCGGGTCGGCGACGGGCAGCCAGTGGAGTCGGGCATCCGCGTCATGCTGATTGCCGCCCAGAAATCGGCGCCGGTGAATTACACGTTTGAAATTTTACCTACTTCCACGGCCAAGGAAAATGTGCAGTACAAAGTAACCGGTACCAGCGGATCGATCCCCCCCAATTCGAGTTTCGGCAACTTGCCTATCCAGGTTTTACCCGATAATATCAACCCGGGAGAAGCATGGACCCTGAACATTAAACTGAAATCAGCCGACCTGCGCCTGGCCAACGACGCCACGGTGTCGTTCAAAATCCAGGTGTCGTGCCAGTCCAACCTGCAGGGGAAACTCGATTACGTGCTGACCAACTACTTTTGCAATGAGCCCGACCTGACCGGCACTACCGAACTGAAAAAAGTGACCGGCACGTCCAACGAATACAAAATCGACGACTTCGTTTTCGGCTCCTGGGATGCCTGTTACGGCCCCGGCTCGGGTGGCGCACTGGGCTCCGACCCCGCTGTGACGCTCCGGATCGTGGACATCTGCAACAAGATATCGGTGGCCGGCAACGACCAATACGGCGATACCTACACCTATAAAATTGTCAAGGTGGACGGTTCCGCACTGACAATTGACTGGAGCAATACTTACGGCGAGTTCGGGACGGTGACGCTCACGCGGCAGGATGGCGCCAGCTGGCCTGCCCTGTCGAACTAGTAAGGTACTCAACTAAGACCCTGTAAACTGCGTATCCTTCCGGCCGGTAGCCAGCTCGTTGACTTGGGCAACGCCCTTTTCATCGGCAGCGGCGCTACCGGCCGGAATTTTTATTTTTATAGATAACCCGTGTATTTCCGATCTTCGCTTCTACAAATCCGAACCGCCTGGTTTTTCCCCCTTAAAAAAATCCGCTTCCGGCTCTGCCGGGGATGATAACCGATTGCCAAAATCAACATCTATAGAAAACTAAGGTTACCATGTTTTTAAAAACAACCTGTGTCTTTTTAATCCTTTCCGGTTGGTTCGCTAATGCCTGGGCCCAGGACACCAAAGGTGTGTCGCCCATTTCCAGCGCCGGCACTGCCGCCACAGGTACAACCTGGGCGGTGATCGTGGGCATTTCCGACTACCAAAACCCCGACATCACCGATTTGCAATTCGCCCACCGCGACGCCGCCGCCTTTGCGCAGTACCTGCAAAGCCCTGCTGGTGGCAACGTAGCGAACGATCATATCACCTTGTTGCTCAACGATAAAGCCACCATGGCGCAGTTCGCGTCGGCCCTCGATTGGTTGCTGGAAAAAGCCAGGGAAGGCGATCAAACAATCATTTACTTTTCCGGCCACGGCGACGTAGAACGCAAGACCATCACCCAGCCCGGTTTCCTGTTATGCTGGGACGCACCTGCGCGGGTGTACATGGGCGGCGGCGCTTTCGGGCTGCAGTATTTGCAAGAGATCATCGCCACCCTTTCGCTGCAATCCAAAGCGCGCGTTTTGGTCATTACCGACGCCTGCCGCGCCGGCAAACTGGCCGGAAATGAGATCGGCGGCGCGCAGGCTACGGCGGCCAACCTGGCCAAACAGTACGCCAACGAAATCAAGATCATGTCGTGCCAGGCCGATGAGTTTTCGTTGGAAGGCAAAGGCTGGGGCGGCGGCCGCGGCGTATTTTCCTATTATTTCCTGAAAGGCATCGAAGGCCTTGCCGACCGCAACAACGACGGTGTGGTGAACCTCCAGGAAATAGAACGCTACCTGGACGACCAGGTACCCACCGCTACTGCGCCTCACAACCAATTCCCAATGACCGTGGGCAATAAAACCTCGCCGATCGGCAGAGTTGACCCTGCCGTTTTGGCCGCGCTTCGGGAAGAGGAAGACCCCACTGAACTCTCCGCCGCCATCCTGGCCAGCAACGACAAGGGCGTGCTCGACGCCCTGGCGGCCACGAAAGACCCCGACGCGCTGGCGCTGTACAATGATTTCAAAAAAGCCGTGAAAAACGGCCAACTGCTGGCGCCCGAACCGGGTTCGGCCTGGTCGCTGTTCGAACAACTCAAAGACCGGCCCGTGATGGCGCCTTTTCAGGGCCTCATGCGCCGCAACCTCGCCGCGGCCCTGCAAGACGACGCCCAGCAAGCCATCAATGATTACCTGAAAGCCGACCCGACGGAATTGCGGCGGCGCTGGAGCTTCAGCAACCGCTACGACCAGTTTCCGGAATACCTGAATAAAGCCGCCGACCTGCTGGGGGAAAGCCACCCGCTGTACAAGAGTCTGAAGGCCCGTGCCCGGTACTTTGCCGGCCTCAACTACCGCTTGCGCGGCGAACGCACCAAAACGCCCGCGCTGTACAAGCTCGCGCTGTCGGAACAGCAGGAATGTATCCAACTCGACCCTGACGCCGCCTATGCGTACAACGAACTTGGCCTGTTGTACCGCCGGCAGGGTCATTACAAGGAATCGATTGCCCAATTCGAGAAGGCTATCGGCGAATCGCCGGGCTGGGTATTGCCCTGGGCCAATTTGTGCGGAAGCTATAACGATCTTGACGACTATACCGAAGCGCTGATTGCGGGGAAACAGGCCATCCGGCTCGACAGCAATTCCGTACTGGCTCAATACAACCTCGCCAATGCCTATCACTACCTTGCCGACGACCAGAGCGCTATCCTGCTTTTTCAACGCGTCGTGAAATTGGACCCTGAATATGCCAACGCCTATTTCAAACTAGGCTATATCTATTATTCTCAAAATAATTTTGAACAGGCAGAGCAAATGGGGCTGGCGTATCAACGCCTGGCGCCCAATGATTTATATGGTACCGTCAACCTGGGCGAAGTGAGTGCAAAACTGGGCAAAAGGGAGGCGGCGCTTTCCTATTTCAAGCAAGCCCTCGAAGCCGACCCCAACTTTTACCAGGCCCACAACAGTCTCGGTACCTTTTACCTCGACGCCGGTCAGTTTGCCGAAGCGGAGTCGGAGTTTTGGCGCTGCATAGAGATCAAGCCGCACGACACCGACGCTTATTTCTTCCTCGCTTGCATCCACGCCCAGCAAAACCTGCCGGAACGGGCGCTCGAAGACCTCGAAAAGGCGCTTTCCTATGGATACAACAACCGCAAAGCGCTGTTCGAGGACAAACGGCTGGCAAATATGATTGACCGGCCGGAATTCAAGGCCCTGCTCGACCGGTTTCCCCCCGAACAGAAAAATTAAGCGCGCGTTTAAATTTTCGGTGCGGCACCGGAAGTTTAAACGCGCTCTAAAAGACCAGTGGCAATCAGTATACGGACTTCGTGTACTGGTTGCCACTGGTATTATTTAATGCGGGATTTGGATAAGAAAATCCCCATTCCGGGTTAATATACTCGTAGCGACGGGGGCCTTGAGCGGTAAAAATGCCTTTCTCCCCGCTCAAACCCCCGGTCGCTACCAGTCTAATTCATCATCACCGCTTTCGCCTTGGGCTCCATCCGGTACCGCATCCAGAATGCGGCGTAGGACATGCGCAGCATATTGTTGCTGGAGTATTTCCGGAACAAGGTGGAATACGTTTGCGCAGCTTCGTAATACCATTCGGCCTTCTCCAGGGCCACGGCTTCCATGACCCCGCACAGCACCGGATCGCCATCGGGGTAAATGTTGGAATTGGCCGCTTTCTTCCGGGCTTTGGCCAGGTCTTCGGCAGTACCCACGGTAAAATCGCGCACACCCGACACCTGTTCGGCAGAACCCGGCACGATCACTTTCCACGAATACGTATGGCCGGGCATCAGATTGAGTTTCCGGAGGTCGATCGCTGCCGAAGTGTCGGTAACCGTGGCGCTATGAACCGGCCGTTTGTTGTCATCGAGAATATCCAACTGGTACCGGGTGGCGTTGGCCGGCCGGGACCAGGAGAAGGTGACCGTTTCCGGGACCACTTTGCCATAGGGCAGGATCAGGGTGATCCTGGCGCCCATACCGCCCCAGCCGTCGCCCGATTTCGTGGGGTCGGTTACCGCCGTGCCCCAGCCGTCGCCCGACTTGGTGGGGTCGGTTACCGCCGTGCCCCAACCGTCGCCCGATTTCGTAGGATCGGTCACCGCCGTGCCCCAGCCGTCGCCCGATTTCGTGGGGTCGGTCACCGCCGTGCCCCAACCGTCGCCCGATTTCGTGGGGTCGGTCACCGCCGTGCCCCAACCGTCTTTGCCTCTTTTCGAGGCGGTCAATTCCACTGCTGCTTGTACGTATTGGCCAAATTGCGGGTCGAAGTTGAGGCTGCTGAGCGCATTTGCGTCGTTGAAAACAGCAGACAACTCCTTTTTCCCTTTGCCCTGCAGGCGTTGAAAGCGGCCGTCGTTGTACAAAACAGCCGTTGCGCCGGACGACATCTTGATCGTGCCATTTCTTTTGACCACCGCGCCGGGCAGGGCCTTGATGGTTTTAGCGTCTGTGGGCGGGATGTACCGGACGTTGCCCTTGGAGGCGACCACCACCACGGGCGTTTCGTTTTGTGCTGGTAATGCTTCGGTTAAAAGAACCAGGCATGTCAGTATACTCAGCATTTTCATCATGGTATAGTAAGTTTAGTTTCAGATATAATGCTTTCAGGCAAAACACATAGTTGGAATTTCACCACCGGTCTTCAAAAAAGTGTTGAGCGGTAGATCAACGGGGGTGGATTAAGGTGCCGGCTTGAGCGGTCAAAGGATATAGTTCACCCAGCGCTTGAGCACGCCTTTCGCGCCGAGGATAAAAATCGTCTTTTTGTACACCATCATTTGCCCTTGCGGCGTTTCGACGGTGCGCAGCGGTTCGCCATAGGCTTTCACGATTGCCGCCCGGTTGTCGCCCAAGCCGATCTGCCGGGCAGTTTTGCCGGTATAATCGGGGCCGGTGACATGAAAGAACGTATTGACTTCCGTCTGGCTGTTTTGACTCACGTACAAGAAGGAATTGGGGCCCTGTTTTGAGTTTTGGTGAAAGGTGAGGGTCTTGCTCAGAGTGATGGACTTTTTGGGTTCGAATTTGGCGTCGTCGGCGATCAGCGCCAGCGCCTGGTCGTCGATTTTTTCGGCTTTCAGCAAGCCCACCATGCCGGTCGGCTCGGTTTCGAGCGCTTCGTTGTTGAGCAACTTCAGGTTGATGGCGGCCAGCGCGCTACCGGCGGCTGCCGCCGTGCCGAATATTGCCTTGGCCTTGTCGGTATTGCCTTTGCCGGCTTCGAGGATGCCGCTCAGTACGTCTACATCGAGCGCCGTTTTGGGGTAGTTGAACTGGTGGGCTGCGGGCCCGGCTTCTTCTTCGGCATAAAACTGCGCGCGTTTTAGGTCGCCCATCAAGGCATACACGCAGGCCTTGTTGAGGTAAGCGGGAGCGTAATGCGGGTCGAGGCTGATAGCCGCGTCAAAATGAAGCAGGGCTTGCTGGAGCAATTTACTGCGGGCATCCACCATCCCGGAGCCCTTGGTGGCGGAGGACTCGAGGTCGAGTTCGACGGGGTAGCGGAATTTCAATTCGCCTTCCTTGAAATATTGGAGGGCATCGAGTACGGCCGAGACGCCGAGGTTATTGTAGATTTCCCGGCTCTGATATTCCATCAATACGAAACGGTAGTATTCGTAGGCTTCGGAATATTTGCCTACCGCGGTGAGCAGGTTGGCCATGTCAAACACTTCGACCAGCCGCTGCAATTTCTCCTGGGTGCGCTGCCCCATGGTTTGCCGGTCGGCCAACGACGGGTAGCCAGGCAAACTGGCGGGTAGCTTGTAGGCATCGTACAGTTTTTTGATCACCTCCGGTCCTTTATCGAACAGGCCGTATCCGGCCGAATAGGCCAGAAAGCCGCCGAGATAATCGGCCTGGGTTTCATTGGCTGCGTCGTCGACCAGGCTGTCGAGTTTCATGGCGATCTTCAGTCCTTTGAAGTCGGAAACGAATCCGCGGCGCCAGGCGTGTTTTTCGTAGTAGTGTGTCAGTTCGTGGCCAAGCAAGAAGGCCAGGGCGGCATCGGCTTTATCGCCGTACGTTTCGCACACATCGAAGGCCTTCTCTTCAAGGGTGATCTCCAGTTGGTCGTAGTCCATGCCGGCAACCCGCCGTTCTTCTTTGCGCATGGAGAACGTAGGCACCGGATACCGAAAATCGCCACGGGCGGCCACCAGCCGGTTGTACACCTCGAGGGCCTTTTGGTATTTGGGCGAATCGGACATGCTCGGCCCTTCCTGTTGCGAGGCCTTGGGCTTTTGCGCCAATGGCAAGGTGCCGAAACTGCGGGATTGCGCCCCGGCGGTGGTACTACCCAGCACGAATAAAAGAAAATAAAACAAACCTGTTCGCATCATATTTTTTGTTTGAATGATCATACAGCCCGTTCCATCTGCGTGCGGCAACACAGAAAATACAGTAGGATATCGGCGGGGAAAAAGGCGGGGTTGCGGGATTGGCAAATTATGGGAATAAATGCCCAAAAACTAAAAAGGTTATCAATCTATGGTTGGACGGGCGGCTCTGTCGACTGGCAATTTTGATAGCCGCTCAAGTCAGGTCTAGTAGTAGATTTGAGGCCGGAAACGCCCCTGATTACCGGAAGATTAACTAGCCCAAAGTTAGCATGCAATTGTTAAATCCATTATACATTTACCCAAAATCATTTGAAATGAATCGACTCTTTTTGATTCTGCTGACGGCTTTCTCCACACCGGTTTTGGTGGCGCAGGACCTCCATATTTACTACGACGCGTTTCGGGACTCTGTTTTTTACCAGAAAAACGGGCTCCCCGTCAACCAACCGGCTGTGCGCAAAGGCAGTCACGTTGTGTTACACGTGATCAATTACAACAACTACCTGTACGACGTAGCGGTCAAAACGGATGAAAGCCAGACGACCATCGCCGAGGGCAGCGCCCTTGACCTGAAAAGCATGTTTGGCGGAGCTATCAGCAATCCGGGCGAGTTGATTTTCGGGTCGGGCGGCGCCCTGGGCAGTATTCCCGCGCTGTTGGGCTTGTCGAAAGGCTCCGGCGCCGCTGCCACGGCCGCCGAAATGGATCGGCAGGCGCGTATTGCGGAGCTGGAAAAACAAGTGGGGGCCTTCAATGCCGCAAAAGAACGCCTCGAAGTCCTGGACGAAAACATTGCGGAGACCCAAAGCGCCGTCAAGCAGGCGCTGGAAGCCCAGCAGATCCAGGGTTTTGTGGTGGGAGAACTCGAACGCCTGCGCTTCAACCCCCAACTGGAACCCCGGCAGATCAAAAAACTGTCGCAGGAGTATATGACGCGCATTTTCGGAGAGACCGACCCCAACCAGCTTGACCTGAGCAAAGTGCTCCAAAAAGCGGACGCCGGCGCCGAATTTGCCAAACTCCGGGAGGATTACGAGAAAAATGTGCGCCAATACGGCAAAAACGTAGACGCGCTGAAAGTGACGAGCGCGATTTTGGACGATACCCGATTTAATTTTCCGGAAAGCAACATCGATGTATTCCGGAAGGAAGCGGTCAAGACCCTGTCGGCTGCCGAAACCAACCTGGGCACCTATGAGGGCAACCTCAAAACTATCGCCGATAAAGCGGCGGGCATCAAAAGCCTGGATGTGCAGCAACTGGCCGATCTGCGCACCATGTACCTGATCGTGGTCGACAACGATTTTTC
Source organism: Saprospiraceae bacterium (assembly GCA_044230315.1). GTDB lineage: Bacteria > Bacteroidota > Bacteroidia > Chitinophagales > Saprospiraceae > M3007. The sequence goes on from JBGARJ010000017.1 coordinate 64,082, forward strand.
AAAAACTCACCGGCAGGAAGTCACCACCGACAACATGAACCTGCAGGTGGTGCTCACGCCGGTCGACTCGATCAACATAACGGGCGTAGCCACCAAATACGTCGCGCCGTTCGAATTGAATGTGTATGGCGGCCTGCACATCAACGCCAGCCTGGGCGTCAGTTTCGCGCAGTTCTTCGATCGCCCGCAGGGCTATTTTGTGCGCGATGGAGTGATCAGTTCCAACAAGAAAGACGCGTTCACGCCGTTGCTCACTTCTTTTGTGCATTTCTACCGGCAAGGCCGCGGGGCGGCTTCGTTCGGCGGTTCGTTCGGCCTGGGTATCCCCCTGGGCGGCAGCGGCGGCCTGGAATCGGTCACCTTTTTCCTGGGGCCCAGCCTGGTGCTCGGGCGCGGCGAACGCATCGTGCTCAGCGCTGGCCTGATGGGCGGCAAGATCGAACAACTCGGCCAGGGCTACGCGGTCGGCGATACGTTTGATCCGGACCCCGCGCTGCTCCAAACCGAACAGGTGTATCGCCTGGGCTATTTTGTCGGCCTTTCGTTCAACCTGTTGAGCAACAGGGAATAACGACGGCCCTACCCGAATGGCCAGCAATTTCTACTGTAACGTGAGTTTTGGATAGATCGACACCTACAGTTGAACATTCTACGGCCTCGGAGAGGCCCAACGTTTGTAGCATGAGCCATTAAACGTCGATTTTGGGGGCCTCGGAGAGGCCTAACGTTTGTATTCGCTGGAATAATGGAACCAATGTTAGGCCTCTCCGAGGCCCCGCAACGCTGATAACGGATTGTTTCTACCAATGTTAGGCCTCTCCGAGGCCAAAAATCGACGCTTATTGACCAATCCTGCTCAATTGAAGAATGGCGCTATCTAAAACTCTCGTTACATTAGAAATTGATGCCGAATGGCTTAGGCATTACTCCAAGGTATTCAGGTAATCCACCAATTCGTTGACTAAGGCTTCTGCCACTGTTTTCAGATCGGCGCCCGATTTTTTAAACTCCTTGAGCACTTCCTGGCCATTTTTGGCAAAAAAGGCGGTTACTTTTATCGTTTTGCCCGACACCTCGTATCCGCCGTTGAGGCTGTAATACGACCCCGTTGCTTTGTCCAATTCCGGCCAGAACGTGAACGGCAGCGTCGGCTCGGACAGCACATCTGCTAGTTGGCGGTTGATCTCATCCGACAGGCCCAGGTTATCCAGGCGGTTCTTGTCGTTGGAAAAAGCGGACCGGGTGATCACTTTTTGCGTGGCCAGCAATTGGCTGACCTGTGCAGAATCGTTGATGATGCCGATCGAAAAATCTTCCATCCCAATGAGTTTGGGCTCCTGCACTTTGTGGATCTCCTGCGCCAGTTTGGGCACGTCTTCGCGCACCTCCTGGAATAGCGTGCCCACGTTCACCGCGTGATTTTTATCGCCGGCAGCCACTTTGGGTATATTGCGCAACAAGCTGTAGGTGAGCAGGCCGTGGCGAAAACGGGGGTCTTCAAAACTGGATTTGTCGGCAGCGCTTCCGGCGAGCACGAAAAAACCGCTCCGGTCTTTCATGCGCTCCAGCGCGCGGCGTTGGTCCGCATTCAGAGGGCCGCCCTTGGCGCCAAGGTCGAGTTGTTTGACCACCTGTCCCGAATTACAGGCATCGAGGATCAGGATGCGTTTGCGCGCCTTGACCGCCCGGATCCAGGCCTGCAGGGAATCCTGCGGAATGGCCTTATCCCGATTGTCGTCTGCACTGAAATCGAACCCGGTGTTTTCGGACGTCAGGTAGTAAAACTGTCCTTTTTCATCATTTGCAGGCCAGGTAGTGCCGTGGCCCGAGAGAAATACCAACAGAATATCCTGCGGTTTGGCCTTGGCAGCAAAGTCTTCCAGTGCGGCATGAATGGCTGCTTTGGACGACTGTCCGGCGCCTGCCCCAGCGGAGGTGGTCAGCAGTTTTATGTCCATACGATCGTTAAACAAAGCCCTGCCGGATATATTCAGCATTTCCCTGAAGGCGGCGGCGTCTTTGTCCGGAAACCGGAGGTTTATACTCCCGCTGCGGTAATTGGAGGTGCCAACGATGAGGGCAAAGAGCGTATTGGTCAGTTGCTGGTCGCTTTTATCGTGGAGATTGGCCACCGGCTCGGGGTTGGAGGGGTCGCCTTTTGACATGGCGCCGGCGGGCGTGTAATTCAACGGATACGGCGGACTTTGCAGCCATCCTTCTGCATTGTAAAAGACCAGGGAGAGCCGGTTTGCCGTATCCGGATAAAAATATTCGGCGTATTGGCCCAGGTCGATGGAAAAGGTTTCCCGCCGGTTAGGGTTGGCATCCGGTATGATTTCAATGGTACCATCCAGTAAAACCACGGCTTTGCCGAGGCCGCCGCTGCGCGTTTCCAACTGGACCTGGATCGTATCGCCATGCAAGGCCGCCGACTTCAACGCGGGGAAGAGCGCCGCAGAGGCTTGTCCTTCCACTTCGGCTACTTTGCGCAAGGTCGTTTGATCCAGGCCGATGGCCCGCGCCAACAACCCGGGTTCGTAATACCGTTCTTTTAACTGAGCCAGTTCGATCACCTCCAAGCCTGCCACATAATACATGAGTTTCATGGCGCCCGGCGAAGCGTCAAAAAGGCCGTCGGGGGTAGTCACCACCCAATCGACCGAATCCAGTGCCACCAGGGAGGCGCGCACTTTTCCGGTCGCCCAGTCCCAAATTTTGATGGTGCCGTCTCTGCTGCCGGTCACCAGAGATTTTCCGTTGGGGGAAAATACCACCGCGCTCACTTCCGTGGTGTGCCCGGCAAATGTTCTGGTTGAATCGCCGGACAGGTACCAGAGCGTGGCCCGGGCATTTTGGCTTCCCGTAGCCGCCATTTTTCCATCGGGCGAAAAGGCAACCGCACGTACTTCACTGCTCATTTGCCGGAGGGTTTGAACGGGCTGACCCGACAAATTCCAAACCGTGGTGATGCCATTATAACTTCCGGTCAGCACCGACTGTCCATCCGGCGAAAAAGCCACTGCGTTCACCTCCGATGATACGGGAAAGGTTTGAGGGGCCTCCCCAGACAAATGCCAGAGTTTGGCAACGCCTTCATAACCGCCGGTAAATACGGATTGCCCGTCGGGCGAAAAGACTGCGCCGTTCAATTTCCCTTCGTCTTTAAATGACTGTTCGGTATGGCCCGGCCGGTCCCACACCGAAATAGCGCCGTTAAAACCCGCAGCCAGGACATGTTTCCCGCCATCGGCAGGCGAAAAATCCACGGCGCTAATGCGCTCACTGTGTTGGAAGGAATCCACCGTTTTACCGTTTGCATCCAGCAGGCGGGCAAAATGGTCTTCACATCCGGTCAGGATCAGGGCGCCACCGGTAGAGTCTTCCGGGCTGACCGGCGAAAAGGCCACCGAGTTCACCCGGTTGGGGTGTTTAAACGTCAGCACCTCCTGGCTGAGCGCCTCCCAGCGTTTGACGCTGGAGTCTGCGTTGGCCGTCAGCATGGATTTCCCATCCGGCGAAAGGACCAGGTCATTGATAGCGCTGGTGTGACCGCTGAACGTCTGGACCAGCTGGCCGGTCAAATTCCAGCGTTTGACGACCGGGTGGTCTTCGCTGCCGGTGAGAATGAATTTTCCATCGGGTGAAAAGCAGGCGGCACTCAGCCCCCAATCGAACGCCTGGAACGTCAGGATTTCCTGGCCGGACAGGGTCCAAAGTTTGACCTTGCCGTCGAGGCTCCCCGTCAGGATGGTCTGTCCATCGGGTGAAAAAGCCACCGAACTGACCACCCCGAAAAGTTTAAGGGTCTGACGCGCAACGTTGGAGGACGCCGTCCAAAGCCGGGCCGTTCCGTCTTCACTGCCGGTCAGGAGCGATTGTCCGTCGGGCGAAAAAGCCACGGAGACAACACCCGATGTATGGCCGGAGAAGGTTCGGCGTTTGGCGCCGGACAAGTCCCAGAGCATGGCTGTATTGTTCGCGCATCCGGTAAGGATGGATTGCCCGTCGGGTGAAAAGGCTGCGGCTGTCACCTTGTCGGGGTGTTTCAGGGTCTTGACGGGGGTATTGGCGTTGGCGGGGTCCCATACATTGGCGTAGTGGTCTTCACATCCGGTGAGGATGAATTTTCCATCGGGCGAAAAGGTCACCGCGCTTACTTTGCCGGTGTGGTTGAAGGTGCGGAGTGCCTTTCCCGACAGGTCCCACAACCTGGCTGTCCCGTCGGAGCTACCGGTCAGCACCCATTCCGCGCCGTTGGCGGATGAAAAAGCCACATCTTCCACGCCATACAAATGCCCTGCGAAGCTGGTGATTTCATGGCCGGACGAATCCCACAACTTGGCCGAATTATCCACGCTGGCGGTCAGCAGGTACAGCCCGTCGTGGAAGGATGCCATCCTTATCGCATTGATACCGTCGGTATGGCCGATAGGGACAACCAGGCGCGGTGCGGGCGCTTGTGCCGGGATGCCTCCAATGCCCGAGAGCAGGAGGACCGGCAGGAGAAATTGTTTCATTTACATCAATTGGTTAGGACCCGGAATTCGGTGCGGCGATTTTGCGCATGCTCTTCTTCAGTGCAATTGACGCCATTGGAGCAATGGTTCACCAGTTTTGTTTCGCCATACCCCCGGGCAACGAGGCGGTTGATGTTGATGCCTTTTGCCACGAGGTAGTCGACCACCGATTGGGCGCGGCGCTGCGACAGTTCCATATTGAATTCATCGGAGGCCCGGGAATCGGTGTGCGAATTAATCTCCACCCGGATCAAGGGCTTTTCGATCATCAGCTTATAGAGTTTCTCGTCGATCACCCGCCGCGATTCGGCGGTCAGCCGGGCGCTGTTCAAATCGTAATAGATCGGCAGCACATTCGGTTCGGTGAGATTGCAATCAATTTCTTCCCATTTTGCCATGCCGCCTTTTTTCTCCAGCACGCGTATGGATTCGTTGCGGTACTGGGGTTCCACCGCTACTTCCCGCACGGTCTCATCTTTTACCAGGACGCGTTTTTTTACGGTTTTATACACGGCCGGTATTTCAATTTCCCGGACATGGGCGGGTGAAACCTCTTTTTCAACCTGTACCGTGATGAATTTACCTATCTTGAGTTCCTGGGTAAAGGTGGCATCGACCCCTATTTTCTGAACCGGAACCGGGCTTTTCTGCTCGGGGTATTCCACGTAGCAAAGCACCTGGCAATCGCGCGGGTCGTTTGATTTGCAGTTTTCGATCGCTGATTTCCATTCAAAGCGCGCAAAGGCCGGCTGGTAAACGACGTCTTCGCTGGAATTGATGAGCTGCACCGGCTGTACGGTGATCTTGTTGAAGGGGTCTTCAACCAGCACCGTATCGACCGTTTTCTGGTATTCCGCCGGGACATACTCGAACCGCTTGGAGGCCGGTTTTACCAGGACTTGTTCCTCGACCGTTTTGTATTCGGCCGGCACAACTTCCAGTTTTTTGTACCCGGGCGTCACCATGATTTTAACTTCTTTATCGCGCCATTGATCTTCGGTCATGCAGCGGATATAGCACTTCCCGGGTTTGGGATCGGGCGGAAGCCCATCCTGGGCGAGGAGGGTGTTGGCAACTTGAAAGGTAAGGAAAAGGATAAGCGAGAGGGCAAAGGTGCGCATAGTTAGACCAAGGTTAAGTTCATCTTTTCTACATTTGAGGGGCAAATGCAGGGTTCATTTGTAACCAGGTAACCGAAGCGATTAAAGGATCAGACGTCAATATGGGTAAAAGTAGACAAAACCAGAATATTCTCACCGATTATGCTCAAAAAATCTGCGCCGCTGCTGCTATTTCTGGTCGTGCTGGCCGCTTGTAACCGCCGCACGGCCTACCCCGCGCCGCTCGCGCCGGCGTCCGGCTATTCCTTGAGCGAGCGCCTTGAAAATATCAGGATGACCGATCTTGACGGCCGCCCCTTCACCCTGCACAAGTTCGCCGGGAAGCCTGTTTTCCTCAACTTCTGGGCCACTTGGTGCGGGCCCTGCAAGAGTGAGATGGCGTCCATCCAAACGGTGCATGCGCAATTTAAAGACGACATTGTCTTTGTAGCGGCCAGCACCGAAGCGGTTGCCAAAATCCGGACTTACCTCGAAGCGCAAGCGTTCAGTTTTGAATTCGCACACCTCGATATCTCGTACCTCGACGCCTACGTCGTCACGTTGCCCACCACCCTGCTGATCGACCGCAAAGGCCAGTTGGTGTGGGAAGAAGAAGGGTTCCGGATCTGGACGGATTACAATAACCTGGAAAAATTGAAAACGCTGGCAGCAAAAAAGTAATGGGGCAGGCAGGGTTGGGCGCTGGTTTTCATTTCAGGTTATGCGGTTCCATCTTTTGCACGTTCGGGGAAGTATTTTTTCATCAGTGTTTTCCAGCGCTCCGTTTTTTCCCGCAGCTGACCACGGTTGTATGAGGTGGTGCGGTTTCCCCGGACACAAAGATATCGTCCTTTCGCAGTAGTATTCGGCGCCCTTGACGGTCAGTGATGTAGCTCCACCATGTGTCAATCCGGTCAATGCACATCGTTTCAACAACCTCAGAAATACCTCTCTCGGCTACATCGGTTATGTCCTGCTCACGGGGCATTCTGATTTATCGCATCCTTCGAAAAATGTTATCACCGCAGACCATCAAAATACCGGCCCCACCCGTTACTCCTGCTGCTTCCAATACCACAACCCCGCAAACGCCACGATGAGGATCAACGGCAACATCCCGACGTTGGACAAGGTCGCCTGACCCGCCGCCAAACTGGCCGCGTCGTCGGCCAGGCCGCTTGTGTTGGCCGCCGCCAGGTTGGCGTCGAACCACTTGCCGATGATCGGCTGGAAAATACCCGTGGCCAGCATACCCACGCCGCCCATGAGCGACAAGCCCAGCGCCCCACTGCGCGGGATGTACTCCGATACAAAGCCCAGCATCGTCGGCCAGAAATAACACACCCCGGCGGCAAATATGGCCGCGGCGCCCCAGGTGGCCCAGCCTTCCGCATGGCTCAGGGCAAACAGCCCCAGCGCCGCAAACACCGCCGAACCGAGCAGCATGCCCGTCGGGTTCAGCCGGTGCACCACCGGGCCGGCGTAAAAGCGCCCCAACGCCATGATGCCGTTGATAAAGGCCAGCACCAGCAAAGGCGCCACGCCTACACTGTGCAGCAGCGACGAGATCCACTGTCCCGTGCTGAGTTCGGTATTCGCTGTGAGCACCATGCAGGCGGCGAGAAAATAGAACAACGGATTGGCAAACACGGCGCTGAACATCTCCGACGCGCTTACGCCCTGCTCCACCCGCTCGGTGCGCGGGAACGACTCGCTGTAAAACAGGTAGCCGTACGCGGCCGTGGGCAGCAGGATCACCGCGCATTGCAGGCGCCAGCCGAGATCCATTTCACCCATCAGATAGCCCACCACGGCCCCGATCACGATACCGCCGGGGAACCATACGTGAAACTTGTTGAGCATTTCGGTTTTCTTGTTCGGATACAGGCTTGCGATCATGGGGTTGCAGGCTGCCTCTACCGAGCCGTTGGCAAAACCCACCAGAAAGGTGCTGATAAGCAGCGTCCAGAACCCGCCCGCAAAAACCGTCAGGAGCAAGCCCAGCAGGTGGCTGCCGAAGGCGATGATGAGCATGCGCCGCATACCGATCGTGTCGAGGATGATACCGCCCAGCACCGTGGCGGCCGGGAAGCCGTAAAACGCCATCGAGGTGATAATGCCGACTTCTTCGTAAGTAAGCCCGAATTCATTTTTCCAGCCGTCGAGCATACCAGCCCGAATGGCAAAAGTCATGGCCGTGGTGACCAGTGCGATGCAGGAGGCATTAAACAGCCGCCCGGCGTGAATCGTAGACATGGACAAAGGTGTTTTCGAATTGAAAAGATGAACCGTCAAATGTAAACAGTTCCCTTTTTAATTCTACTGCTTCCCGTTGTAAAAGGCCACAATAGGGGCGAAGGGGCCGAATTTGTGCTGCGCCTCCGGGAAGGGGTCGGCATACGGCCCAAAGGGATGGTCGAACGGCTTTTTGGACGCTTTGGGCCAGTCTTTGTCCAGGAAAGGATGCGCCGGGCGGGGTTGGGCATTGACAAACGCCGCGACGTCCCATGCCTCCTCGTCGCTCAACTGCGGGTTTTGGTAACTGGCGCCAAAAGGCATATTGGCTTTCACATAACCGGCAAAACGCGACAGGCGGAAGAGCCCCGCCGCCTGATTGTAGCTCCCCGGTCCCCACAGCGGAGGATACCGGCGCGGACTGTCGGGCATCGGCAGTCCCTGGCCGTCGGAGCCGTGGCAGGCAGCGCATTTGGCCGCGTATACCGCCTGACCCTTGGCCGGATCGGCCGGCCGGTCGAGGAAAGGCACTTCCACCAAACCCGTGCCTTTGGGCTTTTGGTCTTTGGGCACCCCCGTGCCCAGCCATTCGATGTAGGCGACGATGGCCTGCATCTCCCGGCTCGTGGTGTCGATGGCCCGGCCATTGAGGCTGCGTTCGAAGCAGTCGTTGACGCGGCGCGGGATGGTTTCCAGGGTGCCCGAGCGGGCGCGCATTTTGGGGTAGGTGGAAGCCACGGCGAAATAGTTGTTACCGAAAGGTTTGGCGCCCGCGTCGAGGTGGCAGTTCTGGCAGTTCAGGTGGTTGATGCTGCCGGGCCGGACGAGCCCTTCGGGGCCGAAATAATCCTGGGTGTACGCGATCAGATCGCGGCCATAGGCGATTTGTTTGGCGCGGGCGTCGGTTTCAGCCAGGAACGGATCGGGGGCTTCCCAGACCTTGCCGGGGTCGAAAACGGGAAAGCGTTGTTCGCGCAGGGCTTTTAACGCCTGTTTTTCAGCGGAAGCATCGCAATACCAGGCGCCGAGCCCACCCAGGATCAGCACGGCCGTGAGGCTTTCCAGCACCCAGCGCAGGCGTTTTAGCCGGCTTAATTGCCGTTGCGCACGGAGGCGCACCGCCGGGTCTTCGGCCGACCGGACACGGAAGAAATGAATATTGCCGGAGACCGCCAGCACACCGGTGGCAATAGCGGCCACTACCAGCCATAACAGGGGATAATACAACGTATGCGTTTCCATAGAATAGATCGACGGCAAAGGTATCCGTCGCGGTCAGGTTGCCAGCGTGACCAAAATCACGGTGGGAACGCGGGTCAATTGGACTATTCTAATTTACGCTTGTATTTTTTACTTATACATAATAATTATTTCACAAAACACCAATGACGCAAATTTTTTTATCCCCTGGCGCAGGTCATTGGACCGCCTGAAACGGCCCCGCATTTTTGTGCCGTCATTCCGGAACCATACGCCGGAAGGCAAAACGGATGACTGTCTAACACTAAACTTGTGGCGACGGGCGTCCTTGGCGGTAAAAACGCCATTTTTTCCCGCTCAAAGCCCCTCGTCGCAACAAGTCAATTCAAAAATACTCCGATTCTATGAAGGTTGAACAACTCTATACCGGATGTCTGGCCGAGGCGGCCTACTACATTGAAAGCAACGGCGAAGCGGTGATCATCGACCCGTTGCGCGAAACGCAACCCTATGTGGACCGGGCCGCGCAGGACGGCGCCCGCATTAAGTACGTGCTCGAAACCCACTTTCACGCCGATTTCGTGTCCGGGCATATCGACCTGGCCAAAAAAACCGGCGCCACCATCGTCTTCGGGCCAACGGCTCAGCCCAACTTCCCGGCCCATGTCGCCCACGACGGCGAAGAACTGGCCGTCGGCAACGTCACCATTAAAATTCTCCACACCCCCGGCCATACCATGGAGTCGTCGTGCTTCCTGCTGCGCGATGAGAAAGGCAAAGACGTGGCCGTGTTCACCGGCGACACGCTGTTTATCGGTGATGTAGGCCGCCCCGACCTGGCCGTTAAAACCGACCTCACCCGGGAAGACCTCGCCGGTCACCTCTACGATTCGCTGCGCCACAAGATCATGCCCCTGGCCGACGACGTAACCGTTTACCCCGGCCACGGTGCGGGCTCGGCCTGCGGCAAAAAAATGGCCAAGGAAACCGAATCGACCATCGGCCTGCAGAAGCAATTCAACTACGCCCTCCGCGCCGACATGACCAAGACCGAGTTTGTCAAGGAAGTGACCACGGGCCTGGTCGATCCGCCGCAGTATTTCCCCAAAAACGCCGTGATGAACAAAATGGGCTATGAGAGCATCGACGTGGTGCTCCACCGCGGCCTGCATGCGCTCACCCCGCGCGAATTCGTCACCGTCGCCGAAGCCGAAAATGCCCTGATCCTGGACACCCGCCACGAAACGGAATTTGTCAAAGGTTATGTGCCGGGCTCCATTTTCATCGGCCTCGACGGGCAATTCGCCTCTTGGGTCGGCACCCTGGTCACCGACCTGAGACACCCGATCCTGCTGGTATGCGACCCCGGCAAGGAAGAAGAAGCGGTGACCCGGCTGGCCCGCGTGGGCTACGACAACACAATCGGTTACCTGAAAGGCGGCTTCGATGCCTGGAAAGCCACCGGCAAAGACGTCGAAACGATCGAGAGCATCAATATCGACCAACTGGCCGAACGCATGAAAGCCGGCAAAAAAGCCGTGCTCGACGTGCGCCGCAAAAGCGAATTCGACACCGAACACGTACTCGGGGCCCAGAACTTCCCGCTGGATTTCATCAACCGCAACATGGCCGAACTGCGCCGCGACGTGGAATACCTCGTACACTGTGCCGGCGGCTACCGGTCGGTCATCGCCATCAGTATCCTGAAGAATCGCGGTTTCGACAACCTGGTCAATGTATCGGGCGGGTTCAATGACATTAAAGAAGCGGGCAAAGTCGCCCTCTCCGAATTCGTGGAGCAGTCTACCGAACTGTAAGGGTCGACCTACCTGACTATCGCATAAAGTAGTAGTTTTTCTGTACGACAGGAGTCATCCCGGTGTTTTCCGGCGATGACTCCTGCCGTTTTCAGGGCCAATCCTGTTGGGCCGGAAAATTGGCGACCTGTTCGATCAGCCATTCCTTCTCGGCCACCGCTCGTGTTTGTTCGATTTCCTGCAGCAAGGCCAGCCGCACCGTTTTATCAAACAAGTTGGTTTCGAGCATTTTCCGGGTGAACAGCACCGTGTTCAGGTAGTTTTCGCGGTGATAGCCCAGCGCTTTTTTCCGCCGGATGAACGTTTGCAGTGCCTGGAGGTGGGAGTCGAGCAGGTCGAAGGCGCCCAGTTCGTAAAATATCTTGAGTTGCAGGGTCTTGGCGGCGAGGTGGAGCAGCAGGTCCTTGTACTCGGCTTTTTGGAGGAGATGCAAGGCCGCGTCGAGCCGCCGGCGTTGGTACTCGAGCCGGGCGAGGTTGAAACTGAACAGGCTTTCCCGGTACGCGGGCGGCAGTTTGTCGCGGTATTGGTGGATAAATTGGTCGACCCAGTCCAGTTCGTGTAAAACCAGCCCGATCGTGGCGGCATTTTGATAGGTGTAGCGCGACAGGATACCTTCCACCAGAAAATACGCTTTGGCCAGGCCTTCGCGGTAAAACTCGAATTGTTCGGGCAGGTATTCGAGGTTGCCGGCGTTGTACTGCCGGATACAAAAATTGATGGCCAGCACGTACAGGTCGCGCAGTTCGCCTTCCGGAAATACGGCGCTGTGCTGCAGCAACAAGTGTTTGAAGGCCTGAAACGCCTGCCGGTCGCCGGGGTTGGTCAAGGCCCGGTAACAATGGTAATAAACGGCGATGCTGGGTGCTTCCGGCATCGGACCCGTTTCGAGGTGCCGCATTACCGCGTCGAGCAACCCGAAATCGTAGCGGGTGTTGGCCATCGTTTGCTGCGACAACATAAAACAGGACTGCCAGAGTTTGCGACTCAGGAATGAACGGTCCAGTTGGTCAGACAGTTCCTGCAGCGACAGCAGGGCCGCCGGCTGCTGGTCGACTTCCCAGCGGTATTTTTCCAGTAAAAACTCGTAGCGTTGTTGCTGAAACTCCGCATGGCGCAGCGGTTGCCGGTGCAACGCGTCGCCCGAATTGGTATGCGCCAGCCGGGCGTGCTCCGGCAATTTGCGGCGGCGCAAATCGCCGGACAGGCGCAATTGGTACTGCGCAGGGTCGGCCATAAAGTCCTGTACGGCCAAAAACCGGTTGGCTTGCCGCAACAAAAAACTCATCGCCATGCGGATCCGGTGGTCGTCGAACGGCTGGGCGCCAAACACCGCGCGAAACGCCTGTTTTTTGTCCGGGATCACCTGCCCTGTTTTCAAAGCCCCTTCCAGCCAATCCAGGAGGCGGATCACTTCCTCCCGCTGATTGAAGAACGGGCTCCGCACAAATTTTTTGAAGGCCTTCCGCTCCTCCGGCGAAAACGTGCGGAGCAATTGCAGCAGACGGGTGTTTTCCACGATTTTATCTTCTTTTATCGGTAGACAAATATAGAGGCAGAAACGGCTTTTACTGACTATAATATCATGTATTCTTTTAAAAACATAAAAATACCGGTAGACAAATCATCAAATTTGTCTTTGTGCCCCCAACCGGTTCGCGGCACTTTTGTACCGTGCAATTGAATCTTTGTTAACCATCATCCCATGAGAAAGAACATGTACTCCTTTTTTCGTTTCCTGTTGCCGGCCGTTCCCGTACTTTTTTTGCCGCTGTTTGCCGCCGCCCAAGCCACCGTTTCCGGAAAACTGTACCGCCAGGATGGCAAGGCGCTCCCGGGCGTGGTAGTCGCCATTACCGGTACGGTCAATAGTTTCGCCATTACCGACACTTTAGGGCAATATTCGTTTTCCCTCCCCACGGGCGGGGCCTATACCATAGCACCGCAGTGCAATACCGAGCCCCTCAGCGGCGTGTCGACTTTCGACCTGGTGCTCATCCAGGAATACATCCATGGGAATCTCCACTTCACCACGCCTTACCCGGTCATTGCGGCCGATATCGACAACAATGGCGTGGTGACCGCCGCCGACTCGCTCGAAGGGCGCAATCTCATCCTGGGCGCCACCACCCACTTCCCGAACAACACCTCCTGGCGGTTTGTACGCGCCGGCTATGTATTTCCAGACTCAGCCAACCCCTTCCAACCGCCATACCCCGAATCGTTCACGACGCCCAATCTCACGGCAGACCTGACCGGTGTGGATTTCATCGGGGTAAAAATCGGCGATATAAACCTCACCGCGTTTTTGAGTAATCTCACCGATTCCGCCTACCTCTCGTGGATCGACGGCACGGTGCGCATCGACGCCAACAACAACTGCCTCGCGGAGCCCGGTGAATCGCCGTTGCAGAACTGGCTCGTGCGGGCAGAAGGGCTGAATGGCCATTACTATGGCAAATCAGCCGCCAACGGACAGTTTTCGGTCATGGCGCCGCCCGGCACGTATGCCTTCACCCTGCTGCCGCCGAGCAACCTGTGGGCGCCGTGCCAGTCGCCACTCCCGAACGTCACCACCACCCAATTGGGGCATACGACTGTCGAATTCCCCGTACAGGCAGCCGTCGAATGTCCGTATATGACCGTCGACTTATCGACCGAGCGGTTGCGCCGGTGTTTCACCAATTCCTATCATGTGAACTATTGCAACCAGGGCACTACCGTGGCCGAAAATGCCAGTGTGGTTGTCACCTTCGACCCCTTCCTTGAGGTGCAAAGCAGTTCGATCCCCTGGACGGCCGTCAATGGCAATGCCTATACCTTCAGCCTGGGAAACGTGGCGCCCGGCGCCTGCGGTTCATTTTATGTAAACGTGCTGGTGCGCTGCGACGCTCAACCGGGACAAACGCATTGTTCTTCGGCTCAGGTTTACCCCGATACGCTTTGCACGCCGCCAAATCCCTTGTGGAGCGGCGCCAACCTGGAAGTGGAGGGGCACTGCGACGGCAGCCAGGTCATCTTTACCATCAAAAACACCGGCGCGCCCATGACGCAGCCGTCCGGCTATGTGGTGATTGAAGACATCATGATCCAGATGAACGGCGGTCCCATCCAGTTGAACACCAACCAGACTGAAATGGTGGCCCTGCCCGCCAACGGCTCCACCTGGCGGCTCGAAATGCCGCAAGCCCCATACCACCCCTGGAGCAGCTTGCCCAGCGCCGCCGTGGAAGGCTGCGGCACCAACGCGGGCGGCAGTTACAGCATGGGCCTCGTCACCCAATTCCCCTACGGCGACGAGCGGCCAACATTCGACCTTGACTGCCTGGAAAACGTGTCCAGTTATGACCCCAACGACAAGCAGGGTTTCCCCCGCGGCGTGACAACCGACCACTATATCCCTAAAAATCAGGAAATTACCTATAAAATCCGCTTTCAGAACACGGGCACGGATACGGCCTTCAACATTATGATACTCGATACCCTGCCGGCGCAACTCGATCTGGCCACACTGCGCATGGGCAGCAGCAGCCACCCCTACTCGTATAACGTGCTCGGTGAAGGCGTGCTCCAGTTCTTGTTCCAGCATGTTTTGTTGCCCGACAGCAACGTGAACGAACCGCTGTCGCACGGGTTCGTGCAGTTCACCATCAGCCCCCGGACCGATCTGCCCAATAATACGGTCCTGGAAAACGAAGCGGCGATTTATTTCGACTTCAATGCCCCGGTGCTGACCAACCGAACCCGACACACCATCGGTCAGCAATACCTCAGCGTATCCAATGTGGTATTCCGCCCCGGGCTTGATCTGACGGTATTCCCCAATCCTTCCGCCACCTCGGTTACGTTTTCCCTGAAAAGCACGCCCAATTTACACGGTCAGCTGCGGATATTCGACAGCCGGGGGCGCATGGTGTGCGCGGAGGCCTTCCAATCCAATGTATTCCAGCTCTCCACCGCCCAATGGCCGGCGGGCATGTACTACTTCCGGATCGAGTCGGAAGGTCAGGCGCTCGCTTCCGGCAAACTGGTGGTGCAGCGCGGGGAATGACAAGACATCGCCAACTTAAAATGGACAGGATGCCGCAGGTTCAGGTTCCGTGCTGGTATGGGCATTGTGGCGTGCCGGTTTGAGGATGCCCGATCAGTGGTGTGCGCAATACCCGCATACGCACGGGCTTTTCATCGCCAAATCCTGTCCATTTATTCCGTTCAATGCGGCAGGCGTTCGCGCAAGTATCCGTACACCCAGGTGCCGGCCACTGCGCTCGCCAGCGGAACCAAAACCACCAGCGCGCCAGCGCCGATCTGGGCGAAGAGGGGCCCCGGGCAGGCGCCCGTCATGGCCCAGCCCAGGCCAAAGAGCAGCCCGCCAATGATCTGGCCTTTGTTAAACTTTTTGGGGTGAAACAAAACGGTCTCGCCGTAAATGGTCCTGATCCGGAATTTTTTGATCAGAAATACGGAAGTGGCGCCGATCAGCACCGCCGTGCCGATCACACCGTACATATGAAACGACTCGAACCGGAACATTTCCTGGATGCGGTACCAGGAAATGATTTCCGTTTTCACAAAAGCCACCCCAAAGACCAGTCCGACGGCGGCGTATTTCAGGTTGTACCACCAGGGGTGGTTCAGTTGCGACTCGTTCACGCACATGGTGTCGAGTGCGCGCACCGCCAGGTCGCCGGGGGTGTTGGCATCCGCTGGTTGCGGATTTGCCGGTTGTATATTTCCCATGCGGATAAACAAAATTGGGTCGGTTAAAAAAATAGATCACAGCGCCAAAATATGCGGCAGGATAAGGTTGGCCATCAAAAAGCCGCCAACCATAAAGGAAATCGTGGCGATCAGGGAAGGCGCCTGCAGATCGGAAAGCCCCATGATGGCATGCCCGGAAGTACAACCGCCGGCATACCGCGCGCCGAAGCCGACCAGGAATCCCCCGCCGACCAGCAGCAACAGCCCCCGAAGGCTCAGCAGACTGCCCCAACTGAACAGGTCGGCCGGCACCAGCCCATCGATTTGCGTCACCCCGACGGCAGCCAGATCGCCCGCCAATTGGGGATGCACCTGTACCGGGCTGGGGTCTTTGAGCCATAGAGTAGCCATAGCCGCCCCCGCGATAATGCCCGCCGCGAAGAAGAGGTTCCAGGCCTCTTTTTTCCAGTTGTATTCAAAAAATTTGATGTTGGCGGGCATACAAGCCGCACATATGTGGCGCAGATTGGCCGACAAACCGAAGTGTTTGTTGCCCAGCAGCAGCAAGGCCGGCACCGTCAGGCCGATAATAATGCCGCCGGCCCACCAGGGCCAGGGCTGCGATAATAGCTCCATCGTTTTGAATCAATTTTAGCAGTTGTTTGCGTTGTTCTTGCCGGCGCGGAACGTGACAATTATCGCGACCGGATTCAGGCCCTGTTTGGCCGTTTATGCCCGGCCCCAAACAGGGTTCTAAAAAATATAATTGAGCACCAGGTTATAGTTCGCCATATCCACCCGGTTGATGACATATTTGTCGTTGCCGTACACCTCGCCCAGCCGGCCTTTGTACACGAAAAGCGCCTGCGCGCGGAAACCGTCGAGCACGCCGCCGAACGTGTACCGGGCGTCGAGGTTGAGTTGGCCAAACGAAGCGAAGCTGTACTTGTTCAAGGCGGGCGACCTGACGTCGGGCAGGTAAAAACGCCCGTAGGCCGCTTCCAGGCGGAGTTTTTTATGGGGCGATTGCCAACTCAGGCGTCCGGTCAGGGAATGGCTGTCGCCGCTACCTTCCACCCGTTCGCGGGTCATGAAGGTGTAGAACGGCTCGCGCCCCCACTCGCGCGGAGCCAGGAACCGGCCGTCGGCTGTGATAAGGGTATACGCCAGCAAGGCCAGCCAACCGCCACGCTGCCAACCAGCCTGCATACTGACAGCATTGGATTGACTACCTGCCGGGAAATAGGCTTGCGCGGGATTGTCGCTGCCGCCGCCCGACAAGGCATCCTGGTGCGTCAATTGCAGGCCAAAAAGCAATTGGTGGCCGCTTTTCAAGGGGTGTATATAGTCGGCCTGCACCAGCGCGGTGTTGAATACATTTTCCACCCATTGCTCCCACACCTGCAGCTTCAGGTTGGCGCCAACAGACCGCGTAAGGCCCAGCAGGCCAATCCCGTGCGTTTGTACCTGCCCGGGATATCCGCTCGGCGTGCCATCGGGGTTCAACCCCTTGGGGTACAGGCCGATGGATTCCGCCACGCTGTACCAGCGCACCGTACTCCGCGGCGACATGCCCCACAACCAGCCGCCCTCCAGGTTCGTCCGGTTCGAGGGGCGTATTTCGGCCCACAGGCCCGCTTCGTACGTGGGGCGCATTCGCCCGTCCTGCCCGTTGATAAAAGGCGTTTGAAGCGCCTGCTGCCCCAGGGTGATCTGCCATTTTTTGCGTTCGTAGCGCAGCCAGAGTTCCTCGAAACGGTCCAGATCGCTGCGGTTGGCGGGATCCTCCACGTCGAAAAGGCCGATTTCGTAGCGGTTGGCGGCATGGGTAGCGGAGTCGGGGCGCGCCAGGTCGGAAGACGCGAGGTTGTAGTGAAATGACCCGCTGAGCCCAAAGCGGAACCCCCGGAAAGCCGCCGTTTGATAGTGCAGCGCACCACCGGCCGCCACGGCGTAATAATCGCTGAGTTGGCGGGCATTGACGGTAGCCATGAAAAAACTGCGGAAATGCCCGGCAAAATGCCCCTTTTGAAAGGCCTCCAGCGGAGTGGCCGGCTCTACCGGCGCCGGAGCGGCAACGGAAGTGCCGTCGGGCCCGTTCGCCGGATGTTGTGCCGGAAGCAGGGTACGCAGGCACAACAGCAGCAGGAACAGAAAAGCGTGTCGGATTTGCATCATATGCTCCAATTTGTCCGCGGCGCAGGCGGGGGATACGGACCGGGTATCAATACATGAGCCACCCCGGCGCTCCGGGATGACTCACGTAGTATGAAAATCAAGATGAAATGCCTGGTTACAGCAGCGTGCTCGGGCAAACATAGTCGGTGACCCTGAACTTGCCGCTTTCTTTAATGGCCTTAAAGCCGCCTTTCACCTCCACCAGGTTGTCGTATCCGCGGGCCCGCAGGATGCTGGTAAAGATCATCGAGCGGTAGCCGCCGGCACAGTGGATGTACGCGGTTTTGTCTTTCGGGATGCGCAGCATGGAGTCGTTGATAAAATCCAGCGGCGCGTTTTCCGCCCCGTCGATATGTTCGCTGTCATACTCGCTTTTCTTGCGCACATCGAATACCGGCGCTTGCGGCGTGGCGGCCAGCCGTTGGGCCAGGGTATCCGGGTCGATGCTTTCGATGGTATCGACCTCCATGCCGGCAGCGTTCCAGGCGTCGATACCGCCGTCGAGGTAGCCCAGTGCATAGTCGTACCCGACGCGGGCGAGCCGCGTGACCACTTCTTCCTCGCGGCCTGCATCGGTGATGAGCAGGAGTTCCTGTTTCACATCGGGGATGAGCGCGCCCACCCATGGGGCGAACTGGCCGTCGATGCCGATATTGATCGCGTTGGGCACAAAGCCCCGGGCGAATACCTGCGGGTCGCGGGTGTCGAGGATCAGGGCGCCGGTTTCGTTGGCGGCCGCCTCAAAGGCCCGCGGTGACAAGGCATGCGTGCCGCGCCGGACCACCTCGTCGATGCTGTCGTAGCCGTGTTTGTTGAGGGCCACATTGAGCGGAAAATACGCCGGCGGAGGCATAAGACCGGTCGTCACTTCTTTGACAAACTCGGCTTTGGTCATATCGGCCCGCAGGGCGTAGTTGGTTGCTTTCTGGTGGCCCAGGGTGTCGAAGGTTTCTTTCGACATGTTTTTGCCGCAGGCCGAGCCGGCGCCGTGCGCCGGATAAACGATGATGTCGTCGTGCAACGGCATCACTTTGGTGCGCAGCGATTCGAAGAGGGTTTCGGCGAGTTGTTCCTGCGTCAGGTGCGCCGCTTTTTGCGCCAGGTCGGGCCGGCCCACGTCGCCGATGAACAGCGTGTCGCCGGAGAACAGGGCGCGCTCCTTGCCGTTTTCATCGAGCAGCAGGTAACAAGCGCTCTCCATCGTATGACCCGGCGTATGCAGTACTTTGAAACTGATTTTCCCCACCCGGAATATCTCACCGTCTTTGGCCACATGGGCTTCAAAACTCGGATTGGCATTCGGGCCGTACACAATGGGGGCGCCGGTTTTTTTGCTCAGATCCACGTGGCCGCTGACAAAGTCGGCGTGAAAGTGGGTTTCAAACACATATTTGATCCGGGCGCCGTCTTGTTCGGCCTTCTCCAGGTAGGGCGTCACTTCGCGCAGGGGGTCGATCACCACGGCTTCGCCCGCGCTCTCGATGTAGTAGGCGCCCTGCGCCAGACAACCGGTATAGATTTGCTCAATTTTCATGACTGGGTAATCGTAATCTTTTTTTTCGTGAACGAAATGGACGGTGCAAAGATGTGGGTAATTCGGGTTGCCTGTCCGTGACTTGTGTCACGCCCGTGTGATTTTTATCGGTCGGTTTAATGACCGCCGGCCATGCCCGGGTTCAGGATCAGTTCGCGCACCAGGATATAAATACCCATAACCAATACGAACCAACCGAAGGCTTTTTTCAGCTTGTCGCCATCCACTTTCCGGCTCAGCCGGTTGCCGAGGAAAATGCCGGCAATAGCCAGCAGGGTTACGGAGCCGAGCAGCAACCAGTCGAGGTGATAGTGGCTGAGATCGCCCAAAAACCCGAACAGCGATTTGGCGGCGATGATGAGCAGCGAGGTACCCACCGCTTGCTTCATCGGCAGCTTACTAAACAACACCAGCGCCGGAATGATCAAAAAACCGCCGCCGGCCCCCACCAACCCGGTAAGCACGCCCACTATGGCGCCTTCGAGCAGGATGAGGGGGTAGTTGAAATGCTGTGGCCCCGATTCGGCAGCCGGTCCGCCGTTCTGCTTGTCGCGGATCATGGAAATGGACGCGAATACCATCAGTACGGCAAACAGCGCCATGATAAACACGGGCTTGGTGAGGGCAAAACCGCCGATGCTGACAATAGGATTGGGGATCAGCGGCACCAGCCATGCCCGGGTGGCGTATACGGCCGCAATGGATGGAACGCCGAAAATGAACGCGGTTTTGAGGTTCACCAGGTGCTCGCGATACTTGGGCATGGTGCCCACCAGGCTGGTGGAACCGACGATAAACAAGGAGTAAGCAGTGGCCAGAATGGGGTCGACGCCGAATAAATAAACCAGTACGGGCACCGTCAAAATACTGCCGCCGCCGCCGATCAGCCCCAACGAGATGCCGATGAGCGCCGACGCAAAATAACCTGCAATTGCCATGTAAAGAATAGTGTTTATGGTTTGGAAAGCACGGGATTCTTTTCCCGCAGCAAAGGTGCGGGGCATGGCAAAGGCAGGCGCGTGATATATGTCACGGCTATAGCCGCAAGAGCTCAATTCCGTTTTTGAGCAGGCGTACTTTGCCGGCTTCAGACAGTTTTTTCATGAGCCGGGAAATGACCTCGCGGGAGGAGTTGAGCTCCTGGGCGATCTCGGTATTGGTCAGTGGCAAGATATTGGTTTTCAGGGTGTCGCGATGCCGGCGCAGGTAAAACTCCAACCGTTCGTCCATGTTGTGAAAGGCGATGCTGTCGATGGTTTCGAGCAGTTCCTCATAGCGGCGACGGTAGGTACCCACCACAAAATAATACCAGGTGCGGTACTGGCGCATCCAGTTTTCAGTATGCTCGACCGGCACCACCAACAAGGTGGAATCGGATACGGCCTTGGCCGTCACGGCGCTCACACGCTGCGTGCGGTCGCATATCATCGACAGGGCGCAGCCGTCGCCAGGCTGGAGGTGGTACATAAAGAACTCGTCGCCCTGGTCGTCTTCGCGATAGAGTTTGACCAGGCCATCGAGCACGATGATGGTATTGCGGATATTTTGGCCGGTTTGCAACAGCGTTTGACCGGTCTCAACAGATACGATCCGGCCTTTTTCCTGGAGCTCCTGGCGGAGCGGCTCTTCCAGTTCGGTAAACAGATGGCGGTAGTCTTGCATCCCGCAAAGGTCCGGCATTCCCGGGGATTTGAATTTGGGTTTTCGCTGTTCTTCTGGCACTTTTCAGTGCTGTCTACAAATATGCGTTGGCTTTCAACAAGTTAATACTTACGGTGGCCAGATCCGAGTCGGGGTATTTTTCCTGGCAGACGGGGTCGGGCGCCAGGCCGGCCTCGCGCGCGGCGGCGAGGAAACAGTCCAGTTCGAGGATGTACTGATCGGAGTAGCCGTGGGTCGCGTCGTATGCGGTAACGGCCGTTTTGCCGCGGTTGGCGGCGGCGCGTTCGGGCGGGATGGTGTGCAGTTCGATCACGAGCAAGCCGAAGCGCTGCACATAAGGCATCCATTTTTTCAGGTGATCGGCGAGGTTTTGTTCCACTTCGTTGTTGGGGATGCGCCGCCCCCGGAACGCGAAGGCGCCGGTGGAAGTGCTCTGCCGCTCGGGCGATACCGCTTCCGGGGGTTCGTAAATGCGGTTGTGGTCGAGGAACGAACGCACGTTGAGCAGGTCGCCCAGGAAGATGTGGTATTTCTCCTGGAGTTCGGCGGCCAGCAGTTCGGGTTTGCCGATGTCACCCTTCACTACTTTGGCCCAAATACCGGCCTGGTTGAGCGTTTTGCGGGTCGCTACCAGTGCCTCTTCGTTGAAATCGGCGCCTACGATAAACAGCGGGTATTCGTCGAGCATCTTGCCGCGCGCAGTTTGCCGCCAGATCACTTCAAAAATATGGGCCATGAAGGCGCCGTTGCCGCAGCCCATATCGAGGAACCCCCGCGGTTGTTCGTGGATGGGCTTGTTGAACAGCTCGAGCACGATCTCGTCTATTTTTTTGAAATACGCGGCATGCGCGCCCCCGCTGCCCCATACGTTCATGGTGCGGTTGACGTGCGTTTCCGGTCCTCCGGCTGCGTTTTTCCACAAAACATCCGGGCTTCCGAACAACAACTCCGGCACCTGGCGAAAAGTGGGCAGGTACGACACCGTGACGCCGTAGGAAGTAGCGCGACGCGCAAAAAACAGGCCCTGCGGGGTAAAACTGTAGGTGGTACCTTTCTTGGAAAACCACCCCAAACCCGTGAAAAAGTCGACAATGGCTTTCACTTCCTTGTGGTGCTGGGTAAACTCTTCCACTTCGAATGGCGCCACGCTGAAGTACTCGTGAAACAGGCCGTTGATGCCCAGGCCCACCACGATCGGCCCGGCGATCATGCCTTCGATGTGTTGCGCCATCTGTTCCGCTACGGCCCGTTCCGCCGGGTCGGCTGCCTGGAGCGGCAACCCGAAGCGGGTTTCAAAATGCTGAAACAGGGTATTCATCCGGGCAAAAGCAATGGGTTCGAAGCCCTGCACGATGTAGTGCTGCATTTTGGCGGCAAAGGGGATAAAGTCGACCACCTCCCGGTAGGCCGGCGCCAGGCGGGCGGCGATGCGGCCGGCCGGCGTGATCCCGAAACGCACCGACGCGCCGTTGGCCTCGATCTGCTGGGTGAGCCAGCCTTGCGAACACAAAATGCGCAGGGCGACGTTCAGGTAGCCTTCATTGGCTTTGAACCGGCGCACCAGATCGGCCAATTCCACTGTTTCGTGCTCCTGCAGGTAGTCCAGCACACCGGCCTGGTGGAGCGCCAGGGCGGTAGGCGCGGTGGCGATGCCGTCGAGATGACAAAAAATGGCGGCGCGCAGGGCGGCCTTTTCCGGTTTGTTCAACACCATGATGTTAGTCGTTTCGGTGCAAACTGACACCCAAATTTAGGGAATGGGCGCAGCAAGAAGGGGAACAATTTTCAAACAACGATTTACCAGCGGATCGCCGCTTTGAGCCAGGTTTTTTCGGCCGGAGTGAGGTGTTTGGATATTTTCCGGTATGCCAGGTTATTGTACGCGCGCAACCAGGTCACTTCTTCCCTGGTCAGCATCGATTTTTTGACCAGGTTGGTAAAAATCGGCGCGATGGTGAGTGTTTCGAACGCCAGAAAGTCGCCGAATTGGGTCGTTTCGCCTTCCACACACATGACCAGGTTTTCCAGCCGCACTCCGTGTTGGCCGCTGCGGTAGATGCCCGGCTCCACCGAGGTGATCATACCCGGCAGCAAGGGGGCATCCATTACCGCCGTGGCGCCGGGCGTGGGGCTGATGCTTTGCGGGCCTTCGTGTACGTTGAGAAAATACCCCACCCCATGGCCGGTACCGTGGCCGAAATTGATGCCCTGCATCCACTGTGGCAAGCGCGCCAGCACGTCGATCTGGTAGCCGCGCGTGCCGCGGGGGTAGCGCAGCCGGCTGACGCCGATCAGGCCTTTGAGCACCAGCGTGTAGTCGATCATTTCCTGGTCGGTGATCGCACCGAGCGACATGACGCGGGTGGTGTCGGTGGTGCCGCCGAGGTATTGGCCGCCGGAGTCGAGCAGGTACAGGCTTTCGGGTTTCAGCGGGACGTTACTCTCCGGTGTTGAACTGTAGTGGGGCATGGCGGCGTGGGGGCCATAAGCCGAAATGGTGCCGAAACTCTCTCCGATACAGTCGCGCTGTTCCAGCCGCAGGGCGTGCAGTTTGGCTTCGGCGTCGAGTTCGGTGATCTTTTGTTTGCCCATGGTTTGCGACAGCCAGTAAAAGAACTTGGTCAATGCCACGCCGTCTTTCACCATGGTCAGGCGTGTGTTGGCTGCTTCCGCCGGTGTTTTGCAGGCTTTGAGCCAGGTGGTCACGTTGGTGCCTTCCAGGATCTTCACGCCGCCGGGCAGGGCGCCCGGCAGGTTCTGGCTGATGCGCTTGGGGTCGATGAGCATGACCGCGTCGAGCGGAATTTTGCCCAGGTAGGCCGTGATCGTGGCATAAGAATACACCCTGACCCCGTCGCGGCTGAGTTTGCGGCGGATGGGTTCCGGCATTTTAGCCGGGTCGATAAACAAGGCCGCCTCCCGCGGGCCGATCACGGCATGGGCGACGAAGAGGGGGTTGTAGGGCACGTCGCGGCCGCGGAGGTTGAAGGCCCAGGCGATATCGTCGAGGCTCGACACGACGGTATGCGTGGCTTTCCGCTCGGCCAGGCCGGCGCGGATGCGGGCCAGTTTCTCTTTGCGGCTGGCGCCGGCATATTTGAGCGGATGCTCGTAAACGGCGTCCAGCGGCAGCGGCTGCCGATTGGCCCAGAGCGGGGTCACCAGGTCGGCGTGGGGATTAATACCAATGCGCTGCACCCGCAGGCGCTTTTCCAGCGGTTCGTACCAGTGGCGCGACAACAGGTTGCCGTCGACGCCGACGGTGGCGCCCTCCGGCAGGGTGTCGGCCAGCCATTCGATAAATTCGGGCGTGTGCGGCACCACCAGCCGCACCAGTTCGATGCCGCTGCCGGCGAGTTGCTGTTCGGCCTGGAGGAAATAACGGCTGTCGGTCCACAGGCCGGCGAATGTCGCCGTGACCACCAGCGTACCGGCCGAGCCGGTAAATCCCGAGGCCCAGGTAAGGGCGCGCCAGTGTTCGGGCAGGTATTCGCTCAGGTGGGGGTCGGTAGCGGGAATGATGTAGGCTGCGAGGCCTTTTTCGGCCATCAGGCGGCGCAGGGCGGCGATATTGGCTTTGGGTGTGGTGGCGGTGGTGGGCATGGCGGAATGGTTCGGTTGATTGTCTCCGCAAAAGTCCGGTAAAAAGTGGAAAGTTGACGCATACAATCGATCAGACCAATGGATGCCTGTAGGAACGAAATTTTTAACCTGAAACTGGATAAGCAAAGGGAAGTGTGCACAACTTTTTCAAAATGCCGGTCTGGCGGGCGTGGTACGGTCAAAAAGATATCCCCTGTTTTTTGAGGTATTCTTCCAGGTTGAATGATGCTCCGTTTCCAATGTCAACCGGGGCATCCCATTCCAAAGTCTGCCATGGTTTACCGGGTTCGGCCACGAGGACGCTTTTGACAGCTGTAAAAATCCAGATTACCTTATGGGTACCGAAGGTAAGCAGACGTCGTGTTTTTTTAGTCACGTATTCCATATCGCCCATTTCTTCCGTATCGGCTTCAATGTCAACTTCGATGTGAATCAGAGCGGGTACTTTGGCATAATGCCGGTCTATATCTTCTGGGCGAAGTACTTTTTTGTCAAAAATTAAAATATCGCCAGCCAGGTTAACCCGTTTATTCAGGTGCAGCCCGGGTTCGTTGGTAAAGACAAAATAGTGGTCTTCATCAAAATAGCGGAAAACGATCCGCAACAGAAAAGCCAAAATGGCGCTCTGAAGGGTACTGGCAGGTATAATTTCTTCAAGGGTTTTGGTTCCATTCAACACCTGCCGATATCCTTTGCGGTAAACAGGCTTGCCATCCAGAATCTCGTAAATGAGCGTTTCCGGAACGTTTCGAGCGCGGCTACGCCTTGGTGTTTGATCAAAAAGCATTTCCACTACATTCAAATTTCAGGCAAGGTACATATTTTAACACAAAAATACAGGAGAAAGATCAACGCGCCTCAACCGGTTTTCCGTTGTAGCAGATTCAACCAAAATTACTCGGAACGCAATCACATTTTTTCGGATCGATTGCGTTGTAGCGTGGTTCCCGATGTGGAAAAATACCCTTGCGCCCGCTTGTTTAACGCATCCCCATGGCCAATTTCCAGTGGGCGCCTAACAGGCAACTCCTCTTGTCATTCACAAAATAAAACATACCACGGAGGTGCATATAGTTTATTGTTAACCAATAAACTATATGCACCTCCGTGGTAAAGCAGGGCGCGGCGCGGGCCCTTAAGACTCCCTACTCCTTCACGAATTTCAACGCCTGCACCTGCCCGGCCGACCGCAGTTGCAGCAGGTACATCCCGGCCGGCAAGTCGTGCAACGGCAACCGAATGGCATTGGCGCCGTCGTTGGCCGGGATTGCCTGAAGGCGCAACGTTTGTCCCGACAGGCTGCTCAGGCGCAGCTCCAGGTCCTGCGCTTTGCGGCTGCTGAAGGCCAGGGTAAGTTGATCGGTCGCGGGATTGGGAAAGGCTTTCAGTCCGTCCACCACCGGCGCCTCCTGCGTGCGGGTAGCCCCGGCCGCCAGACCCAGCACACCACCATTGCCCCGGAAGGCGTGGAACGGATCGTTGGTGTCGAGTTCGAACGCGATCATGCTGTTGCACGAATCGGCCGTGATGGTAAGTGAAACCGTATACGTGCCCGGCGCATTATAGACGTGATACGGGTTTTGTTCGGTGCTGGAAGTGCCGTCGCCGAAGTCCCACTGCCAGGATTGCACCGGCGCCTGGGTGACCGACAGATCGAGGAACAGGAACCCGTTGCCCGTACTGTCGGGGATCGGCAGGAACATCGCCTGGCAGCCGTATTCGGTCCAGGTGAAGGTGTCGCCGGCATATACCTGCATGGCGATTTCGCTTTCGCAGCCGTCCAGGGTCCAGATATGCAACGTCACGGTGTACAGACCGGCAGTGTCGTAGGTATGCACGGGGTTGAGTTCGGTGCTACCGGCGCCGTCGCCAAAGGCCCATTGGATCGAATCGATGGCGCCGAACGACAGGTTGAGAAACTGGAGGATCAAAGGGTCGAAACCGCCTGCAGGGTTGGCGCCGCCCCAGGTGACGGCAAACATGGCCTGGCAGCCGTAGTAAAAGGTGTCGATATTACCGCCGTTGTAGGTGCACACTACTTCGCAGGCATGAGCCTCGCAACCATTGGAAGAAATGACGGTGAGCTGCACGGTGTACACGCCGTCATCGGCATACGTGTGCATCGGATTTTGGTCGGTGCTCGTGGAGCCGTCGCCGAAATCCCAGAAGTACGTGAACGCCGCCAGGCTATCGGCGGCAAATGCGTTGGCATAAAACTGGTAATCGCGGTTGCCGAGACCGACATAGGTGATGTACGCGCCGCAGGGCGGCGGCGGCGGGAAGGAATCCAGGCAAATCTGGAAATCGATCTCCGCGGCCCCGCTCACGATGGGTGCGGTGGCCGACAAGCCGTTCGGGCTGCAAAAATCCCAGGTAAAGGCCGTGGCGGTGGTGGCTGTATCGGCTAATCCAACCACCGTGCTGTAGGCGCCCAGGTTATCGGTATAGGCAAACACGGGATTGGCCGGGTCGGTCGATTGCACGTATACCCCCCAAAACGGAACACCCGCCCCATTCTGATCGGTCACGGTGCCCGAGACCGTCACGTTTTGTACAGGTACCACTACTACTTCGATCGTTGTGGTAGCCGAGCAGTCCGGTGAGTTGATCGTAAGGGTCACGGTATAGGTTCCGCTGGCCGCGTAAGTATGGCTCGGATTCTGATCGGTGCTGCTGGCGCCGTCGCCGAAGTTCCAGGCATACGTGAACACCGCGAGGCTATCCATGCCGTATCCTTCGCCGTTGAACTGTACGGTGAGCCCCTGTTGCAGCTGGGCGCTGGCGTATGCCCAACAGTCGCCCCAGCCGGTACCGGCGCAGAGTATGAAATTGGCGTTGGCGGCGCCGTTGCTGATAAATACCACCTGGACCAGGGGTCCGCAATTGTCAAAGGTTTGCACCTCCACGAGCGAATCGCCGGCAGGCAAATCGACCACCAGGGTGTAAAAACCCGACGAGTCCGTGGTGGCCATATTGGCCGATCCGTTGGGGTTGAACGGACCGATGAAGACGGGCCATTCGATCGCGGACGTGCCGTCGGCGTTTGTTACGTACCCCGAAACCGTCACCGGTACGGCGCCCAGACGCCAGACGCCGAGCAGCAGCAGGAGCGAAAAAAAGTGTTTGAGTTTCATGATGCTAATTTGTTTTGAGTAATGAAAAGATGGTGTTTGTTGTCAGACCGTTTCGCAGGGCTAGCCGGTAGTCGGTGATCCTGTACAGGGCTTACCGCAGCATGATCTTTCCGCGGAATACGGCGGCGCCGGTCCGAATCTCCAGGCCGTACAAGCCGGGCGGTAGCTTGGGCAGCGGCCAGTCGGCGGTGGTTTGACCCGGCTCCAGCCGCGCCACCTCGCGGCCCAGGGCGTCCGACAAGCGCGCCTCCCGGATCGGATCGGTGGCGGTCAGGTGCAACAGGTCGGTGGCCGGGTTGGGCCACACGCGGAATGCAGGTTGCCGGGGCTCGCCTCCAGTGGTCAGCGGGCTGGGCTGGACCGTCACGGTCATCGTATCGCCGGCGATAGCGGTGATGTTGCCAAAGCGGTCGATCAGTTGGATCGAATCGATGCGGATGTCGAACTGCTGTTCCCAACTGATCACGTCGTCGATGATAATGATCGACACCGTGCCGATGGGCCCGAAGCCGCTGCGTTCGTTGTGATCGGTGCGCACCCAGGCAATGTCGAGCCGCGACGGGGTGTTGGGAAAAGTGGCGTAAATGCGGTCGTTGTCGGGGTTGGCCCACGAATACTGGTCAAAATTGAAGCTCACCCGGTCGATGTCTACAAATTGCGGGTCGACATGCAGCGAAAATGCTACGCCGTAGAGGTTTTCCACCGGCAGGGCGGCGGTGCCCATTACCAAGGGCAGTTGAAGCAGCGAACCGGCAAATACCCCGGTGGGCAAAGCGGTGGAGTCGAGGAACAGGGAGGGGTCGACGCCGGGTGCGGCGGGTGGAAACACATCGGGCGTTACCGCGCCGTGGGTGAGGCCGTAATGGACGTACACTGGAAAAGCATCGTAAAAGTAATTGATCAGGCCGTCGCCATTGGCATCCACGTAGGCGGCGTTGACGCCGTTGCCCAGTACCTGTGGCCAGGGTTGCGCGGGTTGGGCGCTCCAGGTGGCCGACACATTGTCGCGGGCCGGGCCGAAGTTGTTGTACGCCATCCCGATCTGCAGAAAATCCACATTGGTGACTTTCCCGTTGTTGTTGGCGTCGCCCGGCCAGACGAGCAGCGTTTGACCGGGCAACACCCGGGAGGTGAAAGCAAAGAGTAAAAAGAATACGAGGCGTGTTTTCATAGTTCAGCCGTGCCGTTTGCACCAATTGACGGTACAAAAGTGCCGGTGGCTGGGGCAGCAGACAAATACATTTTTCAGGAAAAATCAAAGCATTTTTTCAAAGACTATATTTAAATCTATGGTGAAAAATGGATTTAAAGATGAAAAAACGTGTTGTTTTTTTGCTTTTTACGACAAATAAAACCATCTGGTTCAATCCAATTTTTGTTAAAAAATAAAAAAATCAAATTTACCGGCGCGACACATTGTTCTTTTACCCTTCGGAGCATTGCAATTTGCCAAAAGCAGACAAATGGAAAACAGCAAACTGACCGACCTGCTGCGCGGTTTTTCGCAGCGCGACTGGAATGCGTTCTGCGACCTCGTGGCGTCGCCCTATTTCAACCGCAACCCCGACCTGCTGCGCCTGGCCGCCTGGTTACGCCGGCAGGCGCCCGATTTCAGCGGCCTCAGCCGGGACGCCGCCTGGCGGGCATTGTATCCCGGTCAGGCCACCGATAACCGGCAGTTGAACCACCTGATGTCGTGGCTGCTCAAACTCGGCGAACAGTTTCTCGGGTTGGAGCATTATCTGGCCAGCGGGATCGACCCCGAGCGGCACACGGCCGAGGCCCTGCTGGCGCGAGGGCTCAACAAGCATTACCGCTTCAACGCCGAACGGATCAGACGTCGGCTGGATGCTTCCCCTTACCGCAACGCAGGGCATTTTCTGCAGCAGTACCAGTTCGCCGACCTCGAACTGCGCGCGCATGACCAGCAAGCCGCCGCCCGCCGCTCCGACGACCACCTCCAGTTTGCGGCCGACCAACTCGATTATTTTTACTTTACCGAAAAACTCAAATACGCCTGCACGATGCTCAACAACCAGTCGGTCGTGAGCTCGGCCTACCAGTTCCATTTTGTGGAGGAATTGCGGCGGTTTGTTGAGCGCCACCCCATGCCTGCAGAAGCGCCCGGCGTGGCGGTGTATTTCCGGGTCTTTCAATTGTTGACCCAGGAGCCCGGCGACGACGATTTTCAGGCGCTCAAGCCCTTGCTGGAAACCCACGCCAGGCAGTTCTCGCCGGCTGAAATGGCCTGGTTGTACAGTGCGGCGATCAATTACTGCATCCGCCAGATCCGCAATATGCGCGAGGTCTACGTGAGCGAAGCGCTGAATTTGTACGAACAGGGCATCGATTCGGGCGCCTTGCTCAGCGCCAACGGGCAATTATCGCCCTGGCATTTTAAAAATATCGTCAAACTCGCCCTGCGCCTCAACCGCTTTGCGTGGACGGAGCAATTCATCCGCGAAAAAACCGCCCTGCTGGCCCCCGATTTCCGGACCGACGCCCTGCACTACAACTTGGCCGACCTGTATTTTTACACCGGCCGGTACGGCGAAGCGCTCGTTCACCTGAACCAGGTGGAATTCACCGACGTGCACTACAACCTGGGCGCCAAGGAGATGCTGGCCAAAATATATTTCGAAACCGATGCGCACGATGCCCTGGACAGCCTGTTGCACGCCTTTAAAATTTACCTGCAACGCAACCGGATCATTACCGAGAGCGTTCGAAAGGCCTACCTCAACTTCATCAAACTGTTGCGGCGGCGCCTGCGCGCCACGCCCGACCACTGGCGCGCATTGCGCCAGCAAATCGAAAAAACAGACCCGTTGACCGCCAAAACCTGGCTCCTGGAGCAACTGTAGCCCTTGTCGTCTACTTTGCCGAACCGGTACACCTTTTGCGGTAATTGTGGTCTGTTCCGGTGAATACGGCATACTTTTTGGGAGGACCGCAGTATCCTTTTGCGGCAGAATGAACTGTCGGTTTCCCACGTTAATCCTCGCTCCCAAGTTTTAATCCACACTTTGAGCAATTCATTTTGCCCAACAGCGAGCCTCCATAGCTATACAAACACTATTCCTTCACGGCATCACCATCATCCTAATGACCGTTTACACCCAACGTGATGCGTTGCTCACTGCCTGTGAGCCCGTCATCCTTTCCGACCTTCAACTTCTGGCCAGCGTCGAATTCGGCGTGATGCAATCCAACGGCAACTGTGTCAACATTGGCATTTGCCGCATCAACACCACACACTGCAACCAAATGGTCCTCGACCGTCCGAAACATCGCCGCTGCCCCCTTGCAGAGGCTCTGCTCCGCGTGAGTGACAATGGCAGGCTCCTCGTCTTTTTTCCAAGGGCCGGCATGATGGCCTGCACCGAACGCACCTTTTTCCGCGGTCCGGTATTCCCGGTTCCAGCGCCTTATTGCCTGCCGGAATCCGTGTTGGAGGGACTGCCGGGGCTGGATCAAAATATTATTGCTGCAGGCTTGTACCCCATTCGCCGCAACAACGAGGGGTACTGGATCGAATTTTAACCCGCGGCTTGTTAATCCCTTCTCTTTGGCCCAGGGGCCACCTCAAAACTTTTTCATCTTTACGGCATGAACCGCATTTGGGAAGCCGTCGTACAAACCGCCATGGCCGGAGCCGGGCGCAGTCCGCTGCCGCAAGGTATCGCGGAAGCGCTGAACCTGCCGGCGGCGAGCGATGCTACCCAAACAGCCCTGCTGGGGCTGGCAACGGCACATCTGCTGCGCAAGGCGGCTGCGCCGTTGCCCGATGTTCCGCAAAACCCGTTTGCGGAGCCCTGCCCGCCCGACAGCCGGCCCTGGTGTTCGCCCGCAGCGCTGCGCGACCTCGAGGTCATGCTCGCGCAAGGCGCCTTTCAGCCGGCCTTACCCGAGTTTTTCCATCTGTTGACCGGCGCCGGCAAACGATTGCCGCCCCAGGCGCTGCCCGGCATGCTGGATTTTCTGGACCGCCGCAGGATGGCCGATACCCACATACTGACGGCCCTCGAACCGGCCGGCTCCTGGCTGGCCCGTCAAAACCCGCAGTGGGCCGGTCTCTGGACCTCAACAGTGGCCGATTGGGATACCGGCACATCCGCCGAACGCCTGGCGCTGCTGGGCCAGGCGCGGCGCAGCCGACCGCTCGCGGGCCTGGCTCTTCTGGAAAAAACCTGGCCAAAAGATCGGCCCGAACACCGGCTTCGGTTTTTGGCATGCCTGCGGGAAGGATTATCGCTTGCCGATGAGCCGCTGCTGGAACGCGCCAGGGCCGACAAGAGCCGCCCGGTGCGGCTGGAGGCCTGCCGCTTGTTGCTGCTGCTACCGGAGAGCCAAATGACCCGGGCGGCGCAAGCGGTGATAAGCGCTTTGTCAAAAGGAAATCAAAAACCGGAAGATTCGATCCGGCGTCTGGAGCAGGCGTTGCCGGCCGACGGGCCGTTTTCCAAACTTCAGCTGCTGGCGTTGACCGGCCAAACGGCCAATCCGGCAGCCGGATTGTTGCAAGTGCTACCCGGCAGCCAGCTCGCCGCCGCTCTGGGCTGCACCCTCGACGACTTCCTTGCGGTGCTGGCCCAAGCGCCGGAAGATTGGCTGGAAGCGGCGCTGGATCATATTGCCTGGGCGCGCCAGCCGGATGCTTCGGCCGCCGCAGTCCGTTTTTTTAACGCCCATCCGGAACACCCGGCGCGCACTTCGCCGGCCCTGGAAATCATCCTCCGGAACCTGCCCCAGGCCGCCTGGCAACAGATGCTGCCCTTGCTGGCTAATCACGACGACTTCCTGGAAACGCCCGACTCCGCCCTCGTGCGTGCGCTCACCGGCGCCGATTATCCCTGGCCAAAAGCGCTCACCACAGCCGTGCTCGGCTACCCGCTGCGCAGCGGAAAACCGCGGCATTGGCAGCCGCCGCCCCATTTCCGGGCTCTGCTGCAAACCGCGGCCTACCACTGTGCGCCGGCCGACGCCGATGATCTGGCGCAAAGCCGGCCCGAGGGCGACATGCCGTATGCCTGGCACAGCGAACTGATGCAACTGTGGTCGATCGCCCGGTTCCGCCGGCAACTGCGCATACATTTATCGCCGTGATGCAAACAACAATAGTCCGGTACATTTTGCTGTTGGCGAGGAAGCCAACAGCGGCATTTCGTTGAAAATCAAGCCTTAAGGCCGTTGCTGGCGTCCTCGCCAACAACATGCTCCACGTTTCATTTTCCAGGGTTTGCAAAAACCTGCCGGGCTATTCAAACAACTCTTTCCCGATAAAAAGCGTCTTAGCATAGGATTGGATGTTCGTCGCTGGACTCCAACGATGTTCTGAGCAACACAACGGCGCAAAACCCGCCGACCCGATTCGCCATGACGGTTCAAATGATCAAAAAATTCGCGCCCCTGCTGGGGGTCCTGTTGCTGCTGGCCGGCTGCAAAAAAGACACGGTGCTCCCCGGTTTCGATATGATTTACCAGGAGGAGTTCAGCCTCCCGGCCGGAATAGGCGGCCTGGCTACGCACCACTTCTACTTCAAAAACATCCCCACGCGGTACCAGAACCTGCTGAGTCAATACAGCAAGGCCGACACATCAATCATACAGATCATACCGGCCAGGGCAGCGATCTCCGGTATTTTCGGCGATGCTAATTTCGCCGTCGTGGAAGAAGCCTCCCTGTGGGTGTACAATGAGAACGACCCCAACGGCCGGCTCGAGGTGTTTTACCGCTACCCCACTCCCATCGACCCGAGCAATGCCCTCGACCTGATCCCTACCCTGGAACAGGTCAAATCGATCATGTCGGAAGACCGTTTCAGCATCGACCTGGCCCTCCGGTTGCGCACCACGACCACCGAGGAAACCCCTGTGCGGCTTTACCTGCAATTGAAGGCGAATTATTAGACTGCCGATGGAGCGCAGCGTTCTGGCTGCCGCGTAAAAAGCAAAGTCCCATCTGCCATCGTTGGCGCCCCCGACAGAACAGTACGGCATGTTTTCGCCGTTGTTGGCGTCCCCGCGAACAACAACGGCGGAGCTCCATGTAAACCGCGCGTACAGTAAAGTTCTGCCCCCGCTACGCCGACATTTTTTACCTTTGCGGCAGATTTTTGCCGAAGCCGCGCCAGCGCCGGCCGGTATTCTGTCCACCACACACTGTCATCGTTCAACATGGATACACTAACCAAGTCCGCCCCCGCCGCCGCGCCCCAGGCCACCGATACATTCCCCATCAACGGTACCGACCACCTCGAGTTTTATGTTGGCAACGCAAAACAAAGCGCCATCTACTACCAGGCAGCCTTCGGCTTCGAATGGATCGCTTATATGGGTCCGGAGACAGGCGTGCGCGACCGCGTGAGTTACGTTTTACAGCAAAACAAAATCCGGCTTGTGCTCACGTCGGCGCTGACACCCGACCATGAGATCGCGCAGCACGTGGCGTTGCACGGCGACGGCGTAAAAGTGTTGGCCCTCTGGGTCGACGACGCCGAAAAAGCCTATTATACCGCCCTCGAGCGCGGCGCCGAGAGCGCCTATGCGCCCAAAACCCTCCGCGACGAACACGGCGAAGTCGTTATGGCTGCGATCAAAACCTATGGCGAAACGATCCACACCTTAGTGCAGCGCAACCGCTACACCGGGCCGTTCCTGCCCGGCTACGAAGCGCGCAAAAGCGTGTACCCGGTCAAATCGGTCGGGTTGCAATATGTCGACCACTGCGTGGGCAATGTCGAACTGGGCGGCATGAACAAATGGGTCAAATTTTACCAGGATGTCATGGGCTTCAAATTGCTGATCACGTTCGACGACAAGGACATCAGCACGGAATACAGCGCCCTGATGTCGAAAGTGGTCAGCAACGGCAACGGATACATCAAATTCCCGATCAACGAGCCGGCCAAAGGCCTGAAAAAGAGCCAGATCGAGGAATACCTCGATTTCTACCACAGCGCCGGCGTACAGCACATCGCCGTAGCCACCAACGATATCATCGCCACCGTCAGCCAGCTGCGCGCCAACGGGGTCGATTTTCTCCGGGTGCCCGACAATTACTACGAAGACGTGCCGGAGCGCGTTGGCCACATCGAGGA
Organism: Saprospiraceae bacterium; assembly: GCA_044230315.1. GTDB lineage: Bacteria > Bacteroidota > Bacteroidia > Chitinophagales > Saprospiraceae > M3007. Next base: position 98,863 of record JBGARJ010000017.1, read on the forward strand.
AGACCTGGAGGAACTGAAAAAACTCAACATCCTCATCGACCGCGACGAAGACGGCTACCTGCTGCAACTCTTTACCAAACCGGTGCAGGACCGTCCTACGGTGTTTTACGAAATTATCCAGCGCCGGGGCGCCAAATCGTTCGGCAAAGGCAATTTCAAGGCGCTGTTCGAAGCGATCGAACGCGAGCAGGCGCTGCGCGGCACGCTCTGAACGCACCCGGCCCTTGGCGCGTCATCCTTCGTTGAGGTTGACCTGGCAGAACTCGTCGAGGTGCCGGAGAAAAGCATCCATTTTCGATACCGACACATCCACCCGGTGCCCGGAGGGGTTCAGGTGCGCGACGCCATTGCGGCCGGTCCGTTCGAACCGTTCCACGTAGGCCATGTTGACGAGGAAACCGTGGTGGGTGCGGCAGAACAGCACGTCGGGCAACTCGAGTTCGTACTCGCCGAGGTTGCGCGAGGAGGTAACCTTTTCAATTTTATTGTTTTTCCAGGCAAATAGGTCGGTAAAGCTGCCTTCGGCTTTGCAATAGATAATGTCGCCGGCGCGAAATACGATGCTGCCTTTCCGGCTGTCCTGTACGATGATGCTTTGCCGCCGGGCCACCTGGAGCAGGGAATGATCCTGGCTCCGGATCTTTTCTTCGGCGACCTTCACCGCGGCTTTGAGTTCGGAAACGCTGTACGGTTTGACGAGGTAGGCCCAGGGCTGGATCTCGTTGATGGCTTTGATTGCGTATTGTGGGTAGGCGGTGGTAAAAATGACGCCAAAGTTGATCTCGCTGAACTTGTTCAGAAAATCGAACCCGCTGCCCAGCGGCGGCATTTCGATATCGAGAAACACCAGCTCCGGCTGAAGCACCGTGGTCACCTCCACCGCTTCCCGAACCGACAGGGCGGTGCCGGCGATATGTACCTGCGGGCAATACTCGCCCAGCATGCCGCGCAAGGCATTGATCGCGCCGATTTCATCGTCGATAAGCAAGGTGCTGATCCGGGTCATGCTGGCGCGTGGGCCTGCTGTTTTGTTTTTATTTTCCATATTTTATCGGGGAAATAGGTGATGACGATACGGGTGCCGGTATGGGTGGCATCCTGTTCGGACAAGTCCTGAATTTCCAGCGTCAAATCGAGGTTATACAAGCGGTTCAGGGTTTGGATCTTTTTGTGCAACATCTCCACGCCTTTCGATTCGCGCTCGCGGCTGAACAGGTGTTTCCGGGCCCGGGACGCATTGATGCCGATGCCATTATCGGTCAGGATACATTGCAGGCGCCCGTTTTCCAGGGAGAATTGGAGGCACAGCACGGAGGTGCCCTCCGGCGCGATGCCGTGGATCGTGGCATTTTCAAGGGCCGGCTGGAGCATCATGCTGGGAATCGGCGTTTCCGGCGGGATCTGGTCGGCCCCCTGAATCTCGTAACGGAATTTGTTTTCAAAGCGCAAGTGTACCAGCTGCAGGTACTCGCGGTCGTAGGCCATTTCTTCTTCAAACGAAATAAACGTTTCTTCGGAGTAATGCATCGTGCGGCGCAGCAGGCGCATAAATATCGTGATGTACTCGCTTGTCTTTTCGGGGTCGGGCGGGTGCAGGAACTGCTGAATGGCATTGACGGTGTTGCCGATAAAATGGGGGTTCATCTGCGCTTGCAAGGCTTGCAACTGAAGGATAGCCGCCGCCGCGTTCATCTCCCGGAATTCCATACGCGCCCGGTAAATGCGCCAAATGACCAAAACCGCAATGCCCCAAAGCACCAGGTAGAACCAGATGGTTTGGTACCATTCGGGTAAAATCATCAGGAGCCGGGTATCCGGATAGTCGCTCGCTACACCGGATGATTTTATCGCCCGGACGGTTAACTGGTAGCGGCCCGGTGGAACATGTACCCCCAGGTTGAAGGTGCCCGACTCGATGCGGGTCGTGTCGCTGGCTGATTTGATGCCAACGAAAATCGTCGACAGGAGGTTGTCCAGGGTCCACCAGCGCAAGGGCAGACGAAGTTTGGTTTGGATGACTTCAAACCGCAGATTGCCCCGGCTGCGGAAATCCAGTCCGGCCATGTCGATCTCCAGCATCGAGGCATCGGCAGAAAGCACTATTTCGCGGTGCTGGGCCGATTGCACCGAATCGAGCAGGTAGATCTCGTTCGTTACATTGTCCTTTTGATAGCGCATAGCCACCACCAGCGATTGGAAATCGCCGTGTTCTTCCGGCCGGCGCAACAGCATGCGGGTCAGGCCCGAAACCGTAGCCGCCCACAGTGTATCCTGGTGCACCAGCACGGCGTTCACATCGTCGTCAGCCAACCCGTCGTGCGTGTCGTAATGCACCACCTGCCATTGGTCATCGATGCCGTAAATGCCGCGATTGGTGGCCAGCCAAAGCCTGCCGCCCGGCTCTACATACAGCGACTGGATATTTTTGATCGGGCTGTTCAGCGAGTCGTTGACCACCCGCACGCGGCTGATCTGGCCGGCCTGCACATCGGCCAGGAGCAACTCATCTTTGGGCGTTACCACCCAAAGTTGGTCCTTGCCGTGTGGATGGAGGGCAATAATGCGGTTTTTCAGTTCCGGAAACCGGTCGCCCCAGTTGAACGCAAAACTGTCCCGGCGCGAATACAAGCCGTCGATACCGCCCGCCCAAATATTTCCGCCGCCGTCGGCGCAAACGGTGGTGAAGCGCCGACCGATGATAATATTGATGTCCGGGGCGTCGTGGGCCAGGTAACCGAGCGTTGTTGCCGAAGCGTTCCAAACCACTCCATCCTGCAACCAGATCGACTTTAAGCTCAGCCGGTGGGGCATAACGATTAATTTCCGGTACTGATCGGAACAGCAATAAAGGCCTTCGTCGCTGGCGATCCAAAGGGTGTCGCCGCCACCCGCGATAAGTTGCCGCACCAGGTTGTAGCCGTCCTTCGAGCCGATAGACACCGTTTGGAACTGGTCGCCTTTCAGCAGGTGGATGTTGCCCACGTCGTCGCCGACAAAAAGTTGACCCGCCGCATTGCGGGCGAGGGAGCGGATGTTGAGCGACGGGAATTTGTCCGGCTGCTGGTAGATCAACGGCGCATTTTGCTGCAGCCCGTACACCCCTTCATTCACCGTGCAAAACCACAGGTTGTGTTCGCGATCCTCAAAGCCTTTGTTTACTTTTTTGCCCGCCAGGAACGGCACGGGGTTGGATAGATCGGCGCTGTAATTGTCGAACATAACGGCCCCTACGGCCGGAGAGCACAGCCAGAACCGGCCCAAATGATCGGTGAACACCTGGCCGGCCGGTCGGGTTTGTTTGGCCAGGTCGTGGATATAACCATTGTTCCACTCCATTAAAAGCAGCCCGTTGGTGTAGCCGTACAGGATGCGGTTGCCCGACAAGGCAATCGAAGGATGGCCGTTGTTCTGTACCTCATGCAGTACTTTTAGTTCGCCGTCGGCCGTAAACCGCATGATGTTGCTCAATCCGAGGATCAATTGCGTACCGTCGATGTATGGCAAACTGGCTACGGCATTCGGAAATTTAAAAGACGTGATATTGTTCTGCTGCACGAAAAAGGTGCGCGGCGACGCTTCGGAAAACCAGATGCCGCCCCCGGGTTCTTCCGAGATCACATACGTACCCGAGGCCAGGTTGATCTTTTCCAGCATCGAATCCTGCTTTTCGGTGATGATGCGGCCGTTGAGCAGGTAGCAGGGTTTCTTGCGGAAACAGGACAACCAGATCCGGCCCTGGCTGTCTTCCTTCATGTTCAGCACCTCGGGGTCGGGCAGGCCGTCGGCAACGCCATAGGTGCGGAAGCGGTTCCCGTCGAAACAAGCCAGGCCTTTGTCGGTGCCGAACCAGAGCAATCCGCGCCGGTCCTGCAGGCCGCAGTGCACGAAATTGCCCGGCAGGCCGTCGGCCACGGTATAGTGCATGTACGCGGGAGTTTGCGCCGCCAGGGGCGCCAACCCAAAAGCGAGGAAAAAGGCCCAGATGATGCGCATGCGCGTTGGATTTTCAGCCAAAAGATACTGCAAGCCGGTAAATTGAACGGATTCTTTTGATAACCCTGGCGTTTGAATGAATAACCGTGCAAAAACAGGGCCGGGCGGGCAATTTTCCAACTTTTACCGGGCTTTCCTGCACAGTTATTTACCCAGACTACACGGTTATGGGTTTCCCCTTGACTTCCGGGCGAAAGGGACGTTGTTTTGTCGCACAATTGTTGTCCGTCGCAAGGGGTCCCCGTTCGTTCGCAACTTCCATACCGTCAGAATCACCGCATCAAATCCGAAACATGTAAACAATGGACGCAACGGGCCCCTTCCCAGGAATCCATGCTGCAAAAGACCACGTTCTTCAGATAGCCAGTGTATCCCCAAAGCATACGAGTCGTTCCGGGCGTTAAGCTGCCGGCGCGGCTTTTTGCTTTTATGGCCACGGCGCCCGGCGGTGCGGCAAGGCTGGCGGTTGAGGCACAAGTAGTCAACCAATTTAGTATTTGTCACTACGCAACCTTCCTGAACTAGAGCGCCTTCTGCCGTCCGCGAGGCATGCCCGACCGAAGGGGATGGTCCGCCGTCAGGCGGAGCGCCTTTTTTGACTGGGAATTTGAAACTCTATGTCCCAAAAAAAGCCACAATGCCCTGTCAAAAACAGCGCAATCCCCGCAGGTCGTTGGCACTGCCGGAAGGACAGCCTTTTTCTTTTGGTTACTTTTCTTTTGGGCGAGCAAAAGAAAAGTAACAATGCCGGACAAAGGACGTGATGCTCCACGCTAACCAAAAGCCAAACAACGGACTGGCAGCTCGTTTCAAATAGTAAATTGGTCCCCAACCGGGTAGTCAACCAATTTAGTATTTACAATTGCGCGATCTTCCCAACCTAGAGCACCCGCTGCCAAAACAAGCACAGAACCACACCCACCGGAGCTTTTCGCCGCGTTTCTCGGCCAATTGCAACCCGTTTTCTTACCTTTCGCCGGGCATAAAATCCCGCTCGTATATGGCTACAGCTTCCGGCACCGGCATCATCGTCGGTCGTTTTCAGGTATTTGAACTCAATGTGGTGCACGACAAACTGATCGCATCGGTGCGCGGGCAACACCAACACGTGAAGGTCTTCCTCTGCACCAACCCGGCGCCCAGCGACCACAACCCCCTGGAATGGGCGTTCCGCGTCGAGATGTTCTTTCAAAAATACGGCGAAACCGTCCCCCTCTATGAAATGCCCGACCTGCCCGACGACCGCATCTGGAGCCAGGAACTCGACCGCCGTATCCTCGCCACCCGCCCCGAAGGCGAAGTCACGCTCTATGGCAGCCAGGATGCCTTCGTCAGCCGCTACTCGGGGCGCTTCCCGGCCGTCGTCCTCGACGCCAACGAAGCGGATTTCCCCGACGAATTGCCCGTCGACGGCGTCAACAGCCCCCGCGACTTCCGCGCCGGCATCCTCTACGCCACCCTGCGCCGCTACCCCACCGTGTACCCCACCGTCGATATCGCCGTGTTCCGCGAAGGCTACCGCGAACTCCTGCTGGCCCGCAAAGAAAACGAAACCAAATACCGCCTCCCCGGCGGCTTTACCGACCCCACCGACGACAGTTATGAAATGGCCGCCCTCCGCGAACTCGGCGAAGAATGCGGCGATATCGAAGTGGCCGAACTCACTTACCTCGGCTCCTGCCGCATCGACGACTGGCGCTACCGCGGCTCCATGGACACCATCATGACCCACCTGTATGCCTGCCTGATCGTCGACGGCGAACCCGTCGCCAGCGACGATATCGCCGAACTGCGCTGGTTCGAGGTGGAAAAACTCCGCGCCACCCACTTCGTGCCCGAACACCAGCCGCTGTTCGAATTGCTGGAGGAATTTTGGCTGGAGGAGCGGTAACCAGCGATTTGCCGCCGGCTGAAGGCTTCAGCCTTCAGCCGAATATCCACCGGATTTCCGCCTCCACGGCAGCGCGTGCTTTTTTGTTGGACGAACCGGTTTTCAGGATCTTTTGCAAGAAGCGGAGCAGGTTGCGGTAGTGCTCGCGGTAGTAGCCGAGTTCGCAGTGGCGGTGCAGGAAATTGCGCGGTGCGTCGAGGTGCGCGTCGGGCAGGTCGAACTGTCCGGTGCGGAGCAACTCCGTTTTCCATACCGTGGAGACGGTATTCGCCCTGCCGACCGGGGTGCACAACGGCGCCGCAGGCGCAGCGCCCGATCTGACGGTATGGCCCAACCCCTTGCGGGATCATGCCGTGTTGCGGCTGGAAAACAGCTTCCAACAGGCGCCTTTCCGGATGGAATTGATTGATATTCATGGCACGTGCGTACGCCGGGCGTCGTTTTCCGGCCCGGAATACCTGATCCGCCGGGAAAACCTGCCCACCGGCATCTACCTCCTTCAGGTAAAAACGGCTGACGGCCGATTGCTCGGCCAGGGAAAAATCGTAACGCAGTGAATTTCTATATTCGTCACCGCCAGCGTTCCAGCCGGGGGATGTTGCGGGTGAACAGGCCGGCCAGAAAACCTGGGAAGCCCATTTCCCGGATTTTGCCTTTGACCAGGTCCTGCATCTCTTGCACGGTCATGTCGGGCCGGGTAAACGCGCCGTTTTGGTAGCACCTGCTGCAGTACATCAGCGATTTGGAACCGTCGGCGTTGGTGCCGCCGCCCTGTTCGTCGCGTTTCATGGGCATACCGCAGCTTTGGCAGTTTTTGTATGTTTTTTCCATAGCAAAATAGTTTTTGGTCCAGGCGGGCGGTTTTATGCGCGGCGGGTCTTTTCCAACTCTTGCGTGCTGCGGGTCAGGCTTCTTTTTCAGCAGGTTCTTCAACGCCGGCTGTCGGTGTCGCCTCGTCGGCTATATCGATTTCGAAGCGCAGGTTTTCGATGATAAACTCCTGCCGCTCGGGGGTGTTTTTGCCCATGTAGTAATCGAGCACGTGATCGAGGTTGGTTTCTTCGGGCAGGATAACCGGATCGAGGCGCATGTCGGCGCCGATAAAGCCGCCGAACTCGTTGGGGGAGATCTCACCCAGGCCTTTGAAGCGGGTGATCTCGGGTTTGCCGCGCAGTTTGCGGATCGCTTCCTGTTTTTCGGTTTCGGAGTAGCAGTAAAAAGTCTGCTGCTTGTCGCGCACGCGGAACAGCGGGGTGTCGAGGATGTAGAGGTGGCCGTTGCGCACCAGGTCGGGGAAAAACTGCAGGAAAAAAGTGAGCAACAGCAGGCGGATGTGCATGCCGTCGACGTCGGCGTCGGTAGCGATCACCACGCGGTTGTAGCGCAGGTCGTCGAGCGAGTCTTCGATGTTGAGGGCGTGTTGGAGCAGGTTGAACTCCTCGTTTTGGTACACGATCTTCTTGGTGAGGCCGTAGCAGTTGAGCGGTTTGCCGCGCAGGCTGAACACCGCTTGCGTATCCACTACGCGCGCTTTGGTGAGGGAGCCGCTGGCCGAGTCGCCCTCGGTGATGAAAATGGTGCTGTTCATCCGGGCTTCTTCCGGGCCTTTTTCATTGAGGTGGTAGCGGCAATCGCGCAGTTTTTTGTTGTGGATATTGGCTGCTTTGGCGCGCTGGTTGGCGAGTTTCTTGACGTCGGCGATCTCCTTGCGTTCGCGCTCCGACTGCTGGATGCGCTTGAGCATATCCTTGGCCACTTCGGGGTTTCGGTGCAGGAAATCGTCGAGGGCTTTTGTGAGAAAATCCGACATCCAGGTGCGGATATTTTGCCCTTCGGGGCTGATCTTTTCGGAGCCGAGCCGGGTTTTGGTTTGCGACTCGAACACGGGTTCTTCCACCCGTACGCTCACGGCCGCGATGATGCTTTCACGGATGTCTTTGGCGTCGAATTGTTTTTTAAAGTGGTCCCGCACGGTTTTGACCAGCGCTTCGCGGAACGCGTTGAGGTGGGTGCCGCCCTGGGTGGTGTTCTGGCCGTTGACGAACGAATAGTATTGCTCGCCGTAGTGGTCGCCGTGGGTCATGGCGATCTCCACGTCTTCGCCGATGAGGTGGATGATCGGGTACCGAACGTGTTCGGTGTTGGTCTTTTTGCCGAGCAGGTCGAGCAGGCCGTTTTTGGAAAAGAAGGTCTTGCCGTTGTAGTTGATCTTCAGCCCGGCGTTGAGGTAGGCGTAATTCCACAGTTGCTGCTCGACAAATTCGGTCACCCAGCGGAAATGCCGGAACATGCCGTTGTCGGGCTTGAAGTGGATGATGGTGCCGTTTTCTTCTTTGGTCGGCTCCAGTTTGCTCTCTTTCTTGAGGTTGCCGAACTGGAATTCGGCCCATTTGGCCTTGCCGTCGCGCACGGCGGTCACTTTGAAATATTCGGACAAGGCATTGACCGCCTTGGTACCCACGCCGTTGAGGCCGACCGATTTCTTGAACGCCTTGGAATCGTATTTGGCGCCGGTGTTGATCTTGCTCACCACGTCGACCACCTTGCCAAGCGGAATGCCGCGCCCGTAGTCGCGCACGAACACGCCCTGGTCGTTGATCGCTACATCGATCTGTTTGCCATAGCCCATGGCGTATTCGTCGATGGAGTTGTCGAGCACTTCCTTGAGCAGCACGTAGATGCCGTCTTCGGGGCTGGAGCCGTCGCCCAATTTGCCGATGTACATGCCCGGGCGCAGGCGGATGTGTTCGCGCCAGTCGAGCGATTTGATTTCGTCTTCGGTGTATCTGACCTCTGTCATTTTCGCTTTTGCTGTCTTGTCTTTTGGCGGGGCAATGGGTTTGCCCGGCTTCTTCTGCTTCGGTAAGTGGTGATTGGCGCCCAAAGTAATGCAGTTTTAGTCGTTTGACAAAAAGGTTTGGCGGAACAAGGGCAAATTTAAAACAAAATTTTTATTTTAAACAAAATGTTTTTAACCTGGAACAGGTTTGGAATTTCATCGCTGGGCTCCAAACGGAAAATTTTATTTCATAGGGCGTTAAATTTTTCAGCGGATTGCCCGCATACGCTTGCAAAATTTGCCTTGTCTGAAATGAAATATTCCCGTTTTCGCCACAGCATGAAAATCCAAACATGTTCTTTATTCCGGGCTATGCCGGTCGGTTTGGCGTGGAAAACGCCTGCATCTGCGGCAGGGCCCTGCGCACGACGTATTATACGCAGACCTCAGGGCCTGGGCAGGCCAAACGCTGTACCTGCGGGTATTCAACGCACGGGGTCAATTGGCGCACGAAACGAGCATTTCTGCGGGGGAAGAACCGCTGCGCCTGGACCTGCCGGCGGGTATGCCGGCCGGGTTGTATCTTTTCGAAGTGATCCCGGCGGAAGGCGGAAGGGTCGTCAGCCGGATGGTGGTACGTTGAGGGGGATAAAAAATAGCATTATATCCGCAGAAAAAGCCCTTGTTTGACCCATCATTTTTTCCGCCTGGTTTTTACCGGCGCCTGGTCGGCAAATTCGACGCCCAGGCCGACCCAGGTTTCCAGGTCGTGGTCGGTGTCGAGCCCCTCCGGAGCGACGTATAAAAACCCCTTGAGCGGTTTGCCGGTAAAGTCCATTTCGCGGCAATGCGGTTGTGCGAGCGCGGCGGCGTATTTGTCGGGCACCACGCGCACCATCAGTTCGTCGTGGACGATCCCGGCGGCCATTTTACCGTTGACCATAAAACAGAGGCCGCCGAACATTTTCTTTTCTTCCACGTCGTTGCGAGCCGATAAAGCCCGGCGGATCCGGTCGGCGAGGTATTCGTTATATGCCATGTCAGGTACCTTATTGGTTTGAATGCAGGGCCATACGGTTCCCTTCGGAGTCGATAAAAATAGCCATGTAGCCGTACTCCGGTGAGATTTGCGTCTTGGGCCGGAGGATGGTGCCCCCGGCCGCTTCGATGCGGTCGAGCACCGTTTGCAGGTCAGGGTTTGCATTCAGGTAAACCAGCGTACCGTGGGTGGCGCTGGGTTGGTAGGATTCGTGTTGACAGAGCGCGGCGCCCGCGGCGCCTGCTCCTCCTTCGCCTTGATGGGGAAACATGCCCATTTTGAATCCGCCGAAATCCAGAATTTGCGTGTCCATCTGGAATATGGCGTCGTAGAATTTTTTCGCGCGATCAAGATCGGTTGCCGGGATTTCAAACCAGGAGGTCCAGGACTGCATAAATATTCCGTTTTTAAGTTTGCAAAAAGGCTTGCGGGGCCTTCGGGGAAGCAAATATAATGCAGTTTGTTTTAAAAACAAATTGTTTTTTATTTATTTTTCGGGTAAATTATTGTTTTAAAGCGCATTGTTTGCGGGCGCGCGGGCCGTCACAGGCTGTTGGTGTTTACACTTGCCGGTTTCCGCCAAATGGTTATCTTTACGGGCATGGCTACTTCTGTTCTGTGCCGCGCACCCCTTCGCCGGTATTTGCTTGGCGGGCTGCTGCTCGCCTGTTATCCGGCCTTTTCCCAACCTGTCGATTCCGGCCAGGACGTCCATTTTCAAAGGATTGATTCGCTGCGGAAAATCGAAGTTTATATAGGCGGCCGATTTTTTACGGCGTATTTGTACGGCGGCGGTGTGTTGAAAAAACCGGTTTTGTTTCCGCTCCTGACTGCGGGCGGTGCAACGATCACGCGTGGCTACCCGCTGGCCCCCCGGCCCGGCGAGCGGGTGGACCATCCGCACCACTACGGGCTTTGGTTCGACCACGGCAACGTCAACGGCATCGATTTCTGGAACAATTCCGACGCCATCCCGCCCGAAGACCGGCAACACTACGGCGTGATGCTTCACCGGGACTTCTCCGAATTGCGCGACGGCGCTCCGGGTGTTTTGCGCGCGGAAAACAACTGGGTGGTGCCCGCCGGCGACACGATCCTGCGGGAGCAGCTGACCTATGCCTTCTCGGGCAGCGAACACCTCCGGCAAATCGACCGCTTTACGACCCTCACCGCCCTGCCAACCCCGGTGGTTTTCACCGACTCCAAGGAAGGCATGTTTGCCATGCGCGTGGCGCGCGCGCTCGAACACCCCTCGGACGAGCCGGTCGTCCTGACCGACTCCAACGGCAGCCCCTTGGCCACCCCATCGGTACAGACCGAAGGGGTGAGCGGGCATTACCTGAACAGCGAGGGCGCGGAAGGCAACGACGCCTGGGGCAAACGCGCCCGCTGGGTCAAATTGTCCGGCCTGTTGAACGGCGACAGCGTGGCGGTGGTGATCTTCGACCACCCCGGCAATCCCAACCACCCGCCGCACTGGATGGCACGGGGGTACGGACTGTTTGGCGTCAATCCGTTCGGCAGCAAGATCTATACCGAAGGAATGGAGGAACTGAACTATACCCTGAAGCCCGGTCAATCGGTCTCCTTCCGGCACCGGGTGCTGATTTTCGACGGCGCCGATCCGGACAAGGCAGTACTGGAGACCCTGTACCGCGACTTTTGCCGGGATTAACTACCAGCCGGCATTTTCTACCAAGAGCATGGAATTACAGGCTGGCATGAAATTCCGGGCACCTGGCCCAGATCACCGCAATTAGGAGGATCGAGATCAGAAAAAACACCCCGTATATCATCCACTTTGATGGTTCGGCATCGAGCGAATAGGCGGAATTGCGCTGTATGGCCTGGTTCCGGATAAACGCGGTCATTTCCGAATCCTGGTATCCGTTTGATGCAGGTGGGATAAAGAGGATGATCTGATTTTTCTGGAGGTTGCTATCAAAATATTTCAGGCAGCCCATGCCCATGCCCCGGCTGGGCATGTCGAATATCCACCGGAGGTCCCGGTAGTCTACCTCCTGTTGGCCGCTGCGCGTTTTGACCACCAGTTTGTCCGAATACGCCTCGATCTGCCGCAACAGCGCCACGTTAATGCCCAAGATCAGCGCAAGATAACCGCCGAACAGCGGTACGATGATCCGGTGGCAAGGCATAAGTTCTCCGACCGGGGTAAATAAGAACATAGCCAACATCCCGACTGTAATAACGCCCTGGAGGGCATACAGGTAAACGGGGTTGCGGCTGATAAAGGAAGCCTCGGTGTTCATGATGCCGGCAATAAGTTAAGATGCAGGTTCTGTTTCGCGGTACGACATCACCCACAAGCCCGCAAAGGTAATGATCCCGTTGACCAGAATGGTCAGAAAACCCACATCGAACCACTGCTTGCAACTCACTTCGATGATCCAGGTGAGCAGCGGCGCCAGCAGGCACAGGAGCAAAACGGCTGGAACTTCGATCGGCCGCGCGTTCCTGCGCGGGATGCGGATAGACCACTGATGCAGATGCAGGTTGGTAAACAGGCCAAAGGAGTACAAGCCCAGCAAGGGGCCATAGGTATAGCCGGCGATCTTGAAGATCAGCGAGATCACGGCGCCGCCGCTGAAGATCTTGAGCAGGATGATGATCAGCACGAAGATCAGGGAGAAACTCAGGTGCACGATCGTACGGGCGCGTTTTTGCTGGGTGGCCGTGACTTCCGCATAGGTATGCCGCTCCTGGTCAGGCGCATAGGGGTCGGGGTGTTCTCTTTTCTTTTCGAAGTTGAGAAAGTCGACGCAAAAGGAGGTCGTGAGCGCCGTGAGGGCGCTGTCGGAGCTGGCGTAGGTGCTGGCGATCAGGCCGAGGATGAAGAAAATGCCGGCCGCCGCATCGAGGTGGTTGAAGGCGATTTTAGGGTACAGTTGGTCGGTCGCGGCGGGTGTTTCGATACCCAGTGCGCCGGCGTACAGGTACAGCAGCGCCCCCAGGACCAGAAAGGCCAGGTTGATCAGGACCATGTAGATGCAGAACACGAACATGTTCTTTTGCGCTTCCCGGATGTTTTTACAGGCCAGGTTTTTCTGCATCAGGTCCTGGTCCATACCGGTCATGACGATGGCGATCAGGGCGCCGCTGATGAATTGTTTGACGAAATGGTTGGGGTCGCTCAGAAAATTATCAAAAAAGAACACCTGCCCGTAGCGGCTGTTGTGCACGGCGGGCCAGATGTCACCGATCCCCATATTGAGGGTTTTGCCCACCGCGATCACCGTCCACACCACGGCCGCAATGAAGAAGGTGGTCATGATGGTGTCCGTCCAGATGATCGTTTTAAGTCCCCCTTTGAACGTATAGCCATAAATAAGGGCCATCATCAGGATCACCGTGAGTGGGAACGGGATGCCGAGCGGTTGAAACACAAACGCCTGCAACACGGTGGCCGCCAGAAACATCCGCGTGGCCGAGCCCAGGGTGCGCGACAAAATAAAGAACGCCGCTCCGGTTTTGTACGACCAATAACCGAGCCGGCGTTCGAGGTAGCCGTAAATGGAGGTCAGATTGAGGCGATAGTACATGGGCATCAGCACGGTGGCGATAAACAGATACCCCAGCAAATACCCCAGCACCACCTGCATGTACCCGAAACTGCGGTTGAGGCCCGTTTCGAGGCCTACGGCGCCCGGCACCGATATAAAGGTGACGCCGCTGATGCTCGTGCCGATCATCGCATAGGCGATCACATACCAGGGCACTTTCCGGTTGGCCAGGAAAAAACCCTCGTTGCTCACGTTCCGCCCGGTGATCCAGGCCACCGCAACCAACATTGCGAAGTAGAGAAAAAGAATAACGAGTACCAGCGCCGGGGTGAGATGTCCTGTCATAATCTTGCCGTTGTTGCAGGGGCCAACGCGGCAAATATAGCGGCATTTTCGGCATTCTATGCAAAAGGGCCGGATGCGCTGCGTGGCGCGCTCCGGCCCGGTGCCGATCTGCCCTTAGGAATGCCGGAACGGCCGGAACCTGGCGCGTTGCTCCGGCGTCAGGATTTCCTGTACGCCCGTGCGCCATGTTTCGCGCAGTTGCTTCCAATGAGCCCGGTCGCAGCCATCCGTTTGGCGGGCGGCTTCGAAGGCCTGCATCTGCTGCAGGTTGAGCGCATAGAGATTTTCTTTTTGTTCGGCGCTCAGGTCGAGATGGCGGGCCATTTTTTCGGTGATGGTGCCGGCTTTTTCACCGGCCGACAGTTGCGACCAGCGGTAATGGAGCACGCCTTTGACGGCAAATACGGTGAGCACAACGGCAGCGATGCCGATAATCCAACGTTTCTTATTCATGGCTTAATTTTTTTAAATCAATAGTTCGGATGGCTTATTGCAACCCGTTGAAAATGAAACCTGATACAGGTTGTTGGCCCTGACGCCAGAACGGTACGGAATGTTCATCGCCATTGTCCTCGACCTCGCCAACAGCGGTATTTTGTTGAAAATCAAGCCTTAACGCCGTTGTTGGCGTCCCCGCCAACAACATGCCCGGGCTTCATTTTCAACGGTTTGCAAAAACCTGCCGGCCTATTCAAATAACTAACGGTTAAACATCTGGGGAGGCGCCGTTTACGCTGTGGTTTGCGCAGATTCCGGTCCGGCATCTTCTCGCTCGTCGGCCGGCCCGCAGCCGTGGCGCCCCCAGCGTTGCATGAATTGCCGCCGTTCGTCTTCGCTCATGTTTTGCCAGCGTTCGCGCATGTAGCGCCGGCCTGCGAAGCCAGGACCGAAACGGCGACCGCCGCCGAAACCCCGGCCGCCGAAGCCGCCGGTGAGCAGGCGGCCCAGGAACATCAGACCGATGGTTTGCAGGAAAGTGATGGGCGGCAGGCCGAAAATTGCCGTCGCCAGGTTGTTCCAAAGCAGCATAGTACCGCCAACGAATACGACAACGGCCAGGGCGCCAAAAAACACGCCTTTTACGATCCACTGCCATTTGATATGTTTCATGATATTGATTGATTGTTAAATCGTGAACAGTTAATTGACTTGTTGCCCCTGAAAAAACCGCCGCAGGTGCAGCACTGCATAGCGCTTCCGCGAAAGCAGGGTGTTCACCGGCACACCGGTTTCTTCGGCAATTTGTTTAAACGGCACATCGTAGAGCTCGTGGGCGATAAAAACCTCGCGTTGTTCAGCAGGCAACTGATCGAGGGCGCGGTGCAGCTCGGACCAGAACTCCCGGCTTTCCACCAGGGCGTCGGGGAGGTTTTGTTCCACCCAGGTTTCGAAAAACAGGTCTTCGGCAGCGTCGTCGTCGGTATCGCCGGCTGCAGCCGCCGGGGCGATTTGGCTGAACGGGATGTTTTTCTTCTTGCGGTAATAGTCGGTCACCCGGTTGCGGGCGGTGGTGAACAGCCAGTTGCCCACCTGGCCGATGGCATCCAGGTCATCCTGCCGGCTCAGCTGCAGCCACACGTCCTGGGCCACATCTTCCGCCACCTCCAGGTCGCTCACCCTCGACCGCACAAAGGCCAGTACCCGTTTGCCGTACTGCGCAAACCAGTCGCTGATCTTTCTGTTCCGGAGTCCTTGTTGTGCCAATTCGAGTTCCACGTTTGTGTCCGTTTATACCAGGCATGACGGACGAGTGGGGACAATATTGTAAGAAATTGAAAGCGGGTAAAAAAAATTTCCAGCCGGCAGCGGCAAGGCAGGATACCGGACGCGGCCCTGGTCCTTTGGTCTTAGTCAGACCGCCGGACGGCATAAATCAGTTCGTCCAGGAATTCACCGTTTTTATACAAGGTCTTTTCAAAACGCCCCTCCAGGACAAACCCCGCCTTCTCCAGGGCGCGTTGGGAGGCAATATTGGCGCCAAAGGGCCGCGCGAAAATCCGGGTGAAATCCCAGTTCGCAAAACCGTACCCGACCATTAGCCGGATCGCCCCGGTCATGATGCCCCGCCCCCAAAACGGCTCGCCCAGCCAGTAGCCCAATTCGGCATTTTTGCGGTGAATATCGGATTGCGGGTGCAGCCCGATGCCGCCTGCCGCCTGCCCGTCCACGGCGATAGCCAGTATGCGGGGCGGGGTTTCCTGCAAGGCAAATTCGATAAACGCCCGGCCTTTTTCAGGCGTATACGGGTGGGGGAACTGGTCGGTCATGTTTTTGGCGATGGCCGGATTGTTGGCCAGCCGGACCAGCTGTTCCAAATCGTCGGGAGCCCAGGGACGCAAAATGAGGTGCATAACGGATGTTTTGTGCGATGGATAGACAAGGGCTGGCCGGAATTGCCGGCCAATTCCCTTCAACGCCCGCTGCCGGCATTTCGGTTCCGGTCCGGCCGCCGATTCGCCAAAATGCCCTGACCATATCCGGCCCCGGCCGCTTTGGGAAAATAATTCCGGCTGTTTGATTGGCAGACTCGGCTTTTTAAAACAGATTTGCTTCCCCATCACCAGTTTAAATCAAATTGAAAATAGCTATGGGTACCATTCTAAAACTCGGCGTAGTCGACCAGGGTGCGATGCCGGCCGACCGCGGTGCATTTCTCCAACCCTACCACGAAGGTATGTCGGACGCCCTGAAGAAAAAACAAATGTTCCGCGACGAGGCCAACGGCGTTTGGCGCAGTTTTCAACCGGCGCCTGGCACAGGGGTGCGCGATCTGCAGCAATTCCTGAAGGACAGCGGTTTTATGCCCAAAGCGAATGTGGACGGCATTTTTGGTTACGCGACCAGCGCGGCCGTTCGTTTGTTTCAGGAGTATTTGCGCACCTATGAACAGGATGCCACGATCGGCGTCCCCGATGGCGTGGTAGGCCCAAACACCCTGGCCCACATCGAAAAATGGAAAACCGACAAGGCCGGCAAAAAAAACTTCGTGTGCGCCTGGGGGCAGTCTACCGTAAAGCGGCCGGCGGCCGGGTTCCGGGAATGGATCACCTTGTTGAAATCGGCCAAGCAATATTACCAGAAAAACCCGCACCCGATCCTCCAACTTGTCAATGCCTACTCCTTACCGACCGATACCAAAAAAGTGGTCGAGTGGGATATCGCACCCGATACTATCCACCTGATCGGCATCCGCCGGTCGCAGGAAACCGGAGCGCCCAAGCGCGAAAACGACGACCTGTTCGTGCTGCTGATCCGGGGCATGGTGTTCACCTTTTGGGGCTCTACCGACCCCAACCCCGGCCTGGCCGAGCGCGGCGACATCCCGTTCCTGGTCGAGAGCCAGCATGCGTACAAATTCGGTTGGCACAAGATCAGCGACAACAACACGATTTACCGCGCCCTGCGGCCTGCGGGTCCGGGCGTGCTGGTATTTCGCGACAAAAACCGCGACCGCGGGCTCACCGATATCGACATCGCCGCCGGGCTCGATAAGCAACCCAATACGACGATCAATATCCACTGGTCGGGTATCGGCACCACCAATTTTTCGGCGGGCTGCCAGGTGATTGCCGGCAAAAGTTACCTCAACCACCTGGGGGAAAAGATCGACTGTTCGCTGTTTGCCGCCGTTTCATACGGCGACCTGGCCAACGGCAAAACCCGCGGCGCGTACAATGTCTTCGCCGACCTGGTGCTTACCTATGCGCCGCCCGGCGTGCGCACCCTGCGGTATACGCTCGGGCGCGACGAGACGCTGTTCCTGTCGAAAGCCATGGACGAGCGAATGGTGAGCGCCGAGGTGGATACGCTCAAGGGCATGGCTTAAGCGCAGATTTTGCTTTACATGCAATGGCGAAAACGGGAAAATTTCAGTTCGACACCGGCAAATTTTGCAGGCCGATGCTGGCAATTCGGCAAAAAATTGAACAAGGCCAAGCGAAAAAATGGCGTTTTACCGCCAAAGACATCCGTCGCAATACGTCCATCAAATCAATTGGCTGATATCCTTCAACGCTTTATCTGGTTACTTAAATTAAGGTCCGGATGGAAAACTACAATTTCGAAGAAATAAAGGGCTTGCTGTCCAACGACGATTTCGATGCTGCCATTGATCTGCTTCAAAAAATTGTAGAGGAAAAACTCCCGCATCTGGAGGATGAAATTCTGCATATTGTCAACAGGCATAATAACCTGAATAAAGCGATTCGGAATAACACTTTAACCTTTCAGGAAATAGACGTAACCAGAAGCAAACTATTTTCCGATCTGCTCAATTTGATCAATGTTACAAAACTTGAAATAGAATCAAACAGGTCGGTTATAAAAAACCTCGTAGCAAAGGAGAAAAGCAGGATAAGAAAAATATCTTTTGTATCATCTTTTATTGCCTGTGCAGTCATAATATCAGGCTTCCTGTATTTTCACAATATAATAGTTTTCATCCATACACTGACCTCGACCGAGTACCCGTATATTGAGAACAAAGAACAATTTCAGTCCACTATTGACGCGTTGGCCGGCGGATTAAAAAATGAATTTCTGAACAAATACCCGGCTGAAGGCGATTGCTGGGGGGCTTCGCAATTTACCATAGGCCTTAGGGGTGTTTCCGAAGATTTTGATGATGAAATTCTGGTTAAACTCGCAAAGGATTCGCTCAATTCCCATTCTAACTTGTGGCGGTTTAAATACCAGAACACTGTAGATTATCATATGGGTGTTTCCGGCTGGACACTATATGGTTTGTCGTTATTCAGCCACCCGATCGATACCAACATCATCGTAAAAGGCTTTTTAGAAACGCAAAATAGTGATGGCTACTGGACCCTCTTCCCAAGTACTGACAAATTGAACGCATCCACCTATGCAACCTGTTTTTCCACCTTAGCCTTATTTAATGTATGGAAAAACCACCCGCTTTCAGCCACCCTAAAGCATCAGGTGGAAAGCGCTTTGTACAAGGCAACAAATTGGCTTGAGAATAACTATTCCACCGAATTGCCCATTCAGTGGTTTGATTATCCTTTGGATAAATTTGATCAGCGCGCAGCCCGGGCCACCACGGCATTGGTTCTGCACACTTTGTGTAAAGTCGGATCCAGGAATTTTTTGTCCTTTGGGAAAACATGGTTGTCGGATTTTCCACATCAGCCGGAAAATATAGATTTTTATGAACAGTCATCCAACGCATACTATTCCCTGAAAATCATCGATGGCACCAGGCAATTGGTCGTTCCATGGGAAATAATAGTATGTTGTGATTTATACAAAAACTGTTCAGTCGCAGGCAGGTACAAAATAAATTCCTGGATCAATGAAACGCTGAAATCGGTGCGGCCTCACGATATCCAGGAAACAACCTTTGCTTTTATACGGTCCGAAATGCTGATATCATTGAATTATCTGAACAATAAGAGACTGATTTAAAGCAGCCTTGGAATCTCATTCCTCGGCCCCATCGATGACAGCAGCAAAACTTGATGCATGCGTTTAAAAAACATCCTGATTTATCTTTTCGCCGGTACATTTCTACCCCTTACGCAAGCCCAAATCGCTAACGATCATCCGCACGACACCGGAATCGAATCCGACCCCCGGGTGCTGTTTGTGGAAACATT
>JBGARJ010000074.1:0-19353 GCA_044230315.1 Saprospiraceae bacterium
AAACTTCGAACCGGGCGGTGCCTAGGCGTGAATGTCCAATGTCCAACAAGGAATTTCCAATGTCCAAGTGTTTAGATCGCGCACAATGGGAGATTCGGTTCACTTCTGCAGACCTACCTTCTGGCATACTTGGACATTGGACATTCACGCCCAAACCGCCGGTTATACCCTCCGTTTTCCGGAGAAACTTAATTCTTCGTACACAACTGACTCCGAGCTACTCATACACCACCTCCACCACGTCTTCCACTTTCAGCCCCAGTAAAGTGGCAGCCCGGCCCATATTCACGGCAATTTCCAAAAAACCGGCGCTGTTGAACAGGCAGAGCGGTTCGCCCACCGGTACGTCGCAATAATTATTGCATAGCCGGGTAATGGGGTCGTTTCGTTTGAAAAAGAGCGAAAAAGCGCGACCGTTCAGGCTTTTATCGAAGGTATCCCGGTGTATGTTGACGATGACATTTTCAAAATTATCCACGTGTATCACAGTTCCCCTGATGCGGGTTGGGGTGATGACCGGCTGCAGGCTAATGCGGTGCAACAAGGGACCGGCTTCGGCGCCCAGTGTTTCGAACGTTCCGCCGCCGGACAAATGCCCGGCTGCTTCGGCAAATGCGGTTTTTACCGGAAAATGGCCCGGCGCCGGCGCGGGCAAGGCCCGGAGATCGGTTGCCGCCAGTTGTTCGAACAAGAGGGTAAGCAAGCCGTTATCGGGCGCCATAAAAAAATGGCCGTCGTGGCGGGCGGCCACAAAACGAAAATCGCTGCCGTACACACAATTGACAGCGATCAGATGGAGGCTGCCTTCGGGAAATTCCGGGTACGCGTTGCGCACCACAAAAGCCGCCTGCACGATATCAAACGGCTTGATCCCGTGGGAAATATCGCATAAAGTGACCGTCGGACATCGCTTCAGCAACGCGCCTTTGAGCGCGCCGGCATAGTAGTCCTGGGTGCCGAAATCGGTAGTAAGGGTAATGAACATATGGATCAAAACGGGTTTAGAACTTGGCTGGAAATTTATGCTGGGCCACAAACGGAAAATTTCGGTTCAAATGGTGGTAAAGCAGGCCGGGAATTTTCCCGTTTTCGCCCCAGTCAGAAAATCCGGACATGTTCTTAAAGCGCCCGGGCGAACTTATCGTCCCGGATTAGTGTTGGATGCTTACTTTTGTGCCTGTATTTTTGTTCAGTCAAAATTATTACCAATCAGCAAACTACAAGCATGGAAAAAGGTGTGCTAATGATTTATAAATCAACATTTTGTGCCCTTTTCTTTCCCGCTGCTTAAAAACTAAAACCTGCATTGAGCGAAATCATTCTCACGGTTGAAGGCATTGACCCCGTCGAACTCTACGGCGAAAACAATGCAAAACTAAATCTTTTGCGCAAGGCCTTCCCCGATGTCACCATCACATCCCGCGGCAACAGCCTGAAAATTTCCGGCGAAAAGAAATTTACCCAATCCGCCAAAGCCAAATTCGAGCAGATGGTGCGCTATTTGCGCGAACACCAGGAGCTGCCCGCTCAAACCGTCGCCGACCTGCTCGGCGGCGAAAATCCCTTTGAGGTGCGCATCCCGGTAAACGGCGATTCCAGCAACACCATCCTGTTCGGACGGGAAGGCCGGCCCATCAAGGCCAAAACCCGCAACCAAAAACGGCTGGTCGAAATCTGCGAAAACAGCGATATCGTCTTTGCGATCGGCCCCGCCGGCACCGGCAAAACCTATACGGCCGTTGCCATTGCGGTGCGCGCGTTGAAAAACAAACTGATCAAGAAAATCGTGCTCACCCGGCCGGCCGTTGAGGCGGGCGAAAACCTGGGTTTTCTGCCGGGCGACCTCAAAGAAAAGGTAGACCCCTACCTCCGCCCGCTGTACGATGCCCTTGACGACATGTTGCCCATGGACAAACTCCAGTTTTTCATGGACAACCGCGTGATCGAGATCGCTCCGCTCGCGTTCATGCGCGGGCGCACGCTCGACAACGCCTACATCATCCTCGACGAAGCGCAGAACGCCACACCGCTGCAACTCAAAATGTTCCTCACCCGCTTGGGGCCCAGTGCGAAATGCATCATTACGGGCGATCTGAGCCAGATCGACCTGCCCGGGCACCAGAAATCGGGCCTGCGCCAAGCTATGGATATTCTGGATGGCGTAGACGGGATTGCCGTAATCAACCTCACGGCCGAGGATGTGGTGCGCCACCGCCTGGTGAAGGAAATCATCAAAGCATACGACAAGATCGAAGCCGAAGAACGGGCCCGGCGCGAACGCGCCCGCCGCAAGCAGGACGGCGATTTGCCGGAAGAAACGTCGGCGCCTCCTACCGAACCCGATCAGCGCCCAACGTAATCAGCTGCCTGAGCCCCTACTTACATTCCCTCCCATTCGGGCTGGCGGTAGCGCAACCAGAATTTTTGCAGCGCTTTCAATTCGTACGGGAAGTCGAAAAAACCGGAGCGATAGCGCAGCCCCGCCAGTGTTTGCATTACCCGGCGTTGCAGCTGGGTCAACTTGGTGTCGGAAACAGTGGGGAAGCGGGCATTGAGCACCGTTTCAAAATTCCGGATCCGGTTGACCATAGCCGGCGTCAACCAGGGGGTTAGCGGGTTGCGTCGCAGGTCGAAGGATTCCCATTGCGGCGAAAGCCAATCGTCCAGTTTTTCCGGGAAATGAAAGCCGGCCTGCGTCACCCGTTCGTACAATTCCGATCCTTCCGTTGGAACCGGCGAATAAATGTAAATGATGATCTCGGTATCGGGGTTGATGGCTTTGATCGATTTGATAAAAGCGATATCGGCCTCAATTTGCGCCCAAACCGCCCGCTCGGTTTCGGCCGGGAAACCCAGCACGAATGAATATTCCGGGATAATGTCGAACCGTTTCATGCGGGCGGCAAAACGCTGGATTTGCTCGCCGGTTTGTTTGCCGCCCTTGTCCATTTGCTTCAGCAGGTCGTCGCTGCCGGTTTCGGCGCCAAAAAAGATCATGCGGCAACCCGCCCGCCGCATCAGCGCCAGCGTATCGTCGGAAAATTGATCGATGGTGTCGATCCGGCCCTCTCCCCACCAAAGCATGTTCTCGCCGAGCATGCGCTCGGAAAATTCCCGGACGCGTTTTTCACTGACGAAAAAATTGTTGTCGTGGAATTCAACACTGTCGGCGCCCCACTTTTTTTTGACGTATTGGACATCCTGAAAAACACCCTCGGCTGATTTGCCGCGCCAGCGGGCTTCATAGATCGGTACTACGGCGCAAAAGGAACATTTGAACGGGCAACCCATACTGCTGTGGTAGGCAAGTGTACGGCGCCCCAGAAAAGTAGGGCACAGGTAACGCTGCATGGGATAGAACCGGTCGAGAAAATCGTAGGGCAGCTGCGGGAGGGCATCCGGATCGAGCAGGCTTTCCTTGGAGTTCTTGATGATCGCGCCATCAGGGGTTTTCCAGATGAGGTTGGGGATAAACTCGTGGGGCGTTTGGCTTTCGAGGGCGTCCAACAGGGCCGGGAAGGCGTTGTCGCCCGGGCCATACACCACGAAATCGACATAACCGCTCTCCATCACCACCCGGTATTGGTTGCTGGCAAAGTAGCCGCCCCAGATATTCACGACATTTGGGTATTGCTCCCGGATGCGGCGGGTCAGCGGAATGGCTTGTTTTAATTGCGGGCCCGGCATGACCGTGCAGCCGAAATACCCGAATTCACCCGTACGCAGATACGTGTCGATAGCCGCCCAGGGGTCGCGCTCGAAGTTCGCGTCGACAAATATAAACTCGTGCTTCCCGTAGATCGAAGCGCCCACCTGCAGGATGCTGTTGGGCACCCGGTGTTTCGCGTTCGCGCTGCGCGGATTGAAAAGCAATACTTTGTTTGCGGCCATGCTTGATGGAGCGTTCGGGGATCCGTTAATGAATTTTAAAAACAAAGGTAGGGAAAGCGGAGCGCGCTGGTGAAGCAGGCTGATTTTTCGCCGGTTTCAGCCAAAACACCCGGCAATGTGTTAACGGTTTTTAAAGTATGACTGCATGTTGTTACAAAGCGTGTAACGCGCTATGTGACCGTTTTTTGCGCCGGCGTATAAAGAATGTCTTTGCGACAGAGCGAGGACAGGCAATACAAAAAGGAAGATTGTTTTCATTTGGTTTTTTGGGGTTTTAGCCGCTGGCGCGCAATGCGTCAGTGGCTTTTTTAATTCTTTTATCGGCACTTAATTGGCATTAAATCAGGATGTGCCAACACATTTTAAACGAATCTTAAGCATGCATTAATCCAGACTGAAGTTGGACGCTTGCAATTTTGCTTCAAAAAATCAACATCATGATTGCATCCACGCACCTGCACGCGATGATCGTGCACTTTCCCATAGCCTTGTTGCTGGTGGGCTTTTTATCGGACATTATAGGGTTATTTTCCCGGAAACCGTTGTTCCGCCAGGCGGCCTTTTACTTGTTGTTGCTGGGTACGGCGGGCGCTATAGCAGCCTACTTTAGTGGAGACGCAGCCGGTGAAGGCATGGAAGAAGGCAGTTTAGGCAAAGCCATGGCCCTGCACGAACAAGCGGCGCAAATCACGCTTTGGATAACGGTCGCAGCGGCATTGTTTCGCTTGGGCGCCGGGCTCATGAAGGAGCACTACCGTTGGGTCCGGATCGTTGCTTTTTTATTGTTCGGCTTGTCAGTGGCGGCAGTTTCCCGCACGGGATACCTGGGCGGACAATTGGTATACAAACATGCAGCTGGCGTGGAACTCGGTATTGCCGATTTTCCAGCTGTTGCGCCGGAAAAATCGGACGACTGATCCGGCATTGCCGTATTTTTAGCCTATGAGAATTTTGTTAGTGGAAGACGAATCCACCATTGCTAATTTTATCCGGGATGGGTTGACGGAAGAAGGCTTTGCGGTAGATGTAGCCGCCAACGGCAAAGAAGGCCTGCAAATGGCGCTCGATTACCTGGACGAATATGATTTGGTGCTGCTCGACTGGATGTTGCCCGGTATGAGCGGCATCGAAATTTGCCGGAACATCCGCAAGGAAAACAAACAATTGCCCATCATTTTTTTGACGGCCAAAGACACGGTGGACGACGCCGTTTTCGGGTTGGAGACCGGCGCAAACGACTACATCAGAAAGCCGTTTGCGTTTGAAGAAATGCTGGCGCGCATCCGTGTGCTGTTGCGCAGCACACAGGGCGAACAAACGGTTTTTCGGTATCAGGGGATCGAACTCGACGTAGAGAAGCACCGGGTGACGAAAAACAGTCAATCGGTGGATCTGACCCCAAAGGAATTTGCCTTGCTCGAATTTCTACTCCGCAACAAAGGAAAAGTGGGCCGGCGGACGCGCATCATTGAAAAGGTATGGGATATTCATTTTGACCATGATACCTCCGTCATCGACGTCTATATCAATGCCTTGCGCAAAAAATTGGATGACCCGGGCGTGCCGTCCTTCATTCAAACGGTTCGGGGTGTTGGGTATCGCATAAATAATGACCATGAAACTGCGATTTAAAAACCGTATTGCCCTTTTTAATACGTTTGCCGCTGCCATTTCCACCTTGCTGGTGTTTATTGTGGTGTATGCTGTAGTATATAGTACAGCATACCGGCATCTCGACGCTGACATCCGGGAAGAAAAGGACGAGATTTTTCATAATGTGCGTTGGAAGGGCGATTCGATCATTCTCCATCTCATGCCCGAATGGCAGGAACGCGAACACAAACAGGCCGAGGTCAACCCAACCTTTCTACAAATCGTAGATCAAAACGGGCGCATGTTGTTTCATTCTGCCAACCTGCAAAATGACCACTTGTTGTTCGAACCTGATCTGAAAAACGAAAAGTTCTTCAACATCTTGTTCAACAATAAGCGCATCCGCCAAGGGCAATTCCCCATCCGGAATGACAACGGTAAGGTGATTGGCCAACTCAATATCGGTATCTCGCAGGTAGAGTCGGCGCTGGTGTTGTACAACCTGCGCATCACCCTGTATATCGCATTTCCCTTGCTTCTGCTGGTGCTTTACTTAGCTACGTCGATCGCTGCCGCCCAAGGTATTGCGCCGGTCAACAAACTGATCAAGACTGCCGGCCATATCAACGACTCCAATATCAGTACCCGGTTGCCAGTGCCCGAACACCAGGATGAGTTGCACCAACTGGCCATTACGGTAAATGAACTTTTACACCGCATAGAAAACAGTTTTCGACGCGAAAAACAAATTACGGCAGATGTATCCCATGAGCTGCGCACGCCGCTTGCCGCCATACGCGGAACACTGGAAGTGCTGATACGCAAACACCGGGAACCTCAGCAGTATGAAGAAAAAATCGGTCAGGTAATCCGCGAAGTGGATCGTATGAATCAACTGTTGGACCAACTGCTCCAACTGGCACGCCTGGAAGCCGGCAGCATTGCTGTTCGCCGCGAGAGCATCCGGGTCGCTCCATTTTTGCACACCCTGCTGGAAAAATGGCAAACCCGTTTCGAGGAAAAAGAGGTGCGGCTTTTTGTGGATGTAGTACCCGACGCGTGCGTGACGGCCGACAATACCTTGCTTGAGCGCATCATCGAAAACCTCCTGGATAACGCACTTAAATATGGCGCGCCGCATGGAACAATACGCTGTACCTGGCATTCCGATGCCCATACCCTAAGCCTTACGGACGACGGCCCGGGCATTCCACCGGAATATATCCCGCTGCTTTTCGACCGGTTTTTTCGGGCCGACACCTCCCGCAATTCAACTGCCCCGGGTACCGGATTGGGCTTGGCTATCGTAAAGAAACTAACAGACCTGCAGGGCATTGGTATTCAGGTGAATAGCCGGGAAGGGGCGGGGACCACCTTTACACTCCAATTTTTTTCGTGAGCGCTTCTGGTTTTTAAGCCAATTTTTAGAAAACCCAAAGGTTGCCTTAAACCGGCTGCCGGCAACTTTGTGCCATCAAATCGATGTATCACGTTCTAAAAATTCAACCGATCAGAATTATGAAAAAGCAATGGATTCTCCCAATGTTCGCTGTTGTGTTTGCCTGGGTTCTACTCGCATCATGCGGCAGCAATACTGACAATACCGCTAATACCAATTTGCAGGCGCCCACGACTACCCAGTCGGATCAAGCAGCCGCCCCTGCTGAAAAACCAGCCACGCCTAATGCAGAACAAGGCGAAAAAGAAGAAAACGAAGCGGAAGAAGCCACCGAAAAAGCAGCTAAACAGGCTATGGGCGCCACGGCCTCTACTCCCCAAACCACTACCACCGCTAACTTAATCACTGCATTCACTGGTGAGACAACCGCCAGCGCCAAATATGCCGCTTATGCCAAAAAAGCGCAAGAAGAAGGGCTGCCGCAAATAGCGCTCCTGTTCAAAGCCGCTTCCGCCTCCGAAAATATCCACGCCAACAACCATAAAGCCGTATTGGAAGACATGGGGGCCGTCGTTCCGACGGTAAAACCACAGTTTACGGTTAAAACAACCCGGGAAAACCTGCAAGATGCCATTGCCGGCGAATCGTATGAGATCAGTACCATGTACCCCGATTTTCTGACCAATGCCAAGACATCCAACAGCCAGTTGGCGATGATCAGTCTCAACTACGCGTACAAAACCGAACAGAAGCACAAGCCGTTGTATGAAAAGGCGTTGGCTGCCTTGCAAAATAATCAAGTCAAAACCCTCCCGGCACAATACTACATTTGCTCTACCTGTGGCAATACTTACGATACAAAAGCGCCAAAACGTTGCGGTATATCGATGACCAGTTCAGACCGGTTCATCAAGATCGACAACGCATAACAGCCGGTTTCCGTAGCCTCTTGTAAACGGACATTTCCTTATGGCCGGACTGTTTTAAAGAATTGTTTTCATTTGGTTTTTTGGGGTTTTAGCCGCTGGCGCGCAATGCGTCAGTGGCTTTTTTCTTTGATAACCACGACGTTGGTTGTATAAACACCTTGCCTCAATCGCACAGTAAGGCCGTAAACCCCCGACGGCACTTTTGCCAGATCGAGCGCCTGCCGTTCTGTTTTTTCCGGCGTCCATGCTGCAATTTTTTGCCCATTCATGCCCCATAGCGCGATCGCTTCGGGCGCAAGGCCGGGTGTTTCCAGCCAGAGCTGATCGCTGGCCGGATTGGGCCATGTCAGTATCGCCCGCTTTGGGTTGTCGGCTTGATCCGTTTCTGTGGCGGTGCAACCATAGATGGCGAGTTGTTGCAACAATGACGTCCGCCGCTCGAGAATAAAGGGCTTGAGGCCCGCGATGGCCGACACTCCCGGCGCTCCGGGACCGGGGGTGATATCCTGGCTGAGGTTTTGTTCGAACTGATTATTGGGAAAAAACTTCAGCGTATCGGCATAAACGTCGCTTCGGATCAAGCCAGCCAGCGAATCGATCCGGGGGTCGAAGCGTTCGTTCCGGAAATCGCGCAGCAGCGCACACAGCCGATCCGCCAGTTTTTGTTTGAACGCCGCGTCGGGCAACAGGCGGTTCATGAGCGGGCGTTGTTGCATGGGCTGTGGAACAAACGTGAACGGCAGGGTTTTTAAATTCTGCAAGGGAATACCCATTTGGAAATTGCCGAAGGCTTCGTTCACATCCCAGGTAATCCACTCGAAACGGTCCGATTCGGTGTTGTGGTACAGGAAATAATTGTGACCGCTCCCTACATAGCTGTCGAGGTTGACGAACAGGTTGTGCGCCGCCCAGTAGCCGGCCCAGCTGTCGAGGTTTAGATAGCGTCCGAGGCTGTCGGTCAGTTGCGCTGCCGGAGTATTGTTGAGTATATCCAGGAGCCGCAACAGGTCGGACCAATCGTTGACGTCTTCGTTGGTTTTAAGTTCGTAGTCGCCCTGATAAAGGCTCTGGTCGTTGCCTTTCCAATTGAGCGTTCCATGCGGGTCGCCTTTGAACAGGTTGCCACCTTTATTGCCGAAGCGGTCTTTGAGAAAGGTCTTGTTCACGTCCTCCACTGCCGAATACAGCCCCCAGTAGTGGTCGTTGATAAACAAGCGAGCAAAAGTGGCCCGCGGTGCGGCTATGTCATGGGCATTCAGGAAGTCGAGCATCAGTTTTTCGCGCAACAGCGTGGGGTCCTTGAACCCGTTGTTGAGCACGATTTTTTTCAGGCCGTCATGCGCCTGATCGGGCATATATTCGGCAAAATCGATGCGAAACGGTTTTTTCCGGCTGGGGTTCTTGTAGGAGGAGTTGCCCTTAAATTTTGCTCCGCACTGCGGGTAAGAGATCCCGTCCACCGTCACATCGCAGGGCATGTACACATCGAGCGTATAATTTTGGGTGAGGCTGTCCCAATAGCCGGGCTGGTTGAAATGCAGGCGGATTTCGTGGACGGTCCAGGCGCCGAAGAACTGGTCGCCTTCGGTTTGGGCCGATATGGGGGCAAGGGTGCAAAGGAAGCAGGCGAGCGCAAGGATTCGAATCATGTTGGTCCGTGTTTTGATGCCCGGATTGGACAAAGCAGCGGCCCCAAAGTTAATTACGCCTATGCCTCTTGTGGAGCAATGCGCGCCATAAATTCCGACTCCGTCCAAATCTCCACCGTGCCCAGCGCCTGCGCTTTTTTCAATTTGCTGCCGGCTTTTTCGCCTACTACCAGGATGCTCAGGTTTTTGCTCACCCCGCTGGCCAGGCTGGCGCCTGCTGCTGCGGCGCGCGATTCCGCCTCTTCGCGGGTCATGGCGCTCAGCGTACCGGTAAACAGGATGCTGCGCCCGGCCAGCGGGCCATCGGCGGCGCTTTGCGCTTTGCGGTCGTCTTCGGTCTGGCGCAGGTTGACGCCGAGGTTTTCCATGGTGCGCAGGAGCTCGAGGTTGTGCTCGTTGTGAAAAAAATGGTACACGTTCCGGGCCAGCACGGGGCCTACGTCTTTGATGGTTTCGTAGCGCTCGGGTTCCCAGTTGGCCAGGTCGAGCACGTGGTCCACCTCGGCGGCCAGTAGCTTGGAGGCTTTCTGGCCGAGGTGGTGCACGCTGAGGCTGTGCAGCAAGCGATAGATCGGGTTGCCTTTTGCTTTTTCAATGGCTTTGCGCAGATTGGCAGCCGACTTTTCACCGAAACCGTCGAGTTGGGCGATTTGGTCGTAGTCGAGCCGGTAAATATCGGCGATGGAGTGGAGCCAGCCGAGTTTGTAAAACCGGAGAATGGTGCTTTCGCCCATGCCCTCGATATCCATGGCGTTTTTGGAGGTGTGGAAAATCATGCGTTCCACCACCTGGGCTTCGCATTCGGAGTTTTCACAGCGCCAGATGGCCTCGTCGTCGGGTTTGACCAGCGTGCTGTGGCACACCGGGCAATGTTTGGGGTACGCCACCGGGCGCTCCGAACCGTCGCGCAGTTCGCTCAGCGATTTGACGATATAGGGGATCACATCGCCGGCGCGCTCCACGAGCACCTGGTCGCCGATGCGGATGTCTTTGCTGCGGATAAATTCCTCGTTGTGAAGGCTCACGTTCTGCACCGTCACCCCGGCGAGTTGAACGGGCTCCAGTTTGGCCACCGGCGTGACGGCTCCGGTTTTACCCACCTGAAATTCGACATCGCGCAGGCGGGTGGTGGCTTGGCGGGCTTTGAACTTGAACGCGATAGCCCAGCGCGGGTGGTGGGCGGTATAGCCACAGCGACTCTGCAGGTCGAGGCTGTTTACTTTGATCACCATGCCATCGATCTCGTACGGATATGCTTCGCGTTGGTTTTGCCAGGCTTCGCAAAAAGCAATGACCGCATCGATATTGGGGCAGATGCGGCGTTCGGGCAAACCAGGCCCGGCGGCAACCAGTGCGGGCGTTTTGAACCCCAGTTCGCCCAGGATCAGGATCGAGTCGTTGTGGGTCGGAAAACGCTCCAGCACGCTCTCGCCAGCGGCATCGGTGGCAAATCCCAGCTGGTAAATAAAGGCTTCCAGGCCGCGGTGGGCCGCTTCTTTGGGGTCCTTCATACGCAGGCCGCCGGTAGCGGCGTTGCGGGGGTTGGCAAAGAGCATCTCGCCCGCTTCGAGGCGTTTGGCGTTGATCTTTTCAAAAACGTCTTTCCGGATGATCGCTTCGCCGCGCAGCTCGGCTTTGGCGATGCCGTATTTGGAAAAACCGGCTTTCAGCGGAATGGAGCGCAGCGTGCGCATGTTGGCGGTGATCTCGTCGCCTACTTCGCCGTTGCCGCGGGTGGCCGCGCGGAGCAATTGGTCGTTTTCATACACCAGGGCAATGGTGCCGCCGTCGAACTTGGGCTCAACGGCGTATTCCACCTCGCCGTCTTTGGGCAGGCCGCAGAGCTTTTTGACGGCCGTGTCGAAGTCGTAGAGGTCTTCAGCATTGTAGGAGTTGTCCAGCGAAAGCATGGGGGTGAGGTGCGCCACCTGGTCGAAGGTCTCGGTCAGGTCGGGCGATACCCGCTGGGTAGGCGAGTCGGGCGTGATCAGTTCCGGGAACTGCCGTTCGAGGGCTTCGAGTTGTTTGTACAGCTGGTCGTACTCGAAATCACTGATCACCGGGTCGTTCTGCACGTAATAGCGCCATTCGTGGTAGCGGATAACGCTGCGGAGTTCGTCGGCGCGTTCGTTGCCGGGGCCGGAGAAGAGGTCGGCTTGCGGGGAGTAGAGCAGTTTTTTGGACAGGTCAAAGAGGGCGCGTTGGGCTTCCGTCGAGTACATGTTCCGGAAAAGGTATGGGCGGTGAGCAGATGGTTAGATCATTTTTTTCAGGGCCAGTTTGGCTACTTCTTTGGCCAGTTGCAGGTTGTCGTGGGGGTGGTCGGTATAGTCGAGCGTAATTTTGACGACCAGATGGCCTTTTTTAACCATCAGGGAAGTCGTCGAAGTGCTCCACAGGGCGCCGTCGCCCAAACCGGAAACCTCCTCTTCATAAATGTTGCGCTGGTCGCGCCGCACCATTTCAAACTGATCTTTGGATACCGCTTCGGTGCCATAGTCGAGCACCTGCGTCACGAGGGTGTTCTTAAACTCCCGGTAGGCAGCCCCCGGTTTTTCGTTGCCGCTTTCGCGTTCTTTCCAGTCGGGCTTCATCCAGGAGCGCAGGCAAAAGCCGCGGTCGGGCAGGGTGCGGGCATTGTAGGCGTCGCGTTTGACCTCCACGCCAAAGAGTTGCATGACCTCCTTATCGGTCACCAGATCGCAGCCGGCGTTTTTCCAGGGGTTAGACAGGCGGATAGGGGCTCCGGTGATACTGTCGATGCCCAATGGAGGCGGATTTTGGGTGGTATTGGTCGACTGGTTGCACTGTTGACAAGCGAATAAAGCGCCGGTAAAAAGAAATAGTCCGATAAACAGGCGTGACATAGCGACCGATTTTTGGTTAAAAGTGATGATAAATCCGGTTTAAAATAGCCCTTTCGGGTTAAAGTTTTTGAAAAGTCGGCAAAGATACTGCGGGGCAGGGGTTCAAAATGTACCGGCTGGCGTAGGTTTGCTGCCGCGTTCAACGACCGCTACCGCTATAAATCGGGATATAGTCGAAAAAAACGCCCCGGCCGAAACACTGCGGTATTTTGTTTCGACTTTTACGCCGGGCGGCAAATACTGCGGCCTGAAAAAATTTGCACTTTTGCCCGGCTCCAAAACCAAGATACAAAACTAGTGCCTCCATCACTGGTGGACGACCCACTAAAACGACGATTTACCAACCTATTATCTGAAACATCGCTTATGTCTGCACAAAAACACGAATTATTTGGTCACCCGCGCGGCCTCACCCTGCTCTTCTTTACGGAGATGTGGGAGCGGTTCAGTTACTACGGCATGCGGGCCATTTTCACCCTGTATATGGTCAACGGCCTGCTGTTTTCCCGGGCCAAAGCATCGGAGATATACGGTAGTTATACCGGTTTGGTTTACCTCACCCCGCTCATCGGGGGCTATGTGGCCGACCGGTACTGGGGCAACCGGAAGTCGATTGTAGCCGGCGGCTTGCTCATGGCTTTGGGGCAATTCCTCATGTTCGGCAGCGCCTCCATGTATCAAAATGTGGACCTGGCTACGTCGTTGTTGTGGGCAGGCCTGATCTTCCTGATCATCGGGAACGGTTTCTTCAAACCGAACATCTCCTCCATGATCGGCCAGATGTATTCGGAAAAAGATAAACGCCGCGATGCTGCGTATACCATTTTCTATATGGGCATCAACCTCGGCGCCTTTATTGCACCGCTGGTGTGCGGTTACCTGGGCGAGCGTTATGGCCCCGACGGGGTGACACCCTTGCCCGAATATTTCAAATGGGGCTTCCTGGCGGCCGGTATCGGCATGGTGCTGGGCACTATTTTGTTCCAGACACAGAAAGACCGCTATGTGATCACGCCCGACGGGAAGCCGATCGGCGCCCTGCCCAATAAAGTGGTGCAATCGACCGACGGCTCCAGCAGCGAAAGCGCCGGCCTGGATACCCGCCAACTCCTGATGGGACTGGGCATGCTGGTCGCTTTGTTCTTTGTGTTCTGGAAAGCCTTGTCGTTCGACGTCATCGGCGCGCTGATCTATTCCACGACGATGGCCATGATGACCATGATCATCACCGACGCTTCGCTAACCAAAGTGGAGCGCGACCGGATCATCGTCATCTACGTTTCGGCGTTTTTTGTGGTGTTTTTCTGGGCCGCATTCGAGCAGGCCGGAGCCTCGCTGACGTTTTTTGCCGAGGAACAGACCAACCGGTCATTGTTGGGCGCTAACGTGCCGGCCAGTTATTTCCAATCGATCAACGCAGTATCGGTGGTTCTGCTGGCGCCAATTACCGCTGCGATCTGGCTGGCCTTGGCCAAGCGAAATTCCGAACCCAATTCTCTCGTAAAACAGTCGCTGGGCCTGGTCATCCTGGCCCTGGGCTATGCCGTTATAGCCATAGGCGTCAAAGGCGTGGGCCTGGGCGTCAAAGTGAGCATGTTCTGGCTGATCGCCTTGTATGTGATCCATACGATCGGCGAACTCTGCCTGTCGCCCATCGGGCTGTCGCTCGTGTCCAAACTGTCGCCGATGCGCTTCGTGTCGCTCCTGTTCGGCGTATGGTTCCTGGCCAACTCGGTAGCCAACAAAGCCGCCGGGCAGCTCAGTTCGCTGTACCCGCCTTCCGGCCGGGAATTTAAAATGGCTATGAACAACGGTTTCGACGAAGCCACCTACCGCGGTATCCTGGAAGGCCAGATCCAACCAACGCCCGAACAGATCCAAATTGCCGAGAAAGCGGCCTTGCCGTTGCAGTACCCGCATTTCTTCGGGCCGGTCAAAGACCTGTACCAGTTCTTCATGATCTTCGTGGCGATGGCGGGCGTCGCCGGCCTGATCCTCTTCCTTTTATCGTTCCCCTTGCGGCGAATGATGCACGGAGCCGATTAGCGAAGTATGGACAGGGTTGCAGGATTAAAATGATCTTTACACACATTTTCAGTAGGTTAGATCATTTTAATCCTGCAACCCTGTCCATACTTTTTTCAAAACAAGCGCATTTGTTCGCCCTGTGGCAGCTGCTGGAACGACCGGCGGTGGTGGGGCGTCAGGCCGTGCCGGCGGATCGCCTCGCGGTGCGCCAGGGTAGGGTATCCTTTGTTTTGGGTCCAGTGGTAATCGGGGAATTGCCCGGCCAGGCGCAGCATTTCCGCATCGCGATAGGTTTTGGCCAGCACCGAAGCGGCCGCGATGGAGGCGTATTTGCCGTCGCCTTTTACCACGCACAGATGCGGCACCGACGCGTAGGCGCGAAACCGGTTGCCGTCGACCAGGATAAAATCGGGTTGTACGGCGAGGCCCTCCAGTGCGCGGTGCATCGACAGGTACGATGCCTGCAAAATATTGATCCGGTCAATCTCTTCCGGTGTAGCGTGTGCCACGGCCCAGAACAAGGCTTCCGCTTCGATCACGGCGCGCAACTGGTCGCGTTGTTTTTCCGTCAGCTGTTTCGAATCGTTGAGCAGCGGGTCATGGAAATCGGGCGGCAGGATCACCGCAGCGGCATACACCGGCCCGGCCAGGCAACCGCGCCCGGCTTCGTCGCAGCCGGCTTCCTTGCAGTCGGGTGTATGAAAGGGAAGTAGCACAACCGGAGGCAGTATTTTTTATCCGCACTGCCGCCCGCTAAAGTACGGCAGCAACTGCAAGGGAAGATCAAGTTGCGCTACCTTTGTGCCGTCTGCTAAACCCGCTGAACTCCTCCCCCCTTTCCTAAACGATCCACTGCATATGGAAGCCTACGCCAACCCTAGCGATCACGTCCAGATCCACGATTTGTTTTTTGTCACGCTCCTCACGGAGGATCAGGTGCAAGCGCGCGTTCGGACGCTCGGGGTGGCGCTGACCGAACGGTACCGGGACAAAAACCCGTTGTTTATCAGTATTCTGAGCGGCGCGTTTGTATTTGCAGCCGATCTGATGCGCGCATTCGACGGCAACTGCGAAGTGGGCTTCGTCAAATTGTCGTCGTACGCCGGCACGCGCAGCACCGGTTCCGTTCAAACGGTCATGGGC
Source organism: Saprospiraceae bacterium (assembly GCA_044230315.1). Lineage (GTDB taxonomy): Bacteria > Bacteroidota > Bacteroidia > Chitinophagales > Saprospiraceae > M3007. The sequence continues at coordinate 15,500 of JBGARJ010000074.1, forward strand.
CTGGAAAAAGACCTCCGCGACCGGCACCTCATCGTAGTGGAAGACATTGTGGACACCGGCCGGACCCTGCATTTTTTTATCGACTACCTGCGGCAACAACAGCCCGCATCGATCACCACCGTGACCTTCCTGCGCAAACCCGAGGCCGCCGAATTTCCGGTGGCCGTCGATTATGTCGGGTTCGACATCGAGAATCGTTTCGTGGTGGGCTACGGCCTCGACTACGAAGGCCTTGGCCGCAACCTGCCGGGCGTGTACCAGTTGCGGGAATGAGGCAGGACCGGTTGGGAACTGCCGATGGGATGCGTTAATTTTCAATCAAGTTCCCATCCCCCATACTTCCAAAAGATGCGGATCGTCTTCCGCCTGCCGCCCCGGGTACGCCAGCAGGGCCTGCTCCAGGCAATCCATGGCGCGGTTCAGGTCGTCGCAATTCAGCACGTAGGCGATGCGCACCTCCTGCCGGCCACGGCCCGGCGTGGCATAAAATCCGGCGCCCGGCGCCAGCATTACCGTTTGATTTTCATAGGAAAATACTTCGAGCAGCCATTGGCAGAACCGGTCGGCATCGTCGATGGGCAGTTGGGCAAATACATAAAACGCGCCTTCGGGCCGGTAGCACACCACCCCCGGGATGGCCTGTAAACGCCGGACCAACAGATCGCGACGGCGCTGGTATTCCGCTTTTACCGTGGTAAAATAAACATCGGGCGTGTCCAGCGTGGCTTCGGCGAACAGCTGCCCGTAGGTCGGCGGGCTGAGCCGGGTTTCGGCGTACTTGTGCAAGGCGGCCAGCAACACGTGGTTGCGCGACACCACGGCGCCCACGCGCGCGCCGCAGGCGCTAAAGCGTTTCGACACCGAGTCGATCACTACTACATGCGATTCAAGTCCCGGCAGGTTGAGTGCCGAGAAAAAGGGTGTGTCGCTGTAGCAAAACTCGCGGTACACTTCATCGACCACCAGGAACAGGTCGCGTGCCAGCGCCATTTCGGCCAGGGCGCGCAGCATCGGCTCGGGGTAAAGCGTGCCGGTGGGGTTGTTCGGATTGCAGAGCAGGATGGCCTTCACGTCGGGACCGAGGGCCTCGTGGAATTCCTCCACGGCGGGCAAGGCAAAACCGGTGTCGATACGCGTGGGGATCGGGCGGATGCGCACGCCGGCCATGTCGGCAAAACCGAGGTAATTGGCATAAAACGGCTCGGGTGTCAGCACGGCCTGGCCGGCGTCGAGGCAAGCCAGAAACGTAAAAAACAGCGCTTCCGAAGCGCCGGTGGTGACCAGAATATCGTCGGGGGTGATTGAAATACCGAATTTCCGGTAGTAAGCGGGCAGTTTGTTCCGGTATGTGGCGATACCCGCCGAGGGGCTGTAGGCCAGGATCGGCAGCGTATTGTCCCGTACAGCCTGCAGGGCGTTCTCCGGGCTTAAAATATCGGGCTGGCCGATGTTCAAATGCCACACTTTTTTACCCACTTTTTTGGCCTGGTCGGCAAAGGGAGTCAGTTTCCGGATCGGGGAGCTGTGCGCGGCGGTATTGCGTTGTGAAATGCTGGGCATAGGGAAATGTTTTGCCAGGGAACAGGGCAAAGGTAGGGGGGAAACACGGATGCTTTCGATTGGAAATGGTAAATCTGGAGAATATGATTACATTTCGGACCAGAAAACAATCCTTTTACAGCATGACCGGATTAAACCCCTCCCCGGATCAACTCCGCCGCCTGAAAGACGCCTTTCGCGAACTCAAAGCCGAACAGGACCAACTCCTGCGCCAGGCCGAAAGCCGCACTTTCGTGCTCACCCGCGTGTACCGGCAGGTGCGCGACGAACGTAAATGCCTGCTCATCGGCCGCAAGGGCGCCGGTAAAACGGCGCTCCTGGTGGGTTACCGCACCGAGAACCGCGACGATTACCTGGCCGACGCCGACATCGACATCATTGCCGACGAATTTCCGTTGGAGCCGCTGTTCCACTTTTTTTACAAAGAGGTCTACGACAAACTCAACAAACGCGCCGCCGGCACCAAATCGACCGATCTGGCCCATTTTCTCGACCCCACCAAGGTAGCCGCCTATGCCTGGAAACAAAGCCTTACCGCTTCGGCCGTGTGTATGGCCGCGCAGCAAATCCTGTCGTCCGAATTTTCGGACCGGCTGTCCGACGACGAAAAGAAAACCCTCGAAGACACCCTCGACCATGTGCTCAAACTCCTCGGCGCCACCAACGGCAAGCGAAAAGTGGGCGGCGGCGAGATCCTGAGCACCTTCCTGGTGTACTTCTTCACCAATTTTGCCGAACTGATCGAAGCGGCCATCGACCAGTCGATGGGCAGTTTTGCCGGGCTGGTGGCCAAAATTTCCGGCCAAATGACCTTTATGGCGAAAAACAACACCGACGAAGCCCTGCGCCGCCCCGTACAGCAAATCCGTCAGATCCTCAACCGCCACGGCAAAAAAGTGCTGCTTACGCTCGACCGTTTCGACGACTTCTACGACGAATTTCAGTACCGGCAGGCCACCGCGCTCATGCTCGAAAAACGTACGTTCCTGGCTTCGCTGCTGAAAGGTCTGGTGATTGCCGCCCGCGATCTGCAGCGCGACACAGCCCAGTTCTCCTGGATCCACATGATCTTCACGATCCCGATGGACAAATTCCTCGAGCTCCAGCTCCGCGAACGCGCCGACCTGGAGAGCAACCACGTCGTGCGGCTCGAATGGACGCCCCGCGAGCTCTACGAGCTTGTCAACCGCCGGATTGCCGTTGCACTCGACCTGCCCGAAAAGGACACCCCGAACGCCTGGAACCTCCTGTTCCCGTTCGACGTAAGCAACGGCCGGGTGCGGGAGGTGAAGGAAGACTCGTTCCTGTACATCGTGCGCCACTCGCTGTGGAACCCCCGCGAGATTCACATGTACCTGAAGGCTCTGTTTGCCGAAATGGAAAAGGGCCCCGCAGACGAAGAGATGTTTCGCCGGGTGGTACGCGCCGAAACCGAAAACATCATACGTCGCGAATTCATCGGGCAATTTATCGGCGAATTTCAGGGGCTGCAAAAAGTGCTTAACAAACTCGGCAACGTGCAACTCCGCACCGTGCTGCCCTACGAAGACCTCTGCGACAAACTCGGCGGCCTCGAACTTTTCGACGACTGCCGCACGCCCGACCAGATCGCTGTCCGGCTCTTCCACATGGGTGTGGTGGGCATTCGCGTGAACGCGCGCCGCACCGACGGCAACCTCCCGGTGGTGACCCAGCAAAAACAGGAGATCGCTTACCGGTTCTGTTTCAATACCGACGACAACGACCCCTTTTCACCGGGCTGCGACGTGTGCGTGCACCCCATGTTCTTCGAGTACCTCAACATCAAACACGAAGAGCCGTACGTGGTCAATCAATTGACCTGGGAGATGTTTACCTGACGGTTGACCACTATGGCTCCGCTACTACCACTTTTCTGCTCCCCACACGCCCCAAAACGTCGGTCACCACCAGGTTGTAAATACCCGCCTTGACGCCGGGCGAAAACCGGATACCGGAGGGATATTCCAGCGCGACCGGTATTTCGCGGCCGGCAAAATCGAACATCCGCACCTGCCGGACGGGCGCCCGGGTCAGCAGCGTGCAATACCCCCTGGCCGGGTTGGGGAAGAGCAGCAGTTCCGCCGCCGGGATTTCGCCGGCCGGCCCGCCAACGGCCGTGCTCTGGCAGTACAGCGTATCCAGGCAGCCGTCGTTGCTGACCTTGACCAGCCAGCAATAGAGTTTGTTGCCGTCGTTGGCCGAACCGCCGGCCACGATGCTACCGCTGGACAATACCCCGCCGCCGCCGAAAAAACCGCCGTTGGTGTACACCA
>JBGARJ010000075.1:0-18464 GCA_044230315.1 Saprospiraceae bacterium
AGATAAAGGATGTTTTTCATAGATCAATTTTATTGGACTTGTTGCGATGGAGGGACTTGAGCGGTAAAACGCCCGTTTCCCGCCTGCGTCGTTAAATTTTTAGAAGGATAAGCCCTATTCCGGCTGCAAAATTTGCCTGACCAGACACAAAAAGGGGCATTTTCCCCGCTCAAAGCCCTCCGTGGCAGCAAGTTTATTGTACAGGTTGTTGTTGCCCGCTGAGGTAACGCCCGAGGTTGACCATACAACTGTTCCAGCCGCTTTCGTAATTGGTAAACATCGCGACGGCCGTTTCAGCCGGATAGCTGCTGATGCCCGAGTGCTCCAAAGTCAGCAAGGTACCGTCCGGGGTTGCTTCCAGTTTCCAGCGCACGGTGGTGACAGTATCAGTACCCGACACGGTCCAGGTGTACACCAGGTCGGTTACCGGTGCAGCAACCAGCACCTCGCCGGTTATTTTGGTGTTTTGGTGGGTAAATGTGTAGCGGAAGCCCACTTCGGCCTTGAATTCCGCCTGGATAAACCAATCCGATATTTTTTCGGCCGAGGAAATGGCTTCCCAGACTTTGGCGATCGGGTGGGGGAATTGTTGTTGTTTGCGAATGACGTCTTGCATCGGTTGTTTTTTACAGGTGAAAAAATAACAGCCGGGCGGCGCAGGGTCCGTCCTGACGGGGCGTCCGGCTGTGTTGCGTAATGCAGCCCCTCCGGCTCAGGTGCGGTCGAGAAAATCGCCGAGGCTGGTCAGTTTGTCGTCCCAGAATTGCTGGTACAGGGCAATCCAGGATTGCACCGCTTTCAAAGGGCGCGGGTTGGCGACGCACACCCGGTCGCGGCCTTGTTTCCGGATTTCCACCAGTCCGGCCTCTTCCAGTATTTTGATGTGCTTGGTTACGCCCTGGCGCGTGGCCGGGAACTGGTCCGACACCTCGTTGATGTTCATGGCCGCAGTGGCTGCCACCAACAGGTAGAGGATTTCGCGGCGGGTGGGGTCGGCGATGGCCTTGAAAATCTTGTCCAGTTTGTTGCCGGTGCTCATGTGCATGTGTTTGAATTAAAAAAACAGGCGGGTTATTGCCATGCCTGGTCGCAGGCTGCGGTGATGGATTCGGGGTTGCGGATAAACGCCGCTTTCAAATCCTGACTCGAAAACAGGTACAACTGCCCGTCGCGGATCAGCCAGATCGTCGGGTCGCCCGGCGCCGCAAACCCGGTACTCACAGCCTTGGTGCAGTAGCCCCCATAGGCTGGCAGGTATTGTTCCGGGTTGGCCTTAAAGGCGTCGCGGTTGCCGGCGCTGGCAAACCACCAGGTGGACGCCTGCCATTCGTACGGGAATTGCGCCGACCCCGGGACCGGATTTCCCTCGAAATACGATACGGGGTCGTACCCGGCCAGCGCCTTGCCCGACACGGTATAAACCGGTTTGTGCAGCCCAAGGGCAAGCGGCGTGATACCCAGTACAAATGAAGCGGCAATGGCCAGCAGCGCGAGCGATGCCACCACAATTCCGGTTACTTTCAGTGCTTTTTTCATGTGAAATGGTGTGTTTTTGTTTTACATGCAACTAATTGGTTGCAAATATACGGGCGTTAATAAAATATGCAACTGTTTGGTGGCATATTTTTTAAAAAAGGTTGCGCCCTGGTGGTGCGCCTGCTGCGGATCTTCACTTTTGAACAGGAATTGAACAGGAAATGGACTGGCGGCCGGGTTGGGCAAGCCTGTACCTTTGGTGCATCAAAACGGAAAAACTGTCCTGATGAAAGAGATCCTGCTCACTGGTCCGTACCATCAATCGGACGAACAACTGCTGCTCGATTACCGCGAAATCGCTATTGGCGAATACGCCTCCGTCCGGCTGGCCACCGGTTTTTCGCCGCAGCCAGTGTATTTGGAACACCACGCGCAACTGGCCGAACACCATGTCAGTTTCAATTTTTGCCTGAAAGGCCGCCAGGAATTCGCGCTTACGGGCAACTACACGTCCACGGAGGCCGATCCCCGCCAATGCAATGTGCTGTTGCTGCCCGACGAGCGATTTTCCACGCGCATGGAAGTCACCGGCGAGTTCTCGACGGCTACTTTCTTTCTTTCGCTGGGGCGGTATTTCGACCTGTTGGGGGAGAGTGTTGAGTTATTGCCTCAAAACTTCCGGATTGCCGCCGAGCGCGCCAACCTCTGTTATTTCAAAAACCACGACTGGCACCCGCGCATCCGGCAGATCATCAGCCAGATCTTGCACGAACAATTTTCGCCGCTCGCCGGCCGTATTTTTTTGGAAAGCAAAATGCTCGAGCTCATTGCCGTGCTGCTCGAACTCCACCACCGGGCCAGCGAACAACAGACCTATATGCCCAAACGCGACGAAGAGAAGCTGCGCTATGTCCGGGACATCCTGGAGCAAAATCTGGCCGATCCGCCCAGCCTCTCGCAGCTCGCGCGCCTGGCCGGCACCAACGAATTTGCCCTGAAAAAGGGCTTCAAGCAGGTGTTCGGCGTGCCGGTTTTTCAATTCCTGCAACAATTGCGGATGGCCAGGGCTGCCGAACTGTTGCACCAGGGCGAGCAAGCTGTTGGCGAGGTGGCGCTGGCGGTGGGTTACGACAACCTGTCGGCCTTCGCCCGGGCGTTCCGGCAAGCGCACGGGGTGCCGCCGTCGGCGGTACGCAAAACTCCGTTTCGGCACAGTTGAACTCCGTTTCGGGTTCACGCCCCGGCGGCTCAGGCCCGCACCTTTGTTTCATCAAATCCACCACCTTTTATTCACCATGTTGATGAAACAATGAAAAAGACACCTTTTTTCCTGCTACTTGGCGCGCTATTGCTGGCCGCCTCCTGCTCCGAACAAACGCCCAAAACCGATGCTCCCGCCAACGCCGGAGCAGCCAAACTGGAAAATCGCTTCGAAACGGCCGTCGTCAATGCCCACGATGCCGCAGCCCTGCACGACCTGCTCGGCGACGATTTTGTGAGCCACCATTTTCCGGCGCCCGGCAACAACGACAAGGCGACCTTCACTGCCGGGATGCAAAACCTGTTTGCCGGTTTTCCGGATATCCACATCACCCGGTTGGACCAATACGAGCAGGGCGATAAAGTGTTCACCTATGCGTATTGGGAAGGCACCCAAACCGGCGCGTTCATGGGCATTCCGGCGACGGGCAAAAAAGTACACGTGGAATATATGGACATCTGGCGCGTGAAAGACGGTAAGATCAGTGAGAACTGGGTCGTGATGGACATTGCCGGCTTGCTGATCCAATTGGGCGTGATGCCGCCCCCCGGCGCCGGCCAGTAAGCGGCAACGCGATGACTACGAGAAACTGTTCCCATGGGCAGGGTTTACAGGATAAGAAGGATTTATATCCTCGATTCACAATGGGTTAACCCTGTTCATCCTGTAAACCCAGTCCATTAAAACATACCCTTTCCCAGCAAACACCTGACTTTTTCCATTAAAATCTTACGACTATTCATGAAAAACTTGCTCAATCAAAGCGACCGCGAAGCCCTGATTGCCCGGCTCGAGGGGCTTCAATCCGGCGCCCGGCGCCGGTGGGGCACGATGGATGCCCGCCAGGTGGTACCGCATATGACCGATCCCCTCCGGGTGGCCATCGGCGACCGGGAGGCCGAACCCATGCAGGGGCTTTTCGGCAAACCGGTGATCAGCACCCTGGCTGTTTGGTGGATGCCCTGGCCCCAAGGCGCTCCTACAGCCGAAGCGTTTATTCAGGGGAAAGGGGGTACCCCGCCTGCAGAATTCGAACGCGACAAACAAGCGCTGTTGCTCGCCATCCACCGCTTTGCCAACCATCCGGAAAATGCGACCTTCCTTCCCAACCCCGTGTTCGGCCGGCTCTCCCGCCGATCCTGGGGGCGGCTGATGTGGCGGCATATCGACCACCATTTGCGGCAGTTCGGGGTGTAGGCGACTTAATTTGAACGAAGTATGAACCATAATTCGCCTGCTTTCGCTCCGGCATCGAAAAATAAACACGCTTTTTGAAGGAGACACTAACGTCATGTGCTGCCGGGTTTTACGGACATTTGCTGCCATGAGCAGGAAATCCCTTTTTTACTTTGGCGCAGCGGGGCTTGCCTTGTTTGAGGTTGCACGCGTTTATTTCATTATGCCTATGCCCGGCAGCCAGCGCATGGAAAGCCTCGACACGGCGTATTTTTTGCACACCTGGCGCTGGTGCTTCCGGGCCATTTTTGCGGCGATGATGGCGGCAGGTTTCTTGCCAGCCTTTAAGACAAAACGTTGGCTTGTGCTCCCCGCGCTTGTTGTGGCTGGCGTCACCGTTTTCCTGTTCAATTTCAAAATGACGGCCGAAAAAATGTTTCGCCAGCCGACCGTGTTGCGGCTGGCCGATCCTGCCACCAACAAAGTCGGCCTGGACAAACTGGTGCTCGGTGTCGAACGAAGTGGCCAGGCAAAAGCCTACCCGATTCAGTATATCGGTTACCACCACCAGGTGCGCGACACCGTCGGTGGCGAGCCGGTGATGGTAACCTATTGCACGGTGTGCCGTACCGGACGCGTTTTTTCGCCAACGGTAAAGGGTAAACCGGAGGTTTTCCGGCTTGTCGGGATGGACCACTTCAACGCTATGTTTGAAGACGCCACGACGAAAAGTTGGTGGCGGCAGGAGACGGGCGAAGCCGTAGCCGGACCGCTGAAGGGAACACTTTTGCCCGAAATTCACGCCACCCAGACCTCGCTGCGCGAGTGGCTGAACTTGTTCCCGAATAGTCTGGTAATGCAGGCCGACAGCGCCTTTTCAGCGGAATACACGCAAATGGACTCCTACGACGTGGGCCTGAATCGGGGCAGTCTGACGACGACCGACACGCTCTCCTGGAAACCCAAGTCTTGGGTCGTGGGGATCGAAACAGCCAAAAATGCCTCGAAGGCCTTCGATTGGAACCGGCTGAAACAAATGCGTATCATCAATGAAACGGTGGGCGAACAGCCCATCGTACTGACGCTGGCCGGCGACGGGAAAAGCTTTTTTGCGTACGACCGCCCCAGCCCGGAAATGATTTTTTCCATAGAAAACGACACCCTGCACAGCGGAGGAAAGTCCTGGAATTTGCTCGGCAAAGCCATCGATCCGAACGGGCAGGATTTGAAAAAACGAATGGCTTATCAGGAGTTTTGGCATAGCTGGAGTGCGTTTCATCCGCTTACGGCGCGTTATGGAGCGCCGAACGGGAGGTAAAATTGGCGAGTGCGGGGCGGGTCGGGGCGAGCCGGTTTCGTATATGTTGGAAAACCCAGCGATGAAAATCCAAATAGGTTCTGAATGCTACCCAGGACCGATGTTTGCTGGGAGAACGGCCCGGATGTTCGGCGGGAAGGCGCAGGTACGCGGCGGCATAAAATAAAAAAGGCCGCTCGGGTGAGAGGCCTTTGTGGGCACAGAGAGATTCGAACTCCCGACATCCTGCTTGTAAGGCAGGCGCTCTGAACCAGCTGAGCTATGCGCCCCTTTTAAAAGCGGCGGCAAAGATAGCCCCTCCGTTTCCAATCGACCAAGCCTTTTTCAAAAAAATATTTTCCTGGAAATTGACCTACATTTGGCGATCAAAACAGACACCCAACCATGCGGTTCGCTGCGCTGTGCTGCGCCTTTATTACGCTTCTTATCTTCGCCTGCCGCCCGAAACCGGCTACCACACCGGAAGCAGTCGTGCGCCTTTGGCAATCGTACATCGATCACAACCAGTTCGACTCCGCCCGGCTCTACAGCACCGAACTGGCCCGATCGTACATCGATTTTCTCGACGCCCTGGCCCAGGGCGATTCCCTGGAAACAGACGAAACCATCTTGTACGACCTGGAATGCGCCGTGCAGGGCGACTCCGCCGTTTGCAGCTACCTCATCGAAGGCGAAATGGGCGAAAAAGTGCCCGACACGCTGATCCTCCATAAAATAAAAGGCCGGTGGCTGGTGCACCGCGTGGAAGGATTTACGGTCATCCCGGTGGATACGCTGCAGCCCGGCGACGACCAGATCCTCTTCCCCGGCGATTCTACAGACGTCGAATTGGAATAACCCCTCAGCGGCGTTTACCGCACGCTGAACCCGTTGGGCCAGCCGGCGCCCGGTTGTACAAAACTCAGTTTGCCGGCAGCATCCTCGGCCATCAGGATCATCCCTTCCGACTCGATGCCGCGCATCGTGCGCGGGGCCAGGTTGGCCAATACCAACACCTGCCGACCCACGACGTCCCCGGGCTCATAGTGCTGCGCAATGCCGGACACCACCGTCCGTTGCTCGAACCCCAGGTCGAGGGTGAGCTTCAGCAACTTATCGGCTTTCTCCACCTTTTCCGCCGACACGATGGTAGCGGTGCGGATATCGAGGCGCGCGAAGTCGTCGTACTGGATCTCCGCCTTGAGAGGGGCATACGCGTCAGCTTGCGCCGCGGGTGGCTCGTCAGCCGCCGGTTGGTCCTGGGTTTGTGCCGGGGCCTGCAATTTTGCCATTTGCGTCGCGATCAATTCGTCGGGAATCCGCGAGAAGAGATGCTCGGCCGGGTTCAGTGCGTGGTTCGGGTGTAGCACGGGGTTGCCTTCGGCCAGTTCGTTCAGGATATCGAGCCATTCCCGGTTGTCCTGCAAGGGCCGGAGGTTGAGCATTTGGCGCAGGCGGTCGGCTGCAAACGGCAAAAACGGCCGCATCGCTACCGACAACACCGCCACGAATTGCAGGCCCAGGTTGAGCACGACTTTCACCAATTCGGGGTCGTCGTTCAGCCGTTTCCAGGGTTCGTTGAATTGCAGCAGGGCATTGCCGGCACTCGATACCTCCATCAGGATGCGCAGCGCTTCGCGGAAATTGAATTGCTCGATCTCCCGGCCTATTTCCTCCAGTTTCTCGTGCAGCCGGTGCAGTTCCTGGTCGTAGCTGCTGCGCTGCTCGGCATCCCAGCCGCTGATGAACTCCCGGTTGGTGTCGATCGAAGGCACGACGCCGGTATAGTTTTTATGGGTCAACACCATGACGCGGTGCACAAAACCGGCGAGGTTGCCCACCAGTTCGGTGTTGGTCGACTCCTGAAATCCTTTCCACGTAAACTCGCTGTCGCGCTGCTCCGGCATGTTTTTGATCATGTTGTACCGCAGGTCGTCTTCGCGGCCCGGCAGTTCGGCCACGTATTCGTGTACCCAGACGGCCCAGTTTTTCGACGTTGAGATCTTGTTGCCTTCCAGGTTCATAAACTGGTTGGCGGGCACATTTACCGGTAAAATGAATGCGCCGTGCGCTTTCAGGATCGCCGGGAAGATCAGGCAGTGGAATACGATATTGTCTTTGCCGATAAAATGGATCAGCGCCGTGTCCGGGCTTTTCCAGTAGGGTTCCCAGTCTTCGCCTTTGTCGAGCGCCCATTGTTTGGTGGCCGATATGTACCCGATGGGCGCATCCAGCCACACGTACAATTTTTTGCCGGCCGAATGTGGAATCTCCGGCGGTACATCCACGCCCCAATCCAGGTCGCGGGTCATCGCGCGGGGTTGCAGGCCTTGGTCCAGCCAGGAGTTGCATTGCCCGATCACGTGGTTTTTCCACTTGGCGGGGTCGTGCAATGCCACGCCGTTCAATTTGCCGGTATTGATCCATTCGCGCAGCCAGGCTTCGTGTTCGTTGAGTTTGAGGTACCAGTGGGTGGTGGGCCGCATGACCGGGGCGCTGCCGCTCAGGGTAGAGCGCGGGTTGATCAACTGCGTGGGGCTGAGCGTGGAGCCGCAGCGTTCGCACTGGTCGCCGTAGGCATCGGGGTTGCTGCACACCGGGCAGGTGCCGATGATATAGCGGTCGGCCAGGAACTGCCCCGCCGTTTCATCGTAATACTGGTCGCTTTCTTTCTCTTCAAACTGGCCGTTTTCGAGCAATTTACGGAAAAAATCCTGCGAAGTTTCGTGGTGCAGCGGTTCCGAGGTGCGGTGGTAGATATCGAACGCGATGCCGATTTTTTCAAACGTGTCGCGGATAACGCTGTGGTAAGTGTCGACGATCTCGCGCGGGGTTACGCCTTCTTTCCGCGCGCGCACGGTGATGGCCGCGCCGTGTTCGTCGGAGCCGCACACAAATACCACGTCTTTGCCCATGAGCCGCAGGTAGCGCACATAGATATCGGCGGGCAGATAGGCGCCGGCCAGGTGGCCGATGTGGAGCGGGCCGTTGGCGTAGGGCAGCGCGGCGGTTACTAAGTATCGTTTTTTCATAAATTTGGTCAAGCGGCGCAAAAGTACATCGAAGGAAACGGTATTCGTAGGCCGAAAAGTTCAGGACCCGGATCTTGCGGCCGCATTACAGCACGGTTTCCCGGATCGGGATGATCTGAATGCCCGGTACCGTCCGTTCGAACCACTTCAGCGAGGCCTGGGTTTTGTCGCCCGTTTGCGTGTCGCACTTAAAAAACAGGTAATACAATTGGAGGCAATGGCCTACCCGGTCGAGCAGTTGTTCGAGCGACTTGTGTTGGTTCTCCCGGCCGAACTGTTCGTGTTTTTGGCCCAGCCAGGCGTAATACGCGTCGTCGTGCGTCTCCACCACGTCCAGCACTGCGGCATCGCGGGTGAACGGTTCGAGGAAACGCCGGGCCAGTTGGCCGTGGTGTTTGCTCCAGTCGCGGGGGTGCGAGCGGTCTTCGGCAAATTTGAAGGTGTCGTGTACGAAGGTGATCAGCCGCAATTGGGTGCGCAAGGGCTCCGGCAAGCCGTCGATATGGTCGATATTGTCGAGCACTTCCCGGACGTGCAACAACACCTTGCCTTCCGGGTGGCCGAACCGCGGCTCGCCCCACAACAGGCCGTGGCGGAACTCGGGCACGGTCAGCAGATGCCGTTCCAAGGCCGTTTCCGGCCGTAAGAGGGATTCCATAGCCTGCGGATCGTCCAATGGGAGTTTCATCCAGAGCGTTTGTCGGTCAGCTGCGAGTATTGCTCAATTCGCAAATCGAAATGCAAAGAACGCAAAAAAAGTAATGCCAAAGCGCCTGCATTGCAGGGCAAAGTTCCAGTGAGAATAGGGTTCGGCCGTGGCCATTTGGAGGGGGCGTGGAATTGCGGGAAAAGGGGGTGTGGTACATAAATGGAGAGCTTTGAATAGATTGAAATCCTCCAATTTTGATTGGGTGCACTTTTTTGGGAAGCGGTCAAAATTGAGGTCAGCTGATGCCGTTCCAAGGCCGCCGTTTCCGGCCGTCAACCGGATGCCATAACCTTCCGATCGTCCAATAAGAGTTTCATCCGCGGTGTTTGTCGGTCCGCGGCGGTTGTTGGTCGGGTAATCGCGGTCGGGGCAGACATGGAGGATCGGATTTAGCGTTTTACGTGCCTTGTCTGCCAGCCCCCGGGGGCCTTTCAAATGATGGTTAACGAGACGTTAAAAAAATACCTTTGTATAATCCTATTTAAGTTATTTAAAATCAATTAGTTGTACTTATTTTTAGTTTTCGTTGGTACAGAATTTAGTACGCTAATTTTTTTCTCTTTTCCCGTTCTTTCTTCGCAATTTCGGGTCTTCTGGCGCCCCTCTCTCCATTCTCTGCGCCAATTTTTCAAGATTTCCGCGCCAATTTTTTTCGGTTTGACAGTTGAAGGCGACGTATTGCCGCAATCGGACACCCGGTTTCTGGTAAATTTTTTCCAACGTCGGCCTGAACAAATGGCGCAATATTCCCGCCAAATAAAAACAAAATGTTTTTAAAATTGGGTGGGTAGGTTATATTTGCCGCTATCTTGAAAAAGGAACCGATTACTCATGAAGTCGACCAAGGTAGTCCAAATATGCATCAGGCTTAGGCTCATTTTACTTGCCAAGAGCGGTAGCCACATCATTGAGCCCCAAAAGGTTGACCAGGTCGATAGTGGGAAACCGGACAATGACTCTCAGGTAAACACTAACGACCAGCCCCAATTGATCCAACCGCTTTAACTCCGGGTAATCCACGAATGCTTGCGCACAAGCCAACTTGAGCATATATACTTGATTGGTACTCAATTCGGCCGGATACTGTTGCAAAACGAATTCGTACAACTGCTCCACTTCTTCTTCGGTAGGTTCTCCGCGCAGTTCTAAGACTTGAGTTTTTCCCAAGTATTTCTCCCCTTCACCCGTCATGAGCCACAACGGATTGACATTGGCATCATTCAACAGTCGCTCCAGGTGTTCCAGGCGCAGGTTGCCTTTTCCTTCACCCTTAAGAATATGCGAATAGTAGGACGCCTCAATGCCCATCAAATCTGCCATTTGAGCCTTGCTTAAGCGCAAATCCCGCCTGATTTCTTCCAACCTGTCTGTTTTCATACCGCGTAAAGGGTAATTTTTGAAATAATCTCAAGTTATTTGAGATAAACTCAAATTTTATTTACTTTTGCCCTGTCAATTCACAAATCAAAACGCAAAGAACGCAAAAAAGGAATGACCAAATCCGCTGATATCGTTCAACTGCGCATGGAACTTCGGGCGAAGTTCCGGCAAGAATATGGCTCAGTGGCTGCTTTTTGCAGAGAGCGGGGCATCTCGCCGGAATGGCTTCGGTTGGTATTTGCGGGGAGGTATGAGGGGTATGATTTGCTGATCGAAGCCGCCGAATTCCTAAGCCGCTATAAGGCAGAGAAACTGGCTCAACGGCTGCAAAAACAGCGCTATTTTGCCGAAAAGGTAGCCAATTTGCCGCTCTAATTCAAAACAATTTGAGTAAAAATTTAATACAACCAATATACGCGACTTATGATCTCCCTCAGTCAACAGGAACTTCAACAGCTGGAATCACAAATAAACGAGGTCTTGATGAATGTGATCGGCCGCGCGGAAGGCATCATTTCCGGCATGGCCGTCAGCCCGCATTGGATTAGCCACAGCGATGCGATGCAAAAATTGGGGTGGCCGAAGATACTGCTGAAAAGAGGCGTGGAATTGGACCACTTGCACCCTATCGTAATTCCCGGCACAGGTGGTACGCAGTACGACCTGGAGGAACTGATGCGCTACAAGCATTTTCTGATGGATGAGCGGCGTGAAAGCCGGCTCCACCCGCATTACATATCCAATTTTCTGGCACAATCACAACCTGACACGCATGTATTACCTGACAATTCTCAAAAAGGACGCCCGGGAAATCGGCTACCTGGTCGCCGAAAGTCCGTTTCGCGATAGCAAAGAACAGGACGAGCATATCGACATCCGCTTAGACCAGACCACGGAAGAAGAAGCGGTGCTCGAAGCTACGAAATTTGTCGAAAGGCACCGCCTGACCTATTGGGAGGTGCACCACGTCGTACAGGTAGCGGGCTGTCACATCACCAACGGTGATTGGGATTAATTTTTTGCCCCAGCAGTTGCACATGCGGGGCATACATACGACCAACAGCAAAACGCTCATATCCGGCGGCCCCGAGGACTCGGGGCCGCCACTTTTCTCCTTTCGTTATGACGGCATCCAAGTCGAATCCCCGCCCCACTCCGAATGCTTGGGAGCAGGAACACCACAACCTGCAACGCATCCTGAATCTCGACATTAACCTGCGCCGGGAAGAACTCAAAGACGCCCTCCTGGACTATGAGGATGCGCATCCGGGCAACAACCTGGTGGGCAGTAAGGTGTACGAATTCCTGCGGCACTGCCAGAACATCGTCTGGAAACAACTGGCTGAACTGGCCGTGTCTAATCCGGTGGAATACGAGCTGTGGCGCTCCGGTCAGCGCGGCCATTGGCTGTTGCAGACCAACAACGTCGCCCACGGAATGCTGCTCCGGCTTTCGGAAGGCCGAAGGGCGCAACTGCACGAAGTGGGCGCCGCCATTGAGCGCACCAAATCCGGAATGCCGGTCATTTCCGACAACATTCGCCGCACCGTCCAAAACTGGCGACGCAAGACGACTGCTGCCTGGGTCACGCAAAGCGGCGACACGCTGAAAGGCTTCCCGTTCTTCCTCTCTTGGACACGCCTAAACCGTGCCGGAGAGCCCGATCCCAAAGGTCGGGGAAACGTGATCGGCTTGGTCAATTTGACCTGGATTTTCGGCCCGGAATGGGCAGATGCCACTGGCGAAAATGCGACCGATTCAGAGCCAAATGCGGCGGGACAACAGGAAAAATTTTCCACAATTCCCCCAATAATTAAAACCGTTGAAAAAAAGAAGAATGAAGAGGAGCGGCTTTCCGCTGAAGCGGAAGACGTTTTATTCCAGTCGGCAAAGCCGACAGAACCGGGGGTAAAAACCGCCCAACAGCAAGGAACGCCCTCCGGTGATTCCGGGCAAATTTTTGAGCAAAAAAATATCGCGGCTCCCCCGCCCCAAGCGGAGCCGGCGGCCGGCGGCGGCGCGCTGGCACGGGCGGCCGTGCTGTGGCAATTCCTGCTGGCCCGGATTTACCAGCCACTTTTGGGGACTGGCCGGATCCGGCATAGTTCTGAAAATGCCTACTTGAAGGATCATTTCATGTCCTACACCGCCCAAAAATGCGTGGAATTGCTGGCCGAAAATCTGCACTCGGCCCGAAATGCGGGCGATGCTACACTGGAAGAGGCCGAAATGCGGCTGCGGGATGCCATTGAAAGCCAAGCCAAATACCTGGAAGACAACCCCGAAAACTGGGTACTGACACCCGAAAAGTTCCTGCGGCCGGATCGCCCACACGGCACCCTACTGAGCGCCCTACGATTGTTCGTGAAAGAACCGCACACCCCGCAAATTCCGCCCGATAACCCGGAAAACGAATCCGCCCGCGAGCGCAAAAACCGGCTGTACGCCCGGTTACTTTCCCTGGGCGCCAACCGTACCCATCCCGGCACCTTCTCCCGTTGGTACTCTGAGTATGGTCCGCAGCACCTGGAGGCCTGCATGACCTATATGGCCCAGCAAGCCGAACGCCGGCGCCAGGCTGGCAAACTACCCAAACGGGAATTCGACAGCAACCGGGGCGGCGCTTCGGCCTATTTCGCCAGCCTGATCGCCCGTTTCGATAGCCAGGGCATACAACGCGAACTGGAACTTTCCGAACGGCAAAAAATCAAAAATGCGCTCTGGGAAAAGGTCTTCGCTATGCAAGCCAAGCAGACTTCGCCCGAAATGGAACAGCTCCGGGCAGAAATGTCGGCAATCTACCACCGCATGTGCGCGGAGCCGGATTTCCGCGACGCTACCCTGCGCGACACCAACGCTTTTTTCCAAATGCAGATCGAAAACTACACCACGCCGACCTTCATTGTGCTGGCACACCACGTCCTTCAACAGCAAAACAACTGATCATGCAGACTGCCACCGCCACCCGCCGCCCGCCGCGCAAACGCCGCAAAACCCGTTGGCATTACGGCACGGAATCCGAGTTCAAAATGCTGGTGTTCGCCGGCGACCGCTGGCTCGCGCCGCTGTACTCGCACGACGTTCCAAACAAGGCCATTGCCAGGGGAACGCGGGCAGAATATTCTGCTGCGCAAAAGATCGAACGGCTCCAGCAGTTGTTCGCCAAAGGCGGCACCCGTGGAAATGCGTTCAATCCGCTGGCCGTCACTTTTGCGATGATTTTGCCCAACTACGGAAAAATGACCGACGCCGTGTCGCGCTGGTCGCCGCATTCCGGTTGGCAAACGGCGCAGCGAAAAACTCTCTCCCCGCTTCCGAAATGCGCGTGGCGCTTGTGGTTGGCAGGCAGCCCGAATTACACTTTCCGGGCCGATCCCAAATGTGGCGAGTTCCGGCAATTTGCGGCGGATTTTGCGGCGAGTAAGCCGGATTTAGTCGCCCGCTTTGCCGATCCACAGTCCGGCGAATTGCCGCATTCCTTCCTGATAGCGGCTTACCTGGGCGAAGTTGCCCGGCGATTGCAAGCCAAACAGAAATACGCCCGCGCTTATATCTATCACGGCGAATCCACACAACCCGTTTTGCGTGTCGATCTGGCTTCCGGCCGCATTTGTGGTATCGGCCAGGGCGGCGGCTGGGTCTCACCCGAATTTTTCTTTACACTTTAATCCGCCAAACCCATGCGCGATCAACGGCCCAACTCTTCCCGCGAATACCCGTCCAGAATGCGGCAAAATCCGGCCCAAATGCGGGAAGATGCCGGCATGTCGCAATATGTTTTTGGCAAAATCCCGCCGCAGGCCCTGCCCCTGGAAGAAGCCGTCCTGGGCGCGCTGATGATTGACCGGGAAGCGATGAACATTGTCTCGGATTTGCTCACACCCGAGGCGTTTTACACGCCCGCGCACCAAGCCATCTACCAGGCGATAATGCGGCTGCACGACCAGCAGCACCCGGTGGACCTTCTTACCGTGACCGAGGAACTGCGCAAATGCGGCGAGTTGGAGCGCGCCAGCGGCAGTTATTACCTGGTGGAGCTCACGAACCGCGTGGCTTCGGCGGCCAACATCGAGTACCACAGCCGCATTATCCAGCAAAAACACATCCAGCGGCAGATTATCGCCACCGGCGCCAAAATGGTGAAGGACGGCTACGAAGACGCCATTGATTGTTTCGATGCGCTGCAAAATGCGGAGCAGGGTTTGTTTGCCATTACCCAAACCTCGCTGTCCCGCTCCAGCACAAAAGCCGGGTCCATCGCATTTTCTACCTTCAAACAAATCGAGCAAAATGCGCTGAAATCCAGGGCAGGTGCAGGCATCACCGGCATCCCTGCCGGTATCACAGAAGTAGACGCCCTGACCGGCGGTTGGCAAAATTCCGACCTGGTGATCCTGGCAGCGCGACCGGGCATGGGCAAAACCGGCTTCGCATTGTCCGTGGCCATAAATGCGGCGAAATGCGGCGTACCAGTCACCTTTTTCAGTTTGGAAATGGCCAATCCTCAACTGGTGATGCGCATGATGGCCATGTTGGGTGAAGTCAGCGGACAAAAAATGCGGGATGGCACTATCTCAGACGAGGAATTGATGATCCTTGCCGGCGCCGCCGACCAGATTGAAAATCTGCCCATTTATCTCGACGACACTCCCGGCATCAGCATCCCGGAAATGCGGGCCAAATGCCGGCGGCTCAAACGCCAACACGATATTCAGTTGGTCATCGTGGATTACCTGCAACTGATGACCCTCACGCCCGGCGGACTGGAAAACAAAAATGCGAACCGCGAACAGGAGGTATCCGGCATCAGCCGGGCTTTGAAAGGCTTGGCCAAGGAATTGAACATGCCCGTGATTGCCCTCTCGCAATTGAGCCGGGCTGTGGAAACCCGTGGTGGCGCCAAACGCCCGCAGCTCTCCGACCTGCGTGACAGCGGAGCGGTGGAGCAGGATGCGGACATCGTATCGTTCATCTACCGGCCCGAATACTACGGCATCCTGGAGGATGAAGCAGGCGAATCGCTCAAAGGCATTGCCGAGATCATCTTCGCCAAAAACCGGCACGGCGATACCGACACCGTAAAAGTGAAATTTGAAAAACAGTTTACCCGCTTTTCAACGCTGGAAAACTGTCCGAATTTTTTTGCCCCGACAGTTGCAAATGCGGGGCATAGGCAAAACAACACGCCCAATAATCCGGCGGGTTTGGGCAGCGACTCTGCCTTCCCCAACAGCCCACTACCCTACTGCGAGGTAAAACCTGCCAGCCGCAACGATCAAGACATTCCATTTTAAAACATCCCAGATATGACACCACTCCTGGAACAACACCCGGCGGGCCTGCACGTCGCCCGCGCACATGAAGTGCCGGATTATTCCGGCATTCAGGCACTAAAACGCCGCATTATCCGGCACAAAGCGCCGCATTTCAATCCAACCGGCCGCATTTCCCTGCACGTACTGGACTGGATCGGTCGCGCACAACTCAAACCCGTCGTGCCCTGTGAATGGCTACACACGGCGCAGATCAAACTTGCCTTGTGCTGCAATCCCTACCCCACCGGCCCCTGCGACCGCTGGCTGCTGTGCAGGCCCGATGGCATGGCCTGCTTCACGGCCGCCTCCCCTGAAATCGCCCGCCTGCATTTCTATTCTATCACCGGCGGCCTTCATGCCGCTTAAAAATCCCTTGTTATGACCAACCATAAAAAAACACCGCATTACGCCGCCTCTTGGTGGCTCTGGAACGGCGAAACCTTTGAACGCCACGACCTGGAGGTCGAAGCCGTGGAGATCGCCAAATGCGGTAAGTACCGCTTTTTCCGGATCGCAAATCCGGTGGAGAGCTCCAAACCCGGCCGGGAATGGCTTATTGCCGAGGGTGGCACCGGGTATGTGTTGGCTTACGGTCCGGATGCACCAACAGTGCTCAAAGTGGCGCGCGGGCGCTTTCAGTTTGAAAAGGAAGGGATTCGGGAGGCGGATGTGACTTGTTATATTCAGGGGCATTTGAACTCCCTGCAACGACACGTAGGCCACTTACCGCATTTTCAACTTCCCGCGCCGCATAAAAACATCATTCCTATCCTTCAGGCGGGAGAAATGCTCCTCGCCCAACTCATCTGAATTTTTATGACCTGCATCTCGAAAAATGCGGCGAAGTCGCCGGATTTTCTGCTTATCGACTTGTTTTGCGGCGCCGGCGGTACTTCCACCGGCGCCGAGAAAAGCGGTGTTTGCAAAGTGATCGCCGCGATCAACCACGATCCGCTGGCGATCAAAAGTCACGCGGCCAATCACCAGGGCGTATTACACCTGACCGAAGATATCCTCCTGGCTAACATCACGCCGATTCAAAATGCGGTCGCTTACTGGGAAAAGCGGTACCCCGCCGCGGCATTGGTGCTATGGGCCAGTTTGGAGTGTACCAACTTCTCCAATGCGAAGGGGGGCTTGCCCCGCGATGCGGATTCCCGGGCACTCGCCGACGGCCTGTTCCGGTACATCGACGCATTACAGCCGGATTACCTGCTTATCGAGAACGTGGAAGAGTTCATGGCTTGGGGGCCTTGTATCCCCAAGGTGATTCAAAGCAAGGGCGGCGACTATTGCCCGCTTCATTTCGACCGGAAAAAAGGCAAAATGCGCCCCTACCTGGTTCCGGAAAGCCGCAAATCCGGCAAGGACTACGTGCGCTGGGCAAAGAAGGTACAGTCGCTCGGCTATTGTCACGACTGGCGTTTGCTAAATGCGGCGAATTTCGGTGGCGTGACCATCCGGGAGCGCTATTTCGGCGCATTTTGGCGACCTGACGCCGCATTTTCGTGGCCTGAACCTACACACGTAAAACGTCCGGCCAGCGGCAATCTGTTCCACGAAAAACTGAAACCCTGGAGGCCGGTAGCCGAGGTGCTGGATTTCCCGGATTTGGGCCGCAGCATTTTCGACCGCAAAAAGCCGCTGGTGGACCGCACTTTGCGGCGCATTTTGTCGGGTTTGCGGAAATACCATACAAAGCCGTCCGTGATGACCTGCAACTCGCCCGGTTATTGCACCGGCGTCGATCAGCCGGTGGGCGCCGTCACTACCGCCAGTCACAAGCCGCTGATAACGCCCATGCTGCAATCGTACTTTGGCAACGGACAGTGCTCGTCGGTCAAACAACCGGCTCCCACCTGCACGACGAAAGACCGCATGGCTTTGGTCAGTCCGATTTCCTGGATAGACCGGAATTTCATCAGCGGGCGCTCGCAAAGCGTTGCCGAGCCGGCGGGTAGCCTGCTCACAGTGCCGAAGATGAATCTGTGTTCCGCATTCCTGGTCAACCCGCAATTTCAAAGCACCGGAAGCCCGGTGAGCGCCCCGGCTCCTACTATCATTGCCCGGCAAAAGTCCTATCCCCTCTCGCTGGCCACACCGGTACTGGATGGTCCACCAAAATGGCAGGAAAATCCCGGCGATTCCCTGGTAATGCGGGAACTAAAGGCATTCATGCGGGCGCATGGCATTGCCGACATTTACATGCGGATGTTGAAAGTGATCGAATTGAAACGTATCCAGGGCTTTCCCGACCATTATGTTTTATACGGTCCGCAGCAAGAGCAAAAGAAATTCATCGGAAACAGTGTCGAGACGGGTGTGGTAAAAGCCTGGTTTCAGGCGATGTCGGAAGCAAAGCAGGCGGAGATTCAAAAAGCAGTAGCATAGGTATTTGATGAGAACTTGGGTATAAAAAAGGCATGTATGATAAAAACGTAGTAAATAATCAAAAATAATCCACATATTTGCAACGAAATTTTAAACCACAAAAGCACTTCACCCATGAAAAACCTGTTTATCCTTTTGCCCATGCTGTGCCTGACCATATCGCTGAACTCACAGCAGCTGCAACCCGCCACCGTTAAAGCCGTTCATGACGGCGATAGTTACAAAGTCTCTTTCGCAGATGCTGAAAAGCCCGATAGCGCCGTTTGGGTGCGTCTCTACGGTGTGGACGCGCCGGAAGTGCGTTTTCCGGGCGTGATCCCGTTCGATCAACCCTACGGCCGCGCCGCGGCCGACAGCGTTCGCCAACTCATCAAAGGCCAAGCGGTGCTCGTCAAGTACCGGTACACCGATATATACGAGCGCCCGG
>JBGARJ010000076.1:0-17945 GCA_044230315.1 Saprospiraceae bacterium
TACGGGACGTACACGTTCACGTGGACGGAAACAAACGGCAGTTGCACGGATAACGCGGCCGTGACGGTGAATTTCTACGAACAACCCACGGCGAATGCGGGCACGGGCGGCGACGCCTGCGACCTGGATTATGTGCTGGGCGCCGTTGCGTCGGCGGGAACAGGGGTGTGGACGTACAGCGGTCCCGGCACGGCGACCTTTACACCGGATGCGAACACGGCAGCTGCCACGGCGACGGTATCTGCCTACGGGACGTACACGTTCACGTGGACGGAAACAAACGGCAGTTGCACGGATAACGCGGCCGTGACGGTGAATTTCTACGAACAACCTGTGGTCTCCAATCAACCTGACCAATCGATCTGCAATGCCGGAATCTTTACGATGACGCAAAGCGTACCGGTCACAGGAACAGGTATCTGGACCTTGGAAAGTGGATCTGCTTCTATAACTAATGTCAGTGATCCAATCACCACAATAACCAGCGTGGCATTAGGCATGAGTGCCACCTTGCGTTGGACTGTCACAAATGGAACTTGCAGTGCATTTGACGATGTGGTAGTCACCATAACGCCTTGCGCGATTAATTTTAGCGGGCGCGTTATTTGGGAAGGCGATCGGCTGAATACCATGACGGGCGTAAAGGACGTAACAACCACACTTAGCGGCGACGATTCAGATTCTGACCTAACGCCGGCATCGGGCAACTATGCCTTGCTTGCAGACATCGGGAACAATTTTGAAATCACACCGGTAAAAAACATGCCGATGCCTTTTGCGCTAAATGGCTTAACCACTGCAGATGCCTCGCGGATCATTCAGCACGCGCTTAATGTGATACCGATAACTGATCCTTATAAATTAATCGCGGCCGATGTAATTCCGAACAATTCGGTGACCACATCCGATGCCAGTGTGATTATTCAGGCGGTTCTTGGTAACCCGGTTTACCAGCTCACGTTTATTAATAAAACCTGGCGGTTTGTTCCCAAATCGTACGTGTTCTCAAGCCCGGCCATTCCTTGGGGATATCCGGAAAAAATCGTCTTTACCAATATAACGGAAGATCAGACCAACCAGGATTTTATCGGGATAAAAATTGGCGATGTAAACAACACGGCCAATCCAGCCAACTTTGGCTCAAACCCGGCGCCTCACCTGATTTGGCAGGTACAGGATGCCGTACTCGAGCAGGATAAATCGATTGTAGCAGAATTCAGGGCGGAGCACTTGTCCGATTTGCTGGCTTATCAATTTGCACTCCGATTTGATCCGGAGAAACTGGCGTTAGAAGAGATTCAACCGATTCCGGGCAGCCCAATGCAGGCTGGTAATTTTGGTACCTACAAGGTAGCGGAAGGTGAAATTCGCGCAGCAGTGGCTGTTGGCCAGGCCATAACGCTAAACGATGGAACACCGGTTTTTCGCCTGAAATTCAGATCTTTGCAAACTGGGGTGAAACTCAGCGATATTTTACAGATAGGCGACGACATCTTGCTGGCAGAAGCTTACAACAGTGAATATACCGCTGGTCCGGTGCAATTGATGTACAATGCCGTACTAACGAGCACAAACGAACCGGCTGATAAAAAGCTTCGTTTGTTCCAGAATCGCCCGAATCCATTTGCCGAACGGACAATCATTGGGTTCGAACTTCCAGGCGCCGCCGCGGTTACGTTGCGGGTGTTCAATCCACAGGGTCGGTTGTTGCAGGAGCACAGCGCGTATTACTCGGAAGGAATACACGAAATCGGGGTTGATTTCAAGGCTCAAGGTGTTTCCGGGGTCTTGTATTATGAATTGACCACGCCGTTTGGATTGCTTTCCCGGAAAATGGTGGTAGTGGGGCCCTGATCAACGCAGTCGCTCAGACAGAACAGGGTTGGGGCTTGTGCATTTTTTAACCATTACGAACATATCTGGATTTCCATGCTGAAATGAAACCTGAAAATCCAGATATGTTCGTACGGTGATCTTCGGTAAAATCGTGCAACTCAGCTCTGTTTTTACTTTTTCAATGCCGCACCGTCCCGGTAAACACACTCACTTTGCTGTTAAACGGATTGCCCGACGATCGCCGGAAGGATACTACCTGGCCGACGTGCCACAGGGCGTCGGCAATGGGGCCGTTCAACAAATTCCAGAATGGAAATTCTGACCGGGTTTCCCCGTTCACAAAAACAACCGGATAATCGGCCAGCGTGCCGCTGCCGTTTTTGAGGATATCGCTGGCCTGCTTCAGGTTGGTCAGCACTTGTTTTCTTTTAACAGGAAACGACAACGGTGAGGTCTCTTCGCCGCTGCGCACATTGGGCTGTTGTTGAACTGCATTCAAAATGACATTGGACAAACCCAAAATATGATCGATCGTTTCCTCGCTGGTCCGGGCTTCCGCATTGGGCCGGAAGGCCAGGTCTTCGGGCCGGAGCCCTTCGGTAGCCCAGTAAAACCGGAAACCCAGCCCGTCGATCATTCGGGCCACCACATTTTCGGCCGAGAACGAATCGGGATAGGCGGGGATTTCCGCATACGGCAGCGAATCCGGAACGGGCACATTGTTTTGAGCCACGGAGGCAAATGTGCACAACAGGAACAACAAGCAGGTAAAGTGTAGTTTTCGCATGGAATATCAATTAAGTGTATGCAAATGGAAGGTCAAGGTAAATGACGTCGCGCGGATGGATGGTAATGCTTAGAAAAAAAAGAGCCATCCCAGATCATGGAATGGCTCCTGAAGCAGTAGCGCGAGGGAGACTTGAACTCCCGACCTTATGATTATGAATCATACGCTCTAACCGGCTGAGCTATCGCGCCAAGCAATATCGCGTCGTTTTTAGCGGGTGCAAAGATAAACGCTCCGGGTAATATTTTCCAAGCAGCCAACAAAAAATCATTCCAGCGAACGGGTCCCGAACAGGGGCGCCGGCTCAACCCGTTGCAAATCGAATACGATCACTTCATTTGCGCCCAGGCGCAGGAAAGCAGCCGGCAAAAACAGCCGTTGTTGCGGTCCGATGTTCCAGTACCGGCCCAGGTTATGGCCATTTACCCAGACCACGCCCTTGTGCCACCCCGATAGATCGAGATACGTGTCGCCCAAAGTGGAAAGATTAAACGCGCCTTTGAAAAATTGACCGGGCTGTGTGCGCCACGGACTCCGGTCATCCGGCCGGAGCGATTCGATGAATTTCGTTTCCATCGGCAGGTTGAATACCTGCCAATTCATCAGCGTCATGCCGTTGAGCGTCACCCGGTCGGTGATCCCTTTGGGGTCGAGCAGGCGCTGGCCGTAGTTGATGCGGCCCATTCCTTCCACAAAGATATCCAGCTGGCGGGCTGGCGGGTCGGTTTTCGGGAGATCGATCGTTTGCTGCTTTTGCGAGCGGTCGAGGGCGCCGATGTATTGGCCATCGAGATAGACGAGGGCATAATCGTGCAGGTCGGTGAGGGTCAGCTTCCCGCTGTGGTGCCCGGTCAGCTGGGTCCGGTACAGAATAAACCCGAAATATTGGCCGAACTGTTCCATCGGTTTTGGCTGGCTGCTTTGCATCGGCTTTGGGAGCTGGTTAAAAACGGAACAGTAGTTTTGCATGGCTATGTCCGGGATTTCAATCTGCGGCAAGGGCGCCGGAGGGGCTGGTAATGCCGCCTCGCCGGGTTGGTATCGCGCCAGCAGACGCCGGATCGCCCAGTATTTTGGCGTGAGGCTGCCATCTTCCCGGATCGGTGCATCGTAATCGTAACTGGTGACATCCGGTTGATACGTGTCGCTAAAGTTGGCGCCGGCATAAAAGCCCCAGTTGGTGCCGCCATGCAGCACATACAAGTTCCATGATTTTTTGTTTTCAATCAGCCACTCCAGGTCGCGCAGCAATTCTACCGTATCGACGCGCTGCCATTTTTCCCCCCAATGGGTAAGCCAACCCGGATAATATTCAGAACAAAAAGCCGGCACATCCGGTCGGGCACGCTTGGCCTGCGCAAAATCGCCGGCATTTGAGCCGGGATCAAGGCCAACCACGCATCCGGGCAGGCTGCCGGCCTCCAGCATATATGGCGTAGCGCCGTCGCCCGTGCTCAATGGTATCCGGATGTCGCCGGCGCGCCAGGCATCGCGCAGGGCAGTCAGGTAGGCCCGGTCGTTGCCAAAACTGCCGTATTCGTTTTCCACCTGGAGCATCAGCACGTTCCCGCCGCGGTTCACCTGAAAGGGGGCGATCACGGCGGCCAGTTTCCTGACATATTTGAGGGCGGCACGCAAGTAATCCGGGTCGGAGCACCGCACTTTTATCCCTGGTTTTGCCAACAGCCACGCCGGCAGCCCCCCGAAATCCCATTCGGCGCAGGCATACGGCCCGGGCCGGATAAACACATACAATCCTACGTCCTGGGCCAGCCGGAGAAATGCCGCCAGGTCGTTGTTGCCCGAGAAATCCCACTGGCCCGGCCGGGGCTCTAAAGCATTCCAGAAGACGTAAGTGGCTACCGTATTCAGTCCCATGGCTTTGGCCTTGAGCAGGCGGTCGCGCCAGTAGATCCGAGGAATGCGTTGGAAGTGCATTTCCCCACTCCAGATCCGGAACGGCTTTCCGTGGAGGTAAAACCCCGAGGTGTCGTAGACAAAAGCAGACTTCCGGATGCCCTGAGCGGCGGTGGCGCCGCAAACAGACAACAACAGCAGGATCAACAAACAGCGCATGAGAGCAGATTTATTCGCAGTGAAACACAGGCGACCGGTGGGGTCAGCTATTTTTTACCGGTAAAAACACACCTGGCCTGGTTATTTTTTGACCACCCGAACCAACACCGGCTTGTCACTGCCCCGTTTCACCTGCACCAGGTACGGGCCCGCCGGCAAAGCGCGCAGATCAAGCCGGTGGCTGGCTTCAGAGTACGAAGTGACATGGATTTTTTCACCGTTCGTATTGAAAACCGTCAAATCCGTGCGTGCGCGTTCGGCGGCATTGGTGAAAATCTGGAGGTATCCGTTCGGGGTGGGATTGGGAAACACACAGACCAGCGAACCGGCTAATATTGCCGGAACAGCCGTTCCGCCGCCGGCAAACACCCGGTTGACGGTGCTGGCCAGGGGCGCGCCGGCAATTACCCGCGAGCCCGGCGTTGTTTCCAGGTAATCGGCTGTTACGTCCCAAATGACGACCCCATGCAGGTTGCGGCTTTTGACAAACTGCGCTTTGAGGGCGATGGACCGTTCATCGTCGAAAGAAACAAAGGACGGGAGGTTGTTCCGGCCGGTTAAATACGGCACTTGCGCCACCTCATCCCATTGGTAGTCGTACAACCCCTGTCTGATCTTGGCAACTATATCGTAATACTGCGGCGTTCCGGCGCCGCTCCCAAAGGTAAGCGTATCCGGGCAACCCAAACTTTGCACATGAAGCCCGGAAGCCCCCGAAGTGAGTTGTGTGCGGCCGTAAAACGCCAGCCCCAGGTTTATTTTTGCAGCGGCAACGCCGTAATCCAATAAATTTTGCACGGCTTCGCTACAGCTGTTGCCGGGTTGGGTCGCATTCGTCGGCGGAAAAAGCGGCGCATTGTGGTTCGAAACCGGGTCCCAGTGTCCGTAAAAAGCATAGGCCATGAGGTTGACGGCATCGACGAGCCGTTTGACCTGAGGCCAATCAATACTTTCCATGCGTTTGGGCGCTGCTCCGCAGGCAATCGTCAGCATCAGCTCCCGCCGGATGGCCGGCTCGAGGGCGTCCAATGCGTCGCGCACCTGGCGCAACAATAACGTGAAATTTTGTTTGTCTTCCGGTATGCCGCCGCGCTCCAGGTAGCCGGGGTACTCCCAATCGATGTCGATGCCATCGAGGTTGTACAATTGAACGATTTTGCTGCAGTCGGCGGCGAAGCGGGCCCGTTTTACGGGGTCGGCAGCAATACTGGAAAAATAACCCGAATGCGCCCATCCACCCAGCGATACCAGAAACCGCACCTTGTTCTTGTGTGCATAGTCGCTGAATCGCATGCCTGGCTTGTGGTAAACCGGGTTGCCCAAATCGCGCGATTGATCGTAATCGGGCGGCGCCACAGAACGGTTGATGGGCCCCAGAAGCAGGTTTTTGTCGGCCCAGGGGTCGGTCAGTCCAATTGAGCCGTCGGCCTCCACATTCAAAAAAGCATAATACAACACCGTGTATTTGCTG
This sequence comes from Saprospiraceae bacterium, assembly GCA_044230315.1. Lineage (GTDB taxonomy): Bacteria > Bacteroidota > Bacteroidia > Chitinophagales > Saprospiraceae > M3007. The sequence continues at coordinate 6,171 of JBGARJ010000076.1, forward strand.
TAATCCAGCGTGGCAGGCGACACCAGTTTGCTGCGGTCGTACCAGCGCCAACTGGGGTAATATCCCGTAACGGCTTTATTGGGTGGCTGGGTCACGCCCGTGCAGGAAAAAAACAGGAGTAAAAGGGGGATCAATAGATTGCGCATACATCTTTTACTGAAAAGCGAGGGAATACGGATTAAAAAAAATGCAAATGGGGTAGTGATCGAATGGAGTTGGCATTTGACGCGGCAATATGGAGAAAAACTCACCATCGGTGGACGGTTGACCCTGAATTTAATATAGCGCGCGCAGTTCTTCAACAAAAAGTTTAAGTTTGCCCCAACAAAAATTTTTGAAATGGCACGCAAATCTTCTTCCGACTCCGGCGGCTTTATTTTCAAAACCGGCCTTTTCGCTATCCTGGCCGGGCTGGCATTCTGGATCTTTAACCAGTTTTCGGGTCGCCATCCCGCCAATTCAGACCCTGCCGCAGACCCTGCCGCGCAGCCGGCGTCTGTTTTCCGGCCCCAGCCTACGGTAGCAGACGCCATTTTGCCCACTTCCACGACCGGCGAGATCGTACACCACACCTATTACACCCTGTCGTATTCGGAAGACCACGAACAGGCCGAATGGGTTGCCTACGAACTTACCCGCGAGCGCCTCAACGAAAATTGGGTGGATCGAGGTACCAACTTCCGACCCGACCCCGACGTGCGCACCGAAAGCGCCACCCCGCGCGATTACATGGGCAGCGGTTACGACCGCGGGCACCTGTGTCCGGCAGCCGATATGGCATTCGACACGCTGGCCATGAGCGAAACCTTTTTCATGAGCAATATGAGCCCCCAGGTGAAAGGATTCAACGGCGGGATCTGGCGTGAGTTGGAGGAATGCACCCGCGATTGGGCCCGGCAGTTCAAACATTTGTATGTAGTGACCGGCCCAGTCCTTTCACGCCCGGGCAAAGGGCAAATCGGTTTTAGCAAGGTCACCGTTCCGGCGGCATATTTCAAGGTGCTGCTGGCCCCCGATCAGCACAGGGCAATCGCCTTCGTGTTGCCCAATGAGATGAGCACCCGCCCGGTTATGGACTACGCCGGCACGATCGATCAGGTGGAAAAACTGACCGGCCTCGACTTTTTTCCGCAGGTGCTCAAAGGCATGGACGAAGAACTGGAAGCGTCGCTCGACAAGGACGCCTGGCCGGTTAACGCCAAACGCTACGAAAAACGGGTGCAGGAATGGAATGACCGCTGAACCCAAACCCGGCCGGTTCGACTAATACACCGTTTTCAAGCATACCAATCTTGGCCGTCTGGCGTTTTTGGCAAACCTTTGCCGCCCTAAACTCAAGTACCAACTATGTCAGGTTATCGCCTTTTGTTTGTCTGCGGAGCCCTCGCGCTCCTGCTGTCGGCCTGCGAAGAGTATGTGCCGGTGCCTAAGCCTCGCGCTTTTCCCCGGGTGATTTATCCCGAGAAAGCCTACCAGCCTTTCGACCAGCATTATTGCAACTTCAGTTTCGATATGCCGAAATACGCCGTCATTGAACGCGACACCACTTTTTTTGAGGACAAACCGAAGAGCGATTGCTGGTTCAATGTAAATGTGCCGGCATTAAACGCTCAAATCTATTGCAGTTACTACCCGATTACCGGCCGTGAGCGCTTCGATGAGCTGGTTCAGGACGCCTTCACCATGGCGCAAAAGCACAATATCAAAGCCAGTTATATTGAAGAAATTCCCGTGCACCGTCCGGCCGATCATGTCCACGGCATCATTTTTTCCATCGAAGGCGCTGCCGCTTCTTCGTACCAGTTTTTTGTCACCGATTCCACCCGCAATTTTTTACGCGGCGCTTTGTATTTCAACACACAGGCCCGGCCCGACTCCCTGGCGCCGGTACTGGCATTTATGAAACAGGACGTCGACCGTATGGTGGAAACCATAAAATGGCAATAGGAGGCTGGCCCATACTCATTCATAGGCCAATTCGACCTCTCCGGTAAGCGGATACCCGATACAGGTGTTTACCAACGCGCCAGGCCCTTCCGTGCGGTTTTGTTCGCCAAAACGCAGTTCTATCCGTCCGCGAATGCAACGGGCCAGGCAGGTAAAGCAAACGCCGCTTTTACAGGTGTAGGGCAAGGCAATCCCCTGGCGCAAAGCGCCATTCAGAATTGTTTCCCCTCCAAATATTTGAAAAACGACGCGCTGCCCATCGCTCCCCGTAGCCATTACCCGATAGGTCTTTGTCGGATCGACTACGGCTACCGGCGGCTGTACAGCAGGGATAAATACTTCCTGGTGGAGCTGCTCCTCCGGGAAATCAAGCGTGCGCAGCGTCATGCGCGCCATGCGCACCAGGGCTTGAGGCGCGCACAGGAAAAAGTGAGCGCCGGCGCGGTCGGCCCGGCTGATCCGGCCCCCGAAAATGTGAAGCAGCTGCTCCTCGAACAAGGCGTTGTTCAAATGCCGGAACAGCGCATGGGGCGCGTTTTTCTCCTGGCTGAAAAAATACGTACACGAAAACCGGCCCGGATACTCGACCATCCATCGATCCAGCGCGGGTTTAAATATCGTTTGCACGCTGCTGCGATTGGCATAAAACAACACGACCGGAACGTCCGGAAACCGGCTGGCGGCCAACAGCGCTTTCAAATGACTGAACACCGGCGTAATGCCGCTGCCGGCCGCCAGGAAAAACAGGCGTTTCGGCGCAGCATCCGGCAATAAAAACCGGCCTGCCGGCGCCCCCGTTTGCAGCACGTCGCCGGGCTGCACGTCCCGGAGCAGCCAATTGGAAAACTCGCCGTTGGGGATGCGTTTTACCGTAAAAGCCGGGTGCGGATCTACGCCGGGGCAGGAACTGAACGAGTACGCCCGCCGTTTTTCCACCCCGTGTATGGTCCGGATCAGCGAAAGATATTGCCCCGGTAAATAGTCGAGATCGCAACCGTCGTCCGGGGTCACCGTAAAGGTGGCGGCGTCGTTGGTTTCCCAACGCTTTTCCAGGATGCGGATGCGGCGGATCTGTTCCATGGGAAAGGCGGGGCTAGGACCGGGCGGCGCGGTCCAACAGCCGGAGATAAGGCAAGTAATGCACTTCCGTAGCATGACGCGGGTTGCGGAGGAATTGCCGCTCGATCCGATCGCCCTCGGCCCGGGCCTGTTGTTGCCAGTCGGGCGGTAGGCTGATCTGACGGTTGATCAGGCGGGCAACGAGCCGGGCCTGCGCCTCGGAAAGCGGCCACACACACCCTTGCGGCTGTACCAAGCCGATGAAAAACAAGGTAAGATGTTCCGGATGGAATACACGCAGGTATAGGGGGATATTGGTGGCATCTTCCCAGTTGATGAAGGCCGGATCGAAAAACGGGAATCGTATTTTATAGCCGGTGGCAGCGATCAGCACGTCATATTCTTGTTCGGCGCCATCGGCAAACCGGACGCTGCGGCCCGATACGGCGGCCACACCGGGGCGCGGCGTCACCCGGCCGTGGCGAATCCGGTCGAGTAATTCCGAATTAACGGTAGGGTGTGCCCGGGTGGGCGGAAAACCGGGCTCCGGCAAGCCGTATTGGCGGTAACGCCCCACCTGTATGCGCAGGCTGAGCCGCTGCACCTGATCCTGAATGATTCGCGGCAACCATTGCATGGAGGCGGCAAAGGTATCGGTTGGCCGGCCCATAAAAAACTTGGGCACAATGTATTGCGGAGTGCGTACGCTGATGTCGACGCGTGCGGCGACCCGGCTGGTTTCTACGGCGCAATCGCAACCGGAGTTTCCGGCGCCTACCACCAGTACCGATTTACCTTCAAATCCCTCGTTGGTTTTGAAGGCATGCGAATGCAGGTATTGCCCCGTAAAATCGGCTTTCCAGGCCGGGTGCCGCGGTATGGCATGGTGGCCGTTCGCCACCAACAGGTAGTCGAACACCTGCACGCTGCCGTCGCCCAGGGTGAGTTGCCACTTTTCCTCCCCGGTTTTGACGGCCGATTGCACCTCTGTATTAAACCGGATGTATTGTTCCAGGCCGAAATGCCGGCTATAATCCTGGAAGTAGGCCAGTACTTGCCGGTGGCTCGGGTAATCGGGGTAATGGGCCGGCATCGGGAAGTCGCTGAATTGCGACATGGCTTTGCTGGAAATAATATGCGTCGTTTCGCAAACGCTGCTGTGGCTTGGCTCGGCAGTGTACACCCAGTTGCCGCCGATCTGGTCGTTTTTTTCGAAACAAACCAAATCGGTCAGCCCTGCGGCCACCAGGGTCTTGATTGCGGTCAGGCCGGAACAACCGGCCCCGATGATAGCAATTTTCATAGTGGTTTACGGCTTTTTTTTCGGCACAGGATCGTGCCCGAACCCGCCCCAGGGATGGCAGCGCAGAATACGCCGGACGGCCAGATACGTACCCTTGAAAATGCCCCATTCCTCGATGGCCTCGATGGCATAATACGAACACGTGGGTTGGAATCGGCATTTATTCGCCCCCAGCAGCGGGGATAGCGTGATCTGGTAGATCCGGATCGGCAGAATAAACAACCAGCGAATGAATTTTTTCATGGATCAAAGATAACAAAGCCCCTACTTTCGTGCCGGTTTTAGACACACCGTAACACGCCCGGCGGTGAAATTCCTGACAGGGTCTAAAACCGCCAATCTGCTTGTTCTGTTTAGAACATGTTTGGATTTTCATGCTGTGGCGAAAACGAGAAAATTTCATTTCAGACAAGGCAAATTTTGCAAGCGTATGCGGGCAATCCGCTGAAAAATTTAACGCCGTATGAAATGAAATTTTCCGTTTGGAGCCCAGCAATGAAATTCCAAACATGTTCTTAACAATAGTCCGGTACATTTTGCTGTTGGCGAGGACGCCAACAGCGGCATTTCGTTGAAAATCAAGCCTTAACGCCGTTGTTGGCGTCCTCGCCAACAACATGCTCCAGGCTTTATTTTCAAGGGTTTGCAGTAAGCCTACCGAACTATTGCTTAACCCGTACGTATGAAAATCGCACTCGCCCAACTGGATTATCACATTGGCAATTTTGAAGGAAACCTCCAGAAGATGCTGGCTGCCGTCGAACAAGCCAAGACCCTCGGCGCCGATCTCGTTTGCTTTGGTGAACTGGCCGTTTGCGGCTACCCGCCGCGCGACTTTCTGGAATTCGATGATTTCATCCGCCGCAGCCAGGCTTCGGTAGCCGCCTTGCAGGCCGCCAGCCAGGGTATTGCCATTGTCGTCGGTGCGCCGTCGCACAACCCGGAAATCGAGGGCAAGGATTTGTACAATTCGGCGTATTTCCTGCACGACGGCCAGGTGTTGGGCGTGCAGCACAAAACCCTGTTGCCCACGTACGATATTTTTGACGAGTACCGCTATTTCGAACCGGCGCGCGTATTTCAAACGGTAACGTTCAAAGAGAAAAAAATCGCGCTTTCCATTTGCGAAGACATTTGGAACGTGGGGAACGAAAACCCGCTCTACACCATTTGTCCGCTCGACGAAATGATGGCAGAAAAGCCCGATTTTATCCTCAATATTTCCGCGTCGCCCTTCGATTACGCCCACGCGGCCATCCGGATACACACGGTGCGGGCCAATGTGCAACGGTATAAGATCCCCTTGTTTTACACCAACCACGTGGGCGCCCAAACGGATATCATCTTCGACGGCGGAAGCATCGTGATGTCGCCCGATGGGATGGTATTTGACGAGATGCCGTATTTCGAGGAATGCCTGCGGGTGTACGACCTGGTCGACGTGCAACACGGCGGCCGCTCCGCCGAGCAACCCAAGGATAAAACCAAACTCATCCACGATGCGCTCCTCGTGGGCATCCGCGATTATTTTCGCAAACTGGGTTTTAAAAAGGCTATCCTGGGGCTTTCCGGCGGGATCGATTCGGCCGTAACGGCGGTATTGGCAGCGCAGGCGCTCGGGCCCGATCAAGTGCGGGTATTGCTGATGCCCAGCCAGTTCAGCAGCGGTCATTCGGTGGATGATGCCCGGCAGTTGGCCGAAAACCTCGGTATTCAGTACGACATCGCAGCGATTCAGCCGATGTTCGAGGCGTTTGCCGAAGCGCTCAAACCGTATTTCCAGGGGCAACCGTTCAACGTGACCGAGGAGAACATTCAGGCGCGGGTGCGCGGCACGCTCCTGATGGCCATGAGCAATAAATTCGGGAGCATTCTGCTGAACACGACCAACAAAAGCGAAATGGCCGTCGGGTACGGCACCTTGTACGGCGACATGTGCGGCGGGATTGCTGTGCTCGGCGATGTGTACAAGACCGAAGTGTACGAACTGGCCCGCTACCTCAACCGCAACGGGGAGGTCATCCCGCTGAACAGCATCGAAAAACCGCCCAGCGCCGAACTCCGTCCCGGACAAAAGGATACCGACAGTTTGCCGCCGTACGATGTGCTCGACCCCCTGTTGTATCAGTACATTGAATGCCACCAAGGCCCGCGCGAACTGGTGAAAATGGGCTTCGACGAGGCCCTGGTGGCGCGGGTGTTGCGCATGGTCAATATCAACGAATTCAAACGCGAACAAGCGGCGCCGGTGTTGCGGGTGAGCAGGAAAGCGTTCGGAATGGGCCGTCGCCTGCCGATTGTCGGGAAATATCTGTCCTGATGCCGGATGCGCGACGGATCGGATACGCCCGGAAAGAGGTGTTAAAAAAATGAAAATACAAAACCGGCGATGGCCCTGTTGCGATTCTTGCCGTTCCTTTGCCGCCGGATCGGAGGAGTACCTGTTCAATTGTTGTGCAGGCAGTTCGCCGGTGTAGCGCAAGTGCCTTACCTTTGATCGACTTTTTCCCAACTGCAATCCATACTACCATGTCTCGTAAAGACGATTTTATTGCCGAAATCCAAACCGGCTATAACTTTTCCGGCGCCTCGCTGGTGTTGGGCGGCGCCATGCTCGACGGCGAAGCCATTCCGGGTTTACAAATCAAGGTGCCGCTCCGCACGATGAACCGGCACGGCCTCATTGCCGGCGCCACGGGTACCGGTAAAACCAAAAGCCTCCAGGTATTGGCTGAACAACTCGCCGCCAATGGCGTGCCCAGCCTGCTGATGGACATCAAGGGCGACCTGTCCGGGGTGGCCATGCCCGGCACCGACCACCCGAAAATCGTAGAACGCTCGGGTAAGATCGGCGTTACCTGGCATCCGACTGGCAATTCCGTGGAGTTCCTGACCCTCTCCGGCGAGAAAGGCGCGCGGTTGCGGGCCACGATCAGCGAATTTGGCCCGGTGCTGTTCAGCCGCATCCTCGGGCTCAACGACACGCAGGGTGGGGTAGTGGCCGTGGTGTTCAAATACTGCGACGACCGGCAATTGCCCTTGCTCGACCTCAAAGATTTTAAGAAAGTACTCCAGTTTCTGGGCAACGAAGGCAAAGATGAAATCGAAGCCGAATACGGGCAGTTCAGCGCCGCCACCGCCGCCACGATCCTGCGCAAGGTGGTCGAAATGGAACAACAAGGCGCCGAATTGTTCTTTGGGGAGTTGTCGTTCGACGTCCAGGATCTCTGCCGCATCGACGAGAACGGTCGTGGCATGATCAGCATTGTGCGCCTGACGGATATTCAGGACCGGCCGAAGTTGTTCAGCACTTTTATGTTGCAGATGCTCGCCGAGATCTATTCCTCTTTTCCGGAGGAGGGCGATATGGACCAACCCAAACTCTGCATTTTTATCGACGAGGCACACCTGGTTTTCCAGGAAGCAACCCCGGCATTAATGCAGCAATTGGAAGCGATCATCAAACTGATCCGCTCTAAAGGCGTCGGCATCTATTTCATAACGCAAAACCCCGCCGACATACCCGACAGTATTCTGGCGCAACTTGGTTTGAAATTGCAGCATGCCCTGCGCGCATTCACGGCAAAAGACCGCAAAGCCATCAAACTGGCCGCTGAGAACTATCCTATCACGAAGTGGTACCAAACGGAGGACCTCCTGACCAACCTCGGTATCGGGGAAGCCTTTGTGAGCGTCTTGAATGAAAAAGGGATACCCACTCCCCTGGCCCATACCCTGATGCGCGCGCCCGAAACCCGGATGGATGTGCTGACGCCTACGGAGATCGACAATATCATCGCCCGTTCGGCCATCGTTCGCAAATACAACCAGATCGTAGACCGCGATAGCGCGTACGAGATCCTGACGGAAAAAATCCAGGAAGTCCAACAGACGCAAGCCACACAACAAGCCGCCAAACCCTCCGGCGGCGGGAGTCAAAAACAAGAACCAACGGTGTTCGAACAGGTGATCAACAACCCCACTACCCGGCAGATTGGCCGTACTGTGGCGCGCGAACTCACCCGGGGCCTGCTCGGTGTGCTGGGGCTGGGTGGCAGTAGCACCAGCCGACGCAAAAAGACCGGATGGTTCTAAACACCTTGATTTCTACTAAATTATCTATTTCATTTGATATGCGAACGGTTCTCCTTTCGTTGCTGCTGGTCGCTTTATACGGCGTCTCCGGCTTAAGCGCTCAATCGCCCGCCGAGGTGTGGCAAAGCGATATCGACATTTTGCAGCGGGAATTGCCCAAACGACACCCCGACCTGTTTCACTATTATCCTCAAAAAGCGTTTGAGGCGGACCTGGCGAACGTTTCGGCCAATCTCGCGGGGAAAACCGATCTGCAAATCGCGCTCGAACTGCAGAGCGTACTGGCCAAAACCAGGGATGCCCAAACCAGGATCGACCTGGCGCCAATGCTGCAACAAAACAAGGTCATTCCCATCGGATTGGGGTGGTACGCCGACGGTTTGTATGTGAGCGGCACGATCAAAAAATTCGCCGCAGCGCTGGGCAAAAAAGTGTTGGAAGTAAACGGGATGAAAGCGGAAGAAGCCTTGCGGAAAATGGGGCGCTTCTTTGCCTGTGAAAACGAGGAAGCATACCGGAAAGACGGTCCGCAATGGCTGCGCTTCCCCGAAGCTATGCGCCAGGCCGGCGTAGCCACTACCGATACTCTGGCGCTGTTGCTCACCGACGACCAGGGTCAGCGCTATTTTCTGAAAGCCTATCCCATTGATTTTAATCTGGATAAGTCGGGACTCCAACCCGCCCAATTCGTGCCCAAGGCGCCTGACCTGCGCTGGAATCCCGCGAAACAGGTTTTCAGCGTTCACTGGCTGGAGCCCGATAGTATCATTTACTTGCAATACAATGGTTGTTTTAGCCAGGAAATGATCCTGGCCACAGGCGATTCGCTCGGCGCGCAGCAATTGCCTCTGTTTCAACCTGTCGTTGATTCCGTACTCGCTTTGCTGGAACAACATCCAGGCGCGCGATTTTTTCTCGACCTGCGCTTCAACGGAGCGGGTTATTCCACCGATGGCGTTGCCCTGGCCGAACGGCTGTCGGGCATGCCATTCGTTAACTTGCCCAACCGCATTTATGTGGCGGTAAACCGGTACACTGCCGGGCCTGCGGTGGAAATCGCAGCAGCGTTCCAGGTGAAAACCAACGCCACCTTGTTGGGGGAAACACCGCCGGAACGCCCCAATCATTTCGGCGATACGAAGTCGTTCTATCTCCCGAATACGCAACTTCAGGTATATTATGGATCGAGGGCCGTTCATTTGGTGCCTGGAAACCCCGATGCTTTACGGCTGACGGTACCGATTGAACTTCCGTTCACCGCTTTCCGGGACGGGCGCGATCCGGTTTTGGATTATGTGCGCCAGACTGGCCACTAGTGATGGAGGGAGGCACTATAACTTACTTTCTCTGTTACGGGTAGTCAACCAATTTAGTATTTGCCGCTGTGTAAACTTCCCGTATTAGAGCGCTTTCTGCCGTCCGCGAGGCATGCCCGACCGAAGGGGATGGTCCGCCGTCAGGCGGAGCGCCTTTTTTGACCCGGAACTTGAAACTCGATGTACCATAAGGTACCACCATGCCCTGTCAAAAACAGCGCAATCCCCGCAGGTCGTTGGCACTGCCGGGAGGACAGCTTTTTCTTTTGGTTACTTTTCTTTTGGGCGAGCAAAAGAAACATGAATCATCCCGAATTTTAATAACATTCAGATGTTTCGCTGCGCTGCTAATGAACCACCTCGGCGGTTTCCAGATCAATCAATTGATAACCAAACTCTTGTGCTTTTTTGATTAAAAACCGTTCGAGCCTTTGATTTTGTTGTTCTTCGTACTTTTTAAGACCGTTTTCGACAAATTGAACACCGTATTTGAGCAAATTGTAATACTGGACTGCAAGTTTTCTGGCGGTTGCCATAATGGCGATTTTCGGTCCTCGTTTAGCCCGTATTCGACGATAAAAACTACCAATAGCCAAATATTTACTTTCGGCGATGGCCATTGCAGATTCTCTAAAAATTTGCCCTGCATTGGTCTTTGCGCGATTTTTCTTTTTGCGCTTGGTTTTGCCAGTTTGGGCGGTTACAGGCGTTAATCCCAGCCAGGATGTAAAATGATCCGATGAAGGCCAGGCGTCTACATTGGTTCCTATCTCGGCGGTAAGTTTCAGGAACGTTTTGTCGGAAAACCCTGATATGGCTGCCACATCTTTGCCACCGTTTGCAGTCAGGAGCAGGCGATGGAGGTCTTTAACCTGCGGTTGATTATGCCGTGCCGCTTTGGATTGATCAATAGTTGGGCAATCTGGCGGAGGCAATTGTTCATTGATTTGTTGGAGCAATACTTCGATTTGGGCATCACAAGATGATAGTTGGCGTTGATAAAACTCATAACATTCCACGGCTTGTCTTAAAGCAAAAAGGTGTTCGGTTTTAAAATGGCCCTCCAGGGACAAAATAACCTGTGCCCCTTTTTTCTTGATGATTTGTTTGTCGCACAATTGCAACAAATGTTCAGCGTTCCGTTGTCCATCCAAAATGGCACGAATCACTTTCATTCCGCTTATACCGGTTATCTGGCTTATCACCTCATGCAGGCGGATATTCATGGAAGTCAATGCTTTTTGCATGTGCTGAACATGGCTGGTAGCCATTTCGATGTGATCCTCTCGTAAACGGGTGTAGGTTCTTAATTGACGTATTACATCTTCAGGAATGTACGATTTACGCAACAACCCATAAGAATGTAGTTGTTGTAGCCATTGAGCGTCCTGTACATCACTCTTGCGGCCTGGTACGTTTTTAACGTGTGCTCCATTGACTAAGTAGACCTCAATACCAGCCTCTTCGAGCATCTCATAGAGGCAATACCAGTAAACACCTGTAGCCTCCATGGCAACCGTAGTAATTTTATGATCCTGCAAATGACTGATTAGTAACTTGTACTCGCTGGTAAAAGTGCCAAATGACTTGACAGGTTGTTCCTCAACCGAAACAAACACTGACACAGAGCCAATGTCTATACCGCCGGCATGAGGATGAATCGTTTTAATTGTTTGCGCCATAACAACTTTTTTTAAAAAAACCGCTGTAAAGCCTGATAACCATTAGCGGAATACGCTGCTAAACGGGAACTAAGTCACCAAGTATTAATGCATGAATTACCAGAGTCAGCCTCGACAACGAGTACAAAACGTCAATGAAGCGAACGACCAAACTGCATTACATCGGAGTGGACTCTAAGGTACCCTCTTGTGGTTCATTTGGTATTGATCGCCGCCAAAGGCGGCCTGTTGGCCTCAACATGACAAATCGTTTGGGGTAAGCGGTGATTAATCAGATATTTCGCTACGCTCAATATTCCAACGCGTAAAATAGCCATATCGAGGTTAAAATGTTGAGCATAGCGAAACATCTGAATGACATTTTTTTACGCTA
>JBGARJ010000077.1:0-17210 GCA_044230315.1 Saprospiraceae bacterium
TTATTTTGCCCTACTATTTTAAACATTTGACCTCCTGTCTTTTTGGTGTGGTGAGATACCCAAATTTACAGGAGGTTTCTTTTTATCCATAAAAAATCCCGAATCCTGGATCTCGCCAAAATTCGGGATGACTCATGTTTGTGCAGATCAAAACGGTCAACGACCGGTTGGCAGGCGGTTAAACAACCCGCAGGAACCTGTTCAATTATCTTAAAATCAATGGTATATGCAAAAAATTACACCTTTTCTGTGGTTCAATGACCAGGCCGAAGCCGCGGCCAATTTTTATTGCTCAGTTTTCAAAAATGCAAAGACGCTGAATATTTCCCGGTATGGCGAGGGCGGGCCGGCGCCAAAGGGAACCGTCATGGTGGTGCGCTTTCATCTGGACGGGCAGGAGTTTTTGGCCCTGAACGGCGGCCCGCAATTCACCTTTTCGCCGGCTATTTCCTTTGTGGTCAACTGCCAGACGCAGGAAGAAGTGGACGAACTCTGGGAACGCCTGTCCGAGGGCGGAACAACCCAGCAATGCGGCTGGTTGCAGGACCAATTCGGCATCTCGTGGCAGATCGTACCCACCGCCCTGGGCGAACTGATGAGCGATCCCGATCCGGTTAAATCGCAGCGCGTCATGCAGGCCATGCTGCAGATGGAAAAGATGGACATTGCCGGACTGCGGCGGGCCTATGCCGGACAATAAGAATTGGCCCATTGGGTGTCGGGTTCGAACAAGCGGGAAAATTCAGCTGCGCAATTCCGCGCGGGACGCTATCTTCGGCAATTCGAAACGTTTTGCCTATGCGTGTATTTTGCCTTGCCCTCTTGCTCTTCGCTGCCGGGTTCGCCCTGGCGCAAACCGGCGTCAACTGGTCGCCCGGCGTTTCCATCGCCGCCAGCCATTACGGCAACCTGCACCCGCGGGTAGTCGCCGACAAATCGGGGAACCCCCTGATCATCTGGGGCAGCGGCAGCGGCAATAAAGTAAATTTCGTCCGTTGGGCCGGTACGGCGTTCTCCAACCCGGTCAGCCTCAATCCGGATTCCATTCCGATTTTTACGGCTTCCTGGGCGGGGCCCGACCTGGCTGCCCGCGGCGATACTGTATACGTCGTGTACAAGGAGACGCCGGAAGATGTCAATGGCATTTATTTGGTGCGTTCGATCAACGGCGGCGCGAATTTTTCACCGCCTGTCCGGGTGGATGCCATAGCCAACAGCATTTCCCGCTTCCCGGCCGTCACGGCCGACGATGCGGGCAATCCGCTGGTGGCTTTTATGAAATTCGACCCGGGGTTCACCAATGCGCGGTATGTGGTGACCCGGTCGACCAATGCCGGCAATTCCTTTGGGCCCGATGTGCCCGCCAGCCGGTTTTCCGGCGGTTTCGTGTGCGACTGTTGTCCGGCCACCGCGCTGGCCGCCGGTAATACGGCCGCCGTGCTGTACCGCGACAACCTGACCAACCTCCGGAACACCTGGGCCGGCCTTTCCTTCGACAACGGCAATTCATTCGGCGCCGGCGCCAAAGTGGATAATACCGACTGGATCGTCAATTCCTGCCCGGCCAGCGGCCCCGACGGGGTTTTGTTGGGCGACCGGCTTTACGCCGTTTTCATGAGCGCAGCGAGCGGCAAATCGCTGTGTTATCGCAGCCGCACGGCCGTCGCCAGCCAGCAGTTGGAGACCATGGAGCCTTTGACCGGAAATTTCGCGGGCCTCGGACAACAAAATTACCCCAGGATTGCGGCATCGGGCAACGCGGCCGCTGTGGTTTGGACCCAAACCGTAAACGGCAGCGCCCAGCTCGCCGTTCAATTCACCGATAACATTTCCAACGGCTTCCCCGCGGGCTATGCCACACTGGCCGCGCAAAATGTAGCCGACGCCGACGTTGCAATGGCCAACGGGAAAATCTACGTCGTCTGGGAAGACGCCGGTTCGGGGACAGTCCGGTATATGTCGGGTACCTATGCTACCAGCGGGACGCCAAGCCTGCCCGGCCCCGGGAACGCCATGCTCGTCTATCCCAATCCGGTAACACAGGCGGAAATAGCCGTCCGGATCGATGCGCCGGAGGGGGCCGGGGTCGGTTATACGATCGTCAACCTGCTGGGGCAGGAGTTGCGCTCGGGGCATGCGCAACTGAACGCCGGCCTGCTGCACATTGATGTTTCCGGGTTGCGGCGCGGGGCGTATTGGCTCCGGGTCGGTTGGCGGGATCGGGTCTGGATGCAGCCGTTGATAAAGGAATAGCCACCAGTGATTGAGGCGCTAAGTATGAGAGCGTTTGAGCAGGCGCTTTTGGGCTGAGACAAGGCGCGACGAGGGCGTGTAGCCAGGGCAAACGCATCAAAAATTACCGTCAAATCAGAGCTGATCAAAATTTAAGATTACATGATTTCAGATTTTAGATTGGGATGGTTGATTGGATGATTTGGTGCTGGCGGTTTTGGCACTGGCTACGAATATAGCGATCAGTTCGTTGTTTTCTTTCAGGAGGTCCGACAGTTTATCGGGTCCGAACCAGCCGCGGTTTTCTATAATTTTCAGACAAACCATTGTTTCACGGAGCTCTTTCAGGCAGGTTTTCAATTTGTGGATGAAATCGGCATTCGATTCCGCGCCTTGCGCCTCGCCGTAGTTGAGTGCAGGCGAGGTGGCCGAACGGATAACCTGCGTAGCCAAATGTTGAGCGGCAAAACTTTTGGGCATTGCCTCACTCATGGCAATCACCCGGGAGGCATATTCAACCAGTCGATATTCAATATCAATTGCTTTCATATTTCTAAATTTATCATTCAACCATGTCAATCTAAAATCTAAAATCATGTAATCATAAATTAGAACTGTACGAAACGTTCTTTGACATATTGGAAATCAATGTTTTAGCCACTGAGGATTTTCTTAAATTCTTGTGAATCAGTGGGTAGTGAAGTTCTGGTGGCATTAACCAAAGCGAGCAATGTTGCTATTTCCATTATGAGTTCATCCTGGAGAGCAAATTTTGCGGCTTTGTATCCGTCGAGTTTGTTGAGCCACATAAAAAGCCGGAGCAAGGTTGCCGTCAGCAATCGGAGGAAAAAAACCGCTTTGATGCCGTTTTCGTTGAAAGAGAGGAGGTTTTTGAGGCCGATTTCTTGCTTGATAAATCGAAAGAAGACCTCGATATCCCAGCGTTGGAGATAAATATCGGCGATTTGACCGGCGTTGAGGTCGAGCATATTGGTCAGCAAGAAAAGCGTGGTATTTGCCTTTGGGCCTGTGCGCACCTGAGCTGTAATCAGCCGGAAAGGGACTTGCAGCATATTGTCACCTCCGCTTTTATGCAGGTATACGATTTGGTCGGCGAAGAACTCAAGGTTTTTGTGCTGGCGGCCCTTGATTTGTTTATGTACATGCAGGAGGTGATAGCGTGGGTTATTCAAGCGTGTGACAAATACCCGCCCCTGTTCCTTAAAAGTCTGGAAGGTCTTGCGGCTTTTCATCCCCATATCGAAGACCACGGCGTCATCAGCGTTCAAATCCGCTTGATCAATGGCCTCTTTGAGTGCCCTTTCTTCCGAAAGGTGTGCCTGGTCACAGTACACTTGGGCATGCGCCGGCAATAGACCCTGTAGGCCGACCGTGAACTTGATCTGCACTTTGCCTTTGCCCTTTTTGGGTTTGGCCCCCACCCGCATCCCCGTTCCCGAACTAGCCAGCGCCGCACTCAGGCACACCATCGTGGAATCAAAGCGGGCCAAACGCCCAAACTCCTTGTCCAGGCCAGAACCGTATTTCTGCTGGATGTTGGCTATCAAACCGTTGTACAAATCCTCAAAATACGCCACTTTGATCGTCGCAAAACGACTAGCCAATGAACTATAACTCGTTTGATGTCCGCCCTTGCCGCTAAAAAGTTGAAAAGAGTGGCTGTTGTAAACGTCTGCAAGCGTGTGAAAACTGTCATCTCGGTCCATAACAATGCTATAAACCATCAACAGCACCAGCAAACTGCCCCACAGGTGTTTTACCTGAACGTCCACTTCGCTGGATTGTGCCAACTCTTCCAACAAGTCTGCTGGCAGCAAGGATATCAGGGGCTTGATCCCAACCTTGAGCAGCCGCTTTTGCCGTGTCTTGTGACGCTTCTGGGCACTTCTTGCCTTATGATTGGCCATGGGCGTGCGAAATGTCTTTGCCATAAGTCATTAACTGTCTGATTTGTAATTACAAAGACACAATTTAAAACATTGATTTCCAATATGTCAAAGAACGTTTCGTACAATTCTAATTACATGATTGCAGATCTTAGAAGTTTTCCGACGTGACATCGGATTTCGGCCATCCTCCATGTCAATCAATGATCTTAAATCATGTAATCTTAAATCTTAAATCTATAGAATTCGACAAGATTTTCAATTGAATTCAAAATTTTGATCCGTTTGCCCTGGGGCGTGTAGCGGGCTCTCCATGACCGGGGAGCAACGAAGTATCCGTCAAAAAGAAGCGTTCAAATGGTCTAATACTTAGTGCCTCAATCACCAGCGCTGACCCCGGCGAATGCCTTCGTGGCGCCGGGCACCGGTTGACAACCGGTGCCGCCGTTTTTATTAATGCCGGCAAAAAAACCGGCAATGTTACCCCCGTAACATCCCGCCCGCTCGCCCACCCGCACCTTTGTCCCGTCAACTGCAAAAAGACAAAGGCACTATGCAACATTTCGATATCATCATCATCGGCACCGGCGCGGGCGGCGGCACGCTGGCCTGGAAACTGGCCCCCACAGGCAAACGCATCCTTATCCTCGAGCGCGGCGATTTCCTGCCCAAAGAAAAAGAAAACTGGGACCCCCTCGCCGTGGCCCAGGGTCGCTACAAAACCACTGAAATGTGGCGCGACCAGGCCGGCGCCCCCTTTTCGCCTTACCAACACTACTGGGTAGGCGGCAATACCAAAATGTACGGCGGCGCCCTGCTTCGCCTCCGCGAGCGCGACTTCGAAGCCACCGCGCATTTCGACGGCCTGTCGCCCGAATGGCCGTTGAAATACGCCGATTTCGCCCCCTGGTACGACGAAGCCGAGCACCTTTACGCAGTGCACGGCGCCCGCGGTGTCGACCCCACCGAACCGCCCGCCACCAACGGCTATCCCTACCCTGCCCTGCCCTACGAACCGCGCATGGCCGAAGTAAGCGCCGCCATCCGGCGCCAGGGCTACCACCCCGCCCCGATCCCGCTCGCCATCCGCCTGCCGCAAGACCATAACGGCCGCCAAAGCGACCAACTCAACGTCGAACTCTACGACGGCTACCCCGACCCCACGGGCGCCAAGGCCGACGCGCACGTGGTGGGCATACAGGCTGCGCTGGAATACCCCAACGTCACCCTGTTGCGCAACCGCAAAGCCCTGAAAATCAATACCGATGCCAGCGGGCGCCGCGCCGTGAGCGTACAAGTAGCGCACGAAGGCATGGACGAAACCTACCACGCCGACACTATCGTGGTAGCCTGCGGCGCTATCAACTCGGCAGCCCTGCTCCTGCGTTCGGCCAACGCACGGCACCCCAACGGCCTGGCTAACAGCAGCGGCCAGGTAGGCCGCAACCTGATGATCCACAACAACGGCGTGGTGCTGGCCTATTCCGCCACCCCCAACCCCTCCACCTTCCAGAAAGCCATCATCATCCCCGACTTCTACCACGGCGCGCCCGACAGCCCGCACCCGCTGGGCTCGATCCAGAACATGGGCAAAGCCGACCCGCTCCTGCTCGCCGATGCTGTGGGCGACGACCTGGGAAAAGACGGCCGCGACGCCACGCACTTCGCCGGACACATCATCGACTTTTTTATCACCGCCGAAGACCTGCCCTTGCCGCACAACCGCGTGCTGGCCGACGCGGAAGGCAATATTCAACTGCAGTACCAACCCAATAACCTGGAAGCCTACCGGCGCCTGCGCGAAAAACTCATCGGGATCATGGATGCCGTAGCGGAGGCGGAAGGCGTGGGCGGTACCACGAAGTATTACGGTTTTAAACTCGGCATCGGCGGCGTCAGCCACCAAAACGGCACCTGCCGCTTCGGAACCGACCCCACTACCTCGGTGCTGGATATCAACTGCAAAGCCCACGACCTCGACAATCTCTATGTGGTAGACACGAGTTTCTTCCCCTCCTCCGGCGCCGTCAACCCATCGCTGACCGCAATGGCCAACGCCCTGCGTGTCGGCGCGCACCTGATGGGATAGACCGCATTTCTTACCGACCGGATCGCAGGATTTGCAGGATTAGAACTAGTGGCTTGGGCAAGCTTGGCAGCAAAATCCTGTTTATGCTGTGATCCGGCCGGTAAAAAACCCCGTCCACCCTGTGATCGGGTCCTTTTATTCACCAACTGGCATATCATTACCATGAAAGCAATCTTCCGGCGCATCCTGCGGCCCTTCCGCCGCGACAGCGGCCTCCACAATCCCAACGAAATCTTCATTTTCTACACTGTTCTTTTGCTTGCATTCGGCAGCGTGACGCCGGCTTTTTCCCAAAAAGCAACAGCCGTCACCGGCGTGAGCATCACGGTCGAGGATTTGGACCGCGAGGTAGATTTCTTCACCCGCATCCTGGATTTCCAAAAAGTGAATACCGAAACCTGGAAAGGCGAATCGGTCGCGCAGTTGTTTGGCCTGCCTGCTAAAACAACTGCCGTCACCGTGGTCACCCTGCAACTCGGCGCCGAACAGGTCCGGTTGATGGATTTCGACGGGCCGCCCTCGCGCGCCATCCCGGCCGACACCCACAGCAACGACCTGTGGTTCCAACACCTGGCTATTGTGGTGCGCGATATGGATCAAGCCTATCAAAAACTGCTGCAAGCCGGCGTAACGCACGTCAGCACCAGCCCGCAGACCCTGCCCGACTACCTGCCCAACGCCGCGGGCATCAAGGCGTTTTATTTCCGCGACCCGGAGGGGCACAACCTCGAACTGATCTGGTTTCCGCCCGGCAAAGGCAATCCGCGCTGGCAGGCGCCGGCGCCATCCCAATTGTTTCTCGGCATCGACCACACGGCCATTGCCGTGCACGATACCAAGACAAGCCTTGGCTTTTACCGCGACGCCCTCGGCCTTGAAGTGGGCGGCCATTCCGAAAACTACGGCCCCGAGCAGGAACACCTCAACCAGGTGTTCGGCGCGCGCCTCGATATTAACGGCCTGCACGCCGGCGCCGGGTTTGGCGTCGAATTCCTGCGGTATATCGCGCCACCGGACGGGCGGGCGTTCCCGGCAACCAGCCGAACCACCGACCTGTGGCACTACCAAACAGAACTGACGGTGGACGACCTGGAAAAAATGATCCGGCGCCTGGCCGCGGCCGGTTACAAAAAGATATCCGCCCGCCCGGCCCTGCTCGGCACGACACGGGTTTTCCTGCTGCGCGACCCCGACGGGCACGCCGTGCTGTTGCGGCAGGAAAATACATGATTTTCTTGCCGGCTTCTTTTTCGGATAAATCCAAACCGAACCCGCATTTTTGTAGCGACAGCACCCGTCGGTATGCGGCTACACATCCGGATCGTTTTTATGCTCGCCTGGTCATGCCGGGTTGCCCCGCTGCCGGCCCAGGGAATCGCGCCGCCGGCGACGCTGCACCGTTTCTTCTGCACCCCCCAGCCGGCCCGCGCCACCGCCTGGGCGCATTGGCTCGAGCGCCGGCCGCCGGCCCGCACATTGTTGAAGGAGCGCCCCCCCGATTTTAGCGAAACTTTATTGAATACCGTGCCGCCGATCCCCGACGACGACCCCTTTGCCGAAACCCTCCGGGTGTACGGCACAGGGGTTTACCAATTTGGCCTCAGCGGCGGCCAGGGCTTCAACCTGCGCCAGTGGCCGCGCACCTGGCCCCAATTATTTCGCTTGTTGCGCTTGCGCAACCTCCTGCGGCTACGCGAATGGATACAACCCGAGAGCAATGCCCTCCGGCTGCAAAACCTCGTGGGCATGTCGTTCTATTTCTATTTTTAATGCGACGTCTACGGCTTTTTGGCAGCTGGCCGAAACGGGGCGGAAATGCCGGCGTGTAAATTGGCAATATTTATATTTTTGCGAAGCCTTAATCCATTGTACCAGTACAACAATCGTGTTCTTATGAAACGTCTTCCGGTATGCAGCCTGGCGCTGCTGTTCAGCCTTTTACTTGCTCTTCCCTCCCTCCGCAGCCAGGATGTCATCCTTCAGGGATTTTACTGGAACACCCACCCCGGCGATGTCACCAACACCACTACCGGCGGTATCTGGTGGGATACCCTCGCCGCCGTGGCGCCGCAACTGGCGGCTGCCGGCTTCCAAACCGTGTGGACGCCACCGCCAACCAAGAGTTTTGCGGGCGTTTGGGACATGGGTTACGGCATGTACGACTATTTCGACCTGGGCGAATTCAACAGCAAAGGCACCACGCGTACCCGCCACGGAAGCCGCAGCCAACTCCAGGGCATGATCACGGCGATGCACAACAATAACCTGAAGGTCATGTCGGACGTGGTGCTCAACCACCGCGGCGGCGGTGATGCGGTGGCATCCTATGAGATCGGCAGTTTTGGCAGCGGCTACAACGTGTTCACACCGCCCAGCAACCGCATCCCCAGCGGGCCGGCCGACGTACACCCCACCACCCAGCACCCCGACCTCAGCTCGGACTACCACAACCGCGTCTTTTTCGAAGACCTGTGCTATTTCAATCAGGGCGACGCCAACCCGCCCACCAACCCCGACGGCAGCGCCGGCAGCTGGTATTTCGGCGCGCCGCAACTTCTCAATCTCGGCGCCATGGGCGACTCGCTCATTATGTGGGGCCGCTGGCTGGTCAACGACATCGGCTACGACGAACTGCGCCTCGACGCCGTCAAGCATATCGACCCCTGGTTTGTCAAAAAATTCCTCATCGAATCGAAAAACGGCGCCCAGCCCTTTGCCGTCGGCGAATCGTTTGACTATGGCCTGTCTAACCTGAGCAATTACTGGACCGCCGTGCAGGACCCCGGCAACAGCGGCGGCGTCAAAAATGCCAAAATATCGCTCTTCGACTTTCCGCTCCGCGGCGCCCTGAAATCGGTGCTGAACAATACCTCCGGGTCTACCGACCTGTACACCACCCTGGGCAACGCCGGCCTGGTGTGGGCCACGGCCATGGGCGGCTACGATGTGGTCACCTGGCTCGAAAGCCACGACACCGACCGCCAGGGCTACGTCGGCGCCAGCAGCGGGTGCCCCATCCCGGCGGGCGCTTCCTGCCTCGAATTGCACACCGAAAACGACCACGACCCCATCGTATCCGACAAAGAGGACATGGGCTACCCTTTCCTCATGGCCGCCGAAGGCCGGCCGGTAGTGTTCTGGAAAGACTGGTACTGGTACGGGTTGTCGAAAGACATCAAGTGGCAGATCGCCCTCCGCGCGGCCACCGCCACCGGTACTTCCGATCATATCCAGAACATGGGCGGTTTCTGGCCCACCGATCCGCCGTACGACGGCGACAACCACGGCGGCAATATGTTCGCCATGCGCCGCGACGGCCTCACGGGCGGCGTGAACGACGGCATGGTGCTGGGCCTCAACGACGACCCGAACAAGGAACACGCCGTATATGTCAACACGCCCTTCACCAGCAAATACCTGAAAGACTATTCCGACGGTTACCTGTTCCAAACCACCCAGGCTTTCGGCGATAGCCGCGCCCTGATCAAAGCGCAACCGCGCGACTACTCCTGGTGGTCGCTCACCGGCTTGTACCCCAAACCCGCCGGCGTTGCGGCCAGCCACTTCAGCATGGGCGCCACGCCCGGCGGCTGCCCGCATTTTATCGCCATCTGTGTCGCCGACGCCGCCAACCTGATCGTGAACGGCGCGCCCATCACCGCAGGCGACGAAGTGGCCGTCAAAAACGCTGCCGGCCAGGTCGTCGGGATCGGCCGCATCGGCCAGGGGTTCAAATGGGACGGCACACACGACATGATCATCGAAGCGCTCGGATCGCCGTCGGCCAACGGCCTGGCCGCCAATGAGGCCTTTCGCATGTTCGTGTACGACCAAAGCGCCAACAGCGAATCCGAGATCGGGACCGTACAGTACGCCGCGGTGAGCAATAATTTCAACTTCTCCCCCGAACGCCCCAACTCGCCCAACCGCAACGGCAATTACGCCACCTTTCCGCTGACCACCACTGCACAGGGCGCCTTCCAATGCGCCGGCATTTCCCGGATCATCGCGTTCAACACACAGGTGGCCGTACACCAGCCCTTCTGCGCGGGCGACAACGCCGGCAATAGCGCCTACAACGACGGTTGGCAAAACGGCGACAATGGCGGTACCGCCCTCGGCGCCTGGGTCATCAGCACCAGCGGCAACGCCGGTTTCTTTGCCGGCACGTCAACCGGCAACGGCAACGGCGATTCCAATTCCGACGGTGATATCAACACCGGCGGCCGGGCCTGGGGCCTTTGGGCCAACAGCGGCGGCGAGTCCAACGCCTTCCGCAGTTTCGCCGTCGATCTGCCCGCCGGCGCCGTTTTCAGCCTGGCCATGGACAATGGGTACATCGAAGCGGACAAAACCGTGGGCTTCGGTTTGCAAAACGCCAGCGCCCAAAACCTGCTCGAATTCTATTTTGTCGGCAACACCAGTTTTTACCAGTACAACGACGCCTCCGGCGCGCACAATACTTCCGTCGGCTTTACCGACGAAGGACTGAACCTGCAGATCACGCTTACTTCGGCGACCAGCTACCAATTGGTGGTAACCCCTGTCGGCGGCGCGTCCAGCACGTATTCCGGCTCGCTGAAAAACCCGGGGGGCGGCCAGGCAGTCCACCAACTCCGCATCTTCAACGCCAACGCCGGCCCCGGCAGCGATCACGACGCCTTTTTCAACAGCATCGGGCTGTGTTACCCGGCCACGCTGGTGATCAATGAGGTAGATTACGACCAGGTTGGCACCGACAATATGGAATTCATCGAGCTGAAAAATGTTGGTTCCAGCGCTGTCAACCTCGACCCATATACTGTCGAATTGGTCAATGGCGGTGACAACCTCGTGTACCGCAGCGTTAACCTGCCCAACGTAAACCTCGCCGCCGGCGATTATTACGTGATCTGCGGCAATGGTTCGGGCGTGCCAAATTGCGATTTCAATTTTGACGGCGCTGTGAGCGATCGTATCCAGAATGGCGCCCCGGACGCTATTCGCCTGGTGCTGAGCAATGCCATCACCGTTGATGCCCTGAGCTACGAAGGAACGGTGAGTGTTGCGGCGGAAGGCTCCGGTACCGGCCTCGAAGATAACAATTCAACAGCCGGCGTCGGCCTCTCCCGGGTATCCGACGGCAACGACACCAACCAAAACAACAGCGATTTCAAATTGTCGTGCATTACGCCCGGCAGCGCCAATACCGACAACACCAACAGCGACGGCGACACCTACCCGGACTATTGCGACAACTGCCCGTCGGCGACCAATGAAGATCAACTGGATACCGATATCGACGGCATCGGCGACGCCTGCGACGATTGCCCATACGCGGTAGACGGCCTGGCAAATTTCAACACCATAACCTGCAATTGCGAACCCGGCTACTACCCTGTCACGGAACTGCGCAATGGCCAAACGGTGATCATCGGTTGCCAGATCTGCCCGCCCGGCAGTTATTGCCCCACCGGGCAAAGCGCTATTTTGTGTCCGGCAGGCTCCTACAGCAATGTATCCGGCGCCACGGTATGCCTTACATGCGCGGCAGGCTCCTATAACGCCACGCCCGGTGCTACCGAGTGCACCCTCTGCCCCGCCGGTAAATACAGCAACGTGACCGGCGCTGTGGCCTGCCTCGATTGCGCAGCAGGCTCCTATAACGCCACGCCCGGCGCTACCGAGTGCACCCTCTGCCCCGCCGGCAAATACAGCAACGTGACCGGCGCTGTGGCCTGCCTCGATTGCGCGGCAGGGTCGTATAATCCCAACCTGGGCGCTACCGAGTGCACCCTCTGCCCCGCCGGCAAATACAGCAACGTGACCGGCGCTGTGGCCTGCCTCGATTGCGCCGCCGGGTCGTACAATCCCAACCTGGGCGCCACCGAATGCACCGCCTGCCCGCCCGGCAAATACAGCAACGTTTCCGGCGCCACGGCTTGCCTCAACTGCGCCGCCGGGTCGTACAACTCCGATCCGGGCGCTACCGAGTGCGCGCTCTGCCCGCCCGGCAAATACAGCGATTTGACCGGCGCAACCGAATGCCTCAACTGCGCCGCCGGGTCGTACAGCGATACCTTCGGCGCCAAAGTATGCACCCTCTGCCCGGCCGGCCAATACAGCAACGTGATCGGCGCTTCCGCATGCCTCAACTGCGTGCCCGGCTTCTTTAATCCCAGCCTCGGCGCTACCGAATGCGCCGCTTGCCCGCCCGGCAAATACAGCAATGTTTCCGGCGCCACGGCTTGCCTCAACTGCGCCGCCGGGTCGTACAACTCCGATCCGGGCGCTACCGAGTGCGCGCTCTGCCCGCCCGGCAAATACAGCGATTTGACCGGCGCTTCCGAATGCCTCAACTGCGCCGCCGGGTCGTACAGCGATACCTTCGGCGCCAAAGTTTGCGCCCTCTGCCCGCCTGGCAAATACAGCAACGCGCCGGGCGCCACCGCCTGCCTCAACTGCGAGGCAGGTACCTACAATGCCAACTACGGCGCCACAGCCTGCCTGGCCTGTTTGCCCGGCACGTTCAGCGCCTTGGCAGGTTCGGTCCAATGCCTGAACTGTCCGGTCAATACCTACAGCAGCACCAGCGCCGCAACGGAATGCTTATCCTGCGGCAGCGGCTTTTTCAGCCCATCGGGGTCGGAAGCGTGCTCGATGTGCAGCGTCAGCTTTACCGCTACCCCGACCGCGGAATCCTGCAGCGGCGCCATGGATGGCCAGATCGCGATCAGCAACGTCACCGGCGGCACCGCGCCCTTCCTGTATTCCATCGACAACGGCATGAACTACGGCTCCAGTGCCACCTTCACCGGCCTGTCGAGCGGCACTTACCAGGTGCGGGTGAAAGATTTTTACAACTGCGAAAGCGCCGCCATGAGCGTGATGGTCGATGACAACACCTGCCCGATCACCTTCAGCGGCACCATCCGCTGGGATCAAAACAACACGCTGGGCGTGAAAGACGCGACGGTGAGCCTCAGCGGCGCAGGCGCGGGTAGCAATACCACCGACGTGAACGGCAACTACCTCATTTCCATACCCTATGTCAGCGGCAATTTCACGCTGAAACCCGTGAAAAACCTCAACAAAACCAACGGCGTGACGGTACTCGACGCCATGGCCATCCAGCAACATGTGACCAACATCACCCCGATCACCAACCCCTTCAAACAAATTGCGGCCGACGTGAACAAGAGCAACACGATCAGTACGCTCGACGCCGTGCTCATCAACCAGGTATTGCTCGGCAACCCGTCGGCCAACGCCATTTTCAATACCTCCTGGCGTTTTGTGCCTGCGACCTACAGCCTTCCGTTGCCGCCCTGGGGATTCCCCGAGCAGATCAACCTGACCGCCGTAGCAAGCAATCAGACCAACCAGAATTTCACCGGCGTCAAGATCGGCGACGTGGTGGCGGCCTATGCCAACCCGGCCAGCCTGACCGGCCACGGCGACGACCGCTCCACCGCGTTCGAATGGCAGGTGGAAGACCGGATGCTGCAACCCAATAGTCCCGTGACCGCCCAATTCAATACCGGGGCGTTCAACGAACTCACGGGCCTGCAATGCGCCATCCGCTTCGATACCGCTTATTTGCATTTCGACAGCCTCGATATCCTGACGGCTATTCCGCTGACGAACGATAATTTCGGTCTTTTTGATGTGAATGCCGGCGAAATCCGGCTGGCCTGGGCTGCCGCGTTCGGCGTCAGCCTCCAGGCCGGCGATGCCGCCTTCCGGGTGCATTTCACCCCGGTGCAGCCCGGCAGCCTGCTAAGCGAGGTCATGACCCTCAACGACAGCATCCTGCCCGGATTGGCGTACAATACCGCCCTGGAGGAATCGAACGTCGAACTGACGTATTTCACCGCCACCGGCACGCAGGCGCCCCATCCGGGATTGGAACTTCAACTGTTGCAAAACCGCCCCAATCCGTTCACCGGCGCTACCACGATCGGGTTCGTGCTGCCCGCCGGCTGCGACGCCCAACTGCGCGTGCTGGATGTGAACGGCCGGGAAATAGCGGCCTTCAGCAAGACCTATCCGGCCGGTTACAACGCCGAGACCGTGGCGCTGAAAGGCGCTTCGGGGCTATTGTACTATGAGCTGGTGACGCCGTTCGGGGTGCTGACGCGGAAGATGGTGGCGACGGGACGGTGATTTCTTCGAATGCCCAATGTCCAAGTACGCCAGAAGGTAGGACTGCAGGATTGGATCGAATCCAGTGGTCGACCAATTTAGTATTTGGAACTGTGAAACCTTCCCGTATTAGAGTGCTTTCTGCCGTCCGCGAGGCATGCCCGACCGAAGGGGATGGTCCGCCGTCAGGCGGAGCGCCTTTTTTGACAGGGAACTTGAAACTCGATGTCCCATAAAAGGCCAAAATGCCCTGTCAAAAACAGCGCAATCCCCGCAGGTCGTTGGCACTGCCGGGAGGACAGCCTTTTTCTTTTGGTTACTTTTCTTTTGGGCGAGCAAAAGAAAAGTAACAATGCCGGACAAAGGACGCAATACTCCAATTTAACCAGAAAGCCAGACAACGGACCAGCAGATCGTTTCAAAATCTAAATTGGTTGACCACCAGCATTACACGCGGTCTAAACACTTGGACATTGGAAATTCCTTGTTGGAAATTGGACATTCGAAGAAACCGGCCTACTCGCCTTCACCCAAAATATACGCCACCGAAGCGCCGAGGCTGCTGTGCCGGGCATGCTCGTCGGTATCGACATAGTATTTGGGGATGATATTGTTGAGCCCCAGCTGATACGACAGGATCAGGCGAACATTCCGGAAGCTGTAGCCCAACTGCGCGTACACCCCCACATCCAGGGGCCGGAAAAAATGTTGCTCCTCATTCCCGAATTTGACCTTGTAGTGGTAGTCGAAGGTCACATTTTTGACAGCGTCGTAACTGGAGCGCGTTTGCTTGCCGCCAAGGCCCACGCCCAGGTAAGGCCCGGCGCCGGCAAAAAAGCCGTTCCAGCGGACGTTGCAGGCCAGCGGCACCTGCACATACCACAGCCGCGTTTTGCTGCTGTTGGTATTTCCGAAGGTATCCTCCAGCGTTGTGCTGTACCCCCTGCCGGTTACCTGCAATTCGGCGCTCAGCGTCAGGTTTTTCGTGATATCCCGTTCCGCCAGCCCGCCGGCAAAAAAGGTGAACCAGGGGTTCGTTTCTTTGGTCAAAATGGTGTAGTAGATAAACGGGTCGGCGCTGCCGGTATATCCGGCATCGGCCAGTTGGACGCCGCCCCGGAAGCCGAAGCGCGTTTGCGCCGCAGCGGCGACCGAAAACAGCCACGCCGCGAGGGCCAGTAAGAAAATGGATTTTTTCATCGGAAGCGGGAATGATTCAAGTTGGTGATCGGACAAAAATATCCAGTTTGGCAGGTTCGGACAAAGACAAACCGGCAAACTTGAAATATCTGGCCAAATGTCGTTCTTTTGCCCCGCATAATCCAGGTTTACCGGCCGAACCATCGCCCTTCACTGGCATACCCTCTTGATAAACACAATTTTGCAACAGCCATGAAACGTACCTGGCTCTTAGCCGCTCTTTTCCTCTTGTTGGGCGCCGCCGCTTTTTATGCCCTCCGGCAGCAAAAAAACCAACCCGCCAGCCATGTCTCCTGGGATATGGAATTCGCGATCGCCGACCCGCAGCAGGTCGCCAGGATATTCCTCGCCGACCGCACGGGCCAAACCGTTACCCTCGAACGCAACGCCGACGGCAGCTGGACCTATAACGGCCGCTATAAAGCCCGCCCCACCGCGGTGCAACTCCTGCTCGAAACCATGGCCAGCCTCAATGTGCTCTATATCCCGCCCAAAGCGGCCGAATCGACCATGATCAAAAGCCTGGCCGCCGAAGGGATCAAGGTGGAGATCTATGGCAAGGGCGGCGACAAAATCAAGAGTTACTATGTCGGCGGCGTCACCAACGACGAGCGCGGCACCTTCATGATCATGGACGGCGCCGAACAGCCCTATGTAGTGCATGTGCCGTCGTTTATCGGGCAGTTGCGGGTGCGCTATATGCTGGGCGACGATAACTGGCGCGACCGGATGGTGTTTGCCGAACAGCCCGAAACCATCCAGTCGATCTCGGTGGAGTACCCGCAGCAAAAAAGCGAATCGTTCCGCCTCGAAAAAGTAGACAAAGCCAGCTATGTCGTGCGGCCTTACTTCAGTACGACGCCGGCCAGCCCGCTGCCCCAGCGAAAGGGCATGGCCGAAGCCTATCTCCTCCAGTTTGAAACCCTCGGCGCCGAGGCCTATGAAACCGACAACCCCGCGCGCGACTCCGTGCGCGCCCTGGTGCCGTTTGCGATCGTCACCCTCCGAACAACCGCCGGCGCCGAAAAAACCGCCCGCTTCTGGCCGGTTTCCATCGAACAACGGCCCACGGACGGCAGCACCTATGTCTTCCGCTATTACGCCGATCTGAACAACGGTGAAGCCTTCTTCCTGACCCAGGAACGCGTGTTCGGCCCGATTTTTCGCGGCTATCACTTCTTCTTCGACGAAAACGATAAGCACCAGCTGCGCAATTAGTGATTGAGGCACTAAGTTTTAGACAGTTTGAACGTCTCTTTTTGACTGATACTTCGTTCCTCCTCGGTCATGGAGAGCCCGCTACACTCCCTCGTCGCGCCTTGCCTCAGCCCAAAAGAGCCTGCTCAAACTGTCCATAACTTAGTGCCTCAATCACTAGTCGAAGACCAATTTACTAGTTGAAACGAGCTCCTGGTCTCATCAATTTCTACTGTAACGTGAGTTTTAGATAGCGCCAAACTTCAATTGAGCAGGATTGGTCAATAAGCGTCGATTTTTGGCCTCGGAGAGGCCTAACAGTGGTTCCATTATTCCAGCGAATACAAACGTTAGGCCTCTCCGAGGCCCCCAAAATCGACGTTTAATGGCTCATGCTACAAACGTTGGGCCTCTCCGAGGCCGTAGAATGTTCAACTGTAGGTGTCGATCTATCCAAAACT
>JBGARJ010000078.1:0-16854 GCA_044230315.1 Saprospiraceae bacterium
AGCAGGTAGCGCCGTACCTGACGGGCAAATCCCCGCGGTATTTCGGCCGACCAGCCGATGTAGAATTCATTGTCTTGTTCGCGCATGGCGTTTGTTTCAGGTTTAGCAGTTGTTTGCGTTATGCTGCCGGAGGCAAAAAGAGCAGGTTTTTGCCTCCGGCAGCATAACGCAAACAACTGCTAAACCTGAAACAAACGCCATGCGCGAACAAGACAATGAATTCTACATCGGCTGGTCGGCCGAAATACCGCGGGGATTTGCCCGTCAGGTACGGCGCTACCTGCTGGCGCTGGCCGTACTGGTGCCGGCTGTCGTGATCCTGATGGTGTTGACCCAGCGCGGCTTTTCCAACGGCCGTTTCGAATACGGCAAGCAAACCACGCTCCGCGGCGTGCTCAGCACCACGCCCGCGCCCTTTCTGACCATCGATGCCGGCAAAAACGCGTTGGGGCAGCCTGTTGCGCAAAAAATATTGCTCGTAGCGCCGGGGAAGTTCGGCTTCCGGACCGACCGGCAGCAGGTCGCCGACGGTCAGGCGGTACAGGCAACGGGTTTTCTGATCTACCACGACGGCAAAACAGCGATGGAAGTAGAGCAAATCCGGCCCGATGCTGCCTTTGGCAGCGCATATTCCGCATTCCGCATTCCGCATTCCGCATTCGGTGCCGTTACCTTGCGCGGCGAACTGACCGATCCAAAATGCCTGCTCGGCGTGATGAAGCCCGGCCAGGGCAAACCGCACCGCGACTGCGCGGTGCGCTGCATCGCCGGCGGTATTCCGCCCGTGCTGAAAGTGGCCAATGCCGGTGGCGAAACCGAATACTACCTGCTCGCCGGCCCAAACGGCGAAAAACTCAACGACCGGCTGCTCGACTACGTCGGCGACGGCATCCAGATCTGCGGCCGGCTCGAACAACAAGACGATTGGATGGTGCTGTATGCCGACCCGAACACCCTGCAACGCGTGAACAAATGGAGTCTCAACCCCGGGCCGATGTGCCATTAACATGAATTTCACCCATTCAAATCCTCCTTGATCGATAAAAATGAAAACAATACGGTTTCACCTCCAGGCCTTGCCGGCTTACACGCCGCCCGAAGCGCCGCTGTTTCTGGCCGGCAATTTCAACAACTGGCAACCCGCCGATCCCCGCTACCGGTTCCGGTCTAACCCGGACGGTTCGTACGACGTCGACCTGCAGACCGATCTCGATCTGCTGGAGTACAAGATCACGCGCGGTCATTGGTCGTCGGCCGAAGGCGACGCGCGCGCCGGCGAACGGCCCAACCGGGTGTTCAAACCCGGCGCCGCCGAGAGCGATGCCTGGGTGCGGGTGGAGTCGTGGACCGATATGCCCGCGTACGCCGGGCAATCTCCCACGCCGGAAAACATCGTGTTGCTGCACCCCCATTTTTACCTGCCCCAACTGGGCCGCCACCGCCGCATCTGGGCTTGCCTGCCGCCCGACTACTGGGCCGGCAACCGCCGCTATCCCGTGGTGTATATGCAAGATGGCCAGAACCTGTTCGACAATCCCGGCGCGCAGTTCGGCTCCTGGGGCGTCGACAAGGCCCTGAACCGGCTCTTCCTCCACCACAGCCTCCCGGGCGCCGAAGATGCCGTGCAACCCATCCTGATCGGCATTGAAAACGGCGGTGAACGACGCATCGACGAGTATTCGCCCTGGCGCAACCCCGATTACGGCGGCGGCGAAGGCGGCCAATACCTGGATTTCCTGTGCCAAACGCTCAAACCATTTGTCGACGAACACCTGCGCACCCTGCCCGGTCGCGAACACACCGGGATCATGGGCAGTAGCATGGGCGGGCTCCTGGCGCTGTATGCAGCGCTGGAACGGCCCGACGTGTTCGGCATGGCCGGCGTATTCTCCCCGGCCTTATGGTTTGCCAAAGCCGTGTTTGAAGTAGCCGGAAAGCCCAAGCCGGACCTTCCCGTGCGGCTCCTGCTCATGGCCGGCCAGCGCGAAAGCGCCACCATGGTGAGCGACTTGCTCGACCTGTATGAAACCCTGCTCGCCGCCGGCCATGCAGACGAAAACCTCCACTACGACCTGCATTCCGACGGCGCGCACTCCGAATGGTTCTGGGCGCGCGAATTCGACCATGCCCTGCGCTGGCTTTTTGGCGACATGCCCGGGCATACGCACGGCGTGTCGGACGAATGGATCCAGTTTCAACTCGACGAGGCGGCCAAACAACTCGTGGTACGCGTCGACCGCCGCCTCCAGCAACCGCTGCTCGAAGTGCGCGACTATTGCCACGACCGCCGGTTCCAGCATCCGCTCACGCCGGCCGACAACCGCATTCCCTACGCCGAGTGGGAAGAATGCCTGTACTCCATCCGCCTGCTTTCGGGCGACGACCTGGTTTTTTCCCGGCGCGTACACCTGAATCAGGTGGAAAGCGTTTCTGTTGATACCGTATTCGCAAGCGGCCAAACCCTTCCCATCAATTGATCTATGGAAAAGAGCCTTTGGTTTTTTGAAGAGGTGGATCTGTACGAGATCCTGTGCCCGTACAAATACAGCGATCACCTGAAAACGCATCCGCTGGCTTGCTACAACAAGTCGGACTTCCTGTTTATGGAGGGCGACCCGGTGCGCGAACTGTTCCTCGTGGCGGAAGGCCGGGTGAAGGTGGGGTACTACGATCAGGACGGCAACGAACAGGTGCTGGCCTTTTTGGGCCGCGGCGAGATTTTGGGTGAAAAAGCCTTGTTTGGGCAGGCCCGGCACAAAGAATTCGCCCAAGTAGTGGTCGACCGCACCCAAATCTGCAAACTGCGCGTAGAAAAAGCGCAGGAACTCGCCCGCGACTACGTGCCCTTTTCGCTCACGCTCACCAAACGCTTCGGCGAGCGCATGCAGCGCCTCGAGCGCCGGCTTCAGATCCTGTTGTTCAAAGACGCCCGGCAACGCCTTGTCGAATTTCTCAAAGACCTCTGCCGCGACATCGGCACCCCCTACCGGACCGGCGTAAAAATCATGTTGGAAATCACGCAAAGCGATATCGCAGCGCTCATCGGGTCGTCGCGCAAGACGGTGTCGCTGTTGTTTACCGATCTGGAAGATGCGGGTCTGGTGAAATTTTTCGGCCGCAAGGAGATTTATGTGGCCGATGTGGAGGCGCTGGTTTAAGAACATGTTTGGAATTTCATCGCTGGGCTGCAAATAGAAAATTTAATTTCATACTGCGTTAAATTTTTCGGCGGATTGCCCGCATACGCCTGCAAAATTTGCCTTGTCTGAAATTAAATTTTCCCATTTTCGCCTCAGCATGAAAATCCAAACATGTTCTAAAGCAAGTTTTCCATCCGGTTATCAACGACTAATATAATCTGGATCACATCGTTGATAATTTCATAGGCAAGCGAAACATTTCTGGTAACGACACAACGACGAACTCCCGGAAGGGATGCAGACGGCGGGCACGAAAACTTGTGCTTCTTCAACCGCTCCAATAATTTTTCCAATTTCTCATCCAATTCCAGCGCAGCGGCCGTAGAAAAATAATAAGTCGTTTCTAAAATGGCGAGATAAGCATCCTGTGCCTGGGGAGACCAAACGATATCAGGCATCCTTGTGGTGTTGCGTTGAGCGTAATTCGGTCAATAATTCCTTTACTTTCGACCGGACTTCATAATGCGGTATGCCCTTGCCCTCTGCCAACTGCTTGCGGCCTTCCAAAATAAGGTTGCGCTCTTTTTCTGAAATTTCAAGCCACCAGTCTTTCTCCTCCCGAATGATCCCAAACCATTCCAGCAACAATTGCAGTTTGGTTGGATCGTCCGTTTCGGCGATCATCCGCAAAAGGTTATTTTTCAATTCAATGGTTGTCATTTCCAACCTGCTTTTGGACAAAAATACAGCATTTTATCGATCCTGACCGGGCGGGTCTGGTGAAATTTTTCGGCCGCAAGGAGATTTATGTGGCCGATGTGGAGGCGCTGGTGTAAAAAACCGGCGAAAGTGCATGGTTGAACCGGCGGAAGATCGGGAAAATGGCAATTTTGCCGTCCAGCATCTTCCTTCCCTGCTTATGACTCGTTTTTATTGCCTCCTCGCCGGCCTGCTTTTTTCCGCAGCGACAACCCTGCCCGGCCAAATACCCAACCGCCCGGCGCCCAACGGCATTCCAGCGTACACCTTCGTCCTGCACGACAGCACCTACCAGGGCTATTACCTGACGACGCCCTTTGACCTGGGCGCCGTAGCCGGCGATCTCCTGGCCCCGGCCATGGTGCTTGACTCGAAAGGGTACCTGCTCTGGTATATGCTGGTGCATGCCCGGAACCTGCTCGATTTCAAGTTCGACCCCGAACAACAAGTCTATCAGTACATCAAATTCCAGAACCCGCAGCAAGTTCAATGCGTCCTGCTAGATGCGGGGTTCAACGCGGTCGATTCCTTTAGCACGACCAACGGCATCCTGCCGGACGTGCACGATTTTCAGATCACCAAAAACAACACGTTCTTAGTAGCCGGCGCCAGCGACAGCCTGATGGACCTGCACGCCTACCTGTTCGGTACCACGCCCGGCAGCGATACCACCCATGCCATCGGCTTTGTGGTGCAGGAGTTCGACGCCGGCCACAACCTGTTGTTCCAGTGGAACAGCAACGACTACATCCATCCGGGCAAAACATACGCCGGTTACGGCTACAACCCCGGAGCGTTCGACTACTGCCATGGTAACGCCATCGAGGAAGACTACGACGGCAACCTGCTGCTTTCTCTCCGCAACCTGAACACCGTGTACAAGATCGACCGTCATTCGGGCGAGGTGCTCTGGCAGTTGGGCGGCAACGCCTCGTCCTTTCAATTTACCAACGACCCCGGTTTTAGCGGGCAACACGACGTGCGGCGCCTGCCCAACGGCCATATTTCGATGTTCGACAATGCCAACCAGGCCAGCCCGCCGCGGGTGTCGCGGGCCGTCGAATACCAACTCGACACCGTCAACCACACCGCTACCAGGGTCTGGGAATACCGGTACGCTCCCGGCTTTTTCAGTTCCGCCATGGGCAATCACCAGGTCACCGCCGACCGCCGCCACCTGGTCAACTACGGCCTCAATTTCCGGCCCGATCCCAGTTTCGTCCTGATTGACGACGCCAAAAACCCGATCGCCGAACTGTTCTTTCCCGATTCCTTCATGAGCTACCGGTCCTTTCTGTACGATTTACCACTGGGACAGTTGGAACGGCCGGCTATTTCCTGTGCACAGAACGGAGGGGTAGTCACCCTTTCCGCCCCGCCGGGTTTTGCGAACTATGCCTGGTCGACCGGCGAAAGCACGGCCAGCATCCAGGTACAGGGCGCCGGTACGTACCAGGTTTGGGTGAGCCACGGCCTGGGTATGCTGGGTTCGGAGCCGCTGGTGGTCGCCGACCCGAATGCCGCCTGCCCGGTCAGCGGCGTTTCGGCGCCGGCGGGCGGCGGCGAGCCAACCATTGTGGCGTATTACGACCTGCTCGGGCGGCCTGTGGCGCCGCCGCAACGCAGGGGTTTTCAAGGGCAACTCTATGCGGTGCGTTTTTCCGACGGAACGGTGCGGCTAATGGCCTATTGATGCGGCGCCCGCCTCCCCAAACAATTTGCCACACATTTCTTGTGCGCCGCTGCTGCTTTCGCTTACATTTGGACACCCAAACGGACATTTTGGGACAATCACTGCGATGGACGCTGCCGCTGAATACAAACTACTCTGTCAACTCATTGCCGACAACCGCAACCGGGAAGCAGCCGAACGGCTGAATGCCTGGTTCGACGGCAAAAGCGCCGGACGGCAGGAAGCAGCCGTAGGCTTGCTCAACCGCATTGCCGCCCTCCAGGAAAACGTGCTGCGGGGCGTGATCAGCCAGGCCGACGCCAACCTCGAAAACAATCGCATCACCCAGGCCCTGCTCGATCTTGCCAAACAACTCGACGAAACTGCCGACCCCGCGGCCGCCCTTCGCGGACGCGGCAACCGGTGGTTGCTCCTGGTGGCAGGCGCGGTCGTTGTCCTGATCGCGGGATGGATTTGGGCGTCGGGCAACAAAGGCCCTCGAACGCCGCCTGCCTCCGGCGCTGCAACGGAGACCACACGCGCCGCCGCCGATACTACAGTGGTACGCGGCATCGTTTACCTGCCGGGCGCGGGTAACCGGCCCGCCGCCGGCGCGCACCTCGATTTCGACGTCGGGCGGGCGCGCTGCGTGACCGACGAAAGCGGGCATTTTCAGGTACCCATTCCAGCCGCCGAAGGGGCCATTGTCAAACTCCTGATCGACTACGAGGGGCGCAACCGCTATAACCGCAATTACACCGTCTCCGGGAAAGAGCCCTTGTTAACCACGCTGAATCCATGAGATACGTTTCGCTCTTTTTGGTCCTTTTCTCTGCCTTCGGCCGCTTGCCGGCGCAACCGGCCGGCGACGCCGTGCTGTCGGGCCGGGTAGTGGATGCCGACCAGCGGGCCGTCCGGAACACCCGGGTAGTTATCGTGGGCGTGAGCGAAACCCGCACCGACGACGACGGGCTGTTCCGCGTGTCGATCCCGGCCCAACTGGCCGAAGTACAAATCGAATTGGAACAATACGATGTGGTGTACCCCCGCGGCGGACGCACCCCCGTGCCAAAGTCGGCCGCCACGCAGGTGGTTATCGAGGTCAAAAAACTGGACCTCAGCGGTCAGGAAAAGTTGGTACGCCGGCTGCGCGAAACCGTCCAGAAACTGGAGGCCGACAAGCGTTTTAAGGAGGCGGAACTCGAGCAGATGGAAAAAAGCCTGCAGGATACCATCCGCTCCTACCAACGCCTGTTCGACGAAAGCCACGGGCGCAGTACGGAACTGCTCGACTCCCTGCAACTGACCATCCAAAACCTGCTGGCCGCACAGGAAAGCACGTTGTTGGTGCAAAAAAAAGCGCAGCGCTACCGCGAGATCACCCAAAGCCTGCTCGATTTCCTGGACCAGGCCAAAAACCTGCGCGACGCCCTCGTAAGGATCGACGACGTGTTCCTGTCGGAAAAGGCGCGCAGCGATTTCGAAAAACAGGTGCTGGCCTATAACGCCGCCCGGGATTCGCTCTACAACCGGCACAAGAGTTATATCGAAGATGTGCACCTCTTCTGGAAAGACAATGATGCGACCCAAAAAATGGAGATGATTTCCGACCTGGCGCTGGTGCAGATCCACGAAGGCATCATGCTGCCGATGAACGCCAGCGTCATCGCACCCGTCCGGGATTATGCCACCGGCCAGCGTCCGCGGCTGGCAGCCCAAAAGAAAGCCCGTAAAGGCGCGGCAAAAGCCCTCGAACAGCTGGCTTTCCCCCTGCGCAACCTGGAACTAAAGATCAATGATCTGACCAATTTGTTAACGCATTAACGGTTACCCTGCTATGAAAAATATCTTCCGTTTGACTTCCCTGTTCCTCCTCGGCCTGGTGTCGCAATTCGCCTGCAACCAGTACTGCGATATTCCGGATTTCGGCATTCAAAGCATTCAACCGGCTGCCAACCCCGCCGGTTATGAGGTGTTTATCGCCGCTAACGGTGTCGACGTCGCTACGAGCGTCCGGTTCGACGCAGTATCGGCGTCGGTCCGCACCACGGAAGGCGGCCTGATCGCCCAGGTGCCCACGGGCCTCGCCGGCACCGTCTCGGTGTCGATCACCAGCGGCAACTGCACCGACTCGCGATCCTTCGACGTGCTGGGCGCCTACCCGGGTAATGTGCCGGCCAGCCCCACGCTGATTGTACTGCCGCAAACGCCGGCCAGCGTGCCCAACAACATCACGAACAACTATACCAATGTGTTCGACCCCGACCATTTTATCGTATTGGGCGACGACGGCACGGGAAATTTTGACTTTTCAACCGAATTCCACAACACCAACGCCTTCCTGACCAATAATCCCGTAACCGGGCACTACGACAAACAGAATAATACCGTGTTCCTGGTCATCGACCGCACGGCCAAGGCAGGCGGCACGCTGGATACCCTGAACGGGCAATTTATCGCCCCGCTTCCGCAACAGGCGGCAGCCAAAACGACCTTGTTGCTGACGTCGAAGAACACCGGACGCCAGTTGGCCTTGTTCACGCTTTGACGCCCGCGCCCCACACCCAGCGGGCGCCCAGCGACAGGGTAAACGTGCCTTTTTTGAGCAGCGTGGTGGTGGCGCTTTCGGTCTGCAACACGGCGGGCACCTGACCGAAGAGGTACAGACTGAAGGCCGGCTGGATATAATACTGCCCGCCCAAACCCAGCAATACGCGCTGCCCGGTGCGTTTCAAAAAACCGGGACTCACCTTGTTGAATTGCCCCGAATACCCCAGGTCGCCGAACAGGCACACCTTGCCGTCATAGCCGAGCCGCAGCACGGGGTACACATGGACCGGCAGCGAAACGCTGGTTTGCCGGCGCGTCGCGTTGGACCACAGCACGTCGGCTTCTGCGGCGGCAAACACGTAAAAAACCGGGCTGAACTGTTGATAAAAGGCCAGTTGCAACTGGGTCAGCGTGCGGTCGTAACCCGATGCCGGGCGGGCGGCTTTGTCGGCGGCTATGGGAAAAAATGCGCCCACTTGAACCGTCAGTTCCGGCAGGCGGCGCAGCGGAATACCGCGCGCGTACAGCCCCAGCGCGGCGGGTTGGTGGTATGCCACGGCGTCGGCATCGGCACTGCCGAATACGGCAAAGGGGCTGCGGCCGGCCTGCGCATCGGTCCGGGTGTGCGCGAATACGAATACGCCCCCCAGGTTCAACCGGTTGGTCCGGTCAACGCCGTACCCGATCTGCAGGGTATGGTACACGGCCGTGTAACGCCTGGTCAGGTTGATGGTGTCGAGCCGGAATTCCGACTTTTCCGTGTTCAACTGGTTGTACAGCGCCAGGTCGAGGTGCCGGTAGGGCGCCACGGAAGGCGAAATGCCGGGGTTAATGATCAGGAGGGAATCGGTGGTTTGGGCGCGGGCGGCCGGTGAAACAACGACGCACAGGCTTATGGCGAGCAGACATGCGGATAGCATTTTTTTCATACGGAACCGGAGTAGGTTTGGCTATTTTCAAAATGGACATGTTGTATGCGCAAGGGGCCTGGAACGCCTGCCGTCCCGGCATGTTAACCAGGCATTTGCCGGATAAAATTAACGGTTTACAGACGTTCCGGCAGATAATAAAATAGCCAACGAACTTTTGCCCTCAGTCGCAGCGCACGAGCCGGTCGGCCGATACCTCTATCCCGTAGCGCAGGCAGCTGGCAAACGTGGCATAATCCAGGGTCAGAAATCCGCCGTTCGCCCAATCGGCGCCGTACGAATTGACGAGCTCTACCGTTTTCGTTTTGTCGTCGTAGCCCACCACCACGAGCGCATGGCCGTAAGGAGGTGTTCCGGATGGCGCCCAGTGCGCGTCGCCCGCGGACAGGGCCTGAAAAGACGCATCTACCTGCATGCCGACCAGTACGGGCGATTTTGCAGCCAGGGCGTTTTTCACGGCGAGCAGTTTTTGTTCCGCGGGAGCGTCGGCGTCGAAAATCCGGTAATACGCCGCTGCCCGGTACCGCATGGCCTCTTTTTTAGCGTCCAACCCCGGCATCGCCGAACAATCGCGGTTGTCGGTCGGAAACGTCAATTCCAGGCAAACGCCCTGCGTTTTAAGCAGTTCCAGGCCGCGCGACAAGAAGGCGCCTTTGCTGCAATCGGCCCCTTCGCGTATTTGATTGAAGATATACGCGGCAGAAAAGACCCGGACGGACGGCCGGCCTTTCAGCGATTGGCACAGCGCGGCGATCCGGATACTCAAGGCCGTGGTCAGGGCAAACGCCACATCCATGGGCAAGGCGCCCTGGTCTCGCGGGGCCGGGCAAAACGCTTTCAGGCTCGCGGATACCGGCAGGTTATCGCCGTTGCGGATGTCGGCGATGGATTCTATGCGGCGGTAAGCGTCGTCTTCCCGGAGCAATCCCGAATAGCGTACCGGATCGGCTTGATGGGCGGTGATCGGGCGCAGGGTGAAAAGCAGCAGGAGATACGGGACAAAAAGTTGAATCTTCATAATGGTGGTGGATGCTGTTTTCAGCGCCTATCCGGAAACCTTGCCGGAGCAGAAAGACCTGATGTTGAAAACAGCCCGGGCAAATTTGATCTTCGCAGCCGGACGCCTACGGCTGAAAATTAAACGCCGGCTGTTTCTTAAAGGCAGGTCGTGCAGGACAAGGGAGGGTTTCGGAAGGGCGCTTAATGTTAAATAACGTGCGTTTTGGATAGCGACAAACTTCAATCGAGAAGGATTGGTCAATAAGCGTCGATTTTTGGCCTCGGAGAGGCCTAACATTGGTTCCATTATTCCGGCGAATACAAACGTTAGGCCGCTCCTAGGCCCCCAAAATCGACGTTCAATGGCTCATGGTACATACGTTGGGCCCCTCCGAGGCCGTAGCGTGTCCAATTGCAGGTGTCGATTTATCCAAAACTGACGTTAAATATTTTCCCAATTTCGACAAGGTTGAACCAAGCAGTTGTTTGCGTTTTCGTGTCCGGTCAAAAAGGCATTTTTTCAAGCCATACTTCCCCTTTTTCTCCGTCCATCCTTCCACTATGAACTTCGAAAAACGGCTTGTCTGCCCTGAAAACCTGCTCTTTTTGCCTCCGGCAGAATAACGCAAACAACCTCTAAAACGGCAGGGAACGCCATGCATTGCTTCACGGCTCGCCGAATCGGCGGTTGCCGCTCTTCCGCGTCTGGGTCACCAACCTGTTTTAATGGGCATACAACACGCTTTTGACCCACGCCTTTCCGTCCACGGTCAGGCGGCAGGCGTACCATCCGGGTGAAAGCCCTTGTGGCCTCCAATCGACCCGGTGGCGCCCGGGCCCCAGCGCTTCGTCGGCCAATACGGCCACCCGCCGTCCGTTTTGATCCCATAATTCCAGCCGGACCTGTTGTTCCGCCGTCAATTGGAACGCGATCGTGAGCGCACTGGAGAAAGGGTTTGGAAAAACGCCGAGCCAGACGCCCTGCGCAGCTTCGGAAGCCGTCAGAAGCGTCGGTGCTTCAGCTTCCGGCCGATGCAATCGCCGGTTGTCCGCCCCACCAAGTAAGAAATTCGTGTTGTCATCCGGTATGGAGGCCGTCTGTCCGCCCACCGTATCCTGCACGATGGAATGCTGAAAAACATGCACATCGGTGTAAAACAATTGGGTCGACAGTCGAACGTTGCCCGTGCGCGCCTGCAGATTGGGGTTGGCCTGGCAGATAATTTTAACCGTATCGGGGCCGCCGATCCCGTTTACCGGCATTACCGTCAGCCAGGCCGGCGTGTCGGACACCCACCAGTAAATATTGGACGTGACGACTACAAATTGCGTATCCGGCAGGGCGGAAAATTGCACGGTATCGGGTTCGGCCGTCAGAAATGCGGTCTGTCCGGCCTGGGAAACCGCTATGCCGTGCATGCCGCAATCCGTATGAACCACGACCACAGCCGTCCGCTCAAAAAGTCCCGGATTTGGCGCAGCGCTGAGCTGTATGGAGCCGTCGCCGCCCCCCCCGGATGGGCTAACCGACAGCCAGGGTGCATCCGGCTGGACCTGCCAGTTCAGGTTGGTCGTTACCGCTGCAGTGACTGTGCCGCCTGAAGCGCCGAAAGCCGTGGTCGACGGGGCGATTTGCATAAAGGCGCCCGGTTGCATCACCCGGATAACCATCGAGGCTCCGCTGCAGGACGTCACTCTGATCTCCGCTTCCCGACCGGCGCCGCAGTTGAGCGGCGCGTCGATTTGCAGGATTTGCTGGCTGTTGCCGGCCATCGGACCGACGGTCAGCCAGCTGCTGTTGTTTGTAAGGATCCAGTCGGTGTTGGCCGAAATGGTTACCGAAGCCTGCCCTCCGCCTACGGGAAGTTGGACCGTTGAAACGGGAGTCGATAAGGCATCGCCCGGCTGACTGACGTTTACCGTTTTAACTACCTGCCCTGCCACTACCGGAATGAGCGCCTGGCGGGGAGCGGCGGCGCTGTTTGGCGCGCACTCCAGGATAATCTGTTCGCCCGACTGCGTCCCGTGCGGCACTATGTGTATCCAGGCGGGGATGCTGTCCGTTTGGAGTGCCCACGGGAAGTTGGAAAAAACCTGAAAAGACACATCGCCGCCGCATACCGGCGCCTCGAGGCCCGGCGGCATGACATCCAGGCTGACGCCCGCCTGCCAGATGTGGACCTTGCGCAACAACCCGTTGGGCCCTACCACCAGCAGGTCGTATTCGCGCGGCGTCGGGTCGGGGTTGGGCGCACAATACACGAGCACAGTGGTGTCCGTGACGCCGTCGAACTGGCTGATGCTGAGCCAGGGCGCATCATTGGAAATAAACCAGTAGGTGTTGGCCCGGATATGGAATGCCAAGGTGTCGCCCGCGGCTTTAGCTTGCAGCTGAACGGGGTCGACCAGCACGTTCAACACATGAATTTTCGCCACATCCCATATTCCGGTAGTGTTATTGTCTATGTTGGCGTCGGCTATATCCAGGGTAACCCCGAGCCAGTAGTCGCCGGGGGCTATGGTGTCGGGGACGACAGGCTGGTCGCCCGGGAGATAAATTTTGGAAATGGCCAACTCGGGAAGCGACGGGCTGCTGGAGATCGTGCTGATCTGGAGGTCTTGCGCCGTCAGGAGCGAATCGTTTGATACGTACACCTTCGCATCCAGTGCCCCATTGAAGGGTTGGTGGCTGTAATTGTGCACCCGGAAGGTGAAATTGTCCAGCATATTCCCCGCTACCACTGTGTTCTTGCCGACCTGTGCCGACAACGCAATAAGATCGGTCGAGGGTGCAATATTGCCGTCGATATAGGCTGAAATTTGATCGAACTGTGTATTATGGATGTATGCCACACCCGTATAATCCGGGCAAAGTGGATCGGCCTGCGTGCCGCCATGCGATAACACGGCATAGATCACCCGGCCGTACAGCGGGTCCAAATTGTAGTAACTGCTGCCGCTTTGCCCGCCGTAACTATAGTCGCAGTGGTACACGTAAAGGCTATCCCACCAATGCGGATCGGGGTCTAAGACCAACACCGACGCATAATGATAACTCATGGCGGGCACCTGCCGGTAGTACATCGTACTGCCGTTGTAAGGCGCTTCGGCGGGGTAACTAAAGTTGTGGAACGTATTATTGGCGTAAAAAGCTTTGTCTTCGCTGGCGCCGTAACTGAACCAGCTCGTCAGTGCGCCTACCGGGCGGTCTAAAAATACGATCCCCATATCCCATTCAAAATCGTGGCCGACCGTCCAGCCCGTCCAGGAAAGCAACTCCAGCCCAACGGCAACCCCATAGGGCTGCACCGCATGGCCTTTTGTATCCACGGCGTAGGCCGGCACGACAAAAACGGAATCGGCCCACCCGCCGTCGAACAGGCAATGGCCGGCGGTAATCACATGCCGGCTGTCGATCAGGCTGCCGGAACAAACCCAGCTGGCGCTGTCTTTTTTGACAAACAGCTTGACGTTCATGCGGGCCGGAAGCCCCGTGGGGTCGGGCACGGGCTCGAGCATTCCGGCTTTTTCGGCAGTTGTGCCGACGGCTATTTCGGGGCCGGATGCAGCGGTTGAAAAATTGCTTCCGCTGCCCGGGAGCAAATTGACGAACGGAGGCGCATCGGTTTTGTCGGCCGGGACCGTTTCCTGACGGGTTGGGAGCTGAAACCGTATGGGTTGACTGGCCCTGGGTGGCAATTTCCTTTTTGCCGGCTCCAATACCGGCAATGGTTTGGAGAACCATTTTTCACCGCGGAACATGATCTGTGCGCTGGCCAATACCGGCAGGCCCGCACCAAGGAGCAGCAAAAGCACGATCTTTTTCATAGGAATGGTTTTAGCGCAAGGAAGGATCTATAACCGGAATCCGATACCGGCGCGCCA
Organism: Saprospiraceae bacterium; assembly: GCA_044230315.1. Lineage (GTDB taxonomy): Bacteria > Bacteroidota > Bacteroidia > Chitinophagales > Saprospiraceae > M3007. The sequence goes on from JBGARJ010000078.1 coordinate 13,935, forward strand.
GTCGTGGCGGACGCCATTGGCAAACACGGGCGTATATTCCCAATACAAGTCGACTGCTTTACCCGCGCCGTTGACCACCAGGGCATACCGCATCCCCAGGCTGAGCCCGAAGCCAAACCGCTTGTAGGCCGGAAAACCCTGGATCGACACTAAATGGGGCTGTTGGGCCAACTGGTTGTAATAGGCCGCCAGTGCGGCGCTGCTGGGGTCGGTGCCGTAGTAAATCACGGTGGGTTGGCTCGTCACCGTATAACTTTCCGGCTTTTGACCGGCGATGTGCAGCGAACTGACCCCCGCCATGGCGTGCAGGTGCAGGCGGTGGCTGGCCAATGGCGACCATTGCGCGCCGGTGTACGCCGACCAATTGAGGGCTACATTCGGCGCAAGCGACTCCTCGAAGCGCCGGTCAAACGTGCCCAGGCCGATGGCAGTCTCCCAGATCCAGCCCATCGAACGGCCGGTCTTATATTTCGAACTGCCCAGCACCATTTCTATCGTGGCGCCGCCCCGATGGTCGCGATCGGGATAGAATACATAGTCTTTTTGCTGCACCTGGTACAGGTAGGAGCCGATGCCAAAATAGAAATGGCTTTGCGCGCCAAGCGGGCGGACAAACACGAAAAACAGGATGGCGGCGAGGAACAGAACGGTTTTCATAATGCATCATTTTAAAAGGAACAGATCGTTGGTTTTGTATACTTTTGAAGGTTTTAGAACAAGTTCTAAACCTGGGAACCGGGCTGCTGAACAGGTCCGGATAAACAGATATCGCCGGTCGTGGAAAAAGGTAAATCCGGGCAGGCAAAAAAATTTGCCGCGCTTGTGGCAAATCCTGGAGCGCCGGTGCGCTTTTCCCGACATGCCCGCCATTTGGCGAAAACAGGAGAAAACCACTGCAAAACAGTTCAGAAAACAAGACCGCGGCAACCGTTATGTACAAAAGCCTTCCGCCCGACATCCGGAAATACACCCTTGACGATGAGCTCTTCGGTTTGCACAAACAAGGTGCGCTGCAGAGCGATTTCGGTATGGACAGCTCGAGCGAGCTGCTCGACGGCGGTTTTGGCCTGTATTCGTCGGCCGACCTGAAGCCGAAAATCGGCCCGATCAAATCCGAATACTACCGGATGGGGTTGTTCCGGCAAGGTTCGGCGGTGATGAATATCGGGCTGGAGCGCTTCCAACCGCTGCGCAACTGCCTCGTGTTCGGATTTCCAGGGCAGATCTTTTCCTTCGAAAACCCTACGGCCGACCTGTTTAACTATTACTGCCTGTTCAATGCCGGTTTTGTGCTCCAGTCGCCCGACCTGAAAAATCTGGTCGAACACTCCCCTTTTTACCAATACACCGGCTTGCAGTGTTTTGAAGTGCCGGAGACCGAAGGCGCAGCCATCGAGAGCTTGTTTTTGATGATGAATGCGGAATGGAAGGCCAAGCAAGCCGGCACGGGTCAGGCGGTGCGCGCACTGCTGCAACTCGCGCTGATCGCCGCCAACCGCTGCTATGGCGCCAGCCTGTACAGGCCTGCGGCTGCACACGACAGCAATGCGCTCCTGTTCAACCGCTTTATCAAACTGGTCAGTCAGCACGTACCGCGCTGCCGGAAGGTGGCCGATTATGCCGATCTGCTACACGTGACGGCCGACCACCTGAGCCGCATCGCCCGCCTGTACGCGGGTAAAAGCGCCAACCAGCTGATCGACGAGATGATCCTGCTCGAAGCCCGGGCCCTCCTCCGACATTCTGCCTTGTCGGTGGCGGAAATTGCCTACCAACTCGAATTCACCGATCCTTCGCACTTCAACAAGTTTTTCAAAAAGGGCGCGGGCTGCACCCCCTTGCAATACCGAAACACATCGGATTGATACCATACATGCCCGCATCCATACCATGCGCCGGCGTCCGGATGCCCGGAACTTTGTGCCGTATTCGTTCACTGCAAAAAAACTGAACATGACTACTGCACAAAACAAGGTTCTGGTCACCCGGGTCAACAAGGAATTCATCGAAGGCGGCCAGGTGGATACGGTGTATGAAATTTTCGCGCCCGAATTTATCAACCACACCGCGCCGCCGGGTTCGCCGCAAGGCCCCGAAGCGGTCATTTATTTCTTCAACCATTTTCTCAAGCCCGCTTTCCCGGACCTCCGGGTGGAAATCCACGACATGGTGGCCGAAGACGACAAAGTGACCACCCGCAAATCGTTCCACGCCACCCACCAGGGCGAATTTTTAGGCGTACCGCCTACCCGAAAACCGGTGGTGATGGACGTGATCGACATCATCCAACTGCGCGACGGAAAATACGTGGCCCATTGGGGTATCCTCGATATCCAAAACCTGATGGCGCAGATCACGGGGTGATAAATAGACTTGTTGCGGTGGAGGACTTTGAGCGGGGAAAAATGCCATTTTTTCGACTGGCAAGACAGATTTTGCAGTCGAAATCGGGTATATTCGACGAAAAATCTAACGAAGTCAGGCGGAAAAAGAGCTTTTTACCGGCCAAAGGCCTCCATCGCAACAAGTCTAATGTTCCGGCTTCGTGCTGTGGGTGCATTGGCATTTAGGCGCCTTTTTTGAGAGATACATTGAACAGGACTTCCTATCAATGGCCGGGTACATTTTGCTGTTAGCGAGAACGCCGATAGCGGTATTTCGTTGAAAATCAAACCTTACGCTGTTGTTGGCATCTCCGCCATAGCTGTACAGACTGTTTTTGTCGGACCAATTAAGCAGTCCGGGCACATTAAGCTCCGCCGTTGTTGTTGGCGGGGACACCATAGCCGTCAGGCTAAAGTCAAATTAAGTTCGTAGATTGAGCAAAAACACATGCGAAGCATACGTTTTCCGCAAAAAATGATAAAAGAAAGTGGCCTTTTGGACCAATTTATGGCTTTTTTCGCTGACGATTTTTTGA